>NZ_JBHZCF010000025.1:0-108667 GCF_042755225.1 Streptomyces sp. NPDC059169 | reverse complement strand
ATAACGCGACAATCCACGCAAAGGCCCTCCGGCTCCTCAAGGACACGATCGGCTTCTTCTAACCCACCTGTCCACAGGTCTTGACGATTACTCGAAAAGAAGAGCTCCTCGCTCGCCGACACTGCTCTTCCAGTGGCCTGACCAGTCAGCCCGCCGGCGCACCCGACACGCCATCAGAACGAGCGTCACGAGCGTCATTTCAGCGTCAAGATATCGCCTGTAATGCCCATACCGCACGTGACATGCAGGGGCAAAACCGCAGACCAGGAGCCCTTTGCGCCCGGCTCCAAGATCGCCACCACTCCACGTGATGCATCATCGCAAACATGCAGAGCCAAAACAGGTTAAAGAAAACCGCAGGTCAGCGGCGCGCGAAACGCAAAACGGACGCAAGAGACGAGGCGGTCGACACGACCGGGTCGCGGAGCTGCGGGGCATTCTCCGCACGACTGACCGACGTCCACACGACCCAGTCGAGCCCGGCCCCGGAGGGTGCGTGCGCCCGGAGTGCGGCGCACGACGAGCGCCACGGCGAAGGGCACGACTCAGGCCCGCCTCGTCCCGGCCGACGAACCGTCAACTCCCGACCCACGAGCCCCTGATCGCAAAGGAGCTCCGTGATTCTGGGCACATGATCTTGCGTGCAGACCCGGGGCGGAGCAGATGATTCGATGGCCCAAGCCGCACCCGAGAGGAAACACACGTGGTCAATCCATCATCCGAGCTCGCCGATGCCGACCCCACCCTCCGGTGGACCGTCGCGGTCCTCGGCCCCGGAGGAGTGGGCGGTCTGCTGGCAGGCCTGCTCTCCCGGGCCGGGCACCGGGTCATCTGCCTGGCGGGGCAGGACACCGTCCGTGCGCTGCGTCAGGACGGCATCCGAGTGCACAGTATGCAGTTCGGTGACTTCGCCGCGCCGGTCGAAGCGGACACAGAGCTGCGCGAGCCCGTCGACCTGTGTCTGGTCACGGTCAAACACACAGCGCTCGACGAGGCGTTGGAGCGCGTACCGCCACACGTGATCGGCCAGGCCCTGATCGTTCCCCTGCTCAACGGCGTCGAGCATCCGTCGGTGTTGCGCGAGCGCTACGGCGCGCAGCATGTCGCGGCGGGCGTGATCCGTGTGGAGTCGACCCGCACGGCGCCGGGCACCATCGAGCACGGCAGCCCGTTCACGCAGATCGACCTGGCCGGAACCCAGCAGCGCCTCGCCAACTTGGCCGCCCTGCTCGCCGAAGCCGGCGTGGAGACGCGCGTGTCCGAGGGCGAGAGCTCCGCGCTCTGGACCAAGCTCGCCTTCCTCGCCCCCTTCGCCCTCCTCACCACCCGCTACGGCCTCGCCATCGGCGAGGTGCGCACCGATCGACGCGAGGAACTGGTGGCCCTCGTCGAGGAGGCCGCCGCCGTGAGCCGCGCCTGCGGCGTCCCGGCCGACCCCGCGAAGGCGTTGGCGCTGTACGACGCGTTCCCGGCGCAGAGCAAGTCGTCCATGCAGCGCGACGCGGAGGCGGATCGCCCGCTGGAACTCGACGCCATCGGCGGTGCCCTCCTGCGGGCGGCCGAGCGGCACGGTGTCCCCGTGCCCATCGCCGCCCGGCTGATGTCCGAGCTCACCACAGGCTGAGCAGTCCGGTGTCACCACCGGAGGACCGTACGGGCCGGTGTCACCGAGGAATTGCCCGGTGGCACCGGCCCGCACGCGTACACGACCGACCGGTCACGCGTTCCGGGGGGCGACACCCTCCTCGGATCGCGAGTCGGTCCAGATGTCCTCCGCGCCGACCTCCGCGACCCGGTACTTGCCCAGAGCGCTGATCAGCAGGCGCATCTCCAGCGCCAGGCAGTCGACGAAGTTGGTCAGGCCCGCCTTCGGGTCCTCGTCCGAGGCGACCAGGGCGGCCCGCCCGAGGCCCACCGCGGACGCCCCGAGGGCCAGACACTTCACCGCGCGGGCCCCCTCCCAGATACGGCCGCTCACCAGCAGGGAGTTGTCGTGCGTGCCGAGCCTCTCCAGACACTCCGCCAGAGGCAGACCCACGTGGTGCAGGAAGGCGCGGGGGGCCCAGCCGGTGCCGCCCTCCGCCCCGTCCACGGTGACCGAGTCCGCACCGGCGGCCCAGGCAACCGCTGCCGCCAGGTGGACGTCCCGCGAAGGCGGCAGCTTCACCCACACCCGGCAGCGGGGGTAGTTGTTGCGCATGAGCCTGATCTGCTGGCGCAGGATCTCCTCGGTGAAGGTTCCCGGGCTGCTGCAGCGCAGCACCGAGTCCTCGGCGGGATCGTAGATGTCCAGGACGTCGTACTGGGCGGCCAGTTGGGTCGCACGGTCACGCGGGACCAGCGTCATGCCGCCCACTCCCGGCTTCGCGCCCTGCCCCACCTTCAACTCGAAGGCAAGCCGACCGCTGTCCAACAGAGGGCGTGCCGAGGGGTCGCTGTACACCAGGTTCCAGACCTCGGCGTCGGCGTCCTCGGTGCTCTGCTGGACGACCACACCGCCGAGCCCGTCCGGCGCCGCCGAGGCGTACTCGGTGATGCGGCGCAGCAGCGAGCTCTCCTTCTCCTCGGCGACCCGGCCGTAGCCCGACACCGGGACGATGTTCTCGCCGATCACCATGGGGATGCCCAGGCTTCCGGCCTGCCGGGCGACGGCTTCGCCGAGGTCGCCGCTGGCCACCCGGGTGGATCCGAACGCCGAAATGAAGACGGGGAGGGTGGAGCTGAAGCCGCCGATCTCGGTGGCCAGATCGACGTCGCCACAGACCGGTTCACGACCGAGGTCGAAGAGCTTCTCCATTCGTCGCGGCACGAACACGGGGGGCACGAGCCTGGCCCGGTCGATCGCGTCCACGGGCTGGGCGGCCTGGGCGCCGTGCTCGCCGTAGAGCGTGGTCCCGTAGGTCCCGCTCTCCGGGAAGGCCGCGGCCTCGCCGTACCGGGCACGGGCCCGTACCTGCTGCTCCGGGAACCCGGGAGCCGTCAGCCCGCTCACGGGCGCAGCTCGCCCGGCAGCTTCGGGTAGGCCGTCGCCTGCCAGACGGCGTCGAGTCCGCCCAGGAAGCGGGTGAACCGCTCGACGCCCAGACCGAAGCCCGCGCTGGAGGGGATCCCCTCGCGCGCCAGGGTGAGGTACCACTCGTACTTCGCCGGGTTCTCGCCGGTCTCGCGGATCCGCATCATCAGGTTGCGGTAGTCCGACTCGCGCTCACTGCCGCTCATCATCTCGCCGAAGCCACCGGGGAAGATGAGGTCGAAGTTGCGCAGGACGCCCGGCTCCTCGGGGCTCTCCTTGTCGTAGAAGCCCCGCGAGCCCTTGGGGTAGTCGGTGATGAAGAACGGCTGCTCGGCGGCCGCGGAGACTATCTCCTCGCCCTCCCACTCGATCTCCGTGTTCTCCGCCTGCCCGTAACCGCCCTCGATCAGTTCAGCGACGGCCTGGGCGTGCTTCTTGCGGCCGTACGGAGCGTCGAGGACGCGCTTGAGCCCCTCCAGGTCCCGGCCGAGGATCTCCAACTCCCGCTGGGCGGTGCGCAGGACGTGGTCGACGCAGTGCCGGGTCAGGTCCTCCGCGACGCGCATCGCGTCCTCGCGCGAGCCCCCGGCGATCTCGACGTCCAGTTGGTGGAACTCGGTCAGGTGACGGTGGGTCACCGTCGTCTCGAGCGGCTCGAGCCGGACGTTCGGGGCGACGTGGAAGATCTTGGGGAAGCTGAGCAGGGAGGCCTGCTTGTAGAGGATGCCACTCGTCATCAGCTTGTAGCGGTGACCGTAGTAGTCGATGTCGACCTGCTTGGCACCACGGGCACCCGGGTCGGTCACGGGGCCGATGGTCGGCGGCAGCAGCTCGGTGAAGCCCTCACCCGTGAGGAACTCGCGCGCTCCGGCCAGAAACCGGTTCTGCACGAGCAGTGCGGCGCGGGTGCGCTCCGAAGTCAGGTGCGCGCGTGGCGTCGGGAGCACGGCCCCCGTGTTCTCTGCGGACAATCTCTCGTTCCGTTCGAGTGCTGTGGCGAGGTGGGTCATTGGGGGCCCGGCTCCGGGACGCGCCCGAAGCCGGGAGAATTCGGGCAATGCACCGCAGTGTCGAATCTGGAATTCCATATTCCATATTCCATATCCATCACACTGAGAAGTGTGGCCGGGATCACAGAGGCAGAAAAGGCTTCGACGCACACCTTGTCGCCACTCCACAAGGCGGCGCCACCCAGGAATTGATCTTGACTCATATGGAGCAGCCGTGTCAAGATCCCTCCGGCACGGAGCAATGGCCACGGGATTGCTATGCCCGCAATTTCACGACCTCGGCCGAACATGCTGTGAATTCCGCAGGAACAGCTGAGCCAAATCGACGAGAGAGTTGACCGGAGGCGGTGGAGTCTCCCCGCCGGCCGGCCGGCCGTGTGCCGAGACAGTCAGGTGCGTCACACAACCGGAGGTTGCCCCATGGGTTTGCCCACTCCTTTCGACCAGCGCGAACCGGGATCAGAGGAGCTGCGGTTCCACTGGTGCTCCCCCCTGGACAGCGGCCAGCAGAAGGCTACGGAGAAGTACCAGAGCGGCCACCTCGACTTCGACGGAATCGTTGATTTCGCCAAGGAAGCCGATCGTCTCGGAGTGGATTCCCTCCTGATGGGAATCAGCTACCACATGCCCGACCCGCTGCCGATGATCGGCGCCCTGGTCCGGGAAACCGAGCGTGTGAAATTCATTCTTGCCTACCGCCCTGGGCTTCTTTCCCCGACGCTTTTCACCCAGATCGTCAACACTGTCTCGTGGATGTCCGACAGCCGCATATCGCTGAATCTCGTCGCCGGTATTTCCCCGGCCGAGCAGGCGTACTACGGGGACTTCGTCGCACACGACGGCCGTTACGCCCGCATGAACGAATTCCTCGACATCCTCCACCGCTTCTGGCGCGAAGAGACCCCGCTTTCCCACACCGGTGAGCACTACCGCATCGAGGAGGCCCAGCTCGGTCTCGGATATCTCGGCGGCGGGCGCCCGGAGGTCTACATCAGCGGTGCCTCCGGTCCGGCCCAGGAGACCGCGCTCCAGCACGGCGACTGCTGGCTCCGCTACGGCGACACCCCGGAAGGCATCGCCAAGGCCGCCGAACCGGTTCTGGCCAAGGGTGGACGGCTCGGGATCCGCATGCACGTCCTGGCTCGCGAGACCCGCGCCGAGGCGCTCGCCGACCTCGCGGACATGATGCACGACCCGGACGAGGACCACCGCGAGTGGGTCACCAAGTTCGTCGCGGCCTCGGATTCCGAGGCCGTGAAGAACTCCTTCCGACTGGCCGAGGAAGCCGATGGAGATTGGCTCTCTCCGGTCTTGTACTCCGGCGCCGTGGCGTATCGCGGCGGCCCCGCTCTCTGCGTGGTCGGCAGTTACCAGGAAGTAGCCTCCTACCTGCACTCGTACAAGGCAGCAGGCGTCAGCGAGTTCATCTTCTCCGGCTGGCCTACCCGCGACGAGATGCGCACCTTCTACACGCACGTACTCCCGCTGATCCGCGAACACGAACACGAACAGAATGAGCGGACGGCATGACCGACAATCGGCTGCACCGGGGTCTCTTCGCCTCCGGGGTGGTGCTCGGGCTCATCGCGGAACAGGTCGTGATGTTCGCGGTGCCCCTGTTGATCTACCAGGACACCCATCAGGTGGCCAGTCTGGGTCTTGCCTTCGCACTCGAATGGCTGCCTGCTTTGGTCGCCTATCCCTTCGCAGGGCTCATCGCCGACCGCGATGGCGGCGCCCGGCTCTTCTCGCTCGTGTCGGCGGCCCGAGCCGCCGTGCTGGTGAGCGTGCTCGTCATGTGTCTGACCCAGCCGTCCTGGACGACCGGCGCGCTCATGGCCGGCGGAGCCTTCCTTTCGGTCTTCATGGCGCCGACCCGGATGGCCGTGGAGAAGATGGTCCCGCAGCTGGCCAAGGGCGACAAGGTGGCGAGCACCCAGTCCCTGGTCCAGAACATGGAGCTGCTGGCCATGGCTCTCGGGCCCGCGCTGGCTATCCTGGCCGCGTCCGCGCTGGACAAGGTGTGGCTGCTTCTGATCGCCGCCGGAGCCTTCGCGCTCTCCTCGGTGACCTGGCTGCCGCTGCCCCGCGGACTGCGCGCCCCTGCCACGGCCGGGGCCGCCAGCACGCGGCAGATCTTCGCCGAACTCGGCCTCGGCTGGCGACTGCTGATCGGGAACAGGCCCGTTCTGCTGCTGGGAATCCTCAACTTCACCATCAACTTCGTGATGGCGAGCGTGCTGAGCGTCAACGCGGCGTTGGTCACCGACGTCTTCGACGCCCCCGACTCGTCGTTCGGGCTGCTGAACACGATGGTCGGCGTCATCGGCCTGCTCAACCTGATGGTGATCCCGTTCCTGCTGCGAAGGGCCAGCGTCAGCGCGCTCGGGGTCATCGGCTTCACCCTGCTGTGCGCCGCGCTGATCGCGGCGGGGTTCGCCCCGTCCTTCGCCGTCTACGGCACAGCGTTCGTGGCCATGCTCATCGGAGACGCCTACTACAACGTCTTCAACCGGACGCAGCGGCTGAAGGTGATCCCCGAGGAGCACCTGGGGAAGATCATGGGCCCCTTCTACCTCCTCAACCTGCTCTCCTTCCCGATCGCTGGCCTGCTCGTCGCCGGCATCGGGCCGTCGGTCGGCCCGCAGCAGCTCGTCACCGTGCTCTCGGTGCTGCTGTGCCTCATCGGCGCCGTCCTGCTGCCTCTGACGATCCGCAGCTTCCACAAGGCAATCGCCCGACGCAACGACGAGGTCACTCTAGGAGTCCCGGCATGAGTCAAGCCTTCAGGTGCCTCCTGAGCACCGTCGAGTCCGATTCCCACATCTGGAACCTCGTCTATCTGCAAAAGCTCCTGGAGGAAAACGGCGCCGAGGTGCAGAACCTGGGCGCGTGCACACCCGTAGCCGAAGTCGTGCAGGCTGTCTCCGAGAACCGGCCCGACCTGCTGGTCGTGTCGAGCGTCAACGGTCACGGCCTGCACGGGGCGCGTGAGCTGCTCTCGGCCCTGCGCGAGCAGCGGCTCGACGTCCCGAGCGTCGTGGGCGGCAAGCTGACCACCGCCGAGTCGGACAACGATCGAACCCGCCGCGCGCTGCTCGCCCACGGCTACACCGACGTATTCACCGGTGAGGACGCCATCGACCGTTTCCTCACCTTCCTGCACTTCGGCAAGACCGAAGGCTTCTCCGCCTGGCAGGCCGACGCGGCGGTCATCCCGCCGTGGGACTTCGCCGGACTCAGCACCATGGAGGTGCGCTGATGCACATCGTCATCGTCAACCGGTGGCCCCGGTTCAAGGAAGACGACGTACGGTGGGACAACGAGCTCACCCGCTACGAGGAGTTCATCGACCACGACGCCCACCGGGTCAGCTACGTGGTCGACCGGCTCGGTACCGAGGGCGTGCTCGCCGATCCGGCGAAGATCGCGCACCTGGTGCAGGTCGACGACGTCAACGACGTCGACTCGCTGCGCGCGGCCGTCGCCGAGGTGATCGAGAAGGTCGGCCCCGTCGACCAGCTGATCGCCCTGTCCGAGTTCACCCTCGAGATCGCCGCCAAGGTCCGCGAGGACCTCGGTCTGCCCGGCCCGACCACGGCCGAGGTCGCGGTCTACCGGGACAAGGTGCGGATGAAGGAGATCCTGGCCGAGGCCGGGGTCCGCGTCCCCCGGTTCGCCGCGTGCACCGACGTCGAGTCCGGACTCGCCTTCGCCCGCTCGTGCGGGTATCCGGTGATCCTCAAGCCGGTGGACGGTGCCGCGAGCATCGGCGTCCACCGGGTGGACGACGAGGCAGCCCTGATCGAGCTCCTCGCGACGGTCGACCTGGAGCGCTACGAGATCGAGGAGTTCGTCACCGGCACCATCCACCACGTGGACGGCTTCACCGGCGCCGGTTCCGAGGTCGGGTTCCAGGTCGCGTCGCGGTACGTCAACGACTGCCTGTCCTTCGGCAGCGGTCAACCGCTGGGATCGGTCGTACTCCAGCACTCCGCCCTCCGGGACCGGATCGAGGAGTTCACCCGCGACTGCGTCCGCACCCTCGGCATGACCGGCACGCCGTTCCACCTGGAGCTGTTCGTCACGCCCGAGGACGAGATCGTCTTCCTGGAGATCGGCGGCCGCGTCGGCGGCAGCGAGGTGCCCCACCTCCTCAACAAGCTGTTCGGTGTCAACCTCTTCGAGGTCTGGCTGCGGGCCGCCTGCGGGGACCCGGTCACGCCGGCCCCCCGGCCGGGCGACCCGTCCGGCGGCTGGCTGGTCGTGCCCAAGCCGGCGAACCTTCCGGCGGTGGTCCTCAAGGCCTCCTCCGTACGGGCAACGGTCCCCAGCGTGTGGCGCGAGCTGCTGCCCGCCGTGGGCGAGGTCCTGGAACCCGGCGGTGCCTACGACGCCCTGCACGCGGGCCGCTTCATCCTGCTGCACGACGACCAGGAGCAGGTGGAGGCCGACATCCACCGCATCATCGAGACCTTCGAATTCGAGGTAACAGCACCGTGAACGACCAGCCGACCCCTGCCCTGCCCCTCGGCGACCACGAACGCTACGAGCAGCTGGCCGCCTTCCTCAGCGGCACTGAGCTGAAGGGCATCGCCGCCGTCGGAGACCGTCTCGTCGAGGCCGTGGGCGGCCCCGCCCTGCTGCCCGACCGCAAGGTCATGGTGGCCTACGGCGGCGGCAAGGACAGCACGTACGTGGTGGCCTTCGTCCGGGCCGTCCAGCTGCACCTCCAGCTCACCCACGGCCGCACGTTCGTCCTGCGCGTCGCCAACATGCGGCACGCCGGTGTGCCGCTCGCCGTGATGGAGAACATCCACCGGGTGTACGACGCCCTCGGTCTGCTCGACGACGAGCGGGCGGAGCTGCTCACCATCGACCACACCGAGATCCGCCGGTTCCGCGTCGACCTCCCGCTCCCCGAGCGTCTGGTCGACCTCAACCGGCTCGACGTGCTGATGAACGGCCACCGGTCGGCGGGTGACGGACGGCCGACGTTCTGCAACAGCTGCAACCTGGCGGTGGCCGACTTCTACGGTCGCGCCGCCTGGTGGCAGGGCGGTGTCGACGTGATCATGACCGGCGACTCCCGCCGCGAACAGGCGCTCTACTCGGCCTGGATCCTGCGTCTCGCCAAGGCGAGCGGCATCGACGTGGAGGAATGCCGCCGGATGGGCTTCCAGGGCCTGCTCACGGCCCTTCGCGGCATCGGTGACGCGTACTTCCGCGAGCTCTTCGGCGCCGACCGCGAGGCCGAGATCGCCGAGCGCAGCGTCTCCACCGGGGACCGCTCGATGCAGCCCGAGTTCGTCTCGATCTACGACATGGTCAGCTACCGCGTCCACGACCACTGGGACCTGATCGTCGACTTCCTCGGCTTCCGGTTCGACGACCTCGCGTTCAGCTTCACCGAGTCGGACTGCGCCAACCCGACCCTGATGGCCCACCTGCGGGGTCTGCGCGCCCAGTACGCCGAAGGCCGTACCTACGAGGCGGGCATCGCCGAGTACCTGGAGCTGGCCGAGACGATGATGCGCAAGAAGGAGATGCCGGACAACCTCATCCGGCTGGCGCTGAGCCGCTACGACTCGCCGGCGAAGCAGGCGGAGCGGCGCGAGCTCGCCGCGGCCTACGCCCGCGACGTGTTCGGCCTGAGCGAGGACTCCCTCGTCGCCATGGTCTTCTCGCCCTTCACGGACGAGGGCGCCCGGCTGGAGGCGTTCGTCGCGACCTGCCACCCGGAGATGACCGGCCGGACCGACCGCCTGCACGCCGCGCTGCGCGGCGAGGCGGGCACGGACGAGGCGGCCGAGTGGCTGGAGAAGGTGTCCGCGCTGTCCATGACCGACCTGCGCACGCTGTACCGCAGCGCCCTGGTGGACTTCACGGCATCGCAGTCGATGATGTCCCGGGTGCGCGCCGGCGACCCGCACAAGGCTCAGGTGAAGACGGTCGACCCGGCCACCGGTCTGCCCGTTCTCGAACTGATATCAGGTCGGTGACGTGACCGGACACTTCGACCGGTTCATCACCGAAAGCCGCGACCGGGGCAGGGTGGTCGTTCAGCCGCGCATGGGCTTCGGCAGCCTCCGGGCGATGCGGGACGGGCTGTCCCAGGTCGCTTCGCTCGGGCTCCCGGCCGTGGGGACGCTCACGCTCGACAGCTACACCAGGGTGGGCGACTACACCACGCCCCTGGAGCGGCTGGCCGCGGGTGAGGAGGTGAACGGGTATCCGCTCGTCTCCCATCCGGCGGAGGCCACCGAAGCCCTGCTCGACGGGCTCTACGGGCCGGGGTTCCCGGTCCAGGTCCGGCACGGCACGGCGCTTCCGCTGCGGGTCTTCCAGAAGCTGGTCGACGTCGGACTCGACGCGACCGAGGGGGGCCCGGTCTCCTACTGCCTCCCCTACAGCCGACTGCCCCTCGCCCGCGCCGTCGCGGCCTGGGCGGAGAGCTGCCGGTTCCTGGCCGGCGAGACCGAGTCCGGTCACATCGAGAGCTTCGGCGGGTGTCTGCTGGGCCAGCTCTGCCCGCCCTCGCTGCTGGTGGCCACCTCCGTTCTGGAGGGCTGCTTCTTCCGGCAGCACGGCCTGCGCCACATGTCCCTGAGCTTCGCCCAGGGGGTGCTCACCGAGCAGGACCGCGGCGCGCTGCGGGCACTGCGCACCCTCGCCGCGGAGCACCTGTCCGGGGTGAGCTGGCACGTCGTGCTCTACACGTACATGGGTCTGTTCCCCAAGACGCCGGACGGTGCCACCGCCCTGATCCGCGACAGCGCCCGGCTCGCCCGCGACTCCGGGTGCGAGCGGATGATCGTCAAGACGGTCTCCGAGGCGTGGCAGATCCCCACGGTCGCGGAGAACCTCGCCGCGCTGCGCGAGTCCGCGGAGGCGTCGGGCGGAACCCCGGCGGCGTCCACCGCGCTGGAGGACGCCTTCCACGACGAGGTGCTGGAAGAGGCGAGGTTGCTCGTCGACACGGTGCTCGGCCTCGATCCCGATGTCGGCGCCGCGCTGACGAAGGCGTTCGAACGGGGGATCCTCGACATCCCGTTCGGCCTGCACCCCGACAACGCCGGCGCGGTGACCTCCGTCATCGACGACCGGGGGGCGCTGGTGTGGGGTTCCCGCGGCAACCTGCCGCTGCACGCCGTGTCCGGGAGCCGCGGTTTCCACGGCTTCAGCTCCGGCCATCTCCACACGATGCTCAACCACGTCGCCGACCGGTACGACCGCACTGCGGCTCGCGCCGAGGCGTGACTCAACCACCTTAAGATTCCGATCAGTTGGCGAGACGAACACCAGTGACCCCAGAAGTGCCCGAACAGCCCGCCGTCGTGTTGGTGGACGCGTTCTCCACCGGAGCCCTGCTGGCGCACCAGGCCGCCGGCCGCTGCCGCCTCATTCACGTGCGCTCGCGCCGCGAGCTCCCGACGACCTTCGCCGCCAGCCTGCCGGCGGGACTGTTCGAGGAGGACCTCACCTACCCGGGCAACGAACAGGACGTGCGGCGACGGCTCGCCGAGATCGGACCGGTCGCCGTCATCCCGGCGAGCGAGTTCGGGGTCGAGACCGCCGACGAACTCGCCTCGGCGCTGGGCCTGCGGGGGAACGACCCCGCGCTCTCGTCCGCCCGCCGGAACAAGGCCCTCATGATGGAGGCCCTGGCAGCGGCGGGCGTACGCACGCCCCGCCAGCTGGAGACGGCGGACGCGGACGAGGTGCTGGAGTGGCGGCGGGTGCACGGCATCGACCGCGTCGTCGTCAAGCCCCTGGACAGCGCCGGCTCCGAGGACGTCTTCACGTGCGACACCGACCAGGAGGTGAAGGATGCGGTCGGGGCCGTCATCGGCAAAACCAACCTCATGCTGCGGGCGAACGAAGCCGTCCTGGGGCAGGAGTACCTCGTCGGTGACGAGTACATCATCAACTCGGTCAGCAGGGACGGCACGCACCGGTTCACCGACGTGTGGATCAGCCGCAAGGCGGTCGTGGACGAGAGCAGGAAGATCTACGACTACGAGGACCTGCTCGCACCGGACGACCCGCGCCTCGACGAGATCCTGCCATACGTGAGCGACGTCCTGGCGGCACTCGGTATCGCCAACGGACCGGCCCACACCGAACTGATCCTCACGCCGGACGGTCCCGTGCTGCTGGAGACCGGTGCCCGGATCTCGGGACTGGCCAATCCCGCCGCCCTCCAGCAGTGCACGGGCGCCGACCAGGTGAGCCTCACGCTGGACTGCTACACGGCCGACGCGCCGGAGCTGAGCCGCCGGCCGGTGCGCTACGCACGGCTGGAATCGGCGCGCTGTGCGAACCTCATCGCGCACCGGGCGGTCCCACTGGCGGAACAGGCCGTACGGGAGGTGCTGGAGGGACTCCCGGCCTTCCAGAGCGTCCGCTTCCGCAAGGCCGACGGCGCGCTCACCAGCCGCACGGTCGACCTCAACTCCTCCCCCGGGGCGGTCTTCCTCGTCCACCGGGACGACGCCGAGATCGAACGCTCCTACCAGGCGTTGCGCGCGATGGAGCACGAACTCCTCTGACATCGCACGCTCGTTGCGGTTCCCCACCTATGAAACGCGGTGAGTCACATGCCCGTCACTTCCCAGCAGTTCCGCGAGATCTTCGGTTCCTTCCCGACGGCCGTCGCCGTCATCACGGCGATGGACGAGAACGGTGAGCCCCGGGGATTCACCTGCAACGCCGTCTGCGCCGTGTCCGCTTCACCGCCGTTGCTGCTGATCGGGGTGGACAAGAAGTCCCAGACCCTTCCGGCGATCCTCTCCTCCGGTGCCTTCGCGGTGAACTTCCTCGCCGCGTCGGGCGCCGAGGTGTCCCAGACCTTCGCAGGCAAGGGCCAGGACAAGTTCGCAGGCATCCCGTGGGAGCCGTCCCCGGTGGCGGGCGGCGCACCCGTGCTGACCGACGTCGCCCTGGCCGTCGCCGAGTGCCGCACGGAGACGACGGTCGAGGCCGGTGACCACTGGCTGATCGTCGCGCGGGTCGACGCCGGGACCGTCCTGCCCCGCGAACCGCTGCTGTACTGCCAGGGGGCCTACAGCACCTGGCCCCTGCCCGCCGCGGTGTAGGCGGCACTCGGCCGCCGCACCGGATCCGG
This sequence comes from Streptomyces sp. NPDC059169, assembly GCF_042755225.1. Classification (NCBI taxonomy): domain Bacteria; kingdom Bacillati; phylum Actinomycetota; class Actinomycetes; order Kitasatosporales; family Streptomycetaceae; genus Streptomyces; species Streptomyces sp. NPDC059169. The sequence goes on along the minus strand of NZ_JBHZCF010000025.1, from coordinate 95,517 downwards.
TGCGGCGGCCGAGTGGGACGGGTGCGGTGGAGGCGGTCACCGGATCCCGTCGGGCGGGTCCACCTTCCCGACCAGCCCGTGGGTGCGCCCGTCCAGTGCGGCGCGGACCAGTTCGGCGACGCGTCGCCGGCTGCTCGCCTCGGCCTCCTCGGACAGGCAGGCCCGTTGGCTCGTGACGACCACCGACGGGTGGGCGAGGACGGGGTGCCAGCGGGGGTCCTGATGCGGGTTCTCGGGCGAGAACACGTCCAGGCCGGCGCCGGCGATCCAGCCCTCACGGAGCGCCCGGTGCAGTCCTTCCGGGTCGACGAGCCGCCCCCGGGCCGCGTTGACCAGGTGGGAACCGGGCTTCATCCGGCTCAGCTCACCGCGGCGCTGCGCGAAGTGTCGGAGGAGGCCGGGATCGCGCCGGGCTCCCCGTGTCTGACCCGGCAGATGCTCGGTTCTCCGATCGACATCGACGTCCACGACATCGACGCCAGCCCGGCCAAGGGTGAACCGGCCCACCGGCACTCCGACTTCCGCTACGTCTTCTACCTCGCTGGCGAGGAGCCGCCGACGATCGCGCTGCAGGACGAGGAGGTGTCCGGCGCCCAGTGGCTCTCGCAGTCGGAGGTCACCTCGCCGACACTGCGCGCAAGGCTTCTCGCCGCGCGGCTGGACGGCCGACCGGAGCCGGTGAACGCTTCCACGCTGATCCACGAGGGGGCCGGCCGCTACCTGCTTCATCTGCGCGACCATAAGCCCGATGCCATCTGGCAGTCGGGGGCGTTCGCCCTTCTCGGCGGCGGCCGGAAGCACGACGGCCAGAGCCTTGAGGGCACGCTGCTGCGGGAGCTGTCCGAGGAGGTGCCCGACCTTCGCCTCGAGGGCGTACAGCCCTACGCCGTGGAGGCCGCCACCAGCATCGACAGCCTCAGCGTCCCGGTCCGGGTCTTCGCGGGCCAGTGGCGCGGCAACCCGGACCGGCTCCGCCTACACGAGGGTGTGCTGCTGCGCTGGTTCGCGCCCGATGAGCTGTACTCAGACCTCCGACCCCTGGAAGCACCCGTTCCATAGCCCTTGGTGGGCCTCCGTCAGGCAGGGCGCGGCCTGACGGAAGATCTACTGCAGAGACTGCCGCCCCTGACCAGCGTGAGCGTCCCGAGAGCCGGTCACACCAGCCCTTTGACCTGCGACTTCAAGTTGGCGGAGGCCCACTTCATCACATCGTTCGGGTGCTTCCTGTTCGCCCGGGTCCTGGCGGTGATCACGACCCCGCCGAGAGTCTTCACGGGTCCTGTTACCTGATGTGTGCAGGACATCATCGGCGGCGACCCTCGGTACTCTGGTCGCGTGGTCCACACTCTGGGGCGCCTGCTAGCCAACCCGAACCTCGGTCTGAAGCTGCGAACGGGCAGAGCCGACGTGGCCGTGCACTGGGCGCACGTCAGCGACCTGGTTGACCCCACGCCCTACCTGGACCGGGGCAGCCTGTTGCTGACGACAGGGCTGAGCCTGGGACGGACCAGCCGGCGCTGGCCGGAGTATGTCGACCGGCTGGCTCGGGCCGGGGTGCCGGGCGTGGGTTTCGGGGTCGGACTGCGGCACGCACAGATTCCAGAGCCACTGATCTCAGCAGCGGTACAGCGCGGCCTGAGCGTGGTCGAGGTGCCGAAACCGACGCCGTTCAGCTCCGTAGTGCGCATGGTGGCGGACGGCCTGATGGCCGAGGAGCGTGCCGAGCAGAGTGCCTCCATGGAGCGCTATCGCGGATTGGTAAGGGCAGCACTGATACCCCCTCCCCACCGGTCGATAGTCACCCGACTCGCGGGACTGCTCGACGCCTGGGTGCTGCTGCTGTCTCGGGAGGGCAACCTGCTGGCCGGAGCGCCGGACCACGCCCGCCGATACGCCGAGCGGGTCCGGTTGGAGGTCTCCCGTACCCGGTCGTGGCACGCGGCAGCGTTCGATCACGGCGACGCCCGGGTGATCCTGCTGTCGGTGGGCCAGGGATCGCGTCCGGCGGGAGTACTGGCCATCGGTCGTACCCTTCCGTTGGGTGTACATGAGCGAGGAGTGGTCGACGTCGCGGTCGATCTGCTTTCTCTCGGCGTGGCACAGGCGGCGGAGTTGCTCGACAGCGAACGCCGTGAGCGCACCACGGTGCTGTCCATGCTCCTCTCGGATCGCGTCGCTGCGGCCACTGACGCGGCCGATGCCTTGGGTATCCCGTTGCCGGAGCCACCCGTGCGCATTGCCGTCCTCACGACCGATGCAGCGCGGCGGGACGATCTACTGGAGCTGCTGGAGAACACGGGCGGCTTGCAGATCGTATCGGCGCTGGTGGCGTGCGAATCTCGGGGACGTGTCGCGGTGGTGCTGCCCGCGGTCGAAGGTGAAACGGGTGTCATGCACACCATCATCAGCAGGATGAGAGGGAGCGCGGGCGTCATCAGCGAGCCCGTCGACCTCGGCGGGCTGGCGAAGGTATGGCCCAAGATCGTGGCGCTCGCCGACACCCTTCCGTCCTCGGCGACCGGTCGGCTGCTGTCCACCAAGGATGTCGCAGACGTGGGTCTGCTGTCATACGTGAGCAAGGCCGAGGCCGATGGCTGGGCGTTCGCCACACTTGCTCCCCTTGAGTCCGAGGACGCTCGGCGCATCGACCTGCTGACGACCGTCCGTACCTACCTGGCACACAACGGCAACACAGAAGCCGCGTCGGCAGCCCTGGAGATCCATCGCCGGACCCTCGCCTACCGCCTGAACCGTGCCGAGACGTTGTTGGGCAGACGATTCTCCGATCCCGCGCTGCGAGCGGAACTCTGGATGGCCTTCACCGCCAGGGACCGCTGAATCCGCCGTACTCGCGCCCCGGGCGAGACGCCCGCGCCCTGAGGTGTCTGCACCGACGTCCTGCGCAGCGAGTCCGCTGGCACTGCGGCGGCCGGTCCGAGGCCAGAGCCCGCAACACGGTGTTCCTGGAGATCCACAGCTGCCGGCCCACCGCCCTCGCCGGCAGCCCCTCAACCTGGTGCATCCGGCGGATCTCAGCCCAGTCCTCCACGTCGATCGCCCTCGCTTCCCCCAGACCAGTGAAGTCAGGATGATCAAGAGATCGCAGGGTGGCTCACTCTTCATCCGCCGTACGTGGCCCTCGTTTCACCCGTTGCCGATAGGCCCTCGCATCCGCCCTCGGACGTCCACCCACGGCCTGTGCCGCGTCGGGGCCGGTCGTGAGCCGAAACAGCCCGCTCTGAGCCGGCCATGCCCCCTGCGGCTGGAATCGGGTTACCCAACAGACCGCAGATGGTGCAAATAAAATATCTGATTGCACACATCGCGTATTGGTCGGCCCGGGTGCACCGACGCACCTTTGTCTCCACCCCCCCGCTCACACGCCCTTCTGGAGACGTTCATGTCCACGACTTCCGCGCGACCTGTGCTCGAGGTCTCCTTCACAGATGACCCCAGAGTCGTCAAGGAGGCCGCCACTGAGGACTACTCCACTCATGTCGTCCCCCTCTCTTGGCGATCGGGCCGCTGGTCGCTGACGATGGCCTGGGGGGCTCTGTTCTCGGCCATGTTCTGGCTGTACGTCGCCGTGGCCTCGGCAGACGCGGTCGGTGCTCCGGCGACGATCGTGGGTATGGCCCTCTCGGTCGCGACCTACGGAGCGGTCAATCTGGTGCTGTCACGGTACGCCGCACGCACGGGCCTGACCGTGGCCCTGCTGTCCCGACGCCTGTTCGGCACGCTCGGGTCGGCGCTGGCGCCCCTCATCTTCGCCGCGACGGCTCTCTACTACGGCGTCTTCGAGGGCTCGATCATCGCCGTGGCTCTGCAGAAGTACTTCGGCGGCGAGATGAAGGTCTGGTACCTCGTCGTGGTGCTGTACGCCCTGCCGCTGGTGGTCGGCGGGGTGCGGACCTGGCTGGACAAGCTCAACGGCGTGCTGCTGCCACTGTACGTGATCGGGCTGATCGCCGTCGTCGTCACTGCCACGGTCAAGCAGGGCTATCCGCACGACTGGCTGCACTCCGCGGCTGCCGCCGGCCAGTTGCCGGGCTGGCTGACGTCGTACCTGATCTACATGGGCGTGTGGATCATGATGATGTACACGATCGACTTCGCCCGCTTCGGCAAGGCCGAGGACCAGAGGTTCCACAGCACCGTCACCTTCGGCTGGGTGTTCTACTTCTTCACCTTCGCCGTCAACGGCCTCATCGGCATCTACCTGCTGCGCGCCTGGAACATCGCAGGCTCCGAGACCGGCGTTGTGGACGCGTTCATCAACACTCTCGGGCTCGCCGGAGTCGCGGTGATCTTCGTGTCCCAAACTCGGATCAACACCGCCAATTACTACCTCGCCTCCACCAACCTGGAGGCCTTCGCCGCCCGCGTCCTGCGCCTGAAGCTGCCGCGTGCCGTCTGGGTCGTGGTCGCCGGGGTCATCGCCTACCTCCTGATGCTCACCGATGTGCTCAGTTACCTGCTGCACGCCCTGGCCTGGCAGGGCGTATTCGTCACCGCCTGGGTGGCGATCGCTCTGGTCCACATCGCGGTACGCGGCGCCGACCGGGACGGTCTACCCGAGTTCCGGCCCCTGCGGCTCGCCCCCGTTACGGCCGGTGCCGGGGCCTGGGTGGTCTCCTCGGTCGCTGGTATCGCACTCACCGAGCAGACGGACAGCGGTGTACTCGCCCAGCTGGCTCCGCTCATCACGGTCGTCCTGGCGGCCGGACTGTACTGGCTGGCCGTCACGTTCGCCCCCGACGCCGTGCGCAGGACCGATGACGACCCGCGCGACGAGGTCGAGGACATCTGGGAGGCCCGAGTGCGCTGTCACGACTGCAGTCGGTCGTACGTCGCCGTCGAGATGGACCGCACCCCCACGGCAACGGTCGTCTGTTCCGCGTGCGCGGCAGAAAGCCACTGAGAGAAGAGGACCATGACCGCGATCATCCACAGGAGGGCCGTCCACCGGGACCAGCCCGCCATCACCTACCGCGCCGCCGGCGACCGGTACGTGCTTGTCGAGTACGGCGACATGGCGCTCGACCTGGAGCTCAACTTCTTCGTCACCGCCGTTTCCGCCCGCCTCGCCGAGCATCCGGTCCCCGGTCTGGTGGAGGCCGCCCCCGGCTTCCGGTCCCTGCTCCTGCACTTCGAGCCTTCGGCCATCGCCCGCAAGGATCTCATCACGGCCGTGGAGGAGGTGCACGACGCACAGGAATCCGTGCGTTCTCTGACCATCCCGAGCCGGCTGATCACTCTGCCCATCGCTTTCGATGACGCCGAGAGCCGTGAAGCCGTACGCCGGTACGCCACCACGATCCGGCAGGACGCCCCCAACGTCCGGGACAACTCCAACATCGACTACATCGTGGAGTACAACGGGCTCGATGGGCCCGAGGAGCTGTACGGGACGATCACCGGCACCGAGTGGTGGAACGCGTACACGGGGTTCTTCCCGGGCCTGCCGTTCATGTTCCCACTGGATCCGCGCAACGCCATCAATGTGCCGAAGTACAACCCGACCCGTACCTGGACCGCCGAGGGCGCGATCGGCATCGGCGGTCCATGCGTGGCCATCTACCCGGTCGAGTCGCCCGGCGGCTACCAGCTGTTCGGCCGGACCGTGCCGGTGTACGACATCCTCGCCCGGCACGACGTCTTCCGTGATGACCCGATCCTGATCCGCCCCGGCGACCGGGTGAGGTTCCTTCGGGTCGGCGAGGACCAGCTGCTCGCCGCCCGCCGAGACGTGCTGGAGAACCAGTACGAGTACATGATTGAAGACGATCCGTTCTCGGTGGCCGACTACCTCGAGCGCGCCGAAGGGGTGCGTGCCACGGCCGACAAACTGCGCTCCGCCCGCGAGGCGGCGGCCGCCCGTACGGAGGTGCCGTAATGACGAATGCCGTCCTCGATGTGATCGCGCCGGGGCTACAGACCCTGGTGCAGGACTACCCAGGCCGCCAGGGCCTGCAGTCCAAGGGCTTCTTCCCAGCCGGGCCGATGGACCACCTGTCCTTCCGCGTGGCCAATTCCCTTGTCGGAAACGACGCCGGCGCGGCAGCCCTGGAGGTCCCCATGGGCCGCCTCACCCTGCGGGTGCTCGCTGAGACGTGGGTGGCCGTCACCGGAGCCGAGAGCTCGGGACTGACTCTCAACGATGTGCCGATGCCGATGTGGGAGACCGTCCGGGTCGTCCCGGGTGACGAGATCAAATGCGCGATCGTCAAGGGGCCGGGCTTCCGGCTGTACCTGGCGGTGGCCGGCGGCATCGACGTGCCCCTGGTGCTCGGCTCTCGGGCGACCTACACCATGGGGGGCATCGGCGGCGTCGAGGGGCGTGCCCTGGCCAAGGGAGACGTGCTGCACGCTTTTCCGGCACGGGCGCCCAGACAGCTGCGCGTGCCGGCGTCCTTGCGGCCGGTGCTGGCCAACGACTGGGAGATAGAGGTGATGCGCGGCCCGCACGCCGACCCCGACTTCCTCACCGAACAGGACTGGAAGGACCTGCTCGGCCGTGAGTGGAAGGTCGACCTCAACGCCAACCGCGTCGGAACCCGCCTCCAGGCCCACCGCTTCCAGTGGGCCCGCGCCTCGGGGGGTGTCGCCGGGGGACACCCGTCCAACGTGCTCGACGGCAGCTACCCGGTCGGTGGCATCAACACCAACGGTGACGTCCCCGTCATTCTGGGCCCGGACGGGCCGACCGCCGGCGGCTTCACTGTGATCGGCACGGTCGTACAGGCGGGCCTGTGGAAGATCGGCCAGCTGCGACCGGGCCGGGACACCATCCGCTTCCGCGAGATCTCCATGGACGAGGCACTCTCGCTGGTGACCCATGTGTGCTACACCATCGACCCCCAGCACTACGAGGAAATGTGATGGCCAGGATCGACGTCAACTGCGACATGGGTGAAAGCTTCGGTCGCTGGAGCCTTGGTGACGACCTCGGCATGATGCCTTACCTCACCTCGGTCAACATCGCCACCGGCTACCACGCCGGCGACCCGCCCACCATGCGCCGCACCGTCGCTGCGGCCTTGGAGCACGGTTTGGCCATCGGCGCCCACCTGGCCCTGCCCGACCTGATGGGCTTCGGGCGCCGCCGGATGGCCGTCCGGCCCGAAGACCTGGAGGACTACTGCCTCTACCAGCTCGGCGCGTTGGATGCCTTCATACGCTCGGCGGGCGGACACCTGGCCCACGTCAAGCCACACGGCGCCCTGTATGTCATGGCTTCCCAGGACCCGCAGCTTGCTGCCGCCGTCGCCCGCGCCGTGGCCAAGACAGGCACCCGGGTACCGCTGATGCTGCTCAACCGCGACACCACGGACGCCGTCGCGGCCGAGGGCGTCACCCTGGTCCCCGAGGCCTTCCCCGACCTGCACTACGACGGATCCGGAGACCTCATCATCGAGCCGATCAAACGCGCCTGGGATCCGGACCTCGTCGCCGGCCGGGCCGTGCGCATGGTGCTGGAACGGAAGGTCGAGGCCAACGACGGCACCGAACTCGACGTCGAAGCGCTCTCCCTGTGCCTGCACGGGGACGCGCCCAATGCCGTCGACACGGCAGTGGCCGTGCACGCGGCTCTCAACCGGCACGGCATCACACTCACCCCTCTGGCCGATTTGGTGGCAGCCCCGTGATCGAGTCCCTGCTGATTGCCAACCGGGGTGAAATCGCCCGCCGCATCATCCGTACCGCACGCCGCCTCGGCATCCGTACGATTGCCGTCCACAGTGATGCTGACGCGGGACTGCCGTTCGTGACCGAGGCCGACGAAGCGGTGGAGATCGGCCCGGCCGCCCCTGCCGAGTCTTACCGCAACGCCGACCGCGTCCTCGAAGCCGCCCGGCGCACAGCTGCCGCGGCCGTCCATCCCGGCTACGGCTTCCTCTCGGAGAACGCCGACTTCGCCCGCCGCGTACGAGAGGCGGGCCTGGTCTGGGTCGGCCCGGACCCCGAGATCATCGAGCTGATGGGCGACAAGATCAACGCCCGGAACACGGCCAGCGCCGCGGGTGTGCCCGTTGCGCCGGGCACCGTCGAACCGGTGACCGGCGAGGCCGCCGCCTGCGAGGCCGCGGCGGACATAGGCTACCCGCTCATGGTCAAGGCGTCGGCGGGCGGCGGCGGCATGGGCATGGGCATCGCCCAGGACGAGGCAGGACTGCGCAAGCAGTACGCGGCGGTCTCCGCCTTCGCCGACCGCGTCTTCGGGGACCCAGGAGTCCTCCTTGAGCGCTACTACCCCGACTCCCGCCATATCGAGGTGCAGATCCTCGGACTGGCCGACGGCACCGTCGTGGCCCTCGGCGAACGCAATTGCTCCGTCCAGCGCCGCAACCAGAAACTCGTGGAGGAGAGCCCGTCACCCGCTCTTGACGCTGATCTGCGCGAGCGCATGCTCACCGCCGCCGCCCAGCTCGGCAAGGCCGTCGGATACCGCAACGCAGGCACCGTCGAATGCCTGGTCCACGGCGGGGCAGGTGCCCAGGACTTCGTATTCCTGGAGATGAACACCCGGCTGCAGGTCGAACATCCGGTCACCGAGGCGGTGTACGGCATCGACCTGGTGGAGGAGCAGCTACGTGTCGCCTCCGGCCTGCCGCCGTCGGTGGACCTCACCGGTGTCCGGCCGCATGGCCATGCCGTGGAGTGCCGTGTCAACGCCGAGGACCCGATCCGGTTCCTGCCCGGTCCCGGAGCCATCACGGCCTGGGTCGAACCTGTCGGGAACGGTATTCGCGTCGACGCGGGCTACGCCCAGGGCACCACGGTCACTCCGGCCTACGACTCGCTGATGGCCAAGTTGATCGTGCACGCCGAGACACGGGAAGCGGCCCTGGCGGCGGTCAGGAGCGCGGTGGCATCGTTCACGATCGAAGGCCCGAAGAACAACCTGCCGTTCTTCACCGAACTCCTCGACGAGCCGGTGTTCCTGGACGGCGCGTACACGACGAGCGTCGTCACGCGCATGCGCGCGCCTCGACCGTCCCAGTCCTAGGAGCCCAGCATGACCCAGCAGATCACCGCCGACCTGGCCGCCAACGTATGGAAGGTTCTGGTCACCGAGGGCAGTCAGGTGGCCGCCGGAGACACACTGGCCATACTCGAGTCCATGAAGATGGAGATCCCGGTCGACGCAAGCACGGCGGGCACCGTCACCAAGCTCACCATCAGTGAGGGAGACGTTCTCGACGAGGGCGCTCTGATCGCCGAAATCTCCTGAGCCGCACGTTCCGAACCAGGTCTTCCATGCGGTGACGCTCCCGGTTAACGGCCTGAACCACGCCTTCTGGTCACGTGCTCAACGACTCTGCAGGCCCGGTGGGTGAGAGTGGTCCGACGATCACTCTCACCCATGCCATGTTCGAGGGCGCCAGTCGCGGCGGCCTGCACCGGAGGCCCGGACCGCCGACACCGCGAACTCCTCCCGCGCCGTCCGTCCGCGTGGCCAGCCCGCCGGCCAAACCCGGGGATACGAAAGCGCGAGAAGGACCCACGTGCCCAGGGTGCGGAGCGATGAGCCGCGACCTGAGCCGGCTGCTCATGAGTGTGCGTGCCTGCGGCGCAGGACCTACTCCCAGCGACCGATGAGCCCCTCAGGTCTTGGCTCGGGGCGGTCGATCGATTCGATACCGCGCGGGTCGAAGGTCCTGTTGAAGATCACCTGAACAGGGAGCATGCTGGTCTTGTAGCCGCTGGTGATCAACACGGTGCGCAACCCAGTGTTCGGGGGAGCGAGACGAGCGGTATGAACGCCTACGACACCGTTCCTGGCCCGTCCGGACTCACCCCTCCAGGCGTGGCAGTGCTCATGATCGATGAGCAGGATGTCGTCACGGGGTGGAGTCCGGGAGCTCGGCAACTGCTCGGCTATGACGCCGAGGATGTCGTCGGGCGGCTGATCGGGGACTTGGCCTCCGGCGCTCCATCACCGTTCCGGACACTTCCGATGAAGCAGCACAACTGGGCGGGTGACATGCAGGTGCGGCACCACGATGGCCGCATTCTGCGACTGTCCGTACTCGGCTGCCGGATGGCAGGCCACGACGGCCGACCGGCGTGGCTCCTCGCTGCTTCTTTGCTCGGACAGTTCCCACCGCTGCAGGACGAGGACGCCCTTCGGCCGCGCGCCCTGGAGCGGCTGAAGCTGCTGAACGATGCCAGCACCCGCATCGGCAGCACCCTGGACGTGATGCGGACCGCTCAGGAACTCGCCGAAGTGGCTGTCCCCTCTCTTGCCGACTGGGTCAATGTGGACCTGGTGGACACCCTGCTGAGGGGCGACGAACCAGGACCGTTCACCGGGAGCGTGGCGTTGCGCCGGGTGGCCAACCAGTCCATCCACGAAGGAGCACCAGAGGCTCTGCGGCAGACGGGAGAAGTCGACGTCTATCCGGCGCACTCTCCTGCGGTCCGCTGCATGGCGGCGGGTCGATCGGTCATGGGACGGGTCAGCGATCCCGCCACGGGCGCCTGGCTGGCAGATGACCCCGCCCGCGCAGCCAGCTTCCGCACACATGGCTTCCAGTCGATCATGGGAGTCCCGGTACAAGCGCGAGGCATGATCCTGGGCGTGACCATCTTTCTCAGGCGGACCCCACAGCCGTTCACGGACGAGGACCGCCTTCTGGCCGAAGAACTCGTTGCACGCGCTGCTGTCTGCCTCGACAACGCCCGACGCTTCGCCCGGGAGCGTACTGCCGTTCTCACCCTCCAGCGCACCCTGCTCCCGAAACGGCACCCCGCGCAGGCGGCTGTCGAGACCGCGTCCCGCTATCTCCCTGCGAGCGGCGAGTCAGGCCTCGGCGGTGACTGGTTCGACGTGATCCCGCTGTCAGGGGCACGGGTGGCGCTGGTCGTCGGCGACGTCGTCGGCCATGGCATCGGCGCTGCCGCCACCATGGGTCAGCTGCGGACGGCGATGCGCACCCTTGCCGACATCGACCTGCCCCCGGACGAATTGCTCACGCACCTGGACGACCTGGTCACCCACCGTGCTGCCGAAGAGGACGACGCGAGGACCGACGGGGCTGACCTCGGCGCCACGTGCACGTACGCGGTCTACGACCCCGTCTCCCGCAAGTGCCTCATGGCTCGTGCCGGTCATCCTCCGCCGGCCCTGGTCACGCCGGACGGTACGGTCGAACTTCTCGAGCTTGCCGCAGGCCCCCCACTCGGGGTGGGCAACCTGCCCTTCGAATGCGCTGAGCTGGTAGTACCCGAAGGCAGTCTGCTCGTCTTCTACACCGACGGCCTGCTCGACCTTCGACATCGCCCCGTCAACGAGGGGCTCGAACTGTTGCAGTCCGCGCTCGCCCGGCGCGCGCTGTCGCCGGAGCTGATGTGCGACAGCGTAATCGAGAGCTTGTTGCCGGAGCGTCCCTTCGACGACGTCGCCTTGCTCATTGCTCGCACGCGAGCCCTCAACGCAGACCAGGTCGCTGTCCTGGACGTGCCGGCAGATCCCGCGATGGTGGCCTTCGCCCGTTCCTGGGCCAGCGGCCAACTCGACGCGTGGGCGCTGGGGGACCAGAGCTTCGTGACCGAGTTGGTGGTCAGCGAACTGGTCACCAACGCCATTCGCTACGCGCACACCCCCATTCAGCTGCGGCTGATCTGGGAGCGAACGCTCATCTGTGAGGTGTCCGACGCCAGTAACAGCGCCCCCCACATGCGCCGCGCGCGACTCTCCGACGAAGGAGGACGGGGGCTCCTCCTTGTCGCCCAACTCACCCAACGCTGGGGCACACGTCAGACACGTGACGGGAAAACCATCTGGTGCGAGCAGTTCCTGCCCCAAGAGGCTTCTGCCAGATGAGCTTCCCGTTCACCTTGGCGTTTCCGTGTGAGCATCCGCTGGCAAGCCGGTCGGCAGCGGCGAAGGTGCCCCGGATACGAGCACCGGGACAAGCGGACTGCAACGAGTGGTCACGTCACTCAGTCGTCACCGGCACCAGCCTCGGGCTGCGGACCAGCAACCCAGGTCGGTATGGAAGGTCGGCGGGGTCTGCCGCCAGCCTCAGGCCCGGGAAGGCCGCGAAGAGCCGTGGCAGGGCGATCAGGGCTTCCAGCCGAGCCAGACGGGAGCCGACGCAGAAGTGCGGGCCGTGACCGAATGCCATGTGCGGTCTGGCACGCAGCCCTGGCGAGCCAGGCATATGACGGTCCGGCCGGAACACATCGGGATCGGGGAAGTGATCGGGGTCACGGTTGGCGGCGGCGAGGACGGTCAGCACCGAGGATCCTGCGGGTATGGTCAGTCCACCTTCGAGGTTCACATCTTCTGTTGCCCGCCGCCATGTTGCACCCTCCAACGGGCTGGCGTGGCGCAGTGTCTCCTCGACCACTGCCGGCCAGCGCTCGGGATGGCTGATTGCCGCAGCAAGCTCCTGCGGGTGGGTGAGCATCAGCAGAGAGGCGGAGGCGAGAAGGCTCATGGTTGTCTCGTAACCGGCGAAGAGCAGCAGGAACGCCATGGCCAGCAGCTCGTCGTCGTCGAGCCCGCCGTCCGTCGCATCATGGATGAGCACGCTGAACAGGTCGTCACCCGGGAACCGTCGCTTGTCCGCGATGAGCGCCGTGAAGTAGTCACGAAGTCGAATCCAGGCGTCGTCGACCACTCCCTGCTCGAACGCATCGGTCGGCGAGCCGACGCGATAGGTCCAGTCACGCAGATCGTTCCGGTCGCTCTCGGGGACTCCGAGCACCTCTCCGATCACGAGCACGGGCAACGGGAAGGCCAGCTCGTCCACGAGATCGGTCGTGCCGTCCTCCTTCAGCCGCTTGGCGAGCCCGGCGAGCAGTTGGGTCGACAACTCCTCTATGCGGCGCCCCATTGCGTCGACCCGCCTCGGAGAGAAGGCGGCGGCCGTCAGGCGGCGAAGCCGGGTGTGCTCCGGAGCGTCGGAGTTGAGCATGTGCTGGGCTAGGCAGGCGCGGGCGCGCTGGGCGGGCGAATCGGCTTTCCGGCGGCCCGCATGCTGTGCAGGCACGTTCGAGAACCGTGGGTCGGCGAGCACGGCGCGGGTCTGCTCATAGCCGGTGATGAGCCACGCGTGAGTGCCGTTCGCAAGGCGCACGCGGGCGGCGGGACCGCGTGAACGCAAAGATGCGTAGTACGGGTACGGGTCGCGTGCGAACGCGGGGTCCAGGGGGTCGAGCACGGGAATCAGTCCTTGCAGCGGTGGCAGATGCGGGTGACCCTGGCAGCCGCCCCGGCTGCCAGGGTCCATGGGTGGGGAGCTGAACAGCCCCTCAGGCGCTTTCGAGCGGGGTGGGCTGTGATGTGCGCTGTACGGCCTCTGCCCGGGCGGCGTGGTAGAAGAGGGTGCTCTGAGAGGCACACCCGGAGCAGATCGCCGCGTGGCTGGCGCTGGGATCGCGGTCCATCTCCACGGCGACGTAGTACCTGTCGCACACGTGACAGCGGATCCGCGCCTCCCAGATGTCGTGGACCTCGTCGCGGGGATCGTGGCCGCGGGTGAGCACCGGGCTGGGCAACAGGTTTACCGCGACGGCGTAGCCGACGACGGCCAGGACCAGGGTGACGGGCGAGGCCCACACCGCGCCGACGGCGCTGCCTCGTTCGGTCAGGTAGATGCCGACGCCGGAGGCCAGGAGCCAGACCACCGCCCCGGGTGCCACCAGCCGCAGACGCCCCGGACGGAACTCCGGGAGGCCATCACGGTCGTCTCCGACCAGAGTGATGTGGGTGAGGGCGATACCCACCCAGGCCACTACGAAGACGCCCTGCCACCGTAGTGCCTGCAGGATGTACGACAGCACGTCCGTCAGCATGATCAGGTAGACCAGCCCGCCGACGACTGCGGTCCACACCGTGCGGTGCAGTTTGATGCCGAACAGTCGGGAGAAGCACGCGTCCAGGTTGGTGGAGGCCAGATAGAAGTTGGCGGTGTTGATGCGGGTCTGACTGACCCAGATCAGCGCCAGGCCGGCGAGCCCCATGAGACCCACGATCGCGTAGACGACGGACACCTCGCTGAGACCACCACGAGTCGGCACCGTCGATGCGAGGAAGATACCGGCCAGGCCGTTGCCCAGGAAGGTCACCAGGTAGAAGACCGGGCCGAAGGTCACCACGCCGTGGAAGCCGGCGTCGGCCTCCTTGCCGAATCGGGCGAAGTCAATGGTGTACAGCATCATGATCCACACACCCATGTACGTGGTATAGGCAAATACCCACCCTGGCACTCCGGCCGGAGCACTGTCGGTCGTCGCGGCGAGGTGCAGCCAGTGTCCGCTGAATCCGAACTTGGTGCCTGCCCAGACCACGGCCGCCACGAGACCGACGACATAGAAAGGCAGAAGGAATCCATTGAGCTTGTCCAGCCACGCGAGCACACCGCCGAACACCAGCGGAATACTGTAGAGGACCACTGCCAGGTACCAGAGCCTGATGTCCATACCGCCGAAGTACTGGTGAAAAGCCACCGCCACGACCGATCCCTCGAAAACCGCGTAGTAGACGGCGGTTGCCGCAAAGATCAGCGGCGCGAGTACGGCACCGAGATAGCCGAACAGGCGGCGGGACATCAGAGCGACCGTCAGCCCGGTGCGCGACGCATAGCGGGACAGTACGTAGTTCACCCCGCCGTACGTGACCAACGACAGGCCGACACCGACGAGGGCCGCGCTGGTTCCCACAGCCAGTGCCACGGAGGCGGCCACAACCAGCCAGAACATTGCACTGCACAGGGCCGCCCAGGCCATGGACAGCGAAAGGCGGCCGCTGCGCCACGACCGGGGCACCACGTGGGTGGAGTAGTCCTCCGTCGCGGCTTCCTTGACCACTCTCGGGTCGTCGACGAACGAGATGTCCAGCTCTGCTCGCTGGTTTGCCTGTTGGACCACCTGGGGACCCTTTCCCGTGTCCGCCGGGACCGACCCGGCGAGATGTGCCCCAAGGGTCGGGGGGATCACTACAGCGAACCATGCGCGGTTGGGACATGTCGGCCGGGGCGGTTGGCCCAGTGGGACTTCCCCCCGGTCGGACGGCTGAGTCGGCCCGGGGAGGGAAGCGCAGGAATCATCGGCGGCAGCACGGGCAGCGTGAACATGGCCACGGATGTCTCGGAAGGAGGCCGGGGGTCAGAACTGATCGCGCATGCGCAGGGCGATCCACAGTTCCGCACGGACCGTGGGGTCTTCTAGGTTGCAGCGGAGCAGTTCGGCGATCCGGTTGAGCCGGTAGCGCAGGGTATGGCGATGGATACCGAGCATCACGGCTGACGCGTCGACTAGGCCGTTGTTCGCGAGGAACACGCGCAGCGTCGCGACGAGATCGAGCTTGGAGCGGCCGGCGTACCGGTCGAGCGGCTCCAGCAGGGCACTGGCCCACCCTTGGGCATCCTGAGTTCGCAGATGGCTGAGAAGCCCGGCGGTGGCGAAATCCTGGGCGATCACCAGCCGCGTCGTGGTGGAGGAGGCGCGCAAGGCCGCCCGTGCCTTGCGCCAGACGTCCGCCAACTCACTCAGGGGCACCGGGCCGCTCACTGCGCCGCGCGAGCCCGGCACCTGCACCAGAACCTCCTCAAGGCTTCTGGTGTCGCCCTCGGCGGCGGAGAGCAGTACCAGCACCGGGTCCGGCTCCTGGGCTGCGATGAGCGCAGAAACCGCACGCAAGCCCTGGTGTTCCTCGAGCGAGCGGAGCAGGTCAGGGAGTTGCTTCTGGTGCGTATCCAGGGCCGCGACGCGCAGCGGCGGCTCGGGGAAGGGCAGACCGAGGATCTCGGCGAGCTGCATGGCCAGTTCCGGGTGCCCGGTCACGGCGAGATGGAGGACAGCCGCCCGGGTGCGCCGGTCCTGCTCCCGGAGGTCCCAGTGGCTGTAGAGGTCCAGGGACAGCAGGCCGACCGCTGTGGTCAGTACCGACCGCTCCGTCTGGCTGAAGGCGGCCGGCCGGCCGGTCACCAGGAATCCGCCGACGCCGCCATGGACGACGAGCGGGACCACCGTGACGGTATCCGCGCCGATGGCCAGTGCCGCGCTGCGCTGGGGGTCGGCGAGCCCAAGGCGTTCGATGTCCATGACCACCCGTCCGACATGCTTGCGGGCAGACTTCGGAGCGCAGCAACGCAGTCTGCGCCACGGGTCCAGCAGAACGACCCAGCACTTCAGCGCGCGGGACAGCCTGGTGGTGACCTCGCGTGCACCGCGGGGCGCAAGGGCGGCCCTGATCAGACCACGCTGGGCATCCAGCGCGTCGGTCAACGCCAACTGCTCGTCGCGGGCGACGGCTCCAGCGACAGCCTCGGTGATCGCGATGAAGGGAGTGGACCCCGGCACCTCGAAGAGGGGCAACCCAGTCCGACGGGCGGCAGCCACCAGAGCAGCCGGGATCTCGTTGTGCCGCGTGCCGACCCCGAACCCCAGCGCCGAGACCTCACGGAGGACGAGCCGGGCGACATAGTCGGCCCAGTCCTGATCGTCCTGGCGCTGCTGCAGGCCCATGGTCAGAAGGACCTCGCCCCCCTCAAGGTAGGGCGTCGGGTCATCCAGCTCACTGATGTGTGCCCAGCGGATCGGACGGTCCTGCTCGGAGGCGACGACCGGTCTCAGTCGCAGCTCGCCGTGCGCGACCAGCGAGCGCAGCGTCAGCCGCATGAACATCCTCCCGAGTGCAGAGGGGCGAACTTCTCAGGCATCGCTCTCATCATCTCGTGTATCGCCGTACGCATCGGGCGTTGTGGGCCAGTGGCTTCGCCGTCAACGAACGAAACCCACGGTCGATGGCTGCTGATCAGAAGGCCGGTGCCGTTCGCACCACCACGTCCACCGCCTTTGCCACCTGCTCCTCTGTCAGAGCTGCCCGGGCTGTGAGCCGTAGCCGTGAGATGCCGTCGGGCACGGACGGCGGCCGGAAACACCCCACTGCCAATCCGGCTGTACGGCAGTCCTCGGCCCACCGCGCAGCCGCTTGCGGCGACGGAGCCAGCACCGACACCACGGCGGCCTCCGGTGGCCTGCTGTTCAGGCCCGCGGCGGCCAGATGTCCGTGCATCGAGGCTGCGACAGTTCGAACCGCGGCCGCTCGCTCGGGTTCCCGCCGCAGCACGCGCAGACCTGCAAGAGCAGCACCTGCGGCTGCCGGTGCCAGTCCGGTGTCGAAGACGAAGCTCCGCGCCGTGTTGACCAGGTGCTGGATTACCTTGGCCGGGCCCAGGACCGCTCCGCCCTGGCTTCCGAGTGACTTTGAGAGGGTGACGGAGGCAACCACATCCTTCGCACCCGAGAGTCCCGCGGCATTCAGCGCGCCACGTCCGCCGTCGCCCAGGACACCCAGGCCGTGGGCGTCGTCGACGATCAGCGCCGCCCCGCGCGTGCGGCAGGTGGCGGCGAGCGACTGGAGCGGCGCGGCATCACCGTCCACGGAGAAGACCGACTCCGTGATGACGACGGCCCGTCCGCCGTGATCTTCGAGTGCCTTTCCGACGACTTCGGGATTGTTGTGAGGCACGACCGCGGTCCTCGCCCGGGAGAGTCTGCATCCGTCGATCAACGAGGCATGGTTGGCCGAGTCCGAGACGATCATTGAGCCGTGATCGCCCAGTGCGGTGACGACGGCGAGGTTGGCAGCGTACCCGGAGGAAAAGACGAGGGCGGACTCGAAGCCGCAGAAGTCCGCAAGCTCCGCTTCGAGCTCACTGTGGAGCTCCAGGGAACCGCTGACCAGACGGGAGCCGGTCGCGCCCGCGCCCCAGCGGCGTGCGGCGGCCGCGGCAGCCTCCGTGACGCCGGGATGCCGGGCCAGATCCAGGTAGTCGTTGCTCGCCAGGTCGAGCAAAGCAGGATGGACGGGACGCGGCTGAATCGTCCTCGTGAGCCCAACCCGGCGGCGTGCGTCCGCGTGCTCGCCGATCCAGTCGAAGGGTTCGTTCGGCATGGGGAGAGTCCTTGGGTGCGGGCGGCAGTTACGGAAACGTACCCGCACAGCGGGGTGTGCAGGGTCTGCGCGGGTTGCACAACCCGATGGGACCGAGTTGGCCCTTTGGTCCTATGGGCGGATGCCATTCCGGCACGAAAGGCTTTGCCCATGGAAATACTCAACACCTTGGTCGCAAAGGGCCTGCGGAGGGAGATCCCCACGCGCGAGGAGGTCCTCGCGATTCTCGCCACCACCGACGACGAGCTGCTGGACGTGGTCGCCGCTGCCGGACAGGTGCGCCGGCGCTGGTTCGGTCACCGGGTCAAGCTCAACTACCTGGTAAGTCTGAAGTCCGGGCTCTGCCCGGAGGACTGCTCGTACTGCTCGCAGCGGCTCGGGTCCGAGGCGGAGATTCTTAAGTACACCTGGCTGAGGCCCGAGCAGGCGGCCGAAGCCGCGGAAGCTGGTGTGGCGGGTGGCGCCAAGAGGGTGTGCCTGGTGGCCAGCGGTCGCGGGCCCACCGACACGGACATCAACCGGGTTGCCGAGACCATCTCTGCCATCAGGGGAGTCAACGGGGACGTCGAGATCTGCGCCTGCCTCGGCTTGCTCACCGACCATCAGGCCGAGCGGCTGAAGGCGGCCGGTGCGGACGCATACAACCACAATCTCAATACCTCCGAGACCACCTACGGCCAGATCACCACGACGCACACCTACGCCGACCGGGTGGACACGGTGGAGAAGGTGCATGCCGCCGGTCTGTCCGCCTGCTCGGGCCTGATCGCCGGCCTGGGCGAGACTGATGAGGACCTGGTCGACGTGGTCTTCGCCCTGCGCGAGGTGGGCTCGGACTCGGTGCCGGTCAACTTCCTGATTCCGTTCGAGGGCACCCCGCTCGCCCAGGAGTGGAACCTCACCCCGCAGCGCTGCCTGCGCATCCTGGCGATGGTCCGCTTCGTGTGCCCAGACATCGAGGTCCGGATCGCCGGCGGCCGCGAGGTGCATCTGCGGTCGTTGCAGCCGCTGGGTCTGCACATCGCCAACTCGATCTTCCTGGGCGACTATCTGACCAGCGAAGGGCAGGCCGGGCAGGCCGACCTGGACATGATCAAAGACGCAGGCTTCGTGGTGGAGGACGCGAACGAGTCGACACTGCCTCGGCACCGCACCGCGGCCGCATCTTGCGGAGACAGCACCGATGTGGCGGAACACGCCCGGGACGCCGATGCCCATGGACCGTACGGAACGCCGCAGACCCACTCACGCCCGGAGGACGCTGCCCGCACCGACCTGGTGAAAGTCCGCCTGCGCGGTGCAGGCACCGATCGGGCTCCGAACGCCTGATGGACACCCGTGCACTGCTCGACCTGGACCGCAGGCATGTCTGGCATCCCTACAGCCCGATGCCCGGCACCACCACCCCGTATGTGGTGGAGTCCGCCTCGGGGGCACGGCTGCGGCTGGCTGCTCCGGTCGCCGGGCGGCACGAACTGATCGACGGCATGTCCTCGTGGTGGGCGGCCATCCACGGCTACCGCCACCCGGCACTGGACCGAGCAGTGCGTGACCAGCTTGAACGGATGAGCCATGTGATGTTCGGCGGTCTCACGCACGAAGCCGCCATCCGGCTGGTGGCGAAGCTGGTCGAGATCACACCGGGGCCGCTTGAGCATGTCTTCCTCGCCGACTCGGGCTCCGTCGCCGTCGAGGTTGCGCTGAAGATGTGCGTGCAGTACTGGCAGTCGCTAGGTCGTTCGCGTAAATGTCGTGTGCTCACCTGGCGCGGTGGCTACCACGGGGACACCCTGCACCCGATGTCCGTGTGCGATCCCAAGAGCGGCATGCATCGCCTGTGGCTCGGGGTGTTGCCGGAACAGGTGTTCGCCGAAGAACCGCCGGCTGGCTTCGACGCTCCGCTCGACGAGGATTACGCGAGTTCGCTTGAGGCGCTGATGGAGCGCTGTGCGGGCAATCTGGCGGCGGTGATCGTGGAACCCGTGGTGCAGGGTGCCGGCGGCATGCGGTTTCACTCTCCCGCGTATCTGCGGCTGCTGCGGACCCTGTGCGACCGGTACGAGGTGCTGCTGATCTTCGATGAAATCGCCACCGGGTTCGGACGGACGGGTGAGTTGTTCGCCGCCGACCACGCGGGCGTGTCGCCCGATGTGATGTGCGTCGGCAAGGCACTGACGGGCGGGTATCTGACCATGGCCGCGACCTTGTGCACCGGGACGGTCGCAGCCGGGATCAGCGGGGGCGAGGCGTCGGTACTGGCGCACGGGCCGACGTTCATGGGTAATCCGCTCGCGGCTGCCGTCGCCCACGCCTCGATCGAGCTCCTGCTCGGACAGGACTGGCAAGCCGAGGTGAAGCGGATCGAGTCCGGGTTGCGGAAAGGTCTGGCGCAGGCGGCCGGCGTGCCGGGGGTGCGTGACATCCGTGTCTTGGGCGCGATCGGTGTATTGCAGTTGGACCACATGGTCGACACAGCTGCCGCAACCGAGGCTTCGGCCCTGCAGGGCGTGTGGCTTCGCCCGTTCCGGGACCTGATCTACACCATGCCGCCCTATGTCACCGGGGCCCGGGACCTGGCCCGGATCGGGGCTGCCATGACTGCCGCGGCGGTGGCCGGGTGAGGGTTCTGTTCGTCACCGGCACTGGGACGGAAGTCGGCAAGACCGTGGTTACGGCGGCTGTCGCCGCTGGTGCTCTCGCACGTGATGGGACCGTGGCCGTGGTGAAGCCCGCCCAGACGGGGGTCAGCGCGGGTGAACTCGGCGATGCGGCAGAGGCAGCCCGACTCGCGGGACCTGTCACCGCCGTCGAACTCGCCAGATTTCCGGAGCCGTTGGCGCCAGCGACCGCCGCTCGCCGGGCGGGACTGGACCCTGTCACGGCACCGGACGTGGCCGTGGTGATCCGGAACCTGTCCGTCGCGCATGACCTGGTGCTGGTCGAGGGGGCGGGCGGGCTGCTCGTCCACTTCGACGACCGGGGAACGACCCTTGCGGACGCCGCGCGGCTGCTGGGTGCGCCGGTGCTCGTGGTCGTCCCGGCCGGTCTCGGCACGCTCAACGCCACGGCACTCACCTTGGAGGCGCTGCGCACGCGAAGGCTGGAATGTGCAGGCGTGGTGATCGGCAGTTGGCCCGCAGCCCCCGATCTCGCGGCGCGCTGCAACGTCCTCGACCTCATGAACACACGATCCGCACCACTTGTCGGTGCCGTCCCGCAGGGCGCGGGCCGGTTGTCCCCCACGGCTTTCCGAGCGGCCGCCACCGACTGGCTCGCGCCTGTACTCGGAGGCCGCTGGGACGCCGAAGCGTTCGCGATGCGGACGCAGGACGGAAGATCGGGCGTCGCATCACTCGCGCGGCGGCCGCGAAGCGGACGCTGAATCACGACGGAACCGAGCTGCTACTCGGTCTGCCCCCTCCCGCCCGTGGAACTACCGCCGCGGCAGCCGGGCACCGACCTGGTGCGATTCCGGCAGCGGCACAATACATGTGGAGAGAATTCGACGGACGGCCACGGAATGCCGAAGCCATTTGTACACCTCGCGCATTGGCGTCGTCCGGGTCACCGTGATGATATGCGACATCCAGGCTCCTCCACGGAGATCTCCTGTTTCCACCATGGCCGCTCCAGTCGCTTGCCTATGCCGTCTCTCCTTGACTCGCCATGGCGACGACGCGTCCATCCGTCGGACTCACGCACAGTAAGGCTGGATGATATGAGGAACCGTAAGACATCGACGATGGGACCTCCTCCGTTCTCCCCTTCGGCCGCCAGAGCGGCGAGGATCGCTCTGGGGTTCCAGCAACAGCAGGTGGCGGAAGCAATGGCGGCCTGCGGCGTGCGCGTTCTCGGTCAATGGGTGGAGATGTGGGAACAGGGCCGGTCCGTGCCCACAGAAGCACAACTCGTGGCGCTGGCCGATGCCTTGTGGTGTGACCTGTCCGTGCTCATAGGGCGCTCTCCCTCGACGCTGCGTGAGCTCCGCCTGAACCGGAGGCTGAGCCAGGAACAGTTGTCCTCCAGAATCGGGATGGCTCTGAACACCTATGCAATCCAGGAGGTGCAACAACGGTGGGAGGGAAGTAAACGGCAGACCTGGGCACTGGTGACAATTCTTCAACTGTCGGCGTGCGAATTGGTGGTGGCCACGGGACGGGGTCCGGAATTGCGCGAGCGTCTCCTCAGCGCCGTCCAGGTCCGCCTGCAGCCGCAAGTCGCTCCTCTCGCCGAGTTGACCGAGATTCCGCACCATCGGGTGAACCAAGCGCTGCACCGCATGGCGGACGAACTGGCGGCGCTGAGCCCAGCACAGATGGTCGGCTTTGTGCAAGCACGGGTCGACAAGGTCAAGGAGAACGAAATGCTGCGAGCCCGGGATCGATACGTTGAAGGCATCGTGGATCGCTTCTGGACTTTGGTCGGCCCCTCCGCGAACACTCCGCTGGTCAATTTCGTGGCTATCTGAGAGGACTTCAACCTCGATCCTTTGTGACGGCGCGTCGATTTTTCTAGTTCTTCCAGTTCCAGTTCGCTATCTCTGCTGGTCAGAGCGCACCTTCTCGGGTCCAGGCTGGCCCGACGGGGCCCGTACGACCGGATCTTCGTCTCCTTCGCCGTCCGCCGCGCACCGACGGCCCTCGTGGAGCAGCTGGCGCCGGGCGGGCGCGCGCTGATGACGGTCGGGACGTCGTCGCCGTCGTGGCCGGGGCACGCCCGGGCGCGTGCTCGACGCCCCACGGTGCGCCTCCCCACCGCCGTTCCGGTCCCGCCCCGGTCTGCGCAGGATCGGCGCGGCGGGGCCGGGCCGATGCCGGTGCCGCACATACGCTCACGCCGTGTTCAACGTCACGGCTGTCCTGAAGCGGCTGGTCATCGGCCGTGCCCTGCGCAGCGATGAGCTGGGCGAGACCCTGCTGCCGAAGCGACTGGCCCTGCCCATCTTCGCCTCCGACCCGCTCTCCTCCGTTGCCTACGCCACGCAGGAGATCCTGCTGGTGCTCACCCTCGGCGGACTGGCCTACCTGCATTTCACCCCGTGGATCGCAGGCGCGGTCGTGGCGTTGATGACCGTCGTGGTGCTCTCGTACCGCCAGGTGGTGCACGCCTATCCGAGCGGCGGCGGTTCGTACGAGGTCGCCTCCACCAACCTGGGCCCCTCCGCGGGGCTGGTGGTGGCCGCAGCCCTGCTGGTCGACTACGTGATGACGGTAGCGGTGTCGGTGGCCTCCGGTGTGGACAACATCATCTCGGCGCTGCCCGGGCTCGCCGGCTACCGCGTGTTCATGGCGCTGCTGTTCGTCGCGCTGCTCACGGCGATGAACCTGCGCGGAGTACGCGAGTCCGGGCGGGCGTTCGCCGCCCCCACGTACCTCTTCGTCGCGGGTGTGCTGATCATGGTCGCCGCGGGTCTGATCGGCTACCTGCTCGGAAACCCCCCGGTCGCCGCGACCGCCCGGTACGGCATCGAGCCCGACCCCGCCGACGCGAACCTCGTGGGCCTGGCCCTGGTGATGCTCGTCCTCCGCGCCTTCTCGAGCGGGTGCACGGCACTGACGGGGGTGGAGGCGATCTCCAACGGGGTGCCCGCCTTCCGCAAGCCGAAACCGCGGAACGCGGCCACCACCATGACGGTGATGGGCGTCATCGCCGTGACGATGTTCGTCGGCGTCACCGCCCTCGCGATCGTGGCGAAGGTGCACATCACCGACGACGCCTGCCGCCTCACGGGCCTGCCGGACTGCCAGGGCTACACGCAGCGCACGGTCATCGCACAACTCGCGGCCTCGGTCTTCGGCGGCGAGCACAGCATCGGCTTCTACTACGTCCAGGCCGCCACGGCGCTCGTGCTGATCCTCGCGGCGAACACCGCGTTCAACGGCTTCCCCCTGCTCGCGTCGATCCTCGCGCAGAACCGTTACCTGCCCCGGCAACTGCACAACCGCGGGGACCGGTTGGCATTCTCCAACGGCATCCTGGCCCTGGCGGTCGTGGCAGGGCTGCTGCTGTGGGCGTACAAGGCGAACGTCACCAGTCTCATCCACTTGTACATCCTGGGCGTGTTCACGTCCTTCACCCTTTCCCAGACGGGCATGGTCAGGCACTGGAACCGAGAGCTCAGAACCGAGCGGGACCCGGCCGTGCGCAGGCGCCACCACACCGCCCGGATCATCAACGCGACCGGGGCGCTGACGACCTGTCTGGTGCTGATCGTCGTGCTCCTGACCAAGTTCACCCAGGGCGCCTGGCTGGCCGTGCTCGCGGCCGTCGTCCTCTGGGTGATGATGCGTGGTGTCCGCCGCCACTACGACGCCATCGCGGCCGAGCTCGCAGTGGACGATGCCCGGCGCGAACTGGCCCCGCCCCCCAGGGTCCTGGCGCTCGTCCTCGTCTCCACGCTGCACAAACCCACCCTGCGGGCCCTGGCGTACGCACGCGCCTTCCGCACCGACCGGCTGGAGGCACTCACCGTCGCCGTGGACCGGGACGCGGCGGCCGACCTGGAACGGCGCTGGGAGGAGTACGGCATCGACGTGCCGCTCAAGGTACTGGACTCCCCCTACCGGGAGATCGCCAGCTCGGTGCTGGGGTACGTCCGCTCCATCCGGCGCGAGAGCCCACGGGACGTCGTCGCCGTGTTCATCCCCGAATACGTCGTCGGCCACTGGTGGGAGAACCTCCTGCACAACCAGTCGGCGCTGTGGCTGAAGAGCCGTCTGCTGTTCTCCCCAGGGGTCGTGGTCATCAGCGTGCCCTGGCAGCTGAGTTCGTCCGCGCACGCCGACTACCCCGTCGCCCGGGCGCCCGGTGCGGTCCGCCGCGGGGAGCCCGCCGCCCGGACCCGGCGCTGACGGTGCACGGCCCCTTGGCGCGGCGCGTCGGCTGCCCCACACTTGGCCGATGACGCAGCGCGTGGATCTCGCGACGGTGATGGACCGGTTGGCCATCGATGACGTGGTCACCGGGTACGCGACGGCCGTGGACGATGCCGACTGGTCCGGCTACCGGGCCCTCTTCGCCCAGGACGGCCGCGCCGACTACCGCAGCGCGGGGGGTATCGAGGGTCCGGCGGACCAGGTCGCCGGCTGGCTGGCGGAGACGATGCGGCTCTTCCCCGTCCGGCAGCACCTCATCGTCAACCGCCGGGTGCACCTGGAGGACCTGGGCGGCTATCCCGGCGACCGGGCGGACGTCCAGGCCGACTACCTGAATCCGATGCGGCTGGGGTCGGGCGAGGAATTCGTCGCCGGCGGCCGGTACGCCTTCGCCCTGACCCGCACGGACGGTGGCTGGCGGCTGCGCTCGGTGACCGTGCGGGAGAAGTGGCGGCACGCGGCGTTCCCCGTCCCCGCCGCCGGCTGAGCGACGGCTGGCCGACGGCTGATCCGTCGCGGCCGGGAAGGCTGCTCCACACTGGAGGAAGACACTGCTCTCGGGGAGGCGCGGCATGCGGGTTCCGGGCGGGCGGCGGGAGCAGCTGACGCGGCTGTCGGCGTCGCCCTGGTGGCGCGGCGCGGCCGCGGTGGTTGCGGGCGCACTACCCGCGCTCGCGTTCCCGGCGCCCGGGCTGTGGTGGCTGGCGTACGTGGCGCTCGTGCCGTGGCTGCTGCTGGTCCGGGCGGCTCCGACCGGCCGCCGCGCCGCACTGGACGGATGGCTCGGCGGCATCGGCTTCATGATCGCCATGCACCACTGGCTGGTGCCGAACCTGCACGTGTTCATCGTTCTGCTCGCGGCACTGCTCGGCGTGCTCTGGGCACCGTGGGGGTGGCTTGTGCGCCGGCTGCTCGGTGGATCGCCGTCGGCGGCCCGTGCGTCGGCCGCGCTCGTCGTCGTCCCGTCGGGCTGGCTGGTGGTGGAGCTCGTCAGGTCCTGGGAGGCGTTGGGCGGACCGTGGGGGCTGCTCGGAGCGAGCCAGTGGCAGGTCCCGGCTGCCCTGCGGGTCGCCTCGGTCGGCGGCGTTTGGCTGGTGAGCCTGCTGGTGGTCGCGGTGAACACGGCGGTCGCCGTGCTGGTGTCGGTTCCCGCGGCGCGCGTCCCGGCCACGGCCGGGACGGTCCTGTGCGCGGTCGCCGTGGGCTCGGTGTGGCTGTGGGCGCCCCGTCCCGGGCGAACGGACCGGGTGGTGCGCGTCGCCGTCGTCCAGCCGGGCGTGATCGACGGCGTCGGCGGAGCGGAACGGCGCTTCTCCCGGGGGGAGCAGCTGACCCGGGAGTTGGTCGGGGCGCGCCCCGACCTGGTGGTGTGGGGCGAGAGCAGCGTCGGGGCGGACCTTTCGGCACGGCCCGATCTCGCGGCACGGCTCGCGGCGCTGTCGCGTGCCGTGGGAGCCGACGTGCTCGTCAACGTGGATGCGCGACGGAAGGACCGCCCGGGTGGCCGGGAGACGACGAGCGGGATCTACAAGAGCAGCGTGCTGGTGGGTCCGGGCGGTCCGACCGGCGATCGGTACGACAAGATGCGCCTGGTTCCCTTCGGCGAGTACGTCCCGGCGCGTGCGCTACTCGGCTGGGCGACCTCCGTGGGCAAGGCCGCGGGCGAGAACCGGATGCGCGGCGACCGCCAGGTGGTCATGTCCGTACCCGGCGGGCAGGGGCGCCCGGGGCTGCGGGTGGGTCCGTTGGTGTGCTTCGAGTCGGCGTTCCCCGACATGAGCCGCCGGCTCGCCCGCGACGGTGCCCGGCTGCTCGTCGTCCAGTCCGCGACGTCGACGTTCCAGGGCAGTTGGGCACCGGCACAGCACGCCTCACTGGCGGCGCTGCGGGCGGCGGAGACCGGCCGGCCCACCGTGCACGCCACCCTCACCGGAGTGAGCGCGGTGTACGGCCCCGACGGCCGGCCGATCGGGGCCCGCCTCGGCACCGACGAGAGCACCGCGGCCGTGTACGAGGTCCCACTCACCGAGGGCTCCACGCTCTACGTCCGGTTCGGCGACTGGCCGGTGTACGGGGCGGTGGCGTTGCTCGCGGCCCTCTGCGCGGTCTGCGGCGTCCGGTACGTCAGGCGGCCTGCTCCGACGCCTCCCGCACCACCCGCTCGCACAACTCGTGGGTCAGCAGTGCGTCCCGGGCGCTGAGGAACTTCCCCACGCGCACCGCGTCCAGGAAGGCGAGCGTGGCCTGCTCGATGCCGCGCTGGCGTGCCACCGGCACCCAGTCGCCGCGCCGCCGCACCGTGGGCTGCCCCTTGTGGTCGATGACCTCCGCGAGGTTGAGCACCTCCCGTTTGGTGTCCTGTCCGGCCACTTCGAGGATCTCCTCGGTGGAGCCGCTCAACCGGTTCATCACGCCGATCGCGGTGAAGCCGTCGCCCGAGAGCTGGAGCACGACGTGGTGCATGAGCCCGTCACGGATGCGGGCGCGCACGTCCGTGTGCTCGACCGGCCCCGGTAGCAGGAAGCGCAGGGTGTCGACGACGTGGATGAAGTCGTCGAGCACCAGTGTGCGGGGATCCTCCGGCAGGCCCACCCGGTTCTTCCGCATCAGGATGAGCTCGCGCGGGTGGTCCAGGCAGTGGGCGTAACCGGGCGCGTAGCGGCGGTTGAAACCCACGGCGAGGCTGGTCCCCGTCCGTTCCGACTGCTCCACCAACTGCTCCGAGTCGGCGAGCCGGTAGGCGAGCGGTTTGTCGACGTACGTCGGCACGCCGGCGGCGAGCAGCCGGGCGACGATCTCGGGGTGGACGGAGGTGGGGGCGTGCACGAAGGCGGCGTCGAGCTGCCGGGCGAGCAGGGAGTCCAGGGTGGTGTGGCAGCGGTCCGCCGGGATGTGGTGGGCCGCGGCGATGCGGTCCAGCGTGGCGGTCGTCCGGGTGTGCAGGTGCAGCTCCACCCCCGGTCGGGTGGTGAGGACGGGC
Source organism: Streptomyces sp. NPDC059169 (assembly GCF_042755225.1). NCBI lineage: Bacteria > Bacillati > Actinomycetota > Actinomycetes > Kitasatosporales > Streptomycetaceae > Streptomyces > Streptomyces sp. NPDC059169. Next base: position 67,748 of record NZ_JBHZCF010000025.1, on the reverse strand, counting down.
AGGTAGGCCTTCTGCGCGATGTCACCGAGCCCGATGCAGCCGACCTTCACGAGGGCCTCCCTGTGCCGTCATGGCGCCGTACCCTGCGCCGCCGCCGTGCCGGCAGCATACGTGGGCCCGGGCGGCCGCCAGTCCGCGATTCCGTCCATGCCGCGCAGGACCACGCCGGGCCCGAGCCGGGATGCGGCGGCGATGAGCCGGTTGCGCAGCGCCACGGCCGGAGCGCTGCGCAGCATGGCCAGCTGCCCGGTCCTGGTGGCCCGACGGACGACCGCCATGGTGCGCGGCAACCGGTCCGCGGTGTACGCGGCGAGACCGTCCACGGCGGCTCCGGGTGCCTGCCCTATGTGGTGGACGAGTACGACGGCGTCTTCGATGGCCTGGTTGCCGCCCTGGCCGAGGGTGGGCTGCATGGCGTGGGCCGCGTCGCCGAGGAGGGCGACCCGGCCTTGGTGGTAGGCCGGCAGCGGGTCGGCCATGTGGTGCACGTCGTGGCGCACGACTCGGCCCTCGGCGGCGGCGAGGACCGCGGGCACCGGGTCGTGCCAGTCTCCGAAGAGGCGCACCAGTGCGGCCCGCTCACCGTCGCGTGCCTGCGCGCCCGCCGGCGCGCAGGCCGCCGCGTAGGCGTAGACGCGGCCGTCCCTGAGCGGCTGGGTACCCCAGAGGCGACCCCGTCCCCAGGTCTCGTGCGGGGTGAAGGGTCGGTCCGGTGCGGGGACCACCGTGCGCCAGGTGGTGAATCCGGAGTAGCGGGGCCCCGGGTGGCCGGGGAACAGTGCTCGGCGCACTGCGGAGTGGATGCCGTCGGCACCGACGACGAGGTCGGCTTCGAGTGGCCCGTCGGGGGTGCCCACGACGGCGGGGCGTTCGGCGTCGCCCGCGTCCACGAGGGTGGCCGGGGAGCCGGTGCGTACGGCTGTGCCGGGCAGACGGTCGACCAGGATGTCGACGAGGGTCGCCCGGTGGAGCAGCACCAGGGGGCCGCCGTAGCGCTCGGACGTGACCGTGCTGTCCATCCGGTTGAGCCAGCGGCCGTCGGGGGTGCGCAGCCCGCCCTCGCCCTGCCAGGCCGCGAGGCTCCTGATCCGGTCGCCGAGGCCGATGGTGTCGAGGGCGCGCTGGGAGTTGGGGGCGAGACTGATGCCGGCGCCGACCGGGCTGAGGCCGGTGGCACGCTCCAGGACGGTGGCGTCCCAGCCCTGTTGGTGGAGGGCGACGGCGGCGGTGAGCCCGCCGATCCCGCCGCCGACGACGACGGCCCGACGACCGCGGTGTCCGTTCATGAGCGAACCCCTCCCTGGAACTACATCTGTAGTGACACCGTGACCGTACTACAGCTGTAGTGCCGGCGGTAGGTTGTCCCCATGACCGCACGCACCGACGGCCCGGGATCCCGCACCGCCTCCCGCGCCGAGCTGATCGCCGACGCCGCCCTGGACCTGCTCGCGGAGCGCGGGATGCGGGGACTGACGCACCGCGCGGTCGACGAGCGGGCCGGGCTCCCCCAGGGCTCCACGTCCAACCACGCGCGTACCCGGCTGGCCCTGCTCGAGACCGCGGTGCACCGCCAGGCCGAACGCGAGGCACGCGTCCTCACGCCCGACGAGATGCCCGATCCCCGGGGCGGCACGGAGGTCCTGGTCGAAGCCCTCTCGCTGGCGCTCCACCGCTACCTCACCGACCACCGGCCGCTGCTCGTCTCCCGGTACGAGCTGGCGCTGGAGGCCACCCGCAGGCCCGAGCTGCGGGACTTCTACGACACGGCGGGCAGGGTGTTCCGCGAACCGCTGGTGGCCTTGATGGCGGGGGCCGGTTCGACCGAACCGGAGCGGCACGCGCTCTCCCTGATCGCCTGGTGCGAGGGGCTCATGTTCTCGTGCGTGGCGGGGACCTACCACGCTCGGGCCCTGACCCGGGCGGAACTGCGCACGGGGTTCTCCGAACTGCTCTCCGGCATGCTCGGGAACGGCCTCCGCACGCCGAAGGCCCGCTCCGTGACGCCGGACTGACCCGCCCCACGGCGGAGGGGCGGGCCGGTTGCGCGAGCGCACCGGAGGGGCGATCGGCGGCGGCGATGCACGACCGCATCCGCTCACTCCTGTGCGAGCCGCCGCTCCAGCCGGTCGATCTCCGCGCGGACACCGGCTCCGTAGCCGTCGTCCGCCAGCACCTCCACCGCCTCCCGCGCCCGCTCCAGGTGGATCCGTGCGGCCTGCGGGTGATGGAGCTTGAGATAGTCCACGGCCAGGCTCAGATGCAGGGCGGGGTACAGGCCGCGGACCGCGGCCAGCGACTCGCGCGGGGCCCGGTCACCGTTCGTCAGCGTTTCCGCTGCCGACAGCGCTCGCAGGTCCCAGGCCAGCTCGTCACCGGGATCGTCCTGGGTGTCCGCCAGGTAGTGGGCGAGGGTGCACCGGTGCACCGGGTCGCCGTTCTCACCGATCTGCGTCCAGAGCTCCCTGAAGCGGTTGCCCGCCTCCTCTCGGTCGCCTCCGTGGAGCAGCATGATCGCCTGGCCGATCCTCGTCGTCACGGCTACCTCCGATGCCCCCTGCTGCTGCTCCACTGCGGTCCTCCAGCGCTCGACACGGGTCGTGCCGACGCTAGCCGCAGCCATCGGTGAATGCGGTACAGGCTCGGGCGGGTCCCGAGCCTGTCAGCCAGGTGCGCGAACCGTCAGCCGAGGTCGGGGATGCGCCAGTCGATCGGATCGTGGCCCTGGGCCGCCACCGCCTCGTTTATCCGGGTGAAGGGCCGGGAGCCGAAGAACTTCTTCGCGGACAGCGGCGAGGGGTGCGCACCCTTCACCACCACGTGCCGCTCCTCGTCGATCAGCGGCAGCTTCTTCTGCGCGTAGTTGCCCCAGAGCACGAAGACCGCCGGATCGGGCCGGGAGGACACTGCGGTGATCACCGCGTCGGTGAACTTCTCCCATCCCTTGCCCTTGTGGGAGTTGGCCTCACCGGACCGCACCGTCAGCACGGCGTTGAGCAGCAGGACCCCCTGCTCGGCCCAGGGAATCAGATAGCCGTTGTCCGGCACCGGGTGCCCCAGCTCCTCCTGCATCTCCTTGTAGATGTTCCGCAGGGAGGGCGGGGTCTTGACGCCCGGGCGCACCGAGAAGCAGAGTCCGTGCCCCTGGCCTTCGCCGTGGTACGGATCCTGGCCGAGGATCAGCACCTTCACCCGGTCGAAGGGCGTGGCGTCCAGCGCCGCGAAGACCTCTTCGCGCGGCGGGTACACCGGCCCCCTGGCGCGCTCGTCCTCGACGAACTCCACGAGCTCCTTGAAGTACGGCTTCTGGAGCTCCTCGCCGAGGACGCCGCGCCAGGACTCGGGCAGCATGTCGGTGTCGGTCACGTCAACAACCTCCGGTGTGCGATCAGTTCTCGACCACAGAACCTACCTGCGGCCACTGACAACCGCTCCCGCGCGCCGGAGCACCCGGACGGAGGCCGTTCCCACCGACGCGCCTACCAGCTGGTCTGGCGGCGCAGTTCCCACATCTGCATGACCGTCTGCGGGTCCAGGGCCCGCTCACCACCGGCGATGTCCTCGCCCGCCGCCACATAGGTCTTCCCCTGCCACAGCGGCAGCAGCCGGACGTCGTCCACGAGGATCTTCTGCGCCCGCTCGAAGAGCTGGGACACCGCCCCGCGGTTGCTCTGCTTCCGGGTCTCGGGCAGCAGCTGCTGGGTGATCTCCTTGCTCTCGTACGGCGTTCCCAGCACGTTCTCCTTGCCGATGAACGGCGCGATGAAGTTGTCCGGGTCGGGGAAGTCGGGGAACCACCCTCGGCCGAAGGCCGGGTACTCGCCGTTCTTGTACCCCTCCTGGAACTGCTTCCACGGCTTGCTGTGGAGCGTGACCTTGAACAGGCCGGACGACTCGAGCTGTCGCTTGAGCTCGGCGAATTCCGGCGCGGTCGCCGATCCGTAACGGTCGGTGGTGAACCAGAGGGTGAGCGGGACCGGAGTGTCGACGCCGGCGTCCCTGAGGATGTCGCGGGCCTTGTCGGCGTTCGGCTCGCCGTACTTGTCGTAGAAGCTGGTGGTGTGACCGGCGATGCCCTTGGGGACCATCGAGTAGAGCGGCTCGGCCGTACCGCGGTACACCTTGTCGACGAGCGCGCCGCGGTCGACGACCTGGGCGATCGCCTCGCGGACCGGGAGCTTGCGGACGGACGGGTCCTTGGGGTTGAAGACCAGGTAGCGGATGTCCGCACCCGTCGTCTCCACGACCTGGAGACCGTCGCTGTCCTTCTTCTTGTCCTGGATTTCGACGACCTCCTCCGCCGTGAGACCGCGGTACGTGGCGTCGATGTCCTTGCGCTTGAGCGCGGACACCATCGCTTCGGAGTCCTTGAAGTAGCGGATGGTGACGCCGTCGTTCTTGCGGTCGGCGAAGCCGTTGTACGTCTTGTTCTTCTTCAGCTCCGCGCTCGCGCCGTCCTCGTACGACGCCAGGACGTAGGGGCCGGAGCCGGTGAGCTTGCCGTCCTCGCGGAGCTTGTCCTCCGGGTACTCCGCGGGATCGACGAGCGACATCGCCGGGGTGGCGAGGATGAACGGGAACGTCGCGTCCGGCTTGGTGAGCCGGAAGGTGACCGTCAGCTTCCCGTCCGTGTCGATGCTGCGGAGCGAGCCGAGGAGCCCGTTGGGGCCACCGGTGACGTCGATCTTCTTGATGCGGTCGATCGAGTGCTTGACCGCGGCCGCGTCGAGCACGTGACCGTTGGAGAACTTGAGGCCTTCGCGCAGCGTGCACTGGAATGCCGTGTTCGCCGGGCTGGTGAACTTGCACTTCTCCGCCGCATCGGGCTGCGGGGTGGTGCTTCCGGTCGGGAAGCTCAGCAACGTCTGGAAGACGTTCCGGAACAACTCCCAGGAGCCGTCCCACGAAGCGGCAGGATCGAGTGTGCTGGGCGCACTCGTCGTGCCGACGACTATCTGCTGCGCCCCATCGGCGTCATCGTCCGAAAACAGGCCGCATCCCGCCACCAGGGATATGGACGCAAGGGCTGCAGCCGCCTGCAGCATCGTCCGGTTGAACACGTGCACGCTCCTCGTTCAGCCATGGGTCGGCGAACCATACCGCAGCACCTCGCCGGACCGATGGGGAGGTCCAGCGAGGCACTTGCTGTGATGTCGGCCCAATCAGGCACAAACCGGATCAGTGGACTCCGGCATTGAGGAAAATACCGCCATCGACGACGAGTGTCTGCCCCGTGATCCAGTCCGATTGCTCGGAAGTGAGAAAGGCAGCAGCCCCGCCGATGTCCGAAGGAACACCGAGCCGGCCCAGCGGATAGGCGGCCGCGGCCTCCGCTTCACGCCCCTCGAACAACGCCTCCGCGAATTTCGTCTTGATCACCGCGGGGGCGATGGCGTTGACGCGCACGGCCGGCGCGAATTCATGCGCCAACTGGAGGGTCAGATTGACCATTGCCGCCTTGCTCATGCCGTATGCCCCGATAAAGGGGGATGCGGAGACCCCGGCGATCGACGCGATGTTCACGATCGCCCCGCCGTTCTCCTTCTGCCAGGCCTTCCAGGTCTGCTGGGCGAAGCCGAGCGCCGAGATCACATTGGTCTCGTACACCTTGCGGGCCACGTTGAGGTCGAGTTCCGCGATCGGCCCGAACACCGGGTTGGTGCCGGCGTTGTTGACGAGGAAGTCGACGCGGCCGAACGCCTCCATGGTGCGTTCCACGGCCGTCGCCTGGTGCGCCTCGTCGTGCGCCTTGCCCGCGACGGCGATCACGCGGTCCGCCCCGAGCCTCTCGACGGCCTCCTTGAGCGCGTCCTCGCCTCGACCGGTGATGCAGACCCGGTCACCGCGGGCGACGAACGCCTCTGCGACGCCGTAGCCGATGCCGCGACTGGCGCCCGTCACCAGGGCCACCTTCCCGGACAGCGGGGGGAGCTCCTGCTCCTGTGCGGTCATGTCGCTACCCTCCGGTTCAGTTGAGCGGTCCGCCGGCCACGTACATGACCTGGCCGGAGACGAAGCCCGCGTCGTCACCGGTGAAGAAGGCGATGGCGTTGGCGACGTCCTCCGGCCGGCCGACCCGCTGCACCGGAATCTGGGTGGCGGCGGCGGTCTGGAACTCCTCGAAGCCCATGCCGACGCGGGCCGCCGTCTGCGCGGTCATGTCCGTGACGATGAAGCCGGGCGCCACCGCGTTGGCCGTGACGCCGAACTTGCCGAGCTCCTTGGCCAGCGTCTTGGTGAAACCCTGGAGGCCCGCCTTGACCGCCGAGTAGTTGGCCTGGCCCCGGTTACCCAGCGCGGAGCTGGAGGACAGCGAGACGATCCGGCCGAAGCCCGCGTCCACCATGTGCTTCTGACACGCCTTGGCCATCAGGAACGCACCCTTGAGGTGCACGTTCATCACGGTGTCCCAGTCGGACTCGCTCATCTTGAAGAGCAGGTTGTCCCGCAGCACACCCGCGTTGTTGACGAGGATCGTCGGTGCGCCGAGCTCGGCGGCCACGCGGGCGACGGCGGCGTCGACCCGGGCGGAGTCCGACACGTCACAGCCGACGGCGATGGCCTTCCCGCCGGCCGCGGTGATCTTCTCGACGGTGTCCTTGCACGCCTCCTCGTCGAGGTCGAGTACGGCGACGGCACGGCCCTCGGCCGCCAGGCGCACCGCGGTGGCGGCGCCAATGCCTCGCGCCGCTCCCGTCACGATCGCGACGCGCTGCTCGGTGGTGGACATGGTTGCTTCTCCTCGCCCTCGGATCCCTTGGACACGGCTCGCTCTGGCACCGCGGCCCGCCGTCGGCCCGGTACGGTCCGTCGGCACGACCATCGATGAGCGACCGCTTAGTACCTTCAGCAGACGAGACGCTAGAAGCCCTGGCACCCGGTGTCAACGGCCCACCGGGTGCCCATGGTCACTGCCCCTCCATCAGCGCACGAGCACATCGAGCAGACGCTCGACCTCGGCTTCCGGATCGGCCGTCAGACCGGTGTGCACCGGGCCGGGCTGGACGACGGTGGAACGTGGTGCGATGAGCCAGCGGAACCGTCGTCCCGCGTCGTCGCGCGCCGCCTGGCCGGCGTCCTGCCCGCCCCGGCACACGCCTTCCACCGCCTGCAGCGCGGCGCGGACTCCCAGGACGTCGGCCTGCGGGTCCAACGCCCGCAGCTTCGCCTCGTCCAGGTGCGTACGTGCCGCAACGAAGGACCTGGCGCGGCAGTAGAGCACCACGCCCGCGTTGACGTACTCACCGCGTTCGACACGCGGAACGACGCGCAGCAGCGCGTACTCGAAGACGTCTCGTCGCACGTCGTGATCGGTCACCGGTCGTCGCCCTTCACGCTCTTCTGGGTCGGGTGCGGCCGGGGGGCGAGGCGCTCGGCCAGCCACCCCGGGGCCTGCGACGGCCGCGGCACGGAGGGGGCGTCCATCGTGATCCGCTCGTGGATGGTGGCTGCGCGCCGCAGGAGGGCCTCCACGTAGGCGCGGCGGAGCGCATCGGTGGAGTCGAAGCCTGGCTCGTCGACCAGCCACTCGTCCGGAACGTCCGCTGCCGCCTGCGTCAGCAGCTCCTCGGTGACGAGCGGGGCGAGCCGGGCGGCCGCGCCCGTGACGTCGGGACGGAAGGGCGCGAGTGCGTGGTCGGACGCGTCGTAGGGCTTGGCGGCGGAGGCGTGCGCACCCGGCCAGTTGTGGTGCCAGATCATGGTCGCACCGTGGTCGATCAGCCAGAGGTCCCCGTGCCATACCAGCATGTTGGGGTTGCGCCAGGACCGGTCGACGTTGTTGATCAGGGCGTCGAACCAGACGACCCGGCCGGCCTCCTCGGGGCTCACCTCGTACGCGAGCGGATCGAAGCCGATGGAGCCGGGAAGGAAGTCCATGCCGAGGTTGAGTCCCCCGCTCGCCTTCAGCAGCTCCTGCACCTCCTGATCGGGCTCGGAGAGCCCGATGACCGGGTCGAGCGAGATCTGCACCAGCTCCGGTACACGCAGCCCCAGCCGGCGCCCCACTTGACCGCAGATGACCTCGGCGACGAGGGTCTTGCGCCCTTGGCCCGCCCCGGTGAACTTCATGACGTACGTGCCGAGATCGTCGGCTTCGACGATGCCCGGGAGCGAACCGCCCTCACGCAAAGGCGTGACGTAGCGGGTCGCTACGACCTCTTCCAGCACTTTCCCAGGCCACCCATCTCTTCAGCCTTACAATCCATGGACGACTTCTCCGGGGCGTAGAGGCAGGAATCACGGGTCAACGGCGCTGGGGAGAATCTGGGGAGTTTCGGCCGGCGGGCCGGTCTCCCCGCTCCCCAAGCAGACCGTCGATGGTGCCGCGCCCCTTGCTGCCAGCTTCCGGCATGAAGTGAGCATAGTAACCGAGGGTGATCGCCCACGGGTGGCAGCGCCGCTCCCACCGCGGCGAAGCCGACGGCCATGACGAGCCATCCGAAGGTGCCGTACTCGATCGCGAGCCAGGTGAGCACCGCGGGGGCGATCATTCTGCCGATGTCGGCACCCATGGAGGCGGTGCCCTGGTACTGGCCCTGGGCGTCCTCGGGGCGAGGCCGAAGGAGATGCCCCAACTGCCCGCCGCCTGCCGCACCTCGCCGAGCACATGGGCGATCGCACCCAGGAACAGCAGCACGGAGGCGGTGACGGCGGAGACGCCCTCCGTCAGGGAGAAGACCACGCAGGCCACGGCGATGCACAGGGCCCCGCCGCGCGCCGCGCGGGCCGCAGGGCCCGGTTCGTCGGTGCCGCGCGAAGCCCGCACCTGCAGCACCACCACGAGCACGGTGTCGAGAAGCAGTACGCCCGCGATGACCCAGCGCGGTGCTCCGGTGCGGTGCAGCACCCAGAGCGGGAGGACGACCTCGCGCAGGAGATTGTGCATCGACAGCAGGCCGTCCAGGACCACGAAGGCGAGGAACGGACGGTCTCGAAGCACGGTGAGGGCCGGACCGGGCTTGGCCGGCCGCGGGGACACGGCGGGCAGCCGCAGCGTCAGCAGTCCGCTCGCCAGATAGGCGAACGCGACGACGAGCACGGCCGACCTGTAAGCCGTCTCGCTGCCCACGGTCAGCAGTACGCCCGCGAGGGCGGCCCCCGCTATCGCACTGACATTGCTCACCGTCCGCACGTACGCCCGCACGGCGACCCGCTGGTCGGGTGGGGCGATCCCGGCGATCATCGCCAGGCGGGCGCTGCGGCTGGTGCTGTAGGCCACCGCCTGGACGCTGATCACCACCAGGTAGGCGGAGTAGCCGGATACCAGCAGGAGCGCGGCCGACAGCGGAGCCATGGCCACCAGGGACCACATCTGTACGCGGCGCGGGCCGATCCGGTCCGCGAGGTGGCCGGCCGGAGTGCTCAGCGCGAGCGCCACACCGGCGGCGATCCCCACGCCCACGCCGAACTGGCCTGGGGACAGGCCGAGAATGGTGGTCGCGTAGACGGCGTTGAGCGCCATCCACAGTCCCTGTCCAGAGTGAGGAGCAGGACGATTCCGAGGAAGGTACGGACCGGGGGATGTTCGGGGACGGCGCCCTTGAGCGCCGAGAGGCCACGCTTGAGCATCTGAGGAGGACCGCCGATCAGCTCTCGAAGCCGGACTCGGCAAGGATCTTGTCGATGCGCGTGCGGTGCGCCTCCTCCCAGGCGTCGAGGGTCTCGTCCGCCTCCTTGGCCAGCTTCGCCTCCGCCGTGCGCAGCACCTCCTCCTGGCGTGCGGCGGGTACGACGACGACGCCTTCCTCGTCGGCGACCACGACGTCACCGGCCTCGACCCGGACACCGGCGCAGCGCACCGGCTCGTTCAGCGGCCGGACAACCTTCTTCGCCCCGGGGATGGGGACAACTCCGCGCGCGTGTACGGGGAAGCGGGCCTCGCGCACCTCGTCGATGTCGCGGATCACTCCGTCGGCGACGAACGCGACGACCCCGCGGCGCTGGGCGACGGCGCAGACGTTGCCGCCGGCGAGCGCGAAGTCCACGTCGCCGGACTCCACAACGATGACCGAGCCGGGCGCGGCCCGGTGGATCGCCGCGTGCAGCATGAGGTTGTCGCCGGGCGGGCACTGCACCGTGAAGGCCGGGCCGGCGATACGGGGCATCGACGGCCACAGCGGGCGGATGCTGATGTCCATGACCTGCTCGTGGCCCAGGATGTCGGCGAGCGTCGTGGTGGGGATGTTCGCGAATGCGGCGATGCTGCTCATACGCTTCTCCTGTGTTGGGCGTTCTTCTCTCCGGGTGTCCGTGCGCGCTACCAGTAGATCACTGCGTCCTTCTCCGGACTGTAGGGATGGCGGTCCCAGGTCGCACCGCCGTCCGAAGTCGAGAGCACGGTCCCCTCGTCGCCGACGATCCATGCCCGGTGCGCCGTGGTCGGCTGCGCGGCCCACAGCGACATACCGGTGCCGGTGAAGCCGGTACGCCAAGTGGCGCCACCGTCCCGGGAGATGAGGACGGTGTCGCTGCGGCCGACGCCGAGGGCGGTGCCTCCGTCGGGCGTGAACGCGATGGCGTGGAGCATCTGTTGGGTGTCGGTCGGCTTTCGCTCCCAGGTGTGGCCGCCGTCGCGGGTGTGCAGAACCGCGCCCCGGTCGCCGACCACCCAGCAGGTTTGACCGTCGGCGGCGTACACCCCGAACAGGTCGTCGTCGGTGCCCGCGTCCTGTGTCTGCCAGGTGTCCCCGCCGTCGAGGGTGTGCAGGATCGTGCCGCCGAGGCCCACGGCCCAACCGGTGTGCGCGTCCGTGAAGTCGAGGCCCCACAGGACGTCGCCGCAAGGCGTGGGCTGGGTGCGCCAGGTCGTGCCGCCGTCCCGGGTGGCGATGATCGTGCCGAGGTCGCCGGCGTCCCAGGCGGCGGCCTCGTCCGCGGGCTGACGGCGAGCAAGTCCTTGTCGGTGCCGCTCGCCTGCGGCCGCCAGGAGGCGCCCGCGTCATGCGTGACCAGGACGACGCCGCCCCGGCCGACCGTCCATGCCGTCTTCGGGGAGGCGGCCGCGAGGGTGTACAGGTTCGCCGTGGTGCCGCTGGGCTGCGGGGCCCACCGGCCGAGACCGCGCGAACCAAGGATTGTCCCTCCGTCACCGACCGCCCAGCCTTGCCCCGTGTCAGTCAGGATGCGGACGCCGTACAGGTTCTTGCCGGTGCCGGCGACTGCTGCGTCCACGAGGCGCCGCCGTCCGAAGTGGCGAGCACCAGGCTGCCGTCGCCGACGATGTGCGCCCGGCTGCCGTCGGGGGACGCCCAGATGCTCTTGAGGTTGCCGGAGGTTCCGCTGTCCTGGGGCTTCCACACCTGTCCGCCGTCGTCGGTGGCGAGTACGGTGCCGAGGTCTCCGACTGCCCAGCCGCGGTCCCCCTGCGAGGTGAAGGTGACGGCCCACAGTGCCGCGTCGGTGCCGGCGTCCCGCGGTGACCAGGTGGCTCCGCCGTCCCGGGTGGCCAGCAGGGTGCCGGTCCGTCCTACGGCCCACGCGGTGTCGTCGTCGACGGCGTGCACGTACGTCAGGTCCGCGCCCACCGGCACTTTGCACCGCCGCCAACTCGCACCACCGTCGTCCGTCACCAGCACCGCGCCACCGGCACCCACCACATACCCCACACGCCCGCCCGGCCCCAGACACACACCGAACAGATCGGCCTCGACCGGCACTTCGCACCGCCGCCAACTCGCACCACCGTCGTCCGTCACCAGCACCGCGCCACCGGCACCCACGGCCCAGGCATGCCGTTCGTCCTCGAGGACGTGGACGGACCAGAGCAGGAGGCCGTCGGTCCCCGTGCCGGTGCGCCAGACGGCCCCGTGGTCGGTGGTGGTGAGGACGGTGCCGTCCTGGCCGACGGCCGTACGGGTGGCGCCCGCGCCATGGACGGCCATCAAGTCCTTGTGGGCGCGGTTGAGTTGCGGCTCCCAGCTGTGCCCGCCATCCGCGGAGACGAGGATCAGGCCGTCGTCGCCGGCGGCCCACCCGTGGCCGGCGTCCGCCGTGAGGGCGAGGGTCACCACGTCCTTGGACGTGCCGCTGCGGCAGGGCGACCCGGTACGGCCGGCGTCGTCCGAGCCGATCAGCAGGCCGTCGTTCCCGGAGCCCGATCGGGTGAAGACCAGCCTCTCCCCCGGGTCCCGGGCCGTGACCCGCTACCGCCAGGCCGCCGGCCTCATGCCGTACCTGGAGAAGCTCGGCTTCCACGTGGCCGGATACGGCTGCATGACCTCCAACGGCGGCGGCCCGCTGAACCCCGGGGTCGGTGACACCGTCACCGAGGAGGGCCCTACGGTGGCGGCGGTGCTCAGCGGAAACCGCAACTTCGAGTCCCGGATCCATCCGCAGGTGCGCGCCGGCTACCTGGCGTCCCCGGCCATGGTCGTGGCACTCGCCCTGGTCGGACATGTCTGCGCCGACCTGAAGAGCGAACCTCTGGGGACCGGCAGCGAAGGCACTGCCGTCATGCTGCGGGACCTCTGGCCGCAGACCTCCGAACTCGACTCCCTGGAAGCCGAGTTCCTCTCCCCGGAGCAGTTCTCTGGCAGCCAGGCGCCACCGGCGGATTGGGACACGATCACGCCCATGGACACGGAGACGTTCCCCTGGGACGAGGACTCCACCTACATTCGCTTCCCCGCCTACGTCGACGCCCGGCGGCCCACGGAAGCGGTGACCGGCGCCCGTGTCCTGCTCGCGCTCGGCGACGACGTGAGCACCGACCACATCTCCCCGGTCGGTGCCATTCCGGAGGAGTCACCCGCCGGTGTCCAGCTGCGAGGGAAGGGCGTACATGCCTTCAACTCCTACGGTTCGCGCCGCGGGCACCACGAGGTGATGGCCCGGGGCACGTTCAGCAACCCGCGGCTGCTCAACCGCCTCGTGGGCGACGGCGACAGCGGCGGCAGCACCCTGCACCTGCCCACGGGTGAGCGGGGCCCGGTGTTCGAGGCCGCCGAGCGCTACGCCGCCGCGGGCACCTCGCTCGTCGTCCTGGCCGGCCGGAACTACGGTATGGGCTCGTCCCGCGACTGGGCCGCGAAGGGCCCCTGGCTGCTGGGCGTCCGCGCCGTGCTCGCCGAGAGCTTCGAACGCATCCACCGGGCGAATCTGTGCGCCATGGGCATCCTGCCCCTGCTGCTGCCCGCCGGCCGCAGCTGGTCGAACCTGGGTCTCACCGGGCACGAGTCGTTCGAGCTGGCGCTCGACGGGATGCGGGAGACGGGGGCAGTCCGGGTCACCGCGGGCGCGGTCACCTTCACCGCGACGGCGGACGTCAGCTCGGCGGGCGAATGGGACGTGCTCCTCGCCGGTGGCACCCTGCCCTGCCTCCTCGGCCGGCTGTGAGCCCAGGAGTCGGAGTGAGCGTGCCCGTACTCACACGCCTCGGCCTGTCGCCGTCCGCCACCGGGACGGCGGCCCTGGCCACCGGCGAGAAGCCCTATGCCACCCTCCACTTCGGCCCGCTCGACGTCCCCGTCGGCAGCCTCCTCGATCTGGCGCGGGACACCGAGGATCTGCTGCCCCCGCGAACCGGTCACCTGGGCAACTGGGAGGACATCGCGCTGGGCCGCTCGGGCCCGATGGACTTCAACACCGCGGTGTGCGCCGGTGGTTACGGCTATCCCCTGGTCTACGGTTTCACCCGGACCGAGGCCGACACCGAGGGCGGCGACGACGTCTACCTGCCGGGCTCCCTGGTCGACGGGGGCCGGCAGACCACCCTGCCCCTGTACACCTGGGACGGGCGGGCCTTCGTACGCCGGGACCGCAGCCGTCCGCTGTTCTGTGCCCTGACCCTGACGGAGCTGGACGGCGAGCTGGTCCCGCTCGTCGAACTCCACCGGCGGCGGATGGCGACGGTGCCCGGCTACCACTTCCGGCAGTGGGCGGACTCGCTGAACGATCACGCCTCGCTGGTCACCGACATGCTCTGTCTGTTGCCGGAAGAAGCCCGCGGACGGCAGAACCCGCGCGCGGCGTTCGCGGAGCTGATCAGCCACGCGGTGCGGCCGGACGGCTCGGTGGGGCGCTGCGAGATACGCCAGGACGGCGGTGGCTAGGTGATCGAGGGCCACCGCTATCCCTCCGCGCGTGCGTTCGCCGAGGCGGCCATGCTCACCGTCGACGCGCTGACCGAGCCACGTCGGTACTTCTCCCGGATGAACGACATCCCCCCGGTGCTCCCGGTGATCTCGATCCAGCTGAGCAGCGTGCTGTTCGGGCTGCTCGGCACTCATCTGCCGGACGATCCGATACTTCCCGGCGAGGACCCGTTCCTCACACACCTGCACTGGGGCGCGCGGGCGATGGCCGGCTGCCCGCCGCGGCGCGGCGGATATCTGGCCCGCAAGTCGACGGTTCGTTCCCTGCGAGCGATCACCGGGCCTCCCGTACGCCACTTCGACGAGATCCGCCCCCTGCGCTTCGCACTGTTGCCCGCCCAGATCTTCATGCTCTGTCCGCCCGACACCGAGGAGGGCGACGTCGACCTGCTCGCCGACCTGTTCCGGGCCGTGCGCGCGGCGCCGGACAACACCCACGACACCACCGTCGGCTGGCTCGTCACCCACCAGGAGCACCTCTCGCCGTACGTGCGCGAGCGCTTCCGGGAGTCCAGCGGCATCCCCACCGACGCCGCCTTGCGTGCCCCGGCGACACCGGTGGAGCACGACGGTTTCCGTGCGTTGACGTTCCGTCAAGCGTGGGATGTGGTCGCTGCGTTCGAGGAAGTACTGCGATGAATCTCACCCAGGAGACGGCCACGATCGCGCTGCGGGCGCCCTTCGCCGGCAACACCGGCGTGGTGACCGAAGTCCGCCAGTGCATGGTCACGCTGTCCTGGGAGGGCCTGACCGGGTACGGCACCGCGCGGGACGCCGATCCGACCGAGATCGGTGCATGCGCCCCGCTGCTCGACGGGGCATCGCCCTACGAGCTGCACGGGGTACTCGCCCGCCTTTCCCCGGCCGGCATCGGCCCCGCGGCCCGGTCCGCCGTCGACCTGGCCCTGCACGACCTGCTCGGCAAGGCCTGCGGACAGCCGCTGCACCGGCTGCTCGGACTTGCCGGGCTGCCGACCGCGCCGCCCGCCGCGTCGATCGGCGCATGCCCCGACGACGAACTCATCGCACGGGCGCAGTCGTTGGCGGACCAGCCGATCCTCAAACTCACACTCACCCCCGAGGACGACGGCAGCCGGGCCGGCATGCTGCGCTCGGTCTACGGCGGACGCATCCGGGCTGACGGCAACGGATCCTGGTCGCCCGACCGGGCACTCCGGGTCGCCGAGGAGCTGCACCGGCATGGCGTGGAACTCCTCGAACAGCCCGTGCCGCCCGGCTCACCGGACAACCTGGGCTACGTGCACGAGCGCTCACCGGTGCCGGTCTTCGCCGACGAGGACTGCACCGGACCCGAGAGCGTCCTGCGGCTGCAGGGCCGGGTGAGCGGCATCAACGTCAAGCTGCTCAAGTGCGGTGGGGTCCTCGCCGCCCGCGAGACGGTCTCCCTCGCCCGCCGCTGCGGCCTCGAGGTGATGCTCGGATGCAAGGTGGAGAGCTCCCTCGGCGTGACCGCGATGGCGCAACTGGTCGGGCTTGCCGATCATTTGGACCTGGACGGACATCTGGACCTGACCGACGACCCGTTCACCGGAATCGGCACCGAATACGGGATGATCAGCCTCCCGGCATCCGCGGGTCTCGATGCCGTGGCGTTGCCCGTCAGCGGCCCGACTCACCGCGTGAACAATGGAGAGCACTGACATGAACCTGCGTTGCGCCATCCTCGACGACTTCCAATCCGTCGCCACCACCGTTGCCGACTGGGGCCCGGTCCTGGACCGGGTGGAGGTCGTCAGCTTCCCGGAGCACTTCGCCACGGAGGACGAACTCGTCGCCGCTGTCAGCGACGTCGACATCATCGTCACGCTGCGCGAACGCGTCCCGTTCCCGGCTGCGGTCCTCGACCGACTCCCCCGCCTCAAGCTCCTCATCGCCTCGGGCATGCGCAACTCCGTGATCGACTTCGCGTCGGCCGAAGCCAACGGCGTGACGGTGTGCGGCACCAAGAGCACCTCCACTCCGCCGGTGGAGCTGACCTGGGCGCTGCTGCTCGGTCTCGCCCGCAGCATCGTCACGGAGTCCACCGCGCTGCGCACCGGCGGCCCTTGGCAGTCGACGGTCGGCGCCGACCTGCACGGGCGTCGTCTCGGCCTGCTCGGCCTCGGCAAGATCGGCAGCCGGGTGGCGCAGGTCGGCTTCGCCTTCGGCATGGACGTGGTGGCCTGGAGCCCGAACCTCACCGACGCGCGGGCCAAGGAGCACGGCGTGCAACTGGCCTCCTCCAAGGAGGCGTTGCTGTCCACCAGCGACTTCGTCTCGGTGCACCTGGTGCTCGGCGACCGCACCCGCGGGCTGGTCGGAGCCTCCGAGCTGGCGTTGATGAAGCCGACCGCGTATCTGGTGAACACCTCCCGGGCCGCGATCGTCGACCAGGACGCCCTGCTCGCCGCGCTGCGCGAGGGGCGGATCGCCGGCGCCGGGACCGATGTCTTCGACATCGAACCGCTGCCCGTCGACCACCCGGTGCGCACCGCGCCCAGGCTCCTCGCCACGCCGCACCTCGGCTATGTGTCCCAGAACAACTACCGCACCTACTACAGCCAGGCCGTCGAGGACATCGAAGCGTTCCTGGCGGGCTCACCGGTACGCCGTCTCGGCTGACCGACCTCGGGCCCAGCATCCGTCCGACCCTGACGCCTGCGTCCACAGCCTTGGAGATCCTCGTGAGCAGTACTCACCGCCGCATGATGAAACTCGGCGCCTTCCTGCCCGCACCGGGCCATCACGTGGCCGCCTGGCGCCACCCCGACACCTGCGCGGACGGGGGCCACAGCTTCCAGCACTACCGCTCACCGGCCGAGACGGCCGAGCGCGGCATGTTCGACATGCTCTCCAAAGAATGGCAAATGCGGTCACGCCAAGCTTGAAATCAGCGCCATTTGAACAGAACTTACGATCTCTTTCAGTCACGCACAAACAGTCCGAGCACGGTCTCCGGCGAGACCGTCCCGGGCTCCCGTCGCGTCCGGGCGGAGTCGCGGGCCAGGCGAAGGAGCGTCTCGTTGACCGGGGTGGGTGTGCCGTACGTCCGGCCCAGCAACACGAACTCCCCGTTGATGTAGTCCGCCTCGATGGAGCCGGAGCGTCGGGCGAGGCTCTGCCAGGTCGACCCCAGCGCACCCCCGGCGGTGGGCGTCTGCAGTTCCACCCGTCCGCTGCGGAGGTCCGCCAGCTCCGCCGCGTCGGCGTACCCGATCCCGGCCGCCCTCAGCACCGCTGTCCCCTCCGCCCTGGACAACGAGGCCAGTTCGGCGGCCGGCCCACCGGGGCGGACCGGTCCGCAGAGCGCCTCGACGGTCTGCGTGAGGTTCCCCAGGAGCTTGCCGTACTTCCAGCGCATGACGTCCGCCACGACCGGCACATGGAACGCGCACTTCTCCAGCTCGGCCGCGATCGCCTGGGCGGTCTCCTCTTCCCCGGAGGGATAGCGGCCGAGCACCAGCGCCCCGGTGCACGGCCCGTAGGCCGCGGTGACCTCCCCCGGCCGTACGAACGCTGCGGGGAGCACCACGCACATGCCGTAGACCCTGCGGAACAGGCGCAGTGCCAGGCGTTCGCTCTCCACGCCGTTCTGGGCGCAGACCAGCGGCAGCGACTCTCCCGCCGTGTTGCCGTCGGCCACCGGCCGGTCCACCCACTCGCTCAGCGCGGCCGCACTGTGCTGCGTCTTGACGGCCAGCACCAGTACGTCGCCGGTGCGCAGTTCGACCGCTTCGGGTCCGTCCACCACCGGAACGGGCACCTGCCGGGTCCCCTCCGGCGTGGTGAACCGGATCCCGTCGGCCCGTAGCGCGTCGAGCTGGGCGCCCCGGGCGACCAGAACGGCGTCCCGGCCGTTCTCGACCAGCCGGGCGCCGATCGAACTGCCGACCGCGCCGGCTCCTACGACGATGTATCGCATGTCAGTCCTCGCTCACTCTCTCCATCGGACTCCGAACGCATACCATGCGGCCAGCTCGTGCAGCCGCTGTTCCACCTCGTCGGCGTCCGCCCCGGTCACCACGTAGCCGGCCAGAGAGACACCGGACTTCTGGCCGCCCCGGTACGTCGTGCCGACCCTGCCGCGCAGCCGCTGCTCGACGACGAACTCTGGTGGGGAAAGGGGGAGTTCGGTGAGCGTCCCCCGTTCCGGATAGAACACCACCCAGCCGGCGGACCGCCCAGGTGCCGCGCCGTCCATGCCAGGGGTGAGGGACGGCGCGGCCCCGGTCTGCGCCAGGAACCACTCCCGGTCCAGGTCGATCCCCGAGGCGGCCCGGATCGCGGCGGCGGTGAGTTCCCCTCCTGTACGGCTCGCCACCTCACAGAGGACCAACCGGTCGTCCGGAGTGTGGAAGACCTCAAGGTGGAAGGTGGTGCAGTCGGACGTGGGAAGCAGGTCGAGCACCTGCCGGGCATAGCTGATCAGCCGTGGCGTCAGGGGGTCGTCGCGCGTCAGTTGCGCGGAGCCGAGATGTCCTCCGGCCCGGAAGGCGAGGCAGTCGTTGACGTAGCGTGAGACGAACGCGGAGCGCACCGCGCCCTGTGTGAACAGGCCGTCGACCACGTACATGACGCCCTCGACGAAGCGTTCCACCTCCGGATGCTCGGGCAGACCCGCCGCGAGCAGGCCGTCGAGGTCGTCGGGTCCACGCAGCACCTGGGTGCCGGTGGAGCCGGATCCGTAGGCAGGCTTCACCACCACCGGGTAGCCGTGTTCCGCCGCGAAGGCCAGCAGGTCCACGGGCGTTCGGACTACCGTGAACTCCGGTACCTCCAGGCCTTGTTGACGCAGCTGCGTCTTCATCACCACCTTGTCCCGGAAGGCGAGTGCGCTGGGCCAGTCCTGCCCGGGGACGCCGAGCACCTCGCGCAGCCGCGCCGCGCGCAGCAGATCGCCCTCCGCCCACGAGCAGAACGACGACGCCCCCGATCACTCCCGCGCCCTTGATGGCCTGCCGCCGTGACGGGCGGGGGACTGTGGACCGTTCACCTGGCACCTCCCGAAACGGCTCGGGACACCGGCTCGCATGGCGGGCGAACACCGCTTCGCACCTCTGATCGTGCCCGGATCGAAGGGATGGTTCGGTGAGCGCGCTTACAGTTCTCGCCCTCTGCAGCGGCCTACGGTCGGATCATGGTGCTCAGGATCGTGCTCGGGACGGTATACACGGCGATGGCGATCGGCCAGTTCGCCTCCTTCGAGCACATGCCGCGGATTCTGTCCGCGTACGGACTGTCGGCCGCCGACGCCGCGACCGCGCTGGCCGCGGCGCTGATCGCGGGCGAGCTGGTGTGCGGGGTGTGGTTCCTGGCCCGCCCCCGCTCCAAGGCCCTGGCGCCGGTATGGGTGTACATGGCCGTCTCGGTGGTGTGGACGGTGCTGGCCGTGCAGGCATACGCGCGGGGCCTGGTGGTGGACAACTGCGGCTGCTTCGGCATCTACCTCACGCAGCGGCTGAGCTGGTTCGTGCTGCTCCAGGACGCGGCGACCTTGCTGTACGCCAGCCTGCTGGTCCGCTCCGCCCGCCGGGCGCCCGCCCCTTCACCCGCTGACCGAAAGGAGGCGAGCGGTGATGTCCGCGTCCCGTGAACGCTCCGGGCTCGGCGGCATGGCCGCGGTCGCGGGTGCCGGGCTGGTGATGGTGGTGTGCTGCGCGGGCCCGCTGCTCGTGGCCGGCGGAGCACTCGGCGCCGTCGGCGGGGCACTGGCCAGTCCCTGGCTGATCACCGTCGGTGCGGTCGTGCTACTCGCCGGCACCGGCTACGCCCTGCGCTGCCGGGCCCGTCGACGCCGAGGCGCCGACGCGGTTCGCCGGTCGGCACCCCGCCCCTCCTACCAGCAGAAGTTCGCCTGGGCCCTGGAAGCCAACCCCGCCCTGCTGACCGGGGACGGCCACCGGGCACCTCACCGCGCGATCCTCCGATTGATCGACCTGCTGCACGAGGCCGGCGTCGCCGGGATCGTGCGGCCGTCCTGCCCCGGCTGCCACAGAGTCGTACGCATCGACAAGCCCCTGGATGGACAGCGGGTCTGCCGCACCTGCATCGCCCACTCCCGCATCGAGGAGTGCTCGGGATGCGGAGCCCGCCGAGAGCCGGCCACCCGCGACGGCCATGGCCGGCCGCTGTGTCCGAACTGCCTGGTCAACGACCCGGCGAACCTGGAAACCTGCATCAACTGCGGCCGCCGGAAGGTCGTGAACACCCGCACGCCTGACGGTCCGCTCTGCTCCAGCTGCCCCTCCCTGCCCACCACGAGGTGCAGCATCTGCGGCGGGGAGAAGCCCTGCGGCACCTCCCGGACCACGGGGCGACCGTGGTGCCCGGACTGCCAGCGCCGCTCGGCACCGTGCTCGGTCTGCGGAGGTGTCGCGGCGGTCGTCTCCGGCACCCTCGACCAGCCCTTTTGCGCAGGGTGCACCGCCCCTGAGGTCTGGCACACCTGTCCCACCTGCAGCGATCCCGACTACCCGCACCCCGGCCAGTGCGCGCGCTGTCTTATCAACCGGCGCCTGGACGAGCTGTTGGGCGCCCCGTCCGATGCCCTCCACCCGGGCCTCGAAGCCCTCCGGCACAACATCGTCACCACCGAGCACCCCATCACCGCCAGGCGGTGGCTGAACAAGCCGTCCGTCTCTCCGGTCCTGTCCGACCTCGCGTCCGGCCGGCCAGCCCTGACCCACGAGGCCCTCGACGAACTGCCCGACAGCCCGCCCCTCGCCCACCTCCGCCAGGTCCTCGTCGGCGTCGGTGCCCTGCCCGAGCGGGACGAGTACATGGTCCGCCTCGAACGCTTCTTCACCGGCCTCCTCGCATCCCAAGAGGACCCCGACCAGCGCAAAGTTCTGCACCGGTACACGATCTGGCACCTTCTCCGGCGGCTTCGTCAACGTAACAACGGCCGCCCTCTTACCCCGCAGCAGTTCATATCCGCGCGTCAACGCACCCACGCGGCCGTCGCTTTCCTGAACTGGCTGGTGGCCCACGACCTCACCCTGGAGACCTGTCGGCAGGCCGACCTCGACCGGTGGCTCACCGACGACTTGGCCGCCTACCGCCGGACGGCCGGGCACTTCATCCGCTGGGCCCGCACCAACAAGCTCGCCACGGTCCACGTCCCCGCCGTCCGCTGGAACGGCCCCACTCAGCCACTCGACGACGAACATCGCTGGAACGTCGCACGCCGGCTCCTGCACGACGACACCCTCAAGCCCGAGGACCGCCTCGCCGGGCTGCTTCTCCTCCTCTATGCCCAAGGGCCTTCGGCGATCCACCGGTTGACCACCGAGGACGTCGAGGTCGGCGCTCGGGAAGTACGTCTCCACCTCGGCAATGCACCCGTTCAGCTGCCCGAGCCCGTCGCCCAGCTGGCCCGCGCTGTCGCCGCGAACCGCAAGGGACACGCGACCTTCGGCGAGCCCTGGCGCCGTCTCCATGGCTCTTCCCCGGCGGCCAGCCCGGACGGCCGATCAGCACCACACAGCTGACGCAACGTCTGAACAACCTGGGCATCCGCCCCAACCAGGCCCGCAGCACCGCTCTCTTCCAGCTCGCCACCGAGATCCCCGCCGCGATCCTCGCCCGCACCCTGGGCATCCACACCGACGTCGCCGTCGCCTGGCAGCGGCTCTCCGCCGGTGACTGGACGAACTACGCCGCCGAGATCAGCCAACGAGCCCCCCGATCGCACCAGCAAGGAAGAGACGTAGGTGACCCCCGATGATCAGCGCAGCACGAGAAGCAGCAGTACTGCAGTCCATCCGTAGTGGCGGCATCATCGGGTCGGCATCACCGGTGGATTGCCCAGCTCTTCGATGAGACGCCGGTACGTTTCGAAAGCTGGCTTAGGGGTGTAGTCGTCGCGCAGGAGCCCGAAGCGGTGAAAGAGCCCCTCTCCGGCGCTGTCGGCGTCTCGCAGGGCGAAGAACGAGTATCCGTCGATGTTCAGGTCGGCGGCGAGGGCGGCCACGGTCCGCACTACGGCTTCGAGGACCGCGGCCTGCCGCTGCTCGCTGCGGCCGGGGCCGGTGGGCCAGCCGTTCTCACAGATACGGATCGCGACGCTGTCAAGGATGCCGGCCTTCGGCAGATCGGTTCGCCGGAACGCGGTGAGGACCGCGGTGACCGCTTCCGCCAACTGCTCGGCGGCGATGGGACGGAACACGTCCGGGAAGAAGTCCAGGCCGACGTAGTCCAGGCTCTGCCGGAAGCGGTCGTCGGCCAAGGCGCCGAGCTCGGACCAGAAGGTGTCCGCCGGATTGAAGGTCGGCACGGCGTTGAAGCCGACCGCCAGGCTGTGACCCAGGGCCCGGGCCTCCTGTTTGGCCGCGACAACCCCCTCGACGAGCGCGTTCAGGACATTGGGGATGCTGCCGTCGACCACGGGCAGGTCGGCGTTGGGCTCTTCGCAGATCTGGACGGATGCCAGGTGCGGTCCACCGGTGCGGACGGCCTCGCGGACGAACTCCAGCCACCCCTCCAACTCGCCGGACGGCTCACGGAACTGCAGCACGAGGTCGAGCTTGCGGCCCCGCTGGAGATACGCCTCGGGGTCGGCGGGCGTGGGCGGTTCCAGCGGCGTCACGGTGGTGGCGAACGACTGGTACGCGCGCACCAACAGGGTGGCTGTGTCGCCTTGGAGCGCGTCAAGCGCCTCGGTGATGCGGTCCGGCAGGTCCGAGCGGACCGGGCGGACGATGCCCTGGTCGTCCCCCAAGATCCCACCCGGATAGATGCCAAAGTGCAAGGTCATGGTCCCACCCCGAAAATCTTGGTGTCACTACAATTTTATGGTGACACTATCATCTGGGTATGGGCCTTCGAGAGACCAAGAAGCAGCAGACCCGCACGGCGATCGCTGACGCGGCCCTGCCTCTCTTCCTGAAGCACGGCTTCGACCAGGTCACGGTCGCCGAGGTGGCACGGCACGCAGGCGTCTCCACCAACACCGTGTTCAACTACTTCCCCACCAAGGAAGAGCTCTTCTTCGACCGCCAGGCAGAGGTAGAGGGCCATCTCGCCACACTGGTACGCAACCGTGCACCCGGCACCTGCCCAGTGGAGACCATCCGCAACGACCTGCTGACCGCCCTGCGGCACGACGACCCCACACTCGGGCTCCACCCCGACGCGCCCCGGTTCTGGCAGGTCATCCACGACAGCGCCGCACTGCGCGCACGTGAACGCGAGATCAGCGAATACGCCGAGGACGCGCTGACGACCGCCCTGGCCGAACATCCGCCGAACACCGCCAACGGACCGGATCCGGCCGACTACTCGATGCCCGCACTCCTCGCAGGCTCCATCGCCGGCACACACCGGGCAGCCCTACGCGAACTACAACGACGCATCCTGTCCGGCGAATCACCCACAGACGCCCGTGACATTGTCGCCACCGCGGCATTCCAGGCATTCAACCTGCTCTGCTCCGGACTCCACGCAGATGCCGAGCAGACGTCGCAGGAGCTACGGCTCCCCCAGTAACCCCGCAGCCCAGCCGAGGCATTCAGACAGTTCCAATACCCGACGTCACCATTAAACCCGGTCATGCATCTACAGCTGGAGTCGATCCTCGCCTTCGACACCGAGGTCGAGCGCGACGAGACGGACGGGACGAAGGATCTGAACGGCCTGTTTGCCCAGCTGGCCCGGGAAACCTCCGGGATCCAGGACATCGAGCTGCTGGTCGACGCCCTGCCCGTCGCGGCGGCATCGTGAGCGGGCGGGGACGCAAAGCCGTCCTGCCGCCACCGGACTTCCAGGCAACCGAGCGGATAGCCGCCGACGGGCTGCAGGTCACCGTGCTGAACAAGGAAGGCTTCGAGCGCGCCTTCGACTTCGCCGCGATCGCCGTGCCCCAGCCGATGCGCTGCTCCCTTGCGCGAGCGTTCGCCGCGCAGTCCATGGGGTGGAACAGCCACGCGAGCGGTGAGCCATATTGGCGATCTATCGAGGTCTTCGCCCGGTTCCTCAAGGCCCAGGGCCAGCCGGCCGAGGATCTGGGGGACCTCAACTCTGCCACGCTCCGGCTCTGGCGCAACAACCACAAGGACACCCCCGGCGGGCGCGAGGCCCTGGGCAAGATGCGTACGCTGCTGAAGCGTGAGCCGCGGCTGGCGCAGGGCCTGGCTGCCGAGGAACTGGCCCGCCCGGTTCCGAAGAAGGGCAAGCCGTCCAAGCAGTCCTACCGGCCGTCGGAGTGCGACCAGGTGCTGCTGGTCGCCGAACGACAGTTCCGGGCCGCGCTGCTGCGGATCCGGGAGAACACCGCGCTGCTGGCCCGCTACCGGGCGGGTGCATTGGCCCCGGACAGCCGTGACTGGAGGGTCGGGACGGCTCTCGAGCACGTCGCCGCCACGGGCGAGCTGCCCGGGTTCCCGGACAAAGCCGGGAAGGTCTACACCCGGGCCGAAGGGCTGCTGCGCGAAAGAACCGTGGGAAGACGACGGGTCGGCTGTTCCTGAGCCGGGCGGAACTGACGGCCCTGGCCGTGATGATGACGGACCGCTACGGCTGGAATCTGTCGGTCTACGACCGTCTGCACGTGCCCGTCATCACCCCGTCCGCGGGAGAGACAGGCACGGTCACCTACGAGGTCCTGGTGGAGAAGCGCCGCTCGGGAGAGGGGCGCTGGTTTGACACGGAGAACTGCACCGACTCCGGCGCGGACTCGCCGGGCCGGCTCATCACCCAGGCCCTGGAAGCCACGCAGCACGGGCGAACCCTGGCCGCTGCCCTGTCACCGGGCCACGACCTGCTGATGGTCGCCCGCAACCGGCGCCGTACTGACGTGGACTCCAATCTGGACCGGCCCCGGAACGTCGGCCCGCTGCGCTTCGGGGTGTCCAAGGCCGACGCGCGAGTATGGGCGGTGCGTTGCCGCGGTCGCAGGCGGGTATCTGCACCCAGGAGTCGCGGGGCAGGGAGACGACGGCGGCCCATTTCCGGTTCGCGGCGATGTGCAGCACCATCAGGGTGTCCGCCTGCATGGTGGTCAGGCCCTTGCCGTACTCGGCGTTGTCGCCGTCGCGGCTGTCCGAGCCGACCACCAGGATGTTCATCGCGCCGGGGCTGAGGTTGGCCGGACGGTCCCCGCCGATCTTGTTGTCGATGCCGGCGGCCTGGATGTTTCCGTCGAGGCGCTGGTACAGCCAGTAGCCGCCCGCACCCGCGACGACGAGCAGCACGCCCAGGGTGGCCCCGGTGAAGGCCAGGATCCTCCCGCGCCGGGTCAGCTCGGTCTTGGTGCGCCGGTCCCTCGGGACCGGGCCGGCCCGTGGCGATCGCGGGATGCGCCAGGCTGTCTGTCCACGTGTCCGCCTCCCTGCGCCGCCCGGTGTGGCAGTTCGATGTGCTGTGTCGTGATGCCGCCCGGCGGCCCCCTACTTCCGGGCGGGCGGAGTCAAGAATCTACAACGGCGTAGAAGATGGTGAGGGAGGAGGGCATCGTGAACATGTGCGAGGGCGCGCTTGTGCCCCTCGTGTCCGGCAGCGACCAAGAGGGAGTGGCAGGTGGATGAGAAGCATGGTGGACCGCCGCTGCGTGAGCGCCCCCGCAGAGGGCCGGGCGAGCTGGAGGCCCGTGTGCTGGCTGCCCTGGGCAGCGCGCCGGGGCCGGTGACGGCCGGTTGGGTGCGCGAGCAGATCGACCCCACTCTCGCCTACACCACGGTGGTGACCACGCTGACGCGGCTGCACGGCAAGCAGGCCGTGGTGCGCCGCCGCGACGGGCGCTCCTATGTCTGGAGGGCCGTTTTCGACGCGGCGGGGCTGGCCGCCCGGCGCATGCGCCAGATCCTTGACGGGGAGAGGGACCGGGGCGCCGTGCTCAGCCGGTTCATCGCTGAACTCCCCCCGGACGACGAACGGTTGCTGCGGCTGGGACTCGACACCGCCAGCGCGGGCACGGGCAGCTGATGACGCCCGCTCTGCCGGGGCCCCTTGCCAGCTCGTGGGAGTGGACATCGTGGAAACGGCGTCGGGCGGGTGGACGACAGGCTCAGTACGATGAACCGCCCCCGCAGCGGCAGGCGGGGCCGGCAGGCGGGAGGTTGACGGTATGACGGACCAGAACAGGGGCGGTATCGAGCAGTCTCCGCGCCGGCGCGGCCAGGGCGAGCTGGAGGGGCAGGTACTCGCCGCGCTGCACCAGGCCCCCGGAGCGGTTCCTGCGGCCTGGGTCCAGGAACGCCTCGGTGGCAGCCTCGCCTACACCACGGTGATGACCATCCTGACCCGGCTGCACGCCAAAGGCGCGGTCGCCCGCCGGCGGGCGGGCCGCTCGTTCGAGTGGACCGCGATCGCCGACGAGGCCGGGCTGGCCGCGTTGCGGATGCGGAAGGTCCTGGACGCCGAAACCGACAGGGAAGCGGTCCTGGCCCGCTTCCTGACCAGCCTGACGCCGGGGGATGAACAGGTGCTGCGCGATCTGCTGGCCCAGGGCCCCGGCGAGGGGGAAGACTGACCGTCATGGGGGTTTTCGTCTTCCTGCCGCTGGTGCTGCCGTTAACGGCCTGGCCCATTGCCCGCCTTGCCGAACAGCATCTGCACCCCAGGGCGGCGACCTGGCTGCTGTCGGCCGTCGCCGGGGTGCTCGCGGTGTGCAGCACCCTGTGCCTGGCCCTGTTGATGGTGGTCGGCACCGCGCAACTGCCCGGAAACCCGCTGCCCGACGGCTGGTCGGACCCGGAGGTACGTGAGGCCGTCCCGTACGACGAGATTGCGGGCAAGACCGTCATCCCCGCCCTGATCGCGGTGCTCGCCGCGTGTACGCGGACGGCGTGGCGCCACCACCGCGTGCGCCGCCGGGCCGAGCGCGCCCTTGCGGGCCTGCCGGCCACGTCGGTGGCGGTGCTGCCCGACGAGTTGCCGTATGCCTACGCGCTGCCCGGCAAGCGGAACCGGATCGTGGTCACCACCGGGATGCTGGCCGGGCTCAGTTCGGCCGAGCGGCGGGCGCTGTTCGCTCACGAGCGCGTCCATCTGGCCCGCCGCCACCACTGGTTCCTGCTCACCGTGCAGCTCGCGGCACGGGCCAACCCGTTCCTGCGTCCGCTGCGGACCGCTGTCACGTATTGCGCTGAGCGGTGGGCGGATGAGGAGGCGGCCACCGCGGTGGGCAGTCGGCGTACCGTGGCGCTGGCGATCGGCAAGTCGGCGCTGATCTCCCGGGGCGCGCCCATCGCCACGCTCGCGCACTTCGCTGCCCCCGGTCCGGTGCCGCGCCGGGTCGCCGCCCTGCTCGCACCGGCTCCCACCGGACGGATCTGGCCGCCAGTGTTCACCACGGTGGGCCTGGCCGCCTGGACAGCCGCCGCGGGCACCACCGTCTCGGCGCTGTCCTCGGCGAACTCGGCCGTCACGCTGTTCCTCATCCTGCACGCGGCCACCCCGATGTAGCCGGCACCCTGCGATACACGGCCGCGGGGGTGCTGCCGCCGTGCGGCGGCAGCACCCCTGGTCCGGTGGTCGGGTCAGTGGCGGGCTTTGAAGCGTTCGAGGGCGGCCACGCCCGCGGCGGCGAGTGCGATCTGGATGAGCCATTCGATCCAGTCGACGCCCTTGGTGTCCGCCACTCCGAGGCCCGCGGCGATGCCGGTGCCGACGAAGGCCGCGGCGATCCCGACGCCGATCGTCCACAGCACGCCAATGCGCTGACGGCCCGGCAGTACCAGCCGTCCCAGCGTGCCGATGATGACGCCGATCACAATGGCACTGATGACCCCGGAGATCTCCACGGCCGTCCCTTCCCGTGCGTCGTGTGGGGCTTAGAGGTCGAACTCGTGGGGCGGCAGGTCGAGGGCGTAGCAGGCTTCGCGCACGACCTGCTGCTCGTCCTTGTCGAAGTCGCCGTCGGCGCCGCCGATGACGATGCCGATCTGGATCACGGCGCGTGCCTCGGCGGGCTTCTTCTTGGCCTTGGCGACCTCTTGCAGGACGCTGACCTTGCCGAAGTCGAAGTCGGCGGCCAACTTGTTGCAGTTGTCGTCGAAGCGGCGCTGCAGGTCCTCGGCGGGGAAGTTCTGCAGCACCTCGTTGGTGGCGATGAGCTGGGCCACCTTGCGGCGCTCGGACGGGTCGATGGTGCCGTCGGCCGCGGCGACGAGCGCGCACATCGCCATGCTGGCGTCGCGGAAGGCGCCGCTCTTGAGGTCGTTCTTCTTCGCGTTGAGCTGGGTCTGCATCGTCGATGCGGACTCCTTGATGCGGTCCCACAGGGCCATGCCAACTCCGTACGTCTCAGGGCCGCCCGGGCCGAAAGAAGGGGACGGCCCGGACAACCACACCTTCTACATTGATGTAGAAGCTACCAGGGGTGGCAAGACTGCGCGGGCTCAGTCCTCGCCGCCCTCTTCTTCGTCGTCGCCTTCGAAGAAGTCGCCCACTTCGTCGACGACTTCGGCCGCGACCATGCCGCCGACCACGCCGACGGCGAGTCCCGCCGCGCCGGCGGCG
Organism: Streptomyces sp. NPDC059169; assembly: GCF_042755225.1. Classification (NCBI taxonomy): domain Bacteria; kingdom Bacillati; phylum Actinomycetota; class Actinomycetes; order Kitasatosporales; family Streptomycetaceae; genus Streptomyces; species Streptomyces sp. NPDC059169. The sequence continues at coordinate 39,201 of NZ_JBHZCF010000025.1, read as the reverse complement.
ATCGCGGTGCCCATGCCGGGCCCGGAGCGGTGCCCGTGACTGTCGCCGTGATGGTGGCCGCCGTGGCCGTGGTCGTCCTTGTGGGGGTGCGTGGCGTAGGGGTCGCCGTGTCCGTAGTGGCCGCCGTGGTGCGGATCGCCGTGCCCGTAGGAGCCGTGAGAGCCGTAGGAGGCGCGGTGCTCGACCATCTGACGGATCCAGCCGTCGACTTCGGCGCCCCAGTTGATCTGCTCGACGCCATCGTGGCTGACGGTGAAACGGGACACCGCGTCGTGGCCGCCGGAGAAGAGGCCGCCGCGCTTGTCGGCCTCCAGGACCACCTCCATGCCAGCCGGCCCCGCGAGGAAGGTCACCTCGATCTCGTTGACCTGGTGCGCGTACTGCGGCGCCGGGGCGAGTTCGATCTCCTGGTAGAAGGGCAGCTGCTGGCCGGTGCCGCCGATGCGCCCCAGCTCCAGGTCGGCGGACTTGAAGCCGAAGCCGAGCTGGCCGAGCGCCTCCAGGATCGCCTCCTGGGCGGGCAGCGGGGCAACCGCAAGCTGGTCGAGGTCACCCTTGTCCTTCGCGCCCGCCACCGCCAGCTCGGTGCGCACCCCCAGCACGATGCCCAGTCCCTGCCCGTACAGCTCGGTGATGGGGGTCTCCCACGGCAGCATCACGCTGAAGGGCACGCTGTGCAGTTCGCCGGCGGCGAGGCGGAAGCTGCCGCCGACGGTGAACCGGTCGATGACGACTGCGCCCTCGGACTCGCCGCCGTCGTACTCGGCCTCGACGCGGGCCATCAGCTCCAGGGTGATGTGCTCGATCGTGAAGTCCGCGTCACCGCCCCGCAGGTGGACCTGCCCGCTCAGGGTCCCGCCGGGCAGCACCGCGCCCGGGGTAAGGACCGTGTCCACCGTGGGCCCGCCCACGCCGAGCGAGCCGAGCAGCCGCTTGAACACCATCGTGGCGTTCACTCCTTCATGTGTTACGTACGGTTCGTCAGCCGCCGGGCGGCAGAACCCGAAAGGGGGTGGGGTCTGCCGCCCGGCGGGAGAGGGTTACTTGGCGGAGGTGTCGAGTGCGGCCAGGGCCTGTGCCCAGCGCGCGTACTTCAGCTCGGCCAGATCGGAGACCGTCTTGACGCCGAACGCCTCCTGAAGGAGGTCACCCTGCCGGTCCGAGACCCCCTTCAGCGCGGAGACCGGCGCGGCGAGGATCTCCGGCAGACTCTTGTCCGCCCACGCCTTGTCCAGCACCTTGTCCAGGTCGATCGAAGCCACGACAGCCCTCCCAGGGGAAAACACCGATGGATAATCCGCACGACGGACCGTCGGGGGTGGCCGTGGCCGGCGGATAATGCCCTGCTCAAGCCGGTGCGCGTCCCTCCCGTCCCTGACCGTCGCTCACAGGACAGCCGGGAACATCCGGGCTGCCCCTCGCATTGTCTACACGCATGTAGAAGCATAGGGGGAAGGTGCCCCGCACGGACGGCAGCCCGGCGGAACGTCCGAAAACCACCCGTGCGGACGGCGGAAGCCGCCCCCCGCAAGGCGACTTTGCCGCCCCTTTACCATGGGGGTCCGGTGTAGTCACCTCACCGAACCACGCCAGGATCCGCCCGATCCGATGAGCCAACAAGGAGCAGCAGACCCGCCATGGGTGAACCTCCCAGTCCCAGCCGTGCCAGTGCCCGCCCGTCGTGCATACGTTGAGGGATCGGAGGTGGCACGGTGACCGAAGTCCTGCTGCGCTCGTTTGTGCCTGCCGTGACCCTGCCGCGGCGACAGGAACACGGAGCTGCCCCCGCAGAATGAATCTTAGGGGGCGGGACTGACACGGGGAGAAGGAATCGAACCTGCGCCTGACGGCCGGCTCCTAATCTGACCAGCGGGAACCAAGTGATCGCCGCCGGAAGTGCAAGCTCTGCGCCAGGAAACTCAGCTGAGGTGGCCCAAAGGGCAGAAATCCACCGCCCGATGGTCGGGAACGCCCTCCGCGGATATGACCTTGGCTGACGAGCCTGGCTGCTACCCATGCACCAAGCGCACAACCGCTGGTGTAGGCATCCCGCACCTGCGCTGACAAGGCAGTTTGGGCAGCACTAACCCACCTGACACTCCATCAGAGCGAGCGTCAAATGAGCGTCACTGCCTGGCATTCGACGGACAAGCACATTGCCATGCAGCCTGGGGAATCGCCCCGACCGCCCCTGGAGCAGGGCGCCGCGTGGCGGGCCCCCGATCCGGCTCGCCAGGCGACGGTGCCGCCGCTTCCGTGCGAGGTCAGCTGCAGAGGGCGCGGGCGACGGTCTTGCCGTGGATGGGCGAATTGCTTCGCTGCCGCCATCGCGCAGTGGCACCCCGACGCCCGGGAGGCAGGTTGCGCGCCACGACATTCCGGGACGGCGTTTCGGCGAGGGCCTCAGGGACGCCCCGCCGAAACACCCCGGAGCGCTTGCGCTCACGCCCCGAGCGAGCTCTTCAGGAAGTCCGACTCGAGCTGCAGCAGGGTGTCCGCGACGCCTTCCCCTGTCACGAGGTGCCCCACCCCCGGTAGCAGCAGCACCCTGTGCGACCGCCCCGCCGCGAACAACTCAGCCGAGAGGCGCAGCGTATGGGCTGGAGCGACGTTGTCGTCGGCGAGCCCGTGGACGAGCATCAGCGGACGGGTCAGCTTGTCGGCGTGTGACAGCAACGAGCTGCGCTCGTAGTTGTGCGGCTGGAGGTCCGGGTGGCCGAGGAAACGCTCCTCCCAGTACGCGTCGTACAGGCGCCGGTCAGTCGGTGCCGCGCCCGCGACCGCGGCGTGGAACACATCGGGACGTAGCAGCACGGCGCCGGCGGCAAGATAGCCGCTGAACGACCAACCCCGGATGCCGACTCGCTCAAGGTCCATGGCGTCGCACCGTTGGGCCGCAGCGTGCAGTCCGTCGATCTGGTCGTCCAGGACGGGTGTGAGTCGGTCGCCGAGGATGGCTCGCTGCCACCGCACCCCGCGGCCGGGAGTACCGCGCCCGTCCGTCGCCAGCACGGCAAACCCTTGCTCGGCGTACCACTGGCACACTGCCGTGTGCCAACCGTGGGCTTTTGTCACGACCTGCATGCCTGGCCCGGCGTACGGACTGAGTAGGACCGGCAGTTTGGCCATGCCCTGCTCGTACCAGGAGGGCAGGTGCAGTCGAGTTCGCAGGTGCCGCTCCCCCAAGGTCAGATGGATCGGCCGGGGCGTGACCAGCGGCCGTTCCGCCAGGACCGCGATACGGCCGACCTGCTTCCCGCCCCGCAGCACCGTCACCGTGTGCCCGTCCGGAGTTCTGCTGTCCAGCACGAGCGTGTCACCCCCGGCGACGGCCGTGTGTACCCCCGGCTTCTGCGTCAGCCGCTCAAAGCCGTGCCCAGCCTCGTACGACCAGACGTGCACTTCCGTCGGCTCCTCGCTCGCGGCGAACAACACCTTCTCGCCCACCGACCCGAGTACGGCGCGCACCTGGAGCCCAGCCGGAGCGAGGACACCGCCTATCCGGATCGTGCGCTCATCACCGCGGACCTGAGGGAGCACCAGCACTCCCGACGTGGTGTGCCGTGGCGCACCGGGCGGGAACTCGACCCAGCCCTCGTCGGCCTGCTGGGACAGTTGCTCGACAGAACCGTCGACGGGGTTGACCCGCAGCACCCACATCGTGCGCTGGTCCCGAGTCTGAAGACTGACAACCGGGCCACTCCTCTGCCAGTCGGCACTGACGACGTACTCGAACGCGAGGCCCCAACTGTTGGCCGGCGCCTTCTTCGCCGGAGCATGACGCGGCAAACGGACCGGCGTGTGCCCGCCAACGACCGTCACCAGGTGCAACGAGGTGATCGCATTGGCCGTGCCTGCCGCTGGATAGCGAATCGACCGGGGCGATCGGCCAGGATCCGACGGATCGCTGAGATAGCGGCACTCCACCACGGAGGCGTCGACGCGGGCGACGAGGAGAGCATCGCTGCCCGGAGACCACCAGTAGCCGCGCGACCTGCCGATGGACGCGGCAGTTCTGTCATCGGCCAGTCCGTAGGTGGTCTCTGCGGTCTCGGGCTCGGCGAGCGGCCGGTCTCCTGCCCCGTCCGTACCGACCACACGGAGGGCTCCTCGAGCGACGTAGGCGATCAGGGTGCCGTCCGGGGAGGGGCGGGGATCCCGTACCGGGCCGACGGTCTGGATGTGACACGGCGCGCTGCCGTCCGTACGCACCGTCCAGAGCGAGCCATCGACGGTGTAGGCCACCACCCGAACGTGGCGGTCGGTCGCGTAGGACTGCACCCCGGCCGAGTTCGCCGGAGTCGGTTCGGTACGGATGCGCTCTGGTCCCGCAGCCTTCCGCGCACGCCCGGCTGCTGCTGGATCGGCGAGAATCCGCTCCTCACCGTTCTCGTACATCCACAGTCGGACACGCGGGGCGACACCGGATTCGGAGCGGAGAAACAGTACGCGGTCGCCGTCCGGGGAGACGGTGAACTGGTGTGGAACTCCGAGCGAGAAGCGGCGGGTCCGGGCGAACTGGCGGGGAAATCCTTCCGTATCCATGATCTTCGCAATCTGCCTGAGGGCTTCGCGGCCTGATGCCGCAACGCCGATGATGTCCCCGGGACTTGGGGACAACAAAAAGGCTCCAGGTCGGTGACCTGGAGCCTGCAGCACGGATCGCGGCGGGTATCGGATGGCTTCCCCGTCGCCCCTCGTCCGGCGACGACGTCAGCCGGACCGGAGCAGCACGTACTGTCTCACGTTCGGTTTGGTGACGGCAAACGTTTGACAGACACCGAGCCGATGTCGCAGGCCGTGTGCTGACCCGGGCCCGCCGCGACAGCGGAACGCCCCGTACGACAACGCCGGAACGATGTCGTACGGCGCCGGGTGGGCTCGTCGCACGGGCGATCTCGGGCCGCAGACAGCCGATCAGTGGCATTCGGTCGATGCCGTTGAGAGCGAGCATTGCTGGGCAGCAAACCGGGTCGACGTGGATCAGCGCGGTATCCGATCATGTGTTCATGTCCCTGAGAGAGACCCTCGCCCGAGTCGACGCGGACCTGGCCGCCGGCCGGGTTCCCGTCGCGCGCCAGCGTTTGCGCGGTCTCGTCTCGTCGTTCCCGTACGACCTGACGCTCCGTCGGCGCCTGGCCGGGGTGTACCGGCTTTACGGCGATGCCGCCGAGGCGGGCCGCTGGATGTACCTCGAAGAGGACCGCAACGCCGACGAAACCACCGCCTTCGAGGCGCGGTACGGGTCTCCCGGGTGGCGGATGAAGGCTCTCGCCTGGCGCGGCCCCGAGGCGATGGCCGCCACCTCCTTCGCGGAGCAGCAACTGGTTGCCGTGCGGACCGCATGTGCCGAGGAGCTGGGGCACCCCGTCGACTGGGACGCCCCCGCCTCGTACCGGGACAGCCTGGAGGAGAAGTACGCGGAGGCGCCCTCCGAGCCGTGGACGATCGGCGGTGTGCTGGCGGGCGTCGGCTGCCTGGTGGGGGCCCTTGCGTTCCTCGCGATCTGGGTATGCGGAGTCGTTGCCCTCTTCGACTGACCGAGTCACCAGGAGCCTGTGGGCCCGCCCCGATAGGTCGCTGTTCCATTCGCAGGTGCCGCTCCCCTCGTCGTAGCCGGGGCCGCCGGTGCTGAAGTGGGCGGTACGGGCCATGACAGCCCGGGACTGGTCGCGGCGCAGAGGGTGGTTCGGCGCTCCTTGCCTTGCGGCGAGTCCAGTTCGACGGCCTCATACCAGCCGGTGCACGAGAGCCGGCGTGTTTCCGGTGCGGCCTGCCGCGCAGGGTGGCCGCCACCGCGGGCTGGACGCGCTCGGTCATGTGGCGGGGTGCCGGCCGCGGCTTCGTGGGGCTGCGACGCTGACACCCGGTTTTCACTCGGGCTTGCGCGGTTCCCGTGCGGCATGCCGTTCCCGTGCAGCGCGCCGGTGCCGAGCGGCGCGCCGTGCCCGTGCAGCACGCCGTTCTGGCCTCGAACGGTTCCACACCCGTACGAGCAGCACGACGGCGGAAGCGGCGAACAGGGTTGCCGTGATGAGCAGCCAGCGCCCGAGGAAGACGTCGGCGGGCAGGGCGGTGGCCGCCGTGTAGTGGCCGACCTGACGCAGGATCAACGGCCACCAGACGAGGAGCAACAGTCCTGAGAGGAAAGCGGGAACACGTACGTGGTTGACGGTCGGGACCGCCGGCTGTGGGTTCCCCGGCCGGCCCGCCCGGGTCAGGATCTGGACGGCACGGTCGGTGACCGAGTACAGCGGCAGCAGGACGAGGTCGTGCACGAGGGCTGCTCCGACGAACCAGAGGGCCACGGCGGCGGCGTTCCCCTTCAACATGCGTACGCCCGCGTACGCGGCCAGGGCGAAGGATGCGAGGACGAGGAGCAGATGGAGCGGTGAAGCGCCGTAGCGCCGGCGGAATCCGGTCACGCGGACTCCCCGAAGGTGAGGCGGGTGACCCACTTGGTGTTCATGACGCCAGGAGCGCCGGGGACGATGACGCGGGCCGGGTAGCCGTGGTCGAGGGAGAGGACCGCGCCGTTGACGCGTACCGCGAGGAGGGCACGGGGGTCGCGCACCTGGTTGTCCCGGAGGGCGGCTGAGCTGAACGAACCACCCCGCTGGACGGATTCCACCAGGACCCCGGGTGGGAGGACATCGGCCCCACCGAGTCCCACGAGCGCGGCGAGGTCGGCCAGCCGTACGCCGCTCCACAGCTGGTCGGTGGTCGACCAGCCCTCCACGCAGGCGATGGGCAGGGCCGACTCGTGCTGGGGCATGGCCAGCAGTTCCTCGCGGGTCAGGACGACCTGTGAGCGGGCACCCCGGACGGTGAGCCGCCAGGCGGCGCCGGTGTCGCTCGCGCGGATGCCCACCGACCCGGCGGTCTTGTTGATCTGGAAGCCGTTCGGACCCGGGCCCGGATCCTGGCCGCCGTGTGGGGCGAGCAGCGCTGTCCGGCGCCACCAGCCACCCACGCTCTGCCCTGCCGTCACCGCGAGCAGTGCCAGTGATCCCAGGCCGACGAGGCCGACTGCGCCCCGGCGGGAGATGGTCGGCCGCGCGGGCCGGGGTGAGACGAGCCCGACCGCTTCCTCGGCGCCGGCGGCCGGCGGCGCGGCGGATCGGGTCCGCACGGCTCGCAGCGCGCGCGGCAGCCGGGACGCCACGTGCACCACGAACGCCCCGATGAACACCCAAGCCCCGAAGAAGTGCAGCGTGTAGAAGGAGCCGGGGAAGATGTAGTGCAGTTGGACGTTGAGGATCCCGGTGACGAACTCGAAGCCCGCCCCGCCCACCAGGAGGAGCAGGGAGAGTCGCTCGACACCGTGGGCGATCGACCGTACCGGCGGCCACTCGAACAGCTTGGGGATGACGGACCAGAGTTTGGCGAGGAGCACGGGCACGAGCACGATGCCCAGGACGACGTGCACGCCCTGGGTGAGCCGGTAGAGCCAGTACGGCGACGTCGGCCAGGAGAACAGGTAGAAGCCGAGCCAGCCCTTGTCCGGCGTCTGGTCGTTGACCGGCGCGAGATCCGGGTTGTACGCCGCGTACGACAGCAGCCCGGTCACGAACAGAACCGTCACGCCGACGAGAAGGACCAGGCCGAACACCGCGGTCAGCCAAGGCCCCCGCAGCGGACTGCGCCAGAAATCCGGCCGCGTCGGCCCGGGCGGAGGTCCCGGCGGCACGGCGGATCTCAGGACGGCACGCCACCGCTCCCGCCCCCTCGACCCCTCTCCCCCGGAATCCGCGGCGGCGGCCGGGGAAGCTCCCTCCTCGGGCCCGCTCTTCCCCTCGGCCGGACGGCCTGGGTCCGGAGGCCCGGCGGGCGGTGTCGGAGGCCGCGGTCGGGACGCGCCGCCTGTTTCTTCCCCCTCGCCTTCGGCCTCACCCACCGGAACCTCCAGAATCGCGCACAGCAGAGTCGTCGGACACGCTCCGTAACAGAGAACATGCCGCACCCCCTCGTCGCCCGGTGGTACGACACGCCACGCACGTCCGGCCATCGCCACCGTGCGGCCGGTGCCCTGCTCAGCGCGTCCGCTTCTCGTCCGTCCCCGTGCCCGAATGCGGTTGCGGTCACGGGGACGGGAGTGCGGGCTCACCGGCGCGGTGACTGCCGGAGTTCGCCGTGCGTCCGGCCGGTCCCGGTCGAAGCAGGCGTACGCGCTCCGCACGCCCTGCCCCGCCTGGCAGCTGCTTCTTCTCAACGAGCAGGTCGACACCGGCGGCGGGGAGGCGGATCCGCACGACGGACCGGAGCACGACGGACCGGAGCACGACGGCTGGGGAGCGGGAGCCGGTGAGAACGCGCTTGCCCTGCGCCCCGGGCGGACCCGTGCGTCGGCGTCCGGCTACGCCCGCCGTCCGCGCGTCAACTGGATATCCCCTAGAAGTGACCTACGACTCTCGCGTGGATCACTGGTCAGAAGGTAGTGTTCAGAGGTGTTGATGATCACCTCGGTACAAGAGAGGCCGAGGTAGAGGTATGTGGGGTAGGGGTAGTTGTGGTGGTAACGGGTAAGATCTTGCGGTTCGACGACACTCGCGGATACGGCTTCATCGCTCCCGACGACGGGGGTGAGGACGTCTTCATGCACGCCAATGACCTGCGTGACGACAAGTACCTCTTCCGGTCCGGCCTGAGGGTCGGTTTCGAGGTGGAAGACGGAGATCGCGGGCTCAAGGCGTTCAACGTCCATCTCCTCGAGAAGCCCGCCGTGCCCGCGAGGTCGATCAGCGCGGCACGGGATGAGGACGACGAGAGCTTGTGCGACGTCCTGTCACGTACGGACTTCCAGCAGGAGTTGACTGAGGCCCTCATCGAGGGCGTCCCCACGCTGACCGCCGCGCAGATCCAGCAGGTGCGGCGGCGCGTCCTGGAGCTGGTCCAGACGCATAACTGGGTTGAGCCGTAGAGAAACCAGCTGAACGGCGGGCCGCGTGTTCCCATCGCGGCCCGCCGTTCTGTTGTGCAAAGCCGGGGAAGGATCGTCGACAAAGAGACCGCTGTCCGTCGAGAGGACTCGGTCGCTCGTGCCCCGACCGTGAGACGACTCCGGGTGCACCTTCGCAGGGTGGTACCTGGGGGGAATGACAGCAGACCGGCGACTGCAGCAGACCGCTCGGGCAGGTCCGCCTCCGGCCACCCGCCGAGGCATCACGCGGGACATCCGGGCCGGCGCACGCCCGGGCGGGCGGGCCATCGGGACCCGCGGCCGCACATCCTTGATCGTCGGCCTCCACGATGCACGGAAGCGAACCGCCGCCGCGCAGGAGCATGACGTAGCGGGTCGCCACGCTCCGGAGGGCGTCCCGCCAGATTGCCGGACGCCGTTCGGCGTGGCGATTGAACGGGGCGCCCCCGAGCCCCGTAGAACAACACGAACCGGCCGATCCGTGGCCGACTGTGGAAGGGGAGCCGGCATGACCGGAACGCAGGGACCGGCACGCTCTGTTGCGCGACGAACCGTCTTCGCAGCGGCAGGCGGAGCCGGACTCGCCGTGGCGCTCAGCGCGTGCGGGGAGTCCGGCGACTCGGGCTCGGGGACGGGACAAGCCGACGGGGGGACCACCGGCGGCACCGCCGGGAGCACCGGCGGCACGACGGGCGGCGCCGGTGGGAAGGTCATCGCCCAGACCTCGGACATCCCCGAGGGCGGTGGCAAGGTCATCGGAGACGTCGTGGTGACCCAGCCGCAGGCGGGAACGTTCAAGGCCTTCTCCTCCAAGTGCACCCACCAGGGCTGCGCGGTCAAGGACGTCGCGGACGGGATGATCCACTGCCCTTGTCACAACAGCATGTTCGATGCGACCGACGGCAGCGTGAAGGGCGGTCCCGCGACCGCTCCGCTGCCCAGCGCCTCGATCGAGGTCGCAGGGGGCTCGATCAAGCTCGTGTGACCCGGCGCGGGCGCTTCCAACACGCGAGCACGTCGTCGGTCCTGGTGATCGTGGCGACGAGCGCGAGTGTGTTCCTGACCATCGCGGGGGTGTACTCGGGAGGCACCCCCGCGATGGCGTCCGCGGGCACCACGGCGGTGTAACCGAGGTTGACGGCGTCGAAGACGGCGTTCGGTATCGCCACGTTGGCGGAGACACCGGTGATCACGAGCGTGCGGCAGTCGAGGTTGCGCAGGAGCGCGTCGACCTCCGTGCCCGCGATCGGCGACAGTCCGTGGAGCCTGCGCACGATGAGGTCCTCGTCCGCGACCTCGATCGGCTCGGCGAGGCGGACCGCGCTGCTTCCGGCGTACTGCTGCACGGGCAGTCGCTCGGCGCCCCGGAAGAGGCGGGCGTTGCGGTTCGCCCCGCGGCCGTCCGGTCGCCTTTCGGCCACGGCGTGCAGGACCTGGACGTCGGCCTCGTGGGCGACTGCGACCAGCCTCGCGACGTTGGTCAGGGCGCCCGAGGACCGCGCTTCCGCGGCGAGCTCGGGAAAGGCACTCTCCCTCCCGACGACGCCCTGCTGGCACTCGACGGTCAGCAGTACCGACCCGGCCGGGTCGAGTTGCTCCGCCAACTGTTCGTACGAAGGCACGACTGCCCCCTCCTTCACGCCTCGTGGGACGATCGGCGCGCGACGGTATCCGGCATTGCCCCACGAGGGAAGAGCGTCCATGATTTCTGACAGCCCATCAGCACGGTGACCACAGCCGGGTGGGCGGGGCGAACCCGCCGGGGCGACAGGCAACGGGCAGCGATCAGGAGGGGCCGCCGATGGCCGTCACACAACGCCGGGGCCGACGGATCATGATGACACCGGCTGAGATCGACACGTTCCTCGCGGAACAGCGCACCTGTCGGGTGGCTACGGTGGCCGCCGACGGGAGGCCGCACGTCAGCGCTCTCTGGTTCGCCTGGGACGGGACCTCCCTGTGGCTGTACTCGATCACCCGCAGCAGACGCTGGGCGGAGCTGCGCCGTGATCCGCGCGTCGCCGTGGTCGTGGACGCCGGGGAGGAGTACGGCGACCTACGGGGTGTGGAGCTCTGCGGCACGGCGGAGTTCGTGGGCGAATCGCCGCGGACGGGCGAGCCCTGCCCGGAGCTCGAGGCCGCCGAGCGGTTGTTCGCCCGGAAGAACTTCGGCCTGGACGACATGCCGCACGACGGCCGGCACGCATGGGCGCGGCTGACGCCGGACGCCGTCGCCTCGTGGGACTTCCGGAAGCTGGCCTCGCTGTAGAGGACGGATGACAGGGCCCGAGCGGCGGGGTGGTGCGCGAGCCGGTCGGCGGTGCACCGCGCGGAGACCCGGCCGGCACCCCGTCCCCAGCATCCCGTCTTCAGCCCACCGCGCACGGCCCGCAGCTGCCGCCCGTCCGGCTCTGCCCTCCGCACCGGGCCGAGATCCCGTCCCCCGTCCCCCCGTGCGCCCGAGGCCCCGTCAGGCCTCCGCCGTCATGTCGGCCGCCCCCCGGAGCGCCTGCACCGCGGCGCGGATCGACGGCCGCCGGTCGGCGTCGCTGCGCCAGACGGCGTAGATGTGCCGCCGTACCTTCTGCCGTACGGGCACCAGCCTGACACCAGCGGGCACCGGTCCCCGGCCGAGCCTCGGGGTCACACAGACCCCGAGTCCCGCGGCGATCAGCGCCAGCTGGGTGTGGTGTTCACCGGCCATGTGGGCGATCCGCGGCTCGATGCCCCTGGCCCGCAAGGTGAACACCAGCCACTCGTAGCAGAACTCGCCCTCCGGCCAGGACACCCACGCGTCGTCCGCGAAGTCCTCCAGGTCGACCTCCGCTCGATCCGCGAGCGGATGGTCCACGGGCATCGCCACGTCCGCCGCGTCGTCGAGCAACTGCGCCCTGGCCAGCCCGGCCGGGACCGGAAGCCGCTTGTTGCTCCAGTCCAACACGACGGCCAGGTCGAGGTCCCCCCGGACCACCCGCCGTACGGCCTCCTCGGGCTCCAGCTCACTGGAGCGGACCTGTAGCTCGGGGTGCTCGGTGCGCAGGGCGCCGAGTGCGGCGGGGAACAGCCCTCGTGCGGCCGTGGGGAACGCGCCGATCCGCACGTCGCCGACCACCTGCCCCCGCTGTGCCTCGATGTCCGCCTGGGCCAGCTCCACCTGGGACAGGATGCGCGCGGCGTGGTCGGCCAGCAGCCGCCCCGCATCGGTGAGCCGCACTCCGCGTCCGTACTTGGCCAGCAGTTGCTGGCCCACCTCCCGTTCCAGCTTCGCCATCTGCTGGGACACGGCAGACGTCGTCACGTGCAGCCCGTCTGCGGCGGCGCTGACCGAACCGTGCCGGGCCAGGGCATCGAGGGTCCGCAGGCGCTCCAGATTCAACATGTAAGCAATGCTAATCGGATACCTCAATAAAGTCTCGCTTGTTCTACGAAGACGCTCCGGCCAGGGTGGTGACATGAGCACCGCCGCGCCCACACCGCACACCCAGCCGACCTCCCTCGCCGCCCCCGCCGACCGTGCCGACCGCATCGGCCGCGCCCGCCCTGCCGGACCCCCCGCCCCCGTACGCGACCGGCGCCCCGCCCTCGACTGGCGGGTACGCTTCGCCGCGCTCGCCCTGATCTGGGGCTTCAGCTTCCTGCTGATCAAGCTCGGGACACAGGGGTACGCCCCTTTCCAGGTCACGTTCGGCCGGCTGTTCTTCGGCACGGCGGTCCTGGCCGCGGCCATGCTGGTGAAGCGGGAACGGCTGCCCCGGGGACCGCGCACGTGGGGACACCTCGCCGTCGCCGCACTCCTGCTCAACGCCCTGCCGTTCTCACTGTTCGCCTACGCCGAGCTGACGATCCCGTCGACCCTGGCGGGCATCTGCAACGCCACCTCCCCGCTGTGGGGCATGGTGCTGTCACTGGTGGCGCTCTCGGAGGACCGACCCACCCGGCGCCGGGTCGCCGGGCTCGGCATCGGCTTCCTCGGCGTACTCACCGTGCTGGGAGCCTGGCAGGGCTTCTCCGGCCTGGACGTTTCCGGCACGGCAATGGCCCTCCTCGCCTCGCTGTGCTACCCCGTGGGCTGGATCTACGTCCGACGGACACTGGCCGGTTCCACCCACTCCAATCTCTCGCTCACGGGCAGCCAGCTGATGCTCGCCACGCTCCAACTGGCCCTGGTGACACCGTTGTTCACCAAGGTCCCGCACGCCCTGCCGGTAGTGCCGCTGCTTGCCGTGGTCGCCCTCGGCGCCCTGGGGACGGGCGTCGCGATGCTGCTCCAGTACGGGCTCGTCGCCGAGGTCGGACCGACGACGGCGACGATGGTCACGTACTTCATCCCCGTCATCGCCACGATCGCCGGAGTGACGCTGCTGGACGAGGAGTTCGGCTGGAACACACCGATCGGCGCCCTGGTCGTGCTCGTGGGCGCAGCGCTCACCCAGAGCCGACCGAAGGCCCGTCAGCCGTAGGACCGCGCGGGGACCGGGCCGGCCGCGTCCGCGACCGCGTCGGCCAGTCGCGCGATGTCGTCCCCGGTGAGTGCGGACACGGTGAGCCGCACCCCCGGGGCCGTCGACATCCTGAAGCGCGCTCCCGGGGCGACCGCCCAACCGGCGTGCAGCAGCCGGGCCACGGTCCCCGTCTCGTCAGCCACGGGCACCCACACGTTCATCCCGCTGCGCCCCTGCCCGACGACGTCCCGCTCGGCGAGCGCCCGCAGCAGTGCCTCGCGCCGCTCGCCGTAGGCGCGGGCCACCGCGACGGGATCGACGGACCCCGAGGTCCACAGCTCCACGACGGCACGCTGGACCAGCCGACTGACCCAGCCGGGCCCCAGTTGTTGGCGCCCGAGCAACCGGTCGACGGTGACCTCGTCGCCGGTCAGCACGGCGAGGCGCAGGTCCGGCCCGTACGCCTTGGCGGTGGACCGTACGAGCACCCAACGGTCCGTCACGCCGGCGAGCGGGTACAGCGGTTGGTTCACGATCGCGTGGCCGTGGTCGTCCTCGATGAGCAGGGTCTGCGGATACCGGGCGAGCACCGCGCGCAGCTCGTGCGCTCGCGGCTCGGTGATCACGGCCCCCGTGGGGTTCTGCGCCCGATCGGTGACGATCAGGGCCCGTGCGCCCCCGTCGAGTGCTCGCTCGACGTCCTCGGGGCGCGGGCCGTCCTCGTCGACGGCGACGGGTACGCAGCGCAGCCCGAGCGCGGGGACGAGGTCCAGGAGGCTACCCCAGCCGGGGTCCTCGACGCCGACGGCGTCCCCGGGCCTGAGATGTGCGCCCAGGACGCGCTCGACGGCGTCGAGCGAGCCGGACGTGACGGCCACCGTGCGGCCCGGGACCCCGTCGGCGTCCAGTGCCGCACGGGCGAGACGTGCCAGGTCGGGATCCACGGACGGTTCCCCGTAGAGGACCGGCTGCTCGTCCATGTGGCGCGCAGCGGCGGCGAAGGCCGCCGCCAGCGGGGGCAGGAGGGCGACGTCGGGATTGCCGTCGGAGATCTGCCGCACCCCGGGCGGGGCGTCCACCCGGAGCGAGCCCCGGGCCGTACTGGCCGGACGGGAACGCACCCGACTACCCCTGCGTCCGGCGGTCTCGATCACGCCTCGGTCGCGCAGCGTGCGGTACGCGGCGGCGACGGTGTTCGGGTTGATGCCGAGCTCGGCCGCCAGTTCCCGCATGGGCGGCAGCGCCTGACCCGGTTCGAGGTAGCCCGCGCCGACTCCGCGTTCCACGCTCGCCACGATGTCCGATGCACGACGCCCCGAGATTCGATATTCTCCTAGCACAAATCAAATTATGCACTAGTACAATGGAGACCGCAATGGCCACGACACCGGCGGACGGCGCCTACCGGACGACGGAACGCACCGTCCCCACCCGGGCGAGGGAACGCGCTTCCTACGACCGTGACCTGGTGCACTCGATACTCGACGGGGCCTACGTCTGCCACTTGGGCTTCGTCCGGGACGGCGCACCCGTCGTGCTGCCGACGCTCTACGGGCGGGTGGGCGACAGGCTCTACGTCCACGGTTCCACGGGCTCGCGCCCACTGCGCATGGCGGGCCGGGACGAACCGGGCCTCGAGGTCTGCCTCACCGTCACACACGTCGACGGCCTGGTGCTGGCCCGATCGGCATTCCACCACTCCGTCAACTACCGGTCGGTCATGGTCCACGGCACCGCGCGCCAGGTCGCCGACCCCGAGGAGAAGCGCACCGCCCTGGACGCCCTGGTGGACCACGTCGTACCCGGCCGTTCCTACGACTCGCGCCAGGCGAACGCCAGGGAACTCGCCGCGACCGCCGTGCTGCGCCTCGACCTGGACGAGGTCTCCGCCAAGTGCCGTACGGGCGGCCCCAGCGACGACCCGGAGGACCGGTCGCTGCCCCACTGGACCGGCGTGGTCCCGCTGACCCACGGCTACGGCACGCCGATCCCGGCGAACGACCTGGACCCGACCGTCGCCATGCCGGACTACCTGTCCGTGCTCTAGAACCCCGGGGGCGGGATCGCGTACGGGGGTCGTGATCCACGGGGCGGGCGGGCCCACCATCCGGCGGGCCCGCCCGTGCGCACCACGGCGTCAGCCGAGCGCTTCGGCGGCCCTGCGCCGGTGCGCGGCGAGGCGCACCTCCTGCACCACCAGCCCGACGACCGCCGCCAGCAACAACACCGTGCCCGTCACCGTTGCCGCGGTCAGACGCTCACCGAGCACCGTCACCGCCAGGACGGCGGCACTCACCGGCTCCAGCAACATGACCACGGAAACCGTCGCGGCGCGGACGACCGCGGCACCCGCGAAGTACAGGGCGTACGCGAGTGCCGTCGGAACTGCCACGACGTAGCCCAACAGCCAACCGACCCGGGCCGGTTCCGCCGCGTGCGGCAGCAGCCCCTCCACGAGCGCGAAGGGCAGCAGACCCACCGCTCCGACCAGGAACGTCCACGCAGTCGTGGAGAGCGCGTCACCGCCGCCACCGTTCCGCCCGAGCCAGCGGGTGAGCAGCGTGACCGCCGCGTAGCCCGCCGCCGACACCACCGCCAGCGCCACGCCCGCCAGGCGGACCGTGCCGCCGTCGCCGCCGAGGACGAGCACGACGAGCCCGGCCAGGGCACCCGAGACGGCTGCGACTCCGCCGGTGCCGAGCTGCTCGCCCATGGTGAACTTCGCCCCGAGCGCGATGAAGACGGGGCCTGCCCCCAGGGTCACGACGGTGCCGACCGCGAGTCCCGTCTGGTCGACGGCCGCAAAGTAGGCACTCTGGAAGAGGGTCAGACCGATTCCGGTGCCGAGGATGCGGAGCAGCCTGCGGCTGCGGGGCTCCGCGTCCGCGGTGCCGGCCGGGGCGGCCGTGCGCCGCCGCAGGACCGAGGCCCCGGCCAACAGCACCAGTCCGCCCAGGCAGCGCCAGAAGGACAGGGCGAGGGGGCCGAGATCGCTGGCCTCGAAGATCAGCGAGGCGGCCGCCCCGGCGGTCCCCCAGGCCACACCGGCCACGGCGAGGTAGAACAAACTGCGTCCGACGGGCAGGCCGGAAGCAGACGTAGGTGCATACGACACGTGATGACTCCGTGCTGGGTGTCCGGGGCTGTTCCCCGGGGCCCTCCCCTTCGTCCGGGGCGCGGGTTCCCCGCGGCGGGCCGTGAAGACAGGACAGTGGGCCGCTGGACTCCGCACGCGGGCAGCGACGAACAGTCCGGGGGAAACGTCACCCCGGACCCGGTCTTCGTCAGCGGATGGCCGCCCGCGCTACGCGGCGGGAGGCGGAAGGACGGTCGAATGCATGATCGTCACCTTACGCGGCGGCCCGTCCGGCCGCCACGTCGTCGTGGGGGGCGGGCGCCTGGGGCCCGGGCCCTTCGGCCACCGGCCCGGAGGGGGCCCTGGGCGTCGAGGACTGCGCGATGAACGCCCCCACCAGCACGACCGTCCCCCCGACGATCTGCGGTGCCGACAGGTGTTCGCCGAGCAGCACCCAGGCGAGGACGGTTGCGATGACCGCCTCCAGGCACGCGACGACACCGGCCACCTGCGGGGAGAGCCTCCGGACGGAAACCACGCCGGTCACGTAGGCCACGACCGTGGCGACGAGCACGATCCACCCGAGGAGCAGGACAGCCGGGACGCTCCTCCCGTCCATACCCGCACTGCCGCCGAGCACCGCCCATTCCATCTCCCAGGGGCGGGCGACGGCGGTCAGCACGAGGGCGCCGATGATCAGGCCGAAGGCGATCACGCCCAACGGGTCGGGGGCGTCCGCGCCGTCACCGCCCTGGTCGGACAGGACGAAGTAGCCCACCTGGCAGCACGCCGCACCGAGCGCCAACACGATGCCGACCACATCGAAGCCGAGCCCGGACCACACCTCGACCACGCAGGCGAGGCCACCGGCGGCGAGCACCACCCCGAGGGCGGCGGCACGGGTGACCGGACGGTGCTGGACGAAGCGGACCCACGCGAGGACCAGGGCGGGGGCGAGGTACTCGATCAGCAGCGCCACGCCCACGGGGATCCGTGAGATGGCGGCGAAGTAGCACGCCTGGACACCGGCGACGGCCAGCAGGCCGAAACCCGCCAGCAGTACCGGTTTGCGTATCAGCAGGTCCCGGTGGCGCCAGGCGACGGGGAGCATGACGACGGCGGCGCCGGCCACTCGCAGCCACACCACGTGCAGCGGGTCGAGCCCCGCCTCGATGAGCGGCTTGGCCGCCACACCGGAACCACCGAAAGCGAAGGCCGACGCCAGGGCGAGACCCAGCCCGGCGCTCCTTGCCTGAGACGCGTGCATCGGCACATCATGACAGCACTCGTCATGAGCGTCACATCTGTTGCACCTGTTGAGACAGCGCCTCGGCGCGGCCCGCCAACCGGGCGGTGTCGACGCCCGCACGCTGCAGCACGTGGACGGCCCGTGAGTCGTGGCCGGCGGCGAGCGCGGCGAGCAGGTCGAAACCCCCAACCCGGGCCGCACCGCGGCGCTGGGCACGATGCCTGGCGTCCTCCATGGCCGCGACGACAGAGGGGGACCAGCCCGCCGGGCCGGCACCGCGGAGCGCGGGGAAGGCTCCGGAATCCTCGGCCTTGACCTGCCAGCGCAGCCCGTACCCGATACTGCGCTGGACGAGGTAGCCGAGGGTCCTTGCGACCTGGGTCCGCCCGTCGAAAGCGGTGCGCACCGCGGGGTCGGCTTCGAGCAGCGAGTGCAGCAGGTGGGCGGTATCGACCTGGTGGTCACCGTCCCTCTGCGCACGCCGGCGCGCACCGGCGGCGGCCGAGGCCAGTTCATCGGTGAGACCGGCCCCGGCGGTACCGGGGGCGGGCTGCCGGGGAACCCGCGGGACGGGGAAGTGCACGCTCCTACCCCATCAGCCTCCCCCGACCCGCACATCGCCGACGGGAAGCATGTGAACATCCCACGGAGGTTGGGCGCGGCGCAGCGCTTCTCCTCCTCACGGATGAGATCGGAATCCTCCCTTCCAGGGGTGCGCTCACGTCCTGCACCCCCGGCGGGGCCTGCGCCGGCGCCCTCGCCTGCCCAGCGGGCGACCGGTCGACCATAGATCTGACGACCCATCAGTATTGAATGTTCACCGCCTCGCGGCTACGTTCCGCGGCACCCGAACCCGACGGAGACAAAGAGGTGGTCGCATGGCCGAGGTCAGCGCCGAGGCGCGCATCGAAGCGCCCGCCGCGAAGGTGTGGGCCGAGCTGACGGACTTCACGGGATACGGGCGGTGGAACGCGACCCACACCGACTTCCCGCAGGGCGGGCCGCAGACGCTCGAGACGGGCGCCACCTTCGCCGAGAACATGAAGCTGATGGGGTTCCCGGCCGAAGTGGCCTGGACCGTGGAGGAGCTGGAGCCCGAGCGCATCCTCGCGATCAGGGGGAAGGGGCCGATGGGCGTCATCGTGGGCACCCGCTACGCGCTCACCGCAGACGGCGAGGCGACCACCGTCCGCATCGAAGGGGAGTTCACCGGAGCGGCGGTCTCGCTGATGGCGGGCAAGCTCAAGGACTCGGCCACCGCCGCGCTCAACGAGTCGCTGCGCAAACTGGGCGGCCTGATGAGCTGACGCCCACGCCGCTGCCGCCCGAGACCGGACCCATGGCGGGGACAAGCACCCGGACTTCGGCGCGAACGGGTCGCACGGAGGCGGCCCGAGGCCCCTGCACTCCCCCGCGCCCCGCTCCCCTCGCGGTGGTGTCACCGACGGGGCCGCGTTCGCCGCCGTGCGGCGTCGACGGGGGACCCACGTGGGAGGTCCGCCCATCACGGGTCGGTTACACCAGCGCCTCGCAGGCGAAGCCCGCACAGCCGGCGACGCCCCCGCAGGGGACAGGTGCCCCGTCGCCGATCCTCGAACTCGCGGCGAGCCCGCCCGAGGCCGCCGCCCCCTTCCAACACCTCCGCCCGGACGGACGCGCGCGCAGGGCCCGCGCTCGGGCGGGGCCCCACGCGCGGCTTCGGCTGGTCAGTGCTCGCCCGCCAGGATGAGGTAGAGCTTCTTGCGGGCTTCGGTGATGACCTGGACGGCCTTCCGGCGTTGATCGGGAGTCCCGGTCTTCCAGACCTGCCCGAACGCCTCCATCAGCCCGAAACCGGCCTGCCGGACCTCGTTCATCGCCTCCCAGTCGACGCCGCGGCCGGCTTCCTCCCACGGCGCGTCGGCGACCGACGCGGCCTCGGCGCGCCCCGTCTCGGTGAGCGTGAACAGCTTCTTGCCACCCTCGCTCTCACTGACGATCAACCCTTCGTCCTCCAGTAGCTGGAGCGTGGGGTAGACCGAGCCGGGGCTGGGCTTCCACGCCCCGCCACTGCGCTCGCCGATCTCCTGGATCATCTCGTAGCCGTGCATCGGCCGGTCCTTCAGCAGCGCGAGGATCGAGGCGCGCACGTCACCGCGGCGCGCCCTCCCCCGGCCGCCCCCGCGACCCCGCCCGCCCCACGGCGGGCCCCCGAATCCCGGCCCGAAGGGGCCGAAGGCCGCACGGCGCCCTTCGTACTCACCCCGATCGCGATGGCCGGGTCCGCAGTCACCTTGCCCGGGCCCGTGCCCGTGTCCATGTGAACGCATCGCTGACGCTCCTTCCATCGTTGATCTGTCGCGATGCGTCAACGATATATCGAGATAACTCGATCGGCAACAACCCATCGGGCCAGCGGACTCGGATTGGCCTTGGCCTGCGGCTTCGCCGTGGCCCTACGGTCAGCCCCATGCGAATCCGAATCGTCGACGCCTTCACCGACCGGCCCTTCGGGGGAAACCCGGCCGGGGTCCTCCTCCTCGACACCGACGCCTTCCCCGACGACGGCTGGCTCCAGGACGTGGCGAGGGAGGTGAACCTCTCCGAAACGGCCTTCGCCCACCGTCTGCCCCCGAGCTCCGGGGCCGACTGGGCGCTGCGCTGGTTCACCCCGGCGGCGGAGGTCGACATGTGCGGCCACGCCACCCTGGCCACGGCGCACGTCCTGCACACCGTGGGCGCAACGACCGGGCCGGTGCGCTTCGCCGCACGTTGCGGGACCCTCTCGGCGACATCGCACGAGGACGGCACCGTGACCCTGGACTTCCCGGTGTCGCCACTGACCCCGACCACGGTTCCCCACGGCCTCGCCGAGGCACTGGGAACGGTGCCGTTGGCCGTGCTCGACACCGGCGAGCACATCGGCGACCTGCTGGTCGAACTGGCCGACGAGGCCACCGTGCGCGGACTCGCCCCGGACTTCCGCGCGCTCGCCTCACACGCGCGCCGGGGCGTCATCGCGACGGCCCCGGCCGCCGACCCCACCCGGGGTTACGACTTCGTCTCGCGCGGCTTCTTCCCGAACGTCGGCATCGACGAGGACCCCGTCACCGGCAGCGCCCACACCGCGCTCGCGCCGTTCTGGTCCGCACGGCTCGGTCGCGAGCTGCTGACCGGATTGCAGGCGTCCGCCCGCTCCGGTCTCGTCCGTACGGAACTGCGCGGCGACCGCGTCCTGCTCACGGGCCGCGCGGTGACCGTCATCGACGGCGACTTGCTCACCGGGCCCTGACCCGCCCCGGAGGCACGACGCCGGGACGTACGGCAGCGGTCGTACGTCCCGGCGTCGTGCCCCCGGTCCTTCAGACCGTCGGCAACCAGCCGACCCTCCCGGCCAGCAGGCCGTACCCCACGAACGCCACGATGTCGAGCAGGGCGTGCGCCGCGACGAGCGGCCCGACGCGCCCCCAGCGCCGGTAGAGCAGCACGAAGACCACACCCATCACCATGTTGCCGACGAATCCGCCGATCCCCTGGTAGAGGTGGTACGACCCGCGCAGCACCGAGCTCGCCGTGAGCGCCGCCACCGGGGTCCAGCCCAACTGGCCCAGCCGGCGCAGCAGGTACCCGACGACGATGACCTCTTCCACCACCGCGTTCTGCACCGCGGAGAGGATCAGGACGGGGTACTTCCACCAGACGTCGGGCAGCGACTCGGGCACCACCGTCAGGTTGGCGCCGGCGGCCCTCGCCACGAGGTAGAACGCGAGCCCCGCACTGCCGATCCCCGCGGCGACCAGGGCTCCCCGTCCCAGGTCCGGCCACGGCCTCGTACGGTCGAAGCCGATCGCTTTCAGGCCCCCGGCTCCTTCGCGCAGCAGCAGGTGACCTACCAGGACGACGGGTACGAGGGCGGTCGCGACGCCGAAGAGCTGCCAGGCGAGGTCGAGCCACGGCCGGCCGGGCGCGTACGAGCTGTTCAAGGTGGCGGCCTGGTCCTTCAGGCCCCCCGGCCTGGTCAGCGCCCCCAGGAAGCTGATCAGCGAGGACAGGGCACTGGCGCCGAGCGACAACGCCAGGACGATCAAGGTCTCGGACCGCAGCGTCCTGCGCGGCAAGCTCCCCTCGGGGAACGATCCGGACACACGTCCTGCCTCCGCATCCACAACTGCCTCCCGTTGCCGTGTTCCGCCGGTCAAGCTTGCCCGACGAGGGCGCGGCGGACGACGGCAGGGCGGGTCGACCGTGCCGGTGCGTGTGTCGGCGGAGGCTCGGCGCGGATCAGCCCGCGGGGCCCGTCGGCCACGTGTGGACCGGCTCCCCCAGGTGCATCAGCTCGCCGTACCTGCGGGTGACCGCCGCCAACGCGGCCTCCCGGTCCGCACCCGACTCCAGTGCCCGGTGGAAGGTGTCCGCCTGCCAGGACGCACCGTTCACCCGGCGCCGGCACCGCCCTTCGATGACCCCGAGGTAGAAGTCGCGGTCGGCGGGCTCGACGTTCCACGCGTCGAGCCCGGCCGCGGCGAGCGGAAGCAGTTCGTCGCGCACCAGCTTGACCACGGGGACTCGGGTGACCCCTCCGGCGCGCCCCGGGCGCGGCCAGCGGATCTCGGCGTCGATGCCGTGCCGGCATGCGGTGTCGAAGTTCTCCTCGGCGACCTGGAACGGCATCCGGGTCCACACCGGGCGCGGCTCCTCCGCGAGAGCGCGCACCAGTCCGTAGTAGAAGGCGGCGTTGGCGACCACGTCGGTGACTGTCGGCCCGGCCGGGAGGACCCGGTTCTCGACGCGCAGGTGCGGCACGCCGTCGGCGAGCCCGTACACCGGGCGGTTCCAGCGGTAGACCGTGCCGTTGTGCAGGGTGAGCTCCTGCAGCCGCGGCACTCCGCCGTCGTCGAGCACCCGCAGCGGGTCCTCTTCGTCGCAGATCGGCAGGAGCGCCGGGAAGAAGCGGATGTTCTCCTCGAAGAGCTCGTACACCGAGCCGATCCAGCACTCGCCGAACCAGGTCCTCGGGCGCACGCCCTGCGCCTGGAGTTCGGGCGGGCGGGTGTCGGTGGCTTGCTGGAACAGCGGGGGGCGGGACTCGCGCCACAACTCCCTGCCGAACAGGAAGGGGGAATTGGCCCCGATGGCGATCTGGACGGCGGCGACGGCCTGCGCCGCGTTCCACACCTGGGCGAAGCGGCCCGGGGTCACCTGCAGGTGCAACTGCACGGAGGTGCAGGCCGCTTCGGGGACGATGGACGCCGCGGTGCAGCTCAGCCGTTCCACCCCGTCGATGTCGAGAGTGAAGTCCTCACCCCGCGCGGTGAGGATCTGGTCGTTGAGCAGTGCGTAGCGATCGACGTCCGAGATGTTCGCCGACACGAGGTCTTGCCGGGACAGGGTGGGGAGAATGCCGATCATCAAGATGCCGGCGTCGACCTCGGTGGCCTTGCGATGGGCATAGCCCAGTCCGGTGCGGAGTTCCTCCGCCAACTGGTCGAGCACCCTGCCGCCGAGCCTGTGGGGCGCAATGTTGACCTCCAGGTTGAACAATCCTAGTTCGGTCTGAAAATCGGGGCTGGCAATGCGGTCGAGAACCGCGGCATTCATCATCCGCGGCAGGCCGTCGGCACCCGCGAGATTAAGCTCGATCTCCAAGCCCATCAGATTCTTCGGGCGGTCGAACCTCTTCTCTTCCAGGAGCCTCGCGAGTCCCGCGAGGCACTGCTGGAGTTTCCTCCGGTACCTCTGCCGATCAGACAGGTCGAAACCGTCTGCCACGACCTTCTCCCCCATCGAAGCATCCCTCCTCGACTGGGCAGCCCGCAGCGCCGGCCGCGTGTCACGGACGATGATGCCCAGCCGCTGTGATCCATAACGTCCCGCGGTCGACGAGGACTGTTACGCTGCTCACTGCTTTCGTGCGGCACATTCCTTCGGCATGGCGCCATATGCAGTTTCCACTCCGACATACGTGGTGAAAAACTCCGATGAGATTCAGCCGACCGCATGCTGGGTAACAGCCCAGGTGACGGCTGTGCGCTCACGCAATATCAGCAGGAACTCCCCACGAAAAAGGCCGAATGCGGCCTTGTTCGCAATGCCGGGAGCAGCTAGTGGAAACTTCATGTGAACACGTGTCGTATAAACTCGGTGAACGAGGCAGAGAGTTGGCGCCCGGCCATGGAAATTCTGCCCCTTCCGGCCCACGCTGACAGTGCCGTCCGCACCTGCCCTCGCATCACCGTGTCTCTTGAGTGAGAGGCGACCCACCATGCCGCTGCATGTCCCTCCGGCTCCCGCGCCCGCGCTGCGCAGCGTCCTCACGGCCCTCGGTTCCCCCGCCGCGGTCCGCGGGGCGCCCACACCCGCACTCCGTTCCGTCCAGGGAACGGTGAGCGCCGAACTTCCCCTCCCCGTCCACGTGCTCGACCAGGTCGTCCCGCGTCCCGGGCGCAGACCCCGGACCCGGCTCGCCGGCTGGCGCTTCCTGGTCCGCAGCGGCGAGCACGCCATCGCCGCCGCGGACACGATGCTGACCCCGGACGGATGGGCCTTCTCGCACTTCTTCGAAGGCCCCTACATCGCCTCGACCGAGCGGGCCCTCATCCAGGCGGAGGCCCTCCAGGACGACTACCAACCGCGACTGCTGTCCGTGCCGGAGCTCTACATGATCACGTTGTGGCTGCACGGCGACACCGGGGCCGACGCGGCGTCCGGAACACCGGCGCCGACCGACCTGCTGGTGCCGCTCGCACCCGCACCACCGGGGATCGCCGCCCACCGGGCGCACCGGGTGGCCGATCTCCTGCCGGTGATGACACTGCGTGTCACTCCGGCGCCCCTTCTCGGCTCGCCGGCCTGACCGGGACACGTGCCGCCGTTGCCCCGTGACCGTGGGTCGCGGGGCATACGCGTACCCCGCACGGACTAGCCCATCACGGCCACTCGGAACCACCCGAAGGGATGGTGCAGTTGGGCTGAAC
The DNA here is from genome assembly GCF_042755225.1 of Streptomyces sp. NPDC059169. Lineage (NCBI taxonomy): Bacteria > Bacillati > Actinomycetota > Actinomycetes > Kitasatosporales > Streptomycetaceae > Streptomyces > Streptomyces sp. NPDC059169. The sequence goes on along the minus strand of NZ_JBHZCF010000025.1, from coordinate 14,561 downwards.
CGCCCGCCCGGGTGACACGTCATTAAGTGGTAAGAGGAGCTGCCGCGAAATCCCTGCGGATTGACGCGCGTGGGGCAACACTGGGGACACGACCGACAGATACGGGGGGCGGCCATGAACGACCCATCGAGCCGCAGGACTCACACCACACCGCAGCGAAAGAACCCATCCATGTGCCAGCACCAGCCACCGTGTCCGACAGCAGACTCCGCAGACCGGGAAGCCGCGCGACTCGTGGCACACCACCCGGAACAGGGCTGGAGCCTGCTGTGCAACGGCGTTCTGCTCTTCGAGGACACCGGTGAGCTGCTTCCGGACGGACAGATCATCGCCCCGCACCGGCCGCCCCAGGTGGTGGCGGCCGCGTAGCCCGGAACACCGGGCGATCTCCCGGCGACGCGCGACCACGAGGGCCGGTGCGGACGAGACGTCCGCACCGGCCCTCACGCGTCTTGCACCTTCGTCAGTCGTCGTACTCGTCGAGCGGCGGGCAGGAGCAGACCAGGTTGCGGTCGCCGAAGGCACCGTCGATCCGGCGCACCGGCGGCCAGTACTTCTCCGCGGCCTGGACGCCCGCCGGGAAGACGGCCTCCTCACGGCCGTACGCGTGCTCCCACTCCCCGGCGAGCGCGTCCGCCGTGTGGGGGGCGTTGCTCAGCGGGTTGTCCGCCGTCGGCCACTCGCCCCGGGCCACCTTCTCGATCTCCGCGCGGATCGAGATCATCGCATCGCAGAAGCGGTCGATCTCCGCCAGATCCTCACTCTCGGTGGGCTCGATCATGAGGGTGCCCGCCACCGGGAACGACATCGTCGGCGCATGGAAGCCGTAGTCGATCAGACGCTTGGCGACGTCGTCCACGCTGACGCCGGTCTCCTTGGCCAGCGGACGCAGGTCCACGATGCACTCGTGCGCGACCAGCCCGGCCGGGCCCGTGTAGAGCACCGGGTAGTGCGGCTCCAGGCGCTTGGCGATGTAGTTCGCGGCGAGCACCGCCACCTGAGTGGCGCGCTTGAGGCCCTCGCCGCCCATGAGCCGGACGTACGCCCAGGAGATCGGCAGGATGCCGGCGGAACCCCACGGAGCGGCCGAGATCGGACCCACGCCCGTCTCCGGGCCCGCGGTCGGCTGGAGCGGGTGGTTCGGCAGGTACGGGGCGAGGTGCTCGCGGACGCCGACCGGACCGACACCGGGGCCACCACCGCCATGCGGGATGCAGAAGGTCTTGTGCAGGTTGAGGTGCGAGACGTCTCCGCCGAACTTGCCGGGCTTGGCCAGGCCCACCAGCGCGTTGAGGTTGGCACCGTCGACGTACACCTGGCCGCCTGCCTCGTGCACCTGGGCGCAGATGTCGGCGACGTGCTCTTCGAACACGCCGTGGGTCGACGGATACGTGATCATCAGCACGGACAGCTCGTCCCGGTACTGCTCGATCTTGGCGCCCAGGTCCTCGACGTCGATCTCCCCGTCATCGGCGGTCTTGACGACCACGACCTTCATCCCCGCCATCACGGCGCTCGCCGCGTTGGTGCCGTGCGCCGACGAGGGGATCAGGCAGACGATGCGCTGCGCGTCGCCGTTGGCCCTGTGGTAGGCACGCACGGCGAGCAGTCCGGCGAGCTCGCCCTGGGATCCGGCGTTCGGCTGGATGGAGACCTTGTCGTAACCGGTGACCTCGGCCAGGCGCTCCTCCAGCTCGCGGATGAGGGTCAGGTAGCCCTGGGCCTGCTCCACGGGGGCGAACGGGTGGACCTGGCCGAACTCGGGCCAGGTGACCGGCTCCATCTCGGTTGTCGCGTTCAGCTTCATCGTGCAGGAGCCGAGCGGGATCATTCCGCGGTCCAGCGCGTAGTCGCGGTCGGCGAGCCTGCGGAGGTAGCGCAGCATCGCAGTCTCGGAGCGGTGCGCGTGGAACACCGGGTGGGCGAGGTAGTCGCTGGTGCGCAGCAGGGCGGCCGGGAGCGTGTCCTCGGCGGTCGCGTCGAGGGCCTCGACGTCGCCCTCCACTCCGAAGGCGGACCACACCGACGTCAGCTGGGCGCGACCGGTGGTCTCATCGCAGGAGACCGACACGTGGTCGGCGTCGACGAGGTGCAGGTTGACCCCGTTCTCGCGGGCTGCGGCGACGACCTGGGCGGCCCGTCCGGGCACCCGGACCGTCAGGGTGTCGAAGTAGGCCCCGTGGACGAGCTCGACGCCCTGGGCGCGCAGCCCCGCGGCGAGGACCGTGGCGTAGCGGTGCGTGCGCTCGGCGATGGTCCGCAGCCCGTCCGGGCCGTGGTAGACGGCGTACATCCCCGCCATGACGGCCAGCAGCACCTGCGCGGTACAGATGTTGCTCGTGGCCTTCTCGCGGCGGATGTGCTGTTCGCGGGTCTGCAGGGCCAGGCGGTAGGCCTTGTTGCCGTCGGCATCGACGGAGACGCCGACGAGGCGGCCGGGCAGGCTGCGGGCGTGCTTCGCCTGGACCGCCATGTAGCCGGCGTGCGGGCCGCCGAAGCCCATCGGGACGCCGAAGCGCTGGGTCGTGCCGACCGCGATGTCGGCACCCAACTCGCCGGGCGAGGTGAGCAGGGTCAACGCCAGCAGGTCGGCTGCGACGGTGACGATCGCGCCGAGGTCGTGGGCCTGGTCGATGACCGGCTTGATGTCGCGGACGGCACCGGAGGCGCCCGGGTACTGCAGCAGGACGCCGAACACCCCGCGCTCGGCGATCTCGGCGGGGATGCCCGCGCTGAGGTCCGCCACGACCACCGTGACGCCCGTCGGCTCGGCGCGGGTCTCGATCACGGCGACGGTCTGCGGCAGGGCGTCGGCATCGATCAGGAAGACTCCGCCCTTGACCTTGCCGACCCGGCGGGACAGCGACATGGCCTCGGCGGCGGCGGTGCCCTCGTCGAGCAGCGAGGCGCCCGAGGTCGGCAGACCGGTGAGGTCGGCGACCATCGTCTGGAAGTTGAGGAGCGCCTCCAGCCGGCCCTGTGAGATCTCGGGCTGGTACGGCGTGTACGCGGTGTACCACGCCGGGTTCTCCATGACGTTGCGCAGGATGACCGGCGGGGTGAAGGTGCCGTAGTAGCCCAGGCCGATCATGGGGGCGAGCACCTGGTTGCGGTCCGCCAGGCTGCGGAGCTCCGCCAGGACCTCGGCCTCCGTGCGGGCTCCGGGCAGCCCCAGCGCCTCGGCGCTCTTGATCACGTCCGGTACGGCGGCTGCGGTCAGCTCGTCCAGCGAGCCGTAGCCGACCTGTGCCAGCATCTTCGCCTGGGCCCCGGCGTCGGGGCCGATGTGGCGCTGCTCGAAGGGGGTGCCTCGCTCCAGCTGGGAGAGCGGAATGCGGTTGGCGGTCATTGCGGAGGCCTCCTGGTCATTGCGACCTGCGAGGGGCACCACGGCGCGGGTGCCCGGACGGCCTCCCCCTCTGTCATCTCAACCTGAGAGCTTCACCGGAGCGCCCTGGGGCGGCCCGGCTTTCACCGTCGGTGAGAGCGGATGCCGTCAAACGCCCGCCCTGCTTTCCAGAGTGACCTCGTCCGTGCGGTACAGGGGCCTGAGAGATTCCGGGGAGGATTTGCTCCTTCGGCGTCTCCGGCGTTCCACCGGAGCACTCTCCCGCACGGGGTCAACAGCCGATTGCCAGCGTACCAGCGAGGTCTGGGGCGGAAGCGTCGAGTGGCCGACGCCTCAGTTGTGCACTTTCGTAGTGCTAAGGGCCTTGCGACGTCTTGGAGGGACCGTGCACACCGACATCGATCCGCGCAGTCTGATAGGCCGCAAGGCCTTCGACCGCAATGGAACCAAGATCGGGACCGTGGACGAGGTGTACCTCGACGACGCGACGGGGGTGCCGGAGTGGGCCGCGGTGCGCACAGGGCTGTTCAGCCGGGACGCGTTCGTGCCCCTGGAACCGAGCGAACTCGAAGGGGACGGCCTCCACGTCCCCTTCGAGCGTGCCCTGATCAAGGACGCCCCCGACTTCGGCGTCGGGCGCCATCTCTCCCCCGAGCAGGAACTGCAGCTCTACCACCACTACGGTCTCGATCTGCCGGTCCCCCCGGAGAAACCGGCTGCCGCACCGCCCTCCCCCTCCGGCCGTGATACCTCGGACCGTGACGACTCCAGCGGCCCCGCCCCGTCCGCGGGAACGTCCGGCGACCGGGACTTCGGGCGGCTGGCAGGCGACGACGACTGAGCCGCCCTCCCCGTCCCCGGGCGGACCAGGGGAAGCGGTTCCGACGGCCGGAGTTCCGCGTCGTCGACGGGGAACGTCCGCACCCTCCCCGGTGCGACGGACCACGGCTCCTCGAAACGGACGGTGACCCGCCCCAGGCCGCTGCCCTGCACCCATCCCGCCCCGTACCGGGCGTGCTGCACGTCCTGCCCCGCGTCCCAGCGCCGCTCGGACGGGGTCGGCTGTTCCTCTTGCTGCGGTTCCTCGCGCTCCTGCAGCGGATCCGCGCCCTCGACCACCGCTGCACCGGCACCCTGCTCACCTGCAGCGGCCTGCGCGAACAGGTCCTCCTGGGTGTAGTCGGCGAGGCCGGTCACCCCGACCCCCAGCAGCCGGACGCCACCCGTCGTGTCCACCGTCTCCAGCAGCCGGGCCGCGGCCTCCCGTACCACCGCCGGCTCGTCCGTCGGGCCCCGCAGCGTCTCGGACCGCGTGAGCGTCGAGAAGTCGAAGCGACGCACCTTCAGCACGATGGTGCGGCCCGAGTGCCCCGACCCGCGCAGCCGCCGCACGCAGCGCTCGGCGAGCCGCTCCACCTCCATGCGGATGCGCAGCCGGTCGTGCAGGTCCACGGCGAAGGTGTCCTCGACCGACACCGACTTGGCGTCGCGGTCGGCGACGACGGGACGGTCGTCATACCCCATGGCCATCCGGTACAGCGCCGCCCCGTGCGCCCTGCCGAGCAGCCGCACGAGCTCGTCCTCGCCGGCTTCGGCCACGTCGGCGACCGTGGTCATACCCGCCCGCCGCAGGTGCTCCCCCGTCGCCGGACCCACGCCCGGCAGCGTCCGCACCGGCATGGGGGCGAGCAGTTCCCGTTCGGTCCCGGGCTCGATGAGGACCAGACCGTCCGGCTTGGCCTGCTCAGAGGCGATCTTGGCCAGCATCTTGGAGCCCGCCAGACCCACCGAACCAGTCAGCCCCGTGGCTTCGACGAGGTCCCTGCGCAGCCGCTCACCGGCCTGACGCGCCGAACGGGCGTCACGGGCCGTCCCCCCTGCCTCGAGGTCCACGAAGGCCTCGTCCAGGCTAAGCGGCTCCACCAGCGGCGACAGGCTGCCCAGCAGCTCCATGACCAGGTCGCTCACCGTACGGTAGAGCGTGAACCGCGGCACGAGGTACGCCGCGTTCGGCGCGAGCCGCCTCGCCTGGGCCATCGGCATCGCCGAGTGCACACCGAGGCGCCTCGCCTCGTACGAGGCGGTGGCCACCACCCCACGGGGCCCCAGACCGCCCACGACCACCGGTTTCCCGCGCAGACTGGGCTTCGCCGCCTGCTCGGCGGCGGCATAGAACGCATCCATGTCCAGGTGGAGGATGGTCGGCGCGGATCTCACACCCTCGATGCTGCCCTACGCCACTGACATCCGACCGTCCGCGCAGCCGCCGGTTCGGCCTCCGTGGCCGCAAGCTCGCCCCGACGACGGACGCCAGCGACCGCCTCAGCCGGCCCGCTCACGCCGCCGCCTGGCCAGCTCGTCGCCCGGGTCGTGGCCGATCAGCGTCTCACCCGTGTCGACGCGCTCACCGTGCAGCTGCGACAGCGCTGCCTCCACGTCCCGCCACACCACGCCGACGGCAATGCCGAAGACGCCTTGGCCACCCTGGAGCAGGTCGACGACCTCGTCGGGCGACGAACACTCGTAGACGGTGGCGCCGTCGCTCATCAGCGTCATCCGCTCCAGGTCTGCGAAGCCGCGGTCCCGCAAGTGCTGCACGGCGGTGCGAATGTTCTGCAACGCGACCCCCGTGTCCAGGAACCGCTTCACGATCTTCAGAACGACGACATCACGGAAGCTGTAGAGGCGCTGGGTGCCCGATCCGTACGCCGGCCGCACGCTCGGCTCGACCAGGCCCGTCCGTGCCCAGTAGTCGAGCTGTCGGTAGGTGATGCCCGCCGCCGCGCACGCGGTCGGGCCCCGGTAACCCACGGTCTCGGTCTCCGGGTCGGCCGTCGCCCTGCCGGGAAGCGGATACGCCACGCCCTCCGTCGGACCGTGCCCGAGGGACCCCGCCGCCGTACCGTCGCCGCTGTTCCTCACGCCGACCTCCGTCCTTGACCTGCCATCTCGACGGTAGGCAGTCCCCTGGGGTGCGTCAACGATCGCCACACTCGGCACGCCGAGTGATAATCACCCTGAGAGTGGTTTTGCGTACCCCGGCGCGGGGCACAGATCGCCGGTTGAAGCGTCGTGCGCGGGGACGCTACGGCAGCAGGGTTCACTGACTGCTGGAACCGAAGTCCTCGGGGGAAATCTGGTCGAGGAACTCGCGGAACTTCTCCACCTCGTCCTCTTGCTCGTCGGGGATCGCGATGCCGGCGTCGTCCAGCACGCCGTCGCTGCCGTAGATCGGCGTACCCGTGCGCAGCGCCAGCGCTATGGCGTCGGACGGACGGGCACTCACCTCGACCCCGCTGGCGAAGACCAGCTCGGCGTAGAAAACGCCCTCGCGGAGGTCCGTGATCCGCACCTCGGTGAGTTCCTGCCCGACGGCCTCCAACACGTCCTTGAACAGGTCATGGGTCAGCGGCCTGGCAGGAGCCATGCCCTGCTGCGCGAAGGCGATCGCGGTCGCCTCCCCCGGACCGATCCAAATGGGGAGGTACCGGTCGCCTCCCACTTCACGCAGGAGCACGATCGGCTGGTTGGAAGGCATTTCCACCCGGACACCCACAACGTCGAGCTCGTTCACACAGCAACCCTAGGACGTGCTCGGCAGGTTTGGGTAGTCGGGCTCCGCCGAGATCAGTGCAGGCGGACGCCCAGCGCGGTCTTCACGAGGGCCGCGTGGAGCCGCACCGACAGGCTCGCCAGCTCCCTGGCCGTCGCCTCGGCATGTGCTCTGGTCTGCGGATTGCGGTGCCGCCGCAACGGTGCGACCACCTGTTCGACCAGCCCGGCGTCACGTTCGGCCGCCGCCTTCATGGCGCGCAAGTGACGGGGCTCCAGACCGAATCTGCCCAGATCCGCGATCAGTTTGGCCACCGTCACGACCTCGGCGTCATAACCTTCGTCCGCCGCCGGAAGGATGAGTCCGTACGACTCCCACTCGTCGAGCTCCGCCTCGGTCACCTCCGCCGCGGCGAGCAGCTCGGCGCGCCCCACCCGGGCGGCCGTGGGACCGTCCGTCTGCGGATGCCCGACGAGGTCCGGGCCTCCTCGGGAACCCTGCGGCGGCAGCGGGGGATCTTCTCCTCGGTCGAGGCCGTCGAGATGCTCGCGAATGACCCTCAGGGGAAGATAGTGGTCCCGCTGCATGCGCAGCACCTGGGCCAACCGCTCGACGTCCTCGGGGCTGAATTTGCGATAGCCCGACGGGGTGCGCTGCGGCTCGACGAGCCCCTCGGCCTCCAGGAACCGGATCTTGGAGATCGTGACGTCGGGAAACTCGTCACGCAGCTGGTTCAGCACCGATCCGATGCTGACCAGCCTGTCGCCTCCGGCGGTGCCGTGACCGGCACCGCCCGTCGGAGTTCGCAGCATGGACTCCCCTGAGGGTCACACGCCCCGCTGGTTCCCGTAGAAGACCAGCCGGTACTTACCGATCTGAACCTCGTCACCGTTCGCCAGGACGACCGAGTCGATCGGCTCGCGGTTGACGTACGTGCCGTTGAGGCTGCCGACGTCCGTGACCGTGAAACTGCCGTCCGCCGCCCTGCGGAACTCCACATGGCGCCGGGACACGGTGAAGTCGTCGAGGAAGATGTCGCTCTGCGGATGACGCCCCGCCGTGGTCAGCTCGCCGTCCAGCAGGAAGCGGCTTCCCGAGTTCGGTCCGCGACGCACGATCAGCAGCGCCGAGCCGAGCGGCAGGGCCTCCACGGCCGCCTGGGCCTCGGGAGGGAGCGAGGGGACCGGTGTCTGGCCGGTGGTCTCCGACTCGTACGCCTCGAGTCCGGAAATGGAGATCGTCGAGGTCGTCTCCGAGGCGCGCTCGGCCGGGACTCCGGGCCGCAGCGGCGCGCCACAGTTGGAGCAGAAGCGGCTGGTTTCGGCGTTGCGGTGACCGCATCGCGTGCAAACCGGCATGGACGGGCCCTCCTGCCGCGGCTGCCCCGCGGGGGCGTGGGATGCGTACGGGTCGGACGTAAACTCTCCACCCGTACTTGAGGTTGACGGTTCTCCGAAACCTATGCGGCCCGGACCGGCAGGGTCAACAGCAGACGCGCCCTGACCCTCCTGAATGTCGCCGGGACCGGCGACCTCATCGCGGAACAGCGGGCGCTCACCGCCCTGCTCCGTCTCCTGGCCATGGCGCGATGCGCGGTGACGAGCGTTGCCGCCGTCCTCACGTGCGCTCTTGCCGAACAATTTCCCAAACAACTTCACGGGCGATTCCCCTTGACCGAAATAGACCCGCCCGTGGGGCAGGAACCCTGAACGAACACACCTGCCGACCCGGACATCTTCACAACGTCCGTAGCCACCGGACAGTTTCCACCACGCAGCACGCTTACGATGCGCCGACCCCCCGCAACCTCTCGTCCATGTCCGGTCACCCCTTGCACTTCCGTCTCACTGGGAGGACGACCGAGCGTAGTCAGGCCGTTCCACGGGTCGCAAGGCATCCACAACGATCTTGCCCGACCGGGTCACCGTGGCGGTGGCCTGCTCCTTCTCCAGGGTCTGCACCACGCCCCCCGGGATGTTGAGGGCGGGCTCCAGATCCTGCGGTTTGCCGATCACCTTGAACCGGTATGGCGCGCTGATCTTCGTGCCGTCCACCTGGATGTCTCCGTCCCCGCCGGAGAAGTAGGAGTCCGCGACCACCCGGACGCCGTTGATCTGGATCGCCTCGGCACCCGCGGCACGCAGCTCCTGGATCGCGTCGAGGAGCATGTCCGACTCGACCGAGCCGGCCCCGTCATCGATGGTCAGGGTGATCCCCGGGCCCTCCGCCGCCACCGTACCGGCAAGAATGCCCAGCTGACGCTCCTTTTCCAGGGTCTGCTTCCGTGCCTCCTCAGCCTGGTCCGAACTGGTTTCCAGCTCGGTCCGCTGGTCCTCCAGACGCTGCTTCTCATCCTCAAGACGCTTGGTGCGATCATCGAGTTCATCGAGGATGCGCACCAGGTCCTCCTGCCGCGCTCCGCGCAGCGCGCTGTTGTCGCTGGTGGACCGTACCTGGATGGCCAGGCCGAGGCCGAGCACGAAAAGCAGCAGGGCGACGACCAGTTGGGCGCGGCTGACACGTGGCGGCCACAGGCCGGCGACGAGCCGCTGCCGACCGGTGAGCTCCGGCTCCCCACCGGACGACGCCGCCCCCTGCCCCATGGCCGGAGCCTGGTGTCCGTCCGCCTCGACATCACCTGAATCGGGGACGCCCGATCCCGGCTCAGCGGCATCGGGGCGGGCCGGCGACGAGCCGCCCGCTCGGACCGCGGCCGGTCGGCGCTCGCCGCCCGTGCCTTCCCCTGAGGCGGTCACCGCCTCCGCCTCCGCGGTGTCCGGCGCGGGCCCGCGCTCGCCCTCGCGCCACCCGTCCCGCGGCTCCTCCGGCGTCCGTGCGTTCTCGCTCATCGGCCTCACGCCCGGAACACGTGCCGGCGGATGGCCGCCGCATTGGAGAAGATGCGGATGCCGAGGACGACCACGACGCCGGTGGACAGCTGGGCACCGACGCCCAGCTTGTCACCGAGGAACACGATCAGGGCGGCCACCACGACGTTCGAGAGGAACGACACCACGAAGACCTTGTCCACGAAGATCCCGTCGAGCATCGCCCGAAGACCTCCGAAGACCGCGTCGAGGGCCGCGACGACGGCGATGGGGAGGTAGGGCTCCACCACCGCCGGCACTTCGGGGCGTACCAACAGTCCGACCACGACTCCCACGACGAGGCCCAGTACGGCGATCACGATGTGCCCTTCCCTGTCTCTGCGGTGCCCTGCCCCTTGCCGGCTCCGGCGGGGGCGGTCCTCGGCTGTGCGGTACGTACGATCAGGCTCGGCGCGGCAGGCAGGCGCACCTCTTCCTGGGCGGAGATGCTCGTCCGGATGCCGAAGTTCTCCTGCAACGCGTGGAGGTACTGGCCGTCGGCGCTGTCCTGGAAGGCGGTGCTGAGCTTCTTCCCGTCCCCCACCGCCAGCACCGTGTACGGCGGCACCAGCGGCCTGTTGTCGACCAGTATGGCGTCACCCGCTGCGCGGATCGCCGACAGGGCGGTCAGCCGCTGGCCGTTGATCGACACGGCCTCGGCACCGGACTCCCACAGGCCGTTGACCACCCGCTGCATGTCCCGGTCCCGCACCCGGCCCGTGTCGGAGAATCCGCTGCTCCCCCGCGGACCGCCGCCGTCCGCCCCGCTGTCCCCGGCGTCGTCCACGACGAGTTTCACGCCAGGGCCGCTCACGGCAGTGGCTCCGGAGAGGAGCGCGACCATCCCTCCCCGGTCGCCCCCGTGGTTCTCCAGCGCCTTGCGCTGCCGCTCCCCGACTTCGGTGCGGAGCTCGTCGACGCTGCTCTCGAGCGCGTCCGCAGCCGACGTCTCGCTGTTGATGCGATCGATGAGCTCCTCGCGCTCCTTGGCCACGACCGGTGCCGCTATCCGCGCCTGCGCGGCACCCAGGGTGACCACGAGCCCCGCCAGCACCAGACCGGCGGCCAGCCACAGCTTGGCGCGCAGCGTCTTGGGTAGCGGCCCGCCGCCGGCGTCCCTGCGGGCCGCCGCCTCCGCGTAGCCCTCGTCGAGGCTGTGGTCCATGACGTTGTTCAGCAGCGACATCGAGGCATCGGGGCGCGGCGGCTGGGCTGTGCTCCGAATGGGGGGTGGCTGCGGCATGCCGCACATCGTCGCACGTCGTCACCGCTACCGCCGAATGGCCCTACCGGCGTTCCCGGAAGGTGGACGCACGTCCCCTTCCGGAAACGCCGCCGACGGGCTCAGGTACCCGCGCTCTCCACCACCCCGGACCACTCGTCGAGCAGGGCCTGGGCCGAGGCCTCGTCGGGTCCTTCCGCCCACAGGTGCGTGACGGCCTCGGACGGGTCCGGCAGGACCATCACCCACCGGCCGTCCGCCTCCACCACGCGCACGCCGTCGGTGGTGTCGACGGTGCGGTCTCCCGCTGCCTCGACCACCCGGCGCATCACGAGGCCCTTGACGGCCCACGGTGTGGCCAGGTCCCTGCGCAGCACATGCGCCCGTGGGATCCGTTCGTCGATCTGGCTCAGGGTGAGCTGTGTGCGGGCCACCAGTCCGATGAGCCGCACGAACGCGGCCGTACCGTCGAACACGCTGCTGAATTCGGGAACGATGAAGCCGCCTCGCCCGTCTCCACCGAAGATGGTGGGATCCTCCCGGCAGACCCGGGTCAGATCGTCGGGCGACGTCGTCGTCCATTCAACTTGTGTGCCGTGGTACGCGGCGACCTGTTCGGCGATGCGCGTCGTCGTGACCGGCAGCGCCACGCGGCCACTGCGCCGCTCTGCCGCCACGAGGTCGAGCATGACGAGCAGGGCTCGGTCGTCCTCGATGATCCGACCCCGCTCGTCCACGAGCGAGAGTCGTTCGCCCACGGTGTCGAAACGGACGCCGAAGGCCGCCCTCGCGGAGGCCACGATCTCCCCGAGGCGGACCAGACCCGCTCTGCGGGCGTCTGCCGTCTCGGTGGGTCGGGACTCGTCGAGCCCGGGGTTGATGGTCAGCGAGTCCACGCCGAGCCGGCCGAGCAGGCTCGGCAGCACGAGACCGGCGCTGCCGTTGGACGCATCGACGACCACCTTGAGTTCCGCCTCCGCGATGCCCGTCGTGTCGACGTCGCGCAGCAGTGATCCCGTGTACGAGTCGTAGATGCTGGCCGGGAAGGTCAGATCTCCGATCTCACCCGGGAAGGCGCGCCGGTACTCCTGGCGGGCGTACACCCGGTCGAGCTTCCGCTGTCCGGCCTGTGAGAGGTCCGCACCGCGTTCGTCGAAGAACATGATGTCGACGGAGTCCGGCACTCCCGGCGAGGTGCGGATCATGATCCCGCCCGCGCTGCCGCGAGCCGTCTGCTGACGGGCGACGGGCAAGGGGACGTTCTCGAGGTCGCGCACGTCGATCGCGCTGGCCTGCAGCGCCGAGATGACGGCTCGTTTCAGGGCACGCGCACCACGGGAGTGGTCGCGGGCGGTGGTGACCGTGGCGCCCTTCTTCAGCGTGGTCGCGTACGCGCCTGCGAGCCGCACGGCGAGCTCCGGGGTGATCTCGACGTTGAGGATCCCGGAGACACCCCGGGCGCCGAAGAGCTGTGCCTGACCGCGGGACTCCCAGATCACCGACGTGTTGACGAACGCGCCTGCTTCGATGGTCTTGAACGGGTAGATCCGCACGTTCCCCTGGACGATCGATTCTTCACCGATCAGACACTCGTCCCCGATAACGGCGCCGTCCTCGACGCGGACGGCACGCATGATGTCGGTGTTCTTGCCGATCACGCAGCCGCGCAGGTTGCTGTGCTGACCGACGTAGACGTTGTCGTGGATGACGGCCCGGTGCAGGAACGCGCCGCTCTTCACGACCACGTTCGATCCGACGACGGTGTGCTCACGGATCTCGGCGTCGGCTTCGACCTTGGCGTAGTCACCGACGTACAGCGGGCCCCGGAGCACGGCGTCGGAGTGCACCTCGGCGCCTTCGGCCACCCACACGCCCGGCGAGATCTCGAAACCGTCGATGTCCACGTCGACCTTGCCCTCGAGCACGTCGGCTTGAGCCTTCACATAGCTCTCGTGGGTGCCGACGTCCTCCCAGTAGCCTTCGGCGATGTAGCCGTAGATCGGCTTGCCTTCCTTCATGAGCTGCGGGAAGACATCGCCTGACCAGTCGACGGAGACATCGGCTTCGACGTAGTCGAAGACCTCGGGTTCCATGACGTAGATCCCGGTGTTCACGGTGTCCGAGAACACCTGTCCCCAGGTCGGTTTCTCGAGGAAACGCTCGACCTTCCCGTGCTCGTCCACGATGGTGATGCCGAACTCCAGTGGATTCGGCACACGGGTCAGACACACGGTGACCATCGCGCCCTTTTCCCGGTGGAAGGCGATGAGGTCGGTCAGGTCGAAGTCGGTGAGGGCATCACCCGAAATGACGAGGAATGCATCGTCCTTCAGTGCCTCTTCGGCGTTCTTCACGCTCCCCGCGGTGCCGAGTGGCTTCTCCTCGTGGGCATAGGTGAGCTCCATCCCCAGTTCCTCGCCGTCGCCGAAGTAGTTCTTGACGAGAGAAGCAAGGAACTGGACGGTCACGACCGTCTCATGGAGCCCATGCCGCTTAAGCAAGCGCAGCACATGCTCCATGATCGGCCTATTGACCACCGGAAGGAGTGGCTTGGGCATGCTTGAGGTCATGGGGCGAAGTCGGGTTCCTTCGCCACCAGCCATCACGACGGCCTTCATGTCGGAAGCGTCCTCCTTGAAGAGACGACGGTCCAGCCGACTTCACCCGTACGTGGAAGCTCTTCTCATGTCATGTGCGGTCCTGCGGACCTTGCACGACCTCGTGCGTACGGCTCAATCGGCCTCGGCATCAGCCTTGACGAGTCGGCGGACCTGGACCACGTAGAGGATCCCTGCCCACCAGTAGAGAGTTGTACCCCAACCAGCGAACGCCCATCCGAAAACTGCAGCGAGTGACGCAAGCCACGTGGTTCCGTCACTGAGGAGCAGTAGCGGGAAGGCGTACATCAAGTTGAAGGTAGCCGCCTTCCCCAAGAAGTTCACCTGGGGGGGCGGATATCCGTGCCGTCGGAGGATTCCCACCATCACCAGGAGCATCAGGTCACGGGCCAAAAGCGCGAGGGTCAGCCATAGCGGCAGGATCCCCCGCCAGGTCAGGCCCACCAGGGTGGAAAGGATGTACAGACGGTCCGCGGCGGGGTCGAGGAGTCGCCCCAGACTGCTGACCTGGTTCCAGCGTCGCGCTAGCTTGCCGTCCAAATAGTCGCTGACCCCGCTGAGCGCCAGGACGAGCAGGGCCCATTTGTCGGCATTGGGTCCGTTGAACTCGGGCAGGAGGATCAACCACAGGAACACCGGTACGCCGAGCAGGCGAGCCATGCTGAGGATGTTGGGGATGGTGAGGACCCGGTCCGTCTGAACGCGAGTCTCCTGGACCTCCACCCGGGGGCCTCCTGTGCCTGAACGTACTGCCGACGATGCCCCCTGACCCTACCCTCAGCGCTGGTGGGGGTAGTACGCAGGGGGGTACCCAGAAAAACAGGGAAGCCCCGGACCGATTGGTCCGGGGCTCCCCTCAACAATAGTTCGGCGGCGTCCTACTCTCCCACAGGGTCCCCCCTGCAGTACCATCGGCGCTGAAAGGCTTAGCTTCCGGGTTCGGAATGTAACC
>NZ_JBHZCF010000024.1:0-109458 GCF_042755225.1 Streptomyces sp. NPDC059169 | reverse complement strand
AATAACGCGACAATCCACGCAAAGGCCCTCCGGCTCCTCAAGGACACGATCGGCTTCTTCTAACCCACCTGTCCACAGGTCTTGACGATTACTCGTGACCTGCTTATGGACAGCGGTGTCCTCCCGCGAGTCAACCGGCAGCTCCTGCTCTACCAACGCTGGCTGACCGAACGGCTCGCCACCATCGAGGAACCCGAACACCGTCAGCTTCTGCGGCACTTCGCCATCTGGCACCAGTTGAGGCACCTGCGGGCAAAGGCAGAGAAGGCACCCTTGGGACGCTCCCAGACCAACCACACCAAGCAGGAAATCACCCAGGCCGGCGCCTTCCTCGCATGGCTCGCCGACCGAGGGCGCACAATCGGGCAGTGCCAGCAGGCCGATATCGATGCATGGCACACCGAGAGCCTGGCCACCCGCCGTCCGTCCCAGTCATTCCTGCGGTGGTGCATGAAGACCGGCCGGATGCCCCGCCTCGCGCTACCGCCCGCCGTCATCACCCAATCCTCTATGCGCAACCCGTCAGCCGCATCGTTCGCCTCACCATCGACGACATCATCGACGACGAGACGACCGTCACCGTCCGACTGGGAGAGCCGCCATCTCCACTGCCGGAGCCCGTCGCCGAGCTGATGCGGGCCTACATCCGGTCCCGCCAGCACCTGCCCTACGCCAGCAGCAGGAGCTCAGCGTGGCTCTTCCCCGGCCGTCAGCCCGGACAGCCCATGAACCCGGTCAGCCTGCAAGTCCATCTGCGTGAGATCGGCGTCCCGCCGCAGCGCGGCAGGACCTCCGCCATTCGGCATCTCGTCCTCCAGGCCCCGGCTCCCGTCATCGCGAAGGCGCTTGGCTATCACTACAAGACAGCCACTCGCTTGGTCACGGAAGCCGGAGGAACATGGAGCCGATACGCCCCCGGTGACCACCAGCGATGAAGCGCGGTACTTACGCTGGGTCCGCTGAGCCGCGATTGTCCTCAACATGGACGACGTGAAGCTCGGTGCCGTCTCGGTGGCGCTTGGAACGTCCGAATAGCCCGACAGCGATCTGCGACTGATCCTGAGGCTCATCAGGGCCGACATAGGTAAGTACGTCGTTGTGATGCCCAGTGACGACCCATCCCTCGACGTCCTTGGGGTCGATCACCCCAAAGTCTCCTGCCGAAGATCCGGCATGAGCCGGGCCGAACTTCTTCAGGAGGTCGGTGGCTTGTTCAGCAAGCTCCCCTTCCGGAGTGGTCAGCACGACACAAGTGCCATGCTCGAACAGCACCCACGACTTGCGAGGGTCGGCTAGAAGCCGCTGCCAGACGTCTATCAGTATCTCGGTGTCCACGCTGGTCATCATGCCGCAGAGCACCGACACAGGGTGACGATCGGCCTGCGGCTACGGCGAATACGCGACACCTGAACATGCGGGCCTACCAGTCCCAAGGCCGGGCTCCGCCTGTCCCCACCGACCGCGAAGGCGGACCCATTCATTTGACAGCTTCTTTCAGGCTGCGGATCATCAAGAAAAACGGGGTGGTAGGACTAACCGGGGGGACGGTTCGAACGATGCCGGACGCGCAGGACATCACCGAAGGCGAGGACGAGGAGCACCTCTTCGTCGATCCGATCCTTCCCAGCGAGACACGAGATGCCCTGGAGGCATCCGCTGGCTATTTGTTGACTGCCGAACAGAAACGTGAGCTCCCCCGGGAACCCGCCGAGCGAAAGCGCAGTCCCGTCCTGCGCGCCGTCGGCTGGCTGCTGACGACGGCGGCTTTGATCGCCATGCTCGTGAGCTCGCAGTCCAAGATCGGGATCGCGATCACGGTGGTGGTCTTCGGACTGTGCTGCATCGGTGCCCTCGGCAAGGAAGCAGAGACGGCCAGCTGCCTCGCGGTCGTCTACGGGCTGGGCGTCCTCGTCATGCTGTTCTTCCTGCCGGCCGGGTGGATGGTGCTGGCAGCGGCCGGATATCTGGGCTGGCTGGGGCTGCTGGTCACCCTGCGTCCCGGCGGCTCCGGGAACCGTCTGGAGCGCGAGTACCGCCGCCACTACGTGCGCCTCACCGACCTCGACGGTGAGGGCCGAAGGATCGCACTGCGGACCGTACAGTCCTCGCTGGCCGGGGAGGAGCTAGCCGGGAGCGTGCCCGCAGATGTCAACGTTGCGCCCGCCTGTCAGTTGGTCGCGGAGCAGCAGTGGCACATCGTTCAGACGCTCGCACTGCGTGAGCAGCTTCGCAGCGAGCTGGCGGACCGGATCGGCTCCACCGGGTCCCCACAGGTGCTGGCTGCCGCAGGTCCGCAGATCGAGGTACTGGAGACCGTGCTCCACGTCATGGACAGCCAGGCCAGGGCTCTTGAGGAGTACGTGGCCCGCGTGCGGCGAGCCGTCGAGTTGGCCGACGAACGACGTCAGATCGTGGAGATCACCGACCGCAACGACGCCTATGCCGACCTGATCGCTCTGGCAACCGGCGGACAGCCGGTCGAGATGGCCATCGACTCCCATGACGTGACGGAGGCGGAGCGGGAGCGCGATCTGTTGACGCGGGAGATGGTGGACGCCGGGCGGTGGTTGTCAGCAGCCGCAGCCGAGGCACGCGCCGAGGTGGAAGCGAAGCTGACCACTTTGGCCAACCCGCTGGATCGATCCCACTGAGCGACTCTGATGCGTTAATAACAGCTGGTCAGAGTGGGTGTGAGCATAGCTGGCTGCCCGGTGGTCGCGGAGGACCGCCAGGTGTCCGGGCTGCTGGTCAGGCTGTGTCTTCCCTCGGGTTGAGGGTGACGGTGAAGCCAAGCTGGTTGAGCTGGTCGATCGCTCGGCGGGTAGCGCGTTCGGGGTCGCGGCGGGTCAAACAGTCGCCGCCGAGCTCGTGGTAGGGCAGAGTATGTGCCAGATCGCGGTGATGATCGAGTGTTCGACGGCGACCAGCGCCCTGATCGGGCCGCGGCGGGCGGTCAGCCGCTTGTAGCGGTGATCGAGCACCTGGGCGAGCAGCTGGGTACCGAGGACGGCTCGTGTATCAAGCGGTACACCGAGCGGCAGATGACGGCGTACGAGCACGCGTGGGAGATCCGGGGCTTGCAGGAATGAGTCCATGGTCCGTGCCGCACCGAACGCGGCCATCCCCAACGCCCCTTTCAGGTAGGGGTTGACACCACCTCCGACCTGGACGATCCGCTGGCCAGGCTCGACCGACACACCGCCGATCACCAGGAAGAATCCTCCGCCGAGCCAGCTACGTGATCAACCCCCGAAGGACTTCCGGACCGGACCACTTAGCTACTGCGGCGCCAGAGGGAGTGAAGCGGAGTTCGGGGTCTTCGACCAGGTTGCCTGCGACGGTGATGACGGTCTCGCCTGCCATGGACGGGCCTTTCGAGGGGAGGGGCCGGCCCGCGGGTGCGGGCCGGCTGGGAGGGGGTCAGGAGAACAGGATCTTCCAGGTCTGCGGTCCGGGGATGCCGTCGGCGTCGCCCTTGAGGGAGGCGTGCGCGAGCTGGAAGTCGCGGACGTTCCTGCGGTCCGCGTTCGACCACTTCGGCCCTGGGCCCAAGGCGTAGTGCTTGCCGAAACCCTTCCGGACGAGCTGCTGCCCGAGCAGGGTGATGGACGCGTTGTTCTTGCCGGGGCCGAACTTGGCAGCGCCGGGGAACGGCGGGGCCGGCTTCGCCGTGACCTTGTGTGCGACATCCCGCGAGTTCCCCTGAGCCCCGCTGGTTCCCTGGGCCCATGGCCAGGGGGTTCTTCCTCTTTCGCGTGCTTTGCTGGCTTGTGACGTAACTTCGGGATTCTTGAAGCGTTCTCATCTCGTCCGACCGATTCGCAGTCGGGTCGAAGGCGGGGAGGCTCGGGTTGGCGGCGCTGGCAGTCGTACGGGACCTGCGTGAGCACTGGGCGCCCGCGTCGGCTGAGGAGCTGGAGCGGTTCGAGACCGATGTGCTGTCCGGGTTTGTCCTGGCACGGGCCTCAGCAGGGCTGGCGGACGGCACCATCCGCGGGGACGTCGGTCACCTGGATCAGATCAGGACCTGGTTCGGCCGGCCCTTGTGGGACATGAAGCCAGCCGACGCGGACGTGTACTTCGGGAAGGTTCTGCGGCACTCACCCAGCGGCACCCGGCTGGGCCGGTCGCAGGCGCTGAGCACGTACTTCATGTTCCTGGAGCTGCGGCACAAGGTCGAGATCCATCGTATGACCGGCCGGGTGGCCGAGTGCCCGATCGACGAGATGAACCGGCCGCGCGGGGCCAAGGACGCCCAGCTGCGGATCCCGCCGAGTGAGCCGGAGATCGCGACGTTGTTCACCGGCTGGGGCGGCGAGCTGGCCACCTGCCGGAAGTTCCCCCCAACCCGGAACTACACCGCCTCGAAGTTGATGTCCCAGGTCGGCCTGCGGGTGAGCGAGGCGTGTGGGCTCGACCTGGACGACATCAAGTGGGACCTGGGCCGCTTCGGCAAGCTCCACGTCCGCCACGGCAAGGGGGCCCGCGGCTCGGGGCCGCGCGAGCGGATGGTTCCGCTGATCAATGGTGCCGACCGGACACTGCGGTGGTTCATCGAGGACGTGTGGGGCCAATTCGACGACGATCACACTCGCCCTGGTGCCCCGCTGTTCCCCTCTGAGCGCAAGAACACCGACGGCTCCGCCCGCCGGGTCGGCGACGACGCCCTGCGCAACGGGCTCGACAACGCGGTCCAGGCTCATCTGCCGAGCTGGACGGACAGGTTGACACCGCACGTCCTGGGGCATTTCTGCGCGTCCCAACTCTACGGAAACGGGCTGGACTTGCTCGCAATCCAGGATGTCTTAGGACATTCCTGGATCGCCACGACCATGCGGTATATCCACGTGCAGCAGACCCGGGTCGAGGACGCCTGGGCCGCCGGGATGGAACGGGCCGCGAAGCGGCTGGAAGGACTGGCCCGATGAGGTGGAACCTGCGGCTGACCGCCGCGAACAAGGGTATCTGGAAGGCGTCCGAGCTCCAGCGGAGCCTGGCCGAGCACGGCCTGGTGATCTCGGCCGGCAAGATGTCCGGGCTGTGGTCCGGCCAGCCGGTCTCGCTCAAGCTGGAGGACCTGGACGTCATCTGCGTGGTCCTCGGCTGCGAGGTCGGAGACCTGCTGATCCCCGAACCGGAGAAGGTCAGCCGCCCTGGCCAGGCAGAGGAGACGGAACGAGCCGCGGTCGGTGCGGGAACCGCCGCACCGAAGGTGATCCCCAAGCGCCGGGATGGCCGGTCGCTGCCGCCGGAGTGATCCGGTGGCACGGTTCCCGAAGGGCTACGTCAAGCCCACCGACTCCTGCGACAGCTGCCTGGCCTGGGGAAACTCCAGCGGCCGCCTCTGTCCCACCTGCTATATGTTCGGCCGCGGCCACGACGCGGCCGTATGTACCGGCTGCCGCCGCGACCAGCCGCTGAAGTGGAACTACTGCCGCCTGTGCTGGTGCCAGGCCCGCCTCAGTGCGAAGGCCGTCGTCGGTCGGCCCAGGGACGAGACGGACGTGCGGGACCGGCTCGCCGCCATCCGGCATCACCAACTGTTCTTCGTCGGGATGGACTACCGCAGGAGACCGACCCCCGCGGCTCGGACGCGCGGAGGACGGCGGGGAGCCACGCGCAAGCCGCCTCCTGCACCGGCCTGGCGCCCGGATCCCGGCTGGCGGCAGCTACCACTGTTCGCGCAGATCCCCCGTGACTACAGCCAGCTCGCCCTGGCCGACGCCGACCTGTCCAGCCCGTGGCTGGCCTGGGCAAAGTACCTCGCCCACCGGCTCGCCGAGACCCGCGGGTGGGGACGCAACATCCGCTTCGCCGTCAACCGCGGCCTGGCCCTCGTCCTCACCGGCCACGTCGAGGGCGACGTCATCCGGCACACGGAGATCTTCGCCCCGCTGCGGGCCCTGGACCTGCCGGTCGGCCACACCGTCACGGTCCTGGACGAGATGGGGATCTTCGAGGACGACAGCGAACCCTCCTTCGAACGCTGGCTCGCCGAGAGGCTGGAGGGTCTCGCACCCGGCATCCACTCGGAGGCGGAGCGCTGGACCCCGCGTCCTGCGCGACGGCGGCCCCCGCAGCCTCCCGCGACGGGAAGGCACGGTCTGGCTCTACCTCAACCGGGTCCGCCCGGCCCTGCTGGAATGGTCGAACCCCTACGACCACCTGCGGGAGGTGACCCGCGACGACGTCCTCACCTACATCAAGACACTGCACGGCCACCAGCGCCACGACCAACTCGTCGCCCTGCGCTCGCTGTTCACCTGGGCCAAGCGGAACGGGCTGATCTTCCGCAACCCCACCAGTCGGATCAAGGTCGGGCAATACGAGTACGCCGTGCTGCAAGCGCTCATCCCAGAGCAGGTCGATCGCTCCGTCGCGGCGGCCACCACCCCGGCGACGCGGCTCACCTCTCCCTCGCAGCGGTCCATGCCGCCTGGGTCGCCCAGATCGCCAACCTCATGCTCGACGACCTCGACATCGGCAACCGTCGGCTGACCATCGCCGGACGTGTCCGCCCGCTCGACGACCTCACCCTGAAGCTGCTGCTGGACTGGCTGGAGCACCGGCGAAACCGGTGGCCGAACACCGCGAACCTCCACCTGCTGATCAACAACCAGACCGCCACCAGGACCAGTCGCGCCAGCAACCACTGGATCAGCGCTTCGATGCGCGGGCAGGACGCGACGCTGGAGCGGCTCCGCGTCGACCGCCAACTCGAAGAGGCCCTGACGCACGGGCCTGACCCGCTCCACCTCGCCGAGGTGTTCGGCCTCGACGAGAAGACTGCGATGCGCTACGCGGACTCCGCACGGGCTCTGCTGCACCAGGCTGCTGAACAGCCACTTCAGTGACGTCTGCTTGACCGGTCCACTCCATTGCTGAGGATGAGCACGCCAGGCAGAGTCAGCATCCGGGGTCGATCGGCGGAGACGATGTCAGGGCGAGGGCAGCATTCCGCAACTGGGCCGCCCACGTCTGCTGGTCAAGCCTCAACGTGTACTCGATGCAGCAATCGCATTGCGGGATCAGCGCCACGAACGATTGCTCTGCCGCGGTCTCGACCTCCGTCTCCCACCAGTCGTCCGTCGCCAAGTCGGCGGGAGTTATCTCTCCAGCGATGAGTCTCGCCGCCATCCGGCGCAGAGCGTGGCGCCGCGCCAGGCCCCGATCCGGCAGCCCGATCCCGGACTCGGTAAGTGCTTGCTCGAACGCTTCGCGAATATCGCGGGCATCCGCGTTGCGAGGCCAACCGGCGAGCTCGCACAATGTCGGGGTGTCCAGTCCGGCTGCGAGCGCCTCAGCAGCGATCATCGGCAGATCCTCCGGGCGTATCTCATCCGCCTGATAACGACACGCCACCTCACCCAGAGTTGTGAGCCCACTCTGCACAGAGGTTTCCGGTTCCGGTGTCGTTCCTTCTGCTCTCATGACTCCTACGGTGTCAGCACCGACTTCAGGGAAGGCACCCAGGGGTGGGCCCGCTCGGCACCCACCCCGCGTGTTCGCATGAACCCGGTGCACGAACCCACGAAAACACGACCGTCCGCCCTCGGGTTCCCACGGAGAGCCCTTCAGTTTCCGTGAACTCGCGGGCCTCCAGGGGTGTGAGTAGTTGGCGTACAGGAAATCCCGGTGAGAACGATCATGGTTACGAGCTGAGCGCTGCGGCGTCCGGACGGGGTCGGGGAACGTCGTGGGTCTGGAGGGCCGCGAAGTCGGTGTGGGCCTGTTCGACGGCTTCGGGGTACTTTTCGCGCTTGGAGTGTTCGGCGAGCGCTCGGTAGATGCTGGCCACGGAGGGGTTCTGTCCCTTGCGCTTGCCGGTGCGGATGATCAGGTCGGGCTGGATCTGCTCGACGGACTCGCCGCCCGCGCGGCGCCGGATCACGGTGTGGAGCATGTCGTCGGTGATGACCGGGGGCCGGCCGCCGTGCTTGCCCTTGCGGGCCGCGGTGTCGAGCCCTTCGAGCGTGGACTCGCGGATGTTCTCCCGCTCGGTCTCCGCCATCGCGGCGAAGAACGCGAACAGCAGCTTTCCCGGGCCGGTGGGGTCGTAGATGCCGGGCAGGGGCCCGGCGAGCATCTCCAGGACCAGGCCGTGGGCAGTGAGGTGGTCGGCGAGCGCGGTGAGTTCGGCGGCGTCGCGGCCGAGCCGCTTCATCTCGTACACGGTGAAGATGACCCGGCAGTGCGGAGCGTGCGCCTTGACCTCCCGCGCCGTCCGCAGCGCCTCCTCGAACTTCGGCCGTACGCGGATACGGGTGCTGATCTTCTCGGCGAAGACCTTTTCCCTGGGGACGCCGTGCCCCGCGAGAGCGTCGAGCTGGGAGGCGAGTTCCTGCCCGAGGGTCGAGCAGCGGGCGTAGCCGATGCGGATGTCCGTGCTCGGCAGGGCCGGGTCGATCGGCGCCGGCGGCGGAGTGCCCGGGCGCCACGGCCGACCCGGGCCGCGGTCGGCGGGGGTCGGCACCCGCAGTTCCTTCTTCAAACGGGGGACCTGGGTGAAGCGGCGGGTGTGGTAGGCGGAGGCGACCGCGCCGCCGCGCGAGCGGCACGGCGAGCCGGGCTGCGCGTCGCACTTCGGACAGGAGTGCTGTTCGACGTCATCGGCGTCTGACCGGTCGGCCGGGGCAGGCTGCTGAGGGTCCGTCATGAGCCCGGATTTTCGCACAATGCAAGTCTCAGAAGGGGCCCCTCCCACTTTTGAGTGAGAGCGGGTTCTGCGAGTAAATCCGGGGGCGGCGGGTCCGGCGACCCGTGATTGATCTTGCTCGCGCAAAGGACCGTATGTGAGAGGAGCTTTCAGCTGCGGCGGTGGCCGGTTGGTGCCCGATGGCCCGAGTTGGGTTCAAGTGAGCTGCTTGTAATAGAAGCTGCCGTCTTGGAGGGAGCCTGCTGGGTCGGCTGCGTAGTCGGGGACGATGCCGTATCGGGTCCAGCCGGTGTTCTGGTACAGGCGTTCCGCAGCACTGCCGGTTTGGGTGTCCAGTAGCAGGAGGCTGGCCCCGGCTTGGGCTGCGGCTTGCTCGGCCTGTGCGAGGAGGTCACGGGCAAGACCCTGTCCACGGGCATCGCGGTGGACCATGAGCTTGACGATCTCGGCACGATGCCGGCCGTTGGGCTTGCGGTTCAAGGCCAGGCTGACGGTGCCTGCGATGCCGTAAGGGCTTTGGACGACCCAGACGATGAGGCTGCCTTCGTCTACCGCCGGCTGCTGGGTGTGCCACCAGGCGGCTGCCGCGTCCTCGTCGAAGGGGCTGAGGAAGCCGAGGGAGGCGCCGTCGGTGACGGCGTCGGCGAGTACGGCAGCCAGGTCCTTGACGCTGGTCCGGAAGTTATCGGGGAGCAGACGGGTGACGGTGTGCACGGGCGGGTTCCTTTGGTGCGCCGGGGGCGGCAATGGTCAGGGGTGTGGGTGGTGGTGCGGGTTCGTTTGGGGGTCTGAGGTGGCGGGTGGCCAGGCGGAGTGCCAGACCGAGGCTGGTGATGCACGCACAGGCCACGACGGCGTGCCCGTAGGCAAGGCGGAGTTCGGCCAGGGCGCTCGGGCGGTCGTTCAGGTACAGGCCGGATATGGCTGCTACGCACACGGCGGCGGCCAGCCGCTGGCCCATCTGGAGGAGTCCTCCGGCCACTCCGGCTGTTCGGGGCGGCGCATGGCGCAGGACCTCTGCTTGGAGCGGGGCGGTGAGTAGACCGACTGCGGCACCGAGTGCGAGTTGGGTGCCGCCGAGAAGGAAGGGCAGGACGCGTGGACAGGCGTGCTGGGCGGCGGCACCGGCGCCCAGGAGGCAGCACACGGATAGGGTGATGCCGGCGGTGACGAGGCGGGGGCCGAATCGGTCCGCCGCGCGGCCGGCCAGGCTTGAGGTGACGGCCATGGCCAGCGCCATGGGCAGCATCACCGCTGCAGCAGACATCGCGGACAAGCCCAGGCCGTCCTGCAGAAACATCGTCAAGGCGAGGGAAGCCGCCATCTGCGCGCCGAACTGCGTCGCCGCGATAGTGACCCCGGCCAGGTACGGGGCGCGCTGCAGCAGTGCGGGAGCGATGAGTGGTATGCCGCCGATGCGGATGGTGCGGCAATGGTGGAGCACGGCAAAAACAGCCAGCACGCCTACGGTGGCTGCGCAGTAGGCCAGGCCGGCTCCGCGCAGTGATGTGACCAGGGGCAGGAGAACGGCGAGTGTGGTGGCAGCGAACAGGAGTGCCCCTCGCACATCGACATCGGCCCGTGCGTTGCGTGCTGCGGCAGAAGGCAGACAACGTGTTGCAAGCGCCAAAGTGGCGGCGCCGAAGGGCGCTGCCAGGACGAGGACCAGGCGCCATCCCGGATCCGGGCCGGCGATCGCGATCAGTGCTCCGCCGAGAGCCGGCCCCAGCGCGGCGGCAATGCTCGCCGCTGCCGCGTACACGCCCAGAGCACGAGCCCGGGCGGGGCCCGTGAAGCTGTCCTGGATGATGCCGATCATCTGGCCGTTGACCAGGCCGGCCCCGGCTCCCTGCACGAGTCGACAGGCGACGAGTAGCCAGGCGTCAGAGCTGACGGCAGCCAGGAGGCCACCGAAGACGAACACGGCCATGCCGGCAACGAAGTACGGCTTGCGCCCGTGGGTATCGCCCAGCCGACCGCCAGGAACCAGCGTCAGTGCGAACATCAGCGAGTAGCCCGCAGCGATCCACTGCATCTGGTGCACGTCAGCCGCCAGCGACAGCCGCAGGGACGGCAGGGCAACGTTGAGCGCAGAGTTGTCCAGCAGGGTCGTGAAGCCCGCTGCCGCACAAGCCATCAGGACGGCCCGATCACGCTGACCGACTGTGCCCTGCGCCCGCCCTGTGATCACGGCAGGACGATCATTAGCGCATAGCGGACCGGATCAGGTCCCAGGCAGCGGAACCGCGAACGGTCCCACAGTCGAAAACGCAGGCAGTCCCCCGCCCCGACTTCGTACTCGACACCACCCGCGGTGACCTCCAGCGCCCCCTCCAGCACCCAGATGTGCTGCTCCAGTCCCCGCACGGGCGGCTCCTCGTAGGAGACATCCGAGCCCGGCCGAAGCACCCCCTCGACGATCTCACCGCGCAGCCCTGGATGAGGCGGTGACACCGACCTCCGTGTGAAGCCCGAAGCCTCATCCCGCCACACCAACTGCCGACCGGACCGCACCAACTGCGGCGGCTCGGACTCCACCTCGGCCAGCAACTGCGACATCGTCCGCCCGAACGCCGTGCACAACCTGCCCAGCAACGCCGCCGTCGGACTGATCTCCGCCCGCTCCAGCCGCGAAAGCGTCGAACGGCTCACGCCCGCGCGCCCTGCCAAGTCATCCAGCGACCAGCCACGCTCCGTCCGCAGCCCTGCAAGCCGGGCCGCCAAACGGGCCTCCACATCCTCGGGACTGGGATTCTGGGACGATCGCCCCTCCGGATTTTTCATAATCGGGAGAATATCCCACATGTGAGAAGTGGTCCACCCCGGCGGGAAAGGGTTCGACGCCGAGTTCGTCACAGCAGTCAAGCACTCCCGGTGGACCGATCAGCCCAGGACCTCGTCGTCCTCGTCCTCGGCGGCATCGGGGTCGCGGAAAGGGCGCAGGCCCTGGCCGGGGCGCTGGCCTTGATGTTGAACAGATAGCGTCCCAGGAAGTTGATGTGCCGGTCCTTGAGCGGGGAGAGGCGGGCGACGTCCTCGCCCTTGATGTCGTGTCCCTCGGCGCGGAGCCGGGCGACGGCAGCGTCCAGGTAGCGGGTGTTCCACAGGGTATCCGGAGCAAACAGGTGAAAGCGTTCTATTTCTGCAGTTAGAACGCTTACGGTCGCGTCCGTAAGGGCATTCAGCAGCGATCACGACTGGTGAACCATCTATGGTGAGCCACTGCAGAGGTAGCTTGGCCGTCGTGTACGACATAACCGCACCGACACCGTCCCTCGTCCCGCAGCCACCGGCTCTTTGTGGACACGGCGCTGATCCTGCAGACGGCTCAGGAGGCTGCGATGCACCCGTGCTTCCGGGGCATGGCGTATGCCTTGCCCATCTCGACACCGCCACCCTCGGCGCCTATCTGTCTACTCTTCGTCCCGGAGCGGACATCCACGCCCCTGGTGTGACCTTCACTCCGGAGCTGCTCAACGATGTGCTCAATGCGGTCCGGGATCCTGCCACCGGTGTGCCCCACCTGGGCGGCGCCGAGTTTGAAAACGCGACTTTCATGGATACCGCCGAGTTCACCGGTGCAAGGTTCACGGGCTGGGCGCGGTTCGATCAGGCAACCTTCGCCGGAGGTGCGTTGTTCATGGGGGCGGTGTTCGGGAGCAACGCACGTTTCGGTCAAGCGGCCTTCGAGGGAGGTGGCGCCTTCATCGGAACGACTTTCGAAGATCAAGTGTCGTTCGGTGAGGCAACCTTCAACTATTGGGCCAGCTTCGACCAGGCAACCTTCAACGGCGAGATCGCCGACTTCGGCAAGGCAACCTTCATGGGCGACGCGCGTTTCAGCGGAGCGCAATTCACCCGTTCGGGAAACTGCACCTGGCACTTCGGCAGGGCGAGGTTCGAGACCGCCCGAACTCTTGGTCCGCTGGCCTGCAGCGGGCGGCTGAGTCTGGACCACGTCGAGTTCGCCGGTCCTGTGACGGTGGAGGTGGCTGCCGAGCGAATGTCCTGTGTCGGGACGAGGTTCGACGGTCCCGCCACGCTCCGGGTGAGTTATGCGGAGGTGGATCTGTCTGAAGCGGTCTTGGCGCATCCGGTCACCGTGGTCTCCAATGCCCGACATCGTGGCCCTTTGCCGACGGACCTCGCTAATCGGCCAGAGGCGACTGCCTCTGTGCTCTCTGTGCTCCGGGTCGACGCGGCCCTGCTTGTACTGACAGACGTCGATCTGCGTCGGTGTACCTTCTCTGGCGCGCACCATCTGGATCAGCTCCGTCTGGAGGGTGAGTGCCACTTCGATGCCCCGCCCAAGGGGGTGCGTTGGGGTCTGCGGCCGGTGCGGTAGACCAGGCGGCAGGTGCTCGCTGAGGAACATCACTGGCGGGCTCAGGCAGGACGTGTCCCGGCGCGGGAGGGGTGGACACCTCATTCGCAGGGCCCGGACTATAGGCCGCCGGGTCCGGCGGCCTTGGTGGTGGTGTATCGGCAGCTCCGCAAGGCGTTCGAGGACGGCAAAAACGAACCAGGTGCCGCCGACTTCTACTACGGCGAGATGGAAATGCGCCGCCGCGACCGCCGCCGCGACGGCCGTGGCACCACCCGTACGGAACGCTGGCTCCTGCACATGTACTGGGCACTGTCGGGATACGGCCTGCGTGCCTCGCGAGCATTCTGCTGGCTGACTGTCACGGTCACCGCCACCGTGCTCGCGCTGATGCTCTGGGGGCTGCCGAACAGCGACCCCAAGCCTCAGGTCACTGGAACCCAGGCCAGTGCCGGCCGCGAAGTGGCCCTCATCATCGACACCCCGGACCCGGTCCTGAACAGTGCCATAGCTGACCGGTTCAGTTGGAAACGCACGGAGAAGGCCGTGCGTGTGGTCGTGAACTCGACCGTCTTCCGCTCCAGTGGCCAGAATCTCACGACCTGGGGCACCTATATCGAGATGGTCAGTCGACTCCTCGGAGCGCTCCTTCTGGCCCTCATGGTGTTGGCCATTCGCGGGCGCGTCAAACGATAGGAATCCGGGCACTGGGCACAGAATCAGAAGATCAGGGCTCGGGGCGGGCGGTGTGCCGGGGGCCAAGGCGGCGTCGCAGTTCGAGGTTCTCGCTCTGGGCGGCTTCGAGGGCCTGCCTCAGGGCCTGGACCTCGTCACGGTGCTGCCGCTTGAGTTCGGTGAGCTGGGCGGTGAGGGTGCGCACGACGCTGCTGGGCGAGTCGTGTGGCGGCTGTGTGGTCGGCCGCGGCGGGTGGCTTCGCTGCTGGGACCTCAGCTGTTCGACACGTCGGCGGAGTTCGGTGCAGCGGTAGAGGAAGTCCAGAGAGACGTCGGCGGTCTGGGCGAGGCCGCGGAAGGTGATGGGTTGTCCGCGGCGGATCATCTCCCGCAGGCCCTTCTCGGCGCGGGCCTGGGCGGCAGCGCTCTTGCGGGCGGCGGCCTGGCGGAGATTGTCGGGGTTGCCGCGCATGCCGGTCAGCTCCCATCCTGGCTGCGGGTGATTGCGTCGGTGCGGGCGTCGACGCCGGCCCCACGGACGGCCTGGGGTGGCCCGTCGGCGAGGCGGGTCTGTTCTAGCTTGAGGATGATGCGGCCGAGGGCGTCTTGTTCCTGGCGGCGTCCGGCGAGCCAGACGTTTTCCTCGCTCATCGGCTGCCCGGTCCGGGCAGTGAACGCGTTCTGCCGTTCCTCGATGAGCTGGCCGGTGCGTTGTTGCTGGGCGGTGAGTTCGGGCAGGAAAGTGGCGTCTGTGGCGAACTTGTCGCAGGTCAGGCAGGCATTGCCCTTTGCGCATGCCTGGCGGGGCGGCAGCAGACACAGCCCGTTGGGCAGGATGCGGTCGGTGCGCTTGTCCAGCTCCAGCATGTCGTAGAGGTCGCGCGGGTCTGTGTCCAGTTCCCGGGCGTCGGCGGTGATCTTCCGGTAGCGCAGGAACTCCCGCTCGTGGGTCTCGGCGAGGGTCTGCGCGTAGTGCATCAGCATGGCCGGCGACAGGTGGCCGAAGTAGCGCTGGACGACGTGCAGCGGGACACCGGCGTTCAGGAGGCTGGTGGCCTTGGTGTGCCGGAATCGGTGGGTGCGGTTGAAGTCGACCAGCCGCCCGGCACTGTCGCGGATGCCGAGGCGGCGGGCGAACTCGGACAGCGTCTGGTGGATGCGCTCGACGGGGTAGTGCCTGTCCGCGTTCCGGTTCATCTTGTGGGCCAGGAAGAGGTACTTGGGGCTCGAGCCCGCCGCCCAGCGGGGCCCGAGGTGAGTGTCTGCCCACTGCTGCTGGGCGCGGATGATGGCGACGACCTCGGCGTCGACGAGGATGGTGTCCGGCGCCTGATCGATCTTCGTCTGCTGGTAGCGCAGCCTGGCGACGAAGGCGCCGTCGGCGGCGTCCTGCTCGTCGGGACGGGTGAGCTGGTTCAGAGCGGACAGTGGGTCGCGGTCGAGCATCCGAATCTCGCTGATCCGCCGGCCGAGGCGGGCCTGGAGCATCATGATCCGCATGACCTGCTCGTCGCCGAACCCGCCTTCCTCGACCGGGGCGCCGAGCAGGTGGAGGTTGGCCATGATCTGGGAGAACGCGGTGTCGTCGATGACCTCCCAGCGCTCCGGCTGGACCGCGGGCCGGCCCTTTTCCCCGTGGCGCCAGAGGATGGCGTGGTAGGGAGTCAGCCGCAGCCAGGCCGGTTCCTCCAGCACCCGGGCTGCCGTTTCTCGGTAGTCGGTCATGTGCGCGTAGAACTTCTCGACGTCGGTGATGATGTCGTTCACGCGCAGCGCCGAGAGCGGCTTGCCCCGGTTCGGCCCTGACCTGGCGGTCTGGGCGCGGACATGGCTGAGGTAGTCCAGCATGAACGCCCTCACCTCGGCGGGGTCATCGCGCAGCCAGGTGGGAGGGGCGGGGTGCTGTCCGGTGATCCAGTCGCCGAAGACCTGGATCCCGGACCGCCGGGCCCGGGCGGTGGTCCAGGTCAGGCCCCCGGTCTCCAGGGCGATCTTGAGGTACCACTGGAAGCCGTGCCGTAGCCAGAGCGGCTGGAGGGACTGGAAGTACAGGCTGTGGTCGCCCAGCGGTTCGTGGGCCCGCAGGGGGATCCGCGGGTCCAGCATGGGATCCCAGACCTCGCGTTGCCACCAGGGGCGCTGGTCGTAGGCGGTCCACAGCATCTGGTAGTAACGCCGCAGCACGGTCCCGGTGTTGAGGCCCCAGCCCTTGCCAGGTAGGCGGCCGTAGTGCCGTGCGTAGGCCGCGGCCAGGGACCGCTCCCACTCGCGCGGTGTGCGTCGCATCAGCGAGCCGCGTAGGTCCGGGTGGTCCTCCACCGCTCTGGCCAGTGAGTTGATCAGCGACTGCAAGGATCCGACCGGGACCCGTCCGCCGAGTTCGACGAGGCGCGAGCAGCACCAGGCCATCTCGCGATCCATCGGAGCGGGCAGCAGGAAGAAGCGGAGCCGGAAGCTGTGCTGGTGCTTGCCCAGCGTGAAGGCGCCGAGGTCCGTGGGCTCAAGGCCAGCCGAGGCCAGATCGACCGTGCGGAACCGCTCCGGGACGGAGGCCCACGCGCTGTCCAGCACGTCTTGCTGAAAGTAGCCGGAGGTGTCCCGCATGTTCTCCAGCAGGAGCTTGGCGCTCATCAGCGTGGTCCGATCGGTTCGGTGTCCAGCGCAGCTCGCCAGCTGGCGGTGAGTTTCGTCCAGTCGGCCACGGCCCGCAGCTCGGCGTCCTCGGTGACGTGGGCATACGTGTTCATCGTGGTCTGTACGTCTGCGTGGCCGAGTCTGCGGCTGACCACGTGCATCGGGACCCCGGACAGGAGAAGCGCTGTGGCGTGGGTGTGCCGGAACCAGTGCGGCGTCCAGCCGTCCGGGACCTGCCCGGCGAGCTCGCGGCGAAGCCGGTCCACCAGGTCGTAGACGCTGTCGGGCTTCCACGGTGCGAACCGAGGCTCGCGGTCGAGGTTGACGAAGACGTACGAGGCGTCGAAGTCGTCGGTGACCAGGTCGGCGCCGGCCTCGCACAGTTGCCAGACGTACTCGCCGTAGAGCCGGTCGACTTCGTCGGAGACATACAGGCGCCGGTAGCCGCTCTTGGCGCGGACCTCGTGCTGGTGCTCGCGCGCGACGACTTCGATGAACGGGGTGTCGCCCCGGCCTGTGTGCCAGTCGCGGTGTTGCAGCCCGAGCGCCTCGCCCAGGCGGAGTCCGGACTCGGCCAGCAGGGCCCACAGCAGTCGGTTGCGTACGGACCCCCGCCATTCACGGGCCGCGTTATCCCAGTACGCGCAGGCATCGCAGATCCGGTCGATCTGCTGCGGAGTGAGTGTGGGCGGGGCTGCGGCGCGTTTCTGCCGGACACGGATCGTGGTCCGCCGACGGCCCTTGCGGCGGGCGATGTGTTCCAGGAACGGTCTGTAGTTGCCGCTCCGGCCGTGGGTGATCCGGTGCAGCTGCCGTCCGACATCTACCCCGTTGAGCTCGTGGTAGGTGTAGCAGGAGAGCACCGCCCGCAGGCGCACCGCGACCGTCGACTCCGCAAACCTGGCCTGCCCCGGATTAAGCGCGGTCACCTCCGGGCCTTCGCCGGTCCGAAGCCATGTCAGGAAGGCCCCGAAGTCCTCCAGCGTCACCAAGTCCCAGGCCAGCCCGAACACGTCGAGGTACTGCCACCACAGCGCCAGCGCTCGGCCGTAGGACTTGACTGTGTTCGGCGAGACCTTCTGCGTCCGCAGGTACTCCAGGTACTCCTCCGCCGGCTCCACCACACGGTGGTCCCGGCCCAGCACGGTCCAGGTCCGCTCGCCAGTGCTGAGAGTGAGGCGTTGCGTACGGTACCCGGAGAGATTGGCTACGGTCGTCACGAGCTGTAACGTACGCACCCCGGATACGCCGTCCGCGACAGCGGACAGTACACACCCGGAAGTCCACTCGTACTGCGTAGCGGACGGCCTCCGGCCGCCCCAGATAACACAGCACGACGGCGTTGAGCACGAGACCCAGACTGGCCAACTGGTCCTCCTTGCCCTCGCGGTACGCCTGGCGGATCTGCCCGCGGCCGCCGTGGCAGATCGCGCGGGCGAGGCGGTGGCGGGATTCCTGCACGGTCAGCTGCCGGTTCATCAGTCGGCGGTAGGTGTCGTCGACGGGGTCGACCAGGGCGAGCAGGTGCAGGGTCTTGTCGATGCGGCCGTACTCGGCGAACGCGGCACCGGGCGGGGTGGGGTGGCCCTCGCGACCGAACATCCGCAGCAGGTCGTAGGCCCGGACCTGGTTGGTGATGAGCGACCCGGCAACGCGGAGCATGTCCGGCCAGTGCGTGGCGATCCGCTTGAGGTTGACCTTGTTGCGAGCCACGGCCTCCAGCGGCCCGTACCCGGCGGCCGGCGCCTCGCCGTCCGGCAGGTCGGCCCGCCAGAACCTCTGGTCCGCGAGGTCGCGAAAGCGCGGGGCGAACCGGAAGCCAAGCATCTTGTACAGGCCGAAGGCCATGTCAGAGTACGAGGCGTTGTCGGTCGCCACCATCTCCGGCTTCACCCCGCCGTCGAGGTTCAGCAGCGTGTCCAGGGTGTAGAGGCTGTCGCGCGGGGTTCCCCGTACGACCATCGCACCGATCCCCGCGACCTGGTCGTTTACGGCGTTGAGCCAGGTCACGCCTCGCTTGTAGCCGTAGTACTTGGGCGAGGGTCCGGTGTTGATGCTCTTGACGGGGACGACGAACCGCAGGCCGTCGACGGAGGCGAGCAGCCCGCCGCCCCACATCTGGGCCAGCTCGATGCGGGACTGGGCGGTGATGAGCGCGGCGTTCGCCGCGGCGAGGGTGTCGGCGCGCAGGTAGTTCTGGTCGACGTGGGACAGCCGCGAGCGGGTCAGCGCCTTGTTCTCCGGGTCGATGACCGAGGTCAGGCCGATGTTGCCGCTCTCCGCCACCAGCAGCGCAATCAGGGAGACGAGCAGGCCCTCCGTGCGGGTGCGCCGGTCCGAGACGTGGCCGAACGAGTCGAGGAATCCGGTCCAGGAGTGGACCTCGAACAGCAGGTCCGGCAGGTCGATCCTCGGGAGCATCGCCTCCGTAGTGGTCTTCAGCCAGGTCAGCGACTCCGGCTCGCCCACCGCGCCAAGCTTGTCCACCGACAGGCGGGCCCGGCCGCCTCCCTCGGGGACGACGACCTCCACCTTCGCGTCGTCACCGGCCTCCTCCAGCCGGTCGGCCATCTGCCGCCACGCCGCGTCCAGCCCCCTCACGAGCCGGGCCAGGTGCTCGCCGGCGTCCTCGGTCAGGGACAGGCCCGCCAGCACGTTCGCGCGCATCGCCTCCCACCGCGCCCCGTCCAGCAGCCTTGCGCGCGGGTCCGCCCACCGGTTCGACGGGGCGGCGAACACATCGCACCGGTTCAGCGCGCGGTGCAGCTGCTCCAGCACGCACACCACGTACGCGTCCCGGTCGACCGCGCCCTGCGGCAGCTTGGCGTTGGAGAACACTGCGCGCTTCCACATCGCCGGCACCAGCTCGGCGTCGACCTCGCGGGGCAGCAGCGGCCGGTCCTTGACCCGACGCCGCGAGAGCGCGGGCAGGCGACGTACAGCCTTGAGGATGCGCCGCCCGGCCGGTGCCGCGCCCAGCGCGTCCGACTCGCCGAGCAGGGACAGGAACGGGCGCACGGTGTTGTAGCGCAGGGCCAGCTTCTCGCGCATCGCCGCCTCGGCCGAGCCGTCGTCCTCGGGCACCAAGGCCTCGACGGTCGCCACCGCGCCGGCCACCACTGTACGCGGCACGGCCTCCTCCACC
The DNA here is from genome assembly GCF_042755225.1 of Streptomyces sp. NPDC059169. NCBI lineage: Bacteria > Bacillati > Actinomycetota > Actinomycetes > Kitasatosporales > Streptomycetaceae > Streptomyces > Streptomyces sp. NPDC059169. The sequence goes on along the minus strand of NZ_JBHZCF010000024.1, from coordinate 90,024 downwards.
ACCGCCCACAGGGCGGCGACGTCCAGGTCCGCCTCGTGCTCGGCGACCAGGTCGAGCTCCTCGGTAATGATCTTCGACGCCTTCGCCAGAACGCGGGCTGCCTTCTCCAGCTGCGGCAGCATCGCCAGGCGCTCACGGTCCGAGGCACGCCGCGCCGGGCTGATCAGCCGGTTCGCCATCAGTACCGCGAACAGGTCGAGCGCGTCGTCGACCGCCTGCGATTCCAGCTGGCGCACCACCGCCGTCAGCAGCGCGGTCCGCCGCCTCCGGTGCCCGCTCGATGGTCTGCGCCTTGCTCAGCTGCCCGTACCGGGCCAGCGCGGACAGCCGGTTCACCGGCACCCGCGACAGGTTCACCCGGCCCAGCGCGAACGCGGAGAGCTCCCCCACCCGCTCCATCGCGCGGACCATCGCCGTGCCCGTCGACTTCACTGGCGGCGTGCGCAGCCGCTCCAGCTCCGAGACCCGCTTGCCCTCCGGCACCACCAGCAGTTCGGCCAAGGCTGGCGCGAGCGCCGCATCAGCCCGGACCGTCGCCCGGGCCACCGCCTCGTACAGGCGCCGCTCGGCCGCCGTACGGGCCTCTGCCACCTGCCGGGCCAGCACCGACACCCCCGGCAGCAGCACCCGGTTCCTCCGCAGCCACGTTACCGCGTGGTTGAACAGCGCCACCGGCCCCTCGGCGTGGGTCCACGCCCGCCCGTACAGGAAGCTGCGGAACTCCCGCCCCCACCGCCAGTCGGTGAAGTCCCGGTAGGTGAAGCGCTCCTGGATCTGGCCCGCGTGCTCGTACACCGTCGACCGGCGCTCCGGATACTGCTTCACGCACGCGGCGTCGGCGATGCCGAGCTGCCCGGCCAGGTACTCCACGACCTCCCACGGCACCGCGAGCGGGTCCTGGCCCAGGAACCGGCCGACGTAGCGGACGGTGCAGATCTGCACCGCCATGCCCAGCCGGTGCGCGTCCGTACGACGCAACGCGATCAGATCACGGTCGTCATCGTCGAGGAAGAAGAACCGCTCCAACTCCGGGCGCGTAGACGCCTCGGTGAACGTCCCGTACGCCTCAGCCTGCTCATCGGTCAGAAATTCCACCGGCACGAGCGGACCGTAGCCAGCGCCCTGGCCCGCCTGGCGATCTTTCCTCGAACCCCAGCGTCAGCCGTATGCGGTGTGCTAACCGACCATGATCGTTCTCACCGGGACTTCCTGTACGCCAACTACTCACACCCGGACCTGCGGGCACTCCACGCCGGCGGCCACACCCTCCAGACGCAGCCCGGCAGATGGCCGACGAACACCCCGAAGGGGCAGGCGCCACCAACGGCCGTGCTCCCCAAGGGCGGTAGCCCCGCCACACGGGGGCGGGGCCCGGCGTCACCTCAGCAGCCACTTCCTCGTCAGCTCCATCACGTCCGCACGACTGCGATGTCCGTGGTCGGCGGCGATGAAGTGGTGGCCGACCCGAACCGAGAAGGCGAGCATGCAGCGGACCTCGATGTCGTCCTCGTCGCGGCAGAACGACCCGAACAACGAGCGCAGGTAGTCCATCCGTCGATTGTCGACGCGCCGCAGCCGCTCCGCTACGGCCTCGTCCCGTCGGGCCCAGTCACGAACGGCCAGTTCCACCCGGACGCCGGTCATCGCCCCGTCGACGGACGAGGCAATGGCGAACAGTCGTTCCAACTTGCCCCTGGCGTCTCCCCCGCCGCTCTCGACCTGCTCGATCACGTTCTCGGTGACCTCGCGCTCCCAGGCGTCGAGCATCTCGGCGAGCAACGCCTCCCGGTTGCGGAAGTACCCGTAGAAGCCTCCCTTGCTGACACCGAGGGACTGGGCGAGCGACTCGATCCGGACGGCTTCCGGACCGCCCGCGGTGAGCGCCCGCAACCCCTCCTCGATCCACTTGCCGCGTGGCGTGCGGGCCTGGGCCATGGTGTGGTTCCCCTCACGTTCTCCGCATCTATACGGCTGCGTATAGATGACCTAACCTCTTCTATACGGCATCGTATAGACAGGGGCCAGCTCATGAGACTCCCCAGCACCGCACACACATCCCGCCCTTGGCGGATCCACGAGGTCACCGGCGACTTCCACCTCGAGGACGTATGGGTCCTCCCGACACCGGGCGGGCCGGACGACCTCCACCACCTGGTGCGTCAGATCACGAACGGCAGGAACGACAAGACCACCATCGACTCCCCCGCGTACCGTGCGCTCTTCGCGATCCGCTGGAAACTGGGGAGGTGGTTCGGCTGGGACACGCCGCGCACCGGCGTCGGAGCCCGGGTACGAACGCTGCGCGACCGGTTGCCTGCCGACCTCCGGGAGGTCCCTCGTGGCTCCGACCCGCAGTCGGTGCCCTTCTCCTCCCTCTACCAGCTGCACGACGAGTGGGCGGCGGAGATGGCCAACCGAACCGTGCACGCGGTGATGCACATCGGCTGGGTGCCGGACGAGTCCGGCGGCTACCGCGGCCAGATGGCCGTCCTGGTCAAGCCGAACGGCGCGTTCGGCACGCTGTACATGGCAGCCATCAGGCCGTTCCGGTACGTCGGGGTGTATCCGGCCCTGTTCCGGGCGATCGGACGCAGGTGGCAGGCGAGCGCCGACGAGAGGCGCCGAGGATGACCGGGCGCGGGGCACGGCCGGGTGCCGCCCGAGGCCCGGCGCTCACCCCGGCGCACGGGCACCGGCCCCGCGGGCACGGCGGCTCCGGAGCGGACGACCGTGCCCGTGGGGGTTCGGGTGATGTCGTGCGCGAGGAGAGGCCCACCACGGGGGTGTGGGCCCCTGCTCGCGTGCCGGCGCCAGCCGCCCGGACAACACCCCCCGCAGGACCGGTGAAGGAGGCTGGAAGCACGGAACGTCGCCTCGACGGCTCCGCGACCACTACCTTTCGGTCGTGGTCCGCGCGGGAGGGGAACCTCCGTCGGGGCCGCCGGCTCGGGGCTCAGTGGCCGCGGTCGATCCACTCCTTCAGGTGCGGGGCCTCCGCACCGACGGTGGTGGTGTCGCCGTGGCCGGTGTGGACGACGGTCTCCTCGGGCAGCGTCAGCAACCGGTCCCTGATCGAGTCGATGATCGTGCCGAAGTGGCTGAAGGAGCGCCCGGTCGCTCCGGGACCGCCCGCGAACAGGGTGTCCCCACTGAACACGGCACCCAGAGAGGGGGCGTACAGGCAGACGGCCCCGGGCGCGTGGCCCGGCGTGTGCAGCACCCTGAGATCGGTGCCCGCCACCGTGAGGACCTGCCCGTCGGTCAGGTCCGCATCGGGCAGTCGCCCGGGGTGGGTCTGCTTCCACAGCGGCAGGTCGTCCGGGTGCAGCAGGATCGGAGCGCCGGTCCGATCGGCCAGCGCGGGTGCGGCGTCGATGTGGTCGTTGTGGGCGTGCGTGCAGATGATCGCACGCAGCGTACGGCCCCCCAGAGCGGCTGCGATCACGTCGGCGTCGTGCGCGGCATCGATGACGACCGCTTCCGCGTCGTCGCCCACGATCCACACGTTGTTGTCGACGTCCCACGTGCCGCCGTCGAGGGAGAACGTGCCTGACGTGATGAGCCGTTCGATCTCCACGGACATCACAGCACCACCACCGAGCGCAGCACGTCGCCGTGGTGCATCCGCTCGAAGGCCTTCTCCACGTCGTCGAGCGGGATCGTCTCGGACACGAACGCGTCCAGGTCCAGGCGCCCTTGCAGGTGGAGGTCGATCAGCATCGGGAAGTCGCGGCTCGGCAGGCAGTCTCCGTACCAGGACGACTTGAGCGCGCCGCCGCGGCCGAAGACGTCCAGGAGCGGGAGTTCCAGCTTCATCTCCGGGGTCGGTACGCCGACCAGGACGACGGTCCCGGCCAGGTCGCGGGCGTAGAACGCCTGTCGGTACGTCTCCGGGCGCCCCACGGCCTCGATGACGACGTCCGCGCCGAAGCCCCCCGTGAGTTCCCGGATCGCCTCCACGGGGTCGGTTTCCCGGGAGTTGACCGTGTGCGTGGCCCCGATCTTCTTCGCCGTGGCGAGCTTCCGGTCGTCGATGTCCACAGCGATGATCTTCGCCGCACCCGCGAGCCGGGACCCCGCGATCGCAGCGTCGCCGACGCCTCCGCACCCGATGACCGCGACCGAGTCGCCCCGCCCCACCTGGCCCGTATTGATCGCCGCGCCGATGCCCGCCATCACCCCACACCCCAGCAGGCCCGCCACGGCGGGCGACACCGCGGGATCGACCTTCGTGCACTGCCCGGCAGCCACGAGCGTCTTCTCCGCGAAGGCACCGATGCCGAGGGCGGGGGACAGCTCCGTGCCGTCGGCGAGGGTCATCTTCTGCTTGGCGTTGTGCGTGTTGAAGCAGTACCAGGGCCGACCGCGCAGGCAGGCGCGGCACTGCCCGCACACGGCACGCCAGTTCAGGATGACGACGTCACCGGGCGCCACGTCGGTGACGCCTTCGCCAACCGCCTCGACCCGACCGGCGGCCTCGTGGCCCAGCAGGAAGGGGAAGTCGTCGTTGATGCCACCCTCGCGGTAGTGCAGATCGGTGTGGCAGACGCCGCAGGCCTCGACCTTCACCAGGGCCTCTCCCGGGCCGGGATCCGGTACGTTGATCGTTTCCAGGCTGACGGGGGCACCTTTCCCCCGCGCGACGACAGCACGGACCTGGTGCGTCATGGCCACTCCTCGACTGATCTGAACCGATGGAACAGGCGTTGCTTATTACGGCACGGATCTCACGTGTCGCAACACCAGCATCGTAGCGGCCCGACCCCCGGTCAAGGATCCCGCGCACACCAGGCGTGGCCCGATACGTGACCCATCCTGCAGCAATCCGGCCGCGGTTGCGGCGGCCCGCATCGAGCGTCCGCCGGCCGCAGCGGACCGCGCACCAGTGGGGACCTCGCCCGAGTGAGGCCGGACGAACGCTTGCACGGCCCGGGCGCGACGAGCCGGGACGGCGGGGCCGCAACGTCCCGACCGCCGCGACGCCGACCTACCGGGCGGACGGCGGAATCAGGGGCGGATACCGAACGGGCCGAGGACGCCGTGGTCGATCCTCAGCGACTCGTGCATCACGTGGGCGTTGTCCAGGGTGAAGACGTCCGCCGCTCCGAGCCGGCCCCGCCAGGTCGGCAGCATCCTGCCGGTGGCCTCCTCGGCCACGGCGTCCAGGTAGGACTTGAAGACGGCCCAGGCATTGCCCGGATACTTCGCGAACATCGGCGCGGGATCCACCGACGCGGCCGCTTCACGGGTGAAGCGTTCCAGGTCACGCACGTACGCCCGCTGCACCTCGACGTCCCGGCGCGTCCCCAGCCGGGTCAGGTGGCCGCCGATGAACGTGTCGAACGGGAACGACAGCGCCTGGTCGTGCGCCTTGATCCAGCCCGGGATGTCGGAGGAGACGGCGAGACCCTTGAACGGCACCCACCCCGGGAAAATCACGTCGGCGAGCATCAGCACCCGCTGCGCCGGGGCGTGGATGAAGATGTTGTCCGGGCTGTGGTTGGGCCCCTGGTACGACAGGTGGAGGACCTTGCCACCGACCTCCAGCCGGTAGGACTCGGAGAACACCCGGGTGGGCAGCGGCCGGTTGGGGTCCCCGTCCTCGCGCAGCAGGTGCCGCGCCCGCTCGTGGGCGATGCGCACCACGCCCTTCGGGAAGATGCCCGCCGCGCCGATGTGGTCGGCGTGGTGGTGGGAGTACACGAGGTGGGTCACGGGCCTGGCGGTGACCTCACCGATCGCCCGCAGGATGTTGTGCCCGAGGGTCGGCGGGGCGTCGACCACGACGACGCCCTCCCCGGTCACCAGGAACATCATCTGGTAGGTGCCGTCGGTCAGCCAGTACAGTCCTCCCCGGACCTCCTGGACGAGGTAGCCCTTCGCGGGGATCTCGGGACCGAGGGCAGTGGGGGGCACGGGGTCGTAGGCCGTCTCCGCCGCCTCGGCCGCACCGGGCCGCAGCAGTCCGCCCACGGCGGGAACAGCGGCGGCGAGTGCCGAGTACCTGAGGACCGACCTGCGGCTCGGCCCGCTCTCAGTCCCGGCGGAGTGGGGCTCGTGGTTCGTGGTCGACATTGGCTGGATCTCCTTGTTCCGCAGTGCCGTCTACGAGGCGTCGGCCGGAGGGGCACCGAAGGGCCGACGCGGCATCTCCGGCCCCGCGGGGCAGAGATAGTTGATGCGTCATCCATACCCTTCGGACGGTAGAACCATAAAATTGATATGTCAACTACATGGACGGTGGTGACCCGAAGATCGGGGTCGGCCCCGGGCGCGCATCAGGCGGGACGTGCCGGAGCACGCCTACGTGCGCCGCTCGTACGGCCACTGACGGCGCGAAGGGATCGACCGGCCGGGGTGAGCAACACCGGCGCAGCCGCAGCACTCCCAGGGCCCACCGTCAGAACACCGCGCCGTCCGTCGTGCCGAAGGCGGTACGGTCTCCCCCCGGCATCCGGGCCGGCGGGGCCCCCGGGCCCCGCGGTTGGGCCCCGGGGCCGGGCCGGCGGTACGGTGCGCCCGGACCACGCCGCCGCAGTCCGCCCCGGGCCGGAGCCTCACAGGGCGGGGTGCACCCGATCAGGCCCAGGTCTGCGAGTAGTAGTCGCGGTAGTTCTTGCGACCCTGGGCCGTCTGGATCCAGCGACTGGCGATCAGCAGCAGAAGGCTGGCGCCGACCACCCCGACCCCCGGCCCGACCGCACCCAGCGGACCGAGTCCATCGGCGATGCCGGTGACGATCCCCGGCCCGATGGCTCCTCCGGCCGAGGGAGGAGCCGCACCCCCGGCCCCGCCCGGCCCGGCGTTCGCCCCCGACGGGTCCGTCTGCGAACCCGGCTGTTGCGCGGTCCCCGTACCCGCGCCGGCGGGGGCCTGGCCGGGCAGCGTCACCCCGAGGTCCGCCATCGCCTTCGTCGCGGGCTGGAAAAACGTCACGCCTCCGGACGCGCAGTCCCCGTTACCACCGGACGTCACCCCGAGCGCGAGTCCTTGGGCGATCAACGGTCCACCGCTGTCGCCGGGTTCCGCACAGACCGTGGTCTCTATCAGACCGCTGACCGTGCCCTCGGGATAGTTGACCGTCGCGTTCAGGGCGGTGACGCGACCATCGCGGAACCCGGTCGTACTGCCGCTGCGGAAGACCTGCTGTCCGACCACCGGATCCGCCACACCGGTGATCTTCACACCCCGGCCGCCGCCGATCTCCACGATTCCGGGCGCCGCGGGCTGCTCGCCGTTCTGGTACTTGATCAGGGAGTAGTCGTTGCCGGGGAAGCTGGACGAGACCGTGGTGCCGAGCAGCTCGTCCGCCCTCCGGTCGCCGAACCAGGCGGTCCCGACGACACCGCAGTGCCCGGCCGTCAGGACGAACGCGTCCCGGCCGTCGGTCACGTTGAAGCCCGCCGAGCAGCGACTGCCGCCCCCGAACATCGCGGCTCCGCCGTTCACCCGGGTCGTGAAGGCTCCCTTCGTCCGTTCCATGTGGACGAAGCCGCCGAGTCTCCCGGCGAATGCGGACATGCGCGACCAGTCGGAGGACGACACCGTACGGTCGGCGTGCACCACGACCTGGTTCGACGCGTAGTCGACCGCCCAGGCCGTACCGGACACCCTCGGCGCCCGCCGCAACGCCTCGGTCGCATCCCGGAGCCGGTCCATGCTGTGCCGGACGACCTTGGCACGGGCCCCCGCCGCCTGCACCTGCGTCGCCGCTTCGGCGTCGGTCACGGCGACGACCCGGTGGCCGTCGGACCCCATCCAGGTGCCCGCGGTGCGGGACGTACCGAGCTGCGACATCAGCTTCACCGCCGGGTCGACGGCCGGCGCACCGCCCCCGCTCAGCGTGCCCGGTTGTGCCGGTTCGCCCGCCATGGCGTCCGTCACCATCAGCGAGCCGCAGACCAGCCCACCGACAGCCGCCAGCCGGACGATCCGCTGGAGGTTCCGTCGTGTGTGCCTCATCCGCCGCCCCAAGGTCGTACCGATACGGTGTCACCAACAGTGCAGGGCCCCGCGATGCGATGCCCCCGCCGTCTCATACGTGGCGGCGGGCAGAGTTGTTCAGCCGTCCCACGGATCCGGGTGCGCGACGGGTGGGGCCCGCCGGGACGCACGCCCGCCCGGCCCGCTGTGTGGAGCACCGGCCGTTCGCCGTCAGTACGCGTAGCTCGACCTTCCCGACCCGGTGGTCGTGACGCGTATGACGCCGCTGCCCGCGGGGAGGACGACCACCGGCTTGGTGCTGGCGATGGTGGTGCCGTCGCCGAGCTGGGAGTTGGCAGGAAGGAGGACTACCGGCTGCCCGCGGTCGTCGACGGGCCGTCCCGGGCGGTTCCGGACCGTGTGCTGCAGCGCACCGGTCCCATGTCCGAGTCGGAGAAGCAGGGTTGCACCGCGGCACGTCCCATGACGTCGACTCCGGTGGGGGCGGACGCCCCGGCCGGGTCGGCGGACAAGGGACTGCCGGAGATCCCGCCGCCGACCGCACCGGGAGGACGGGCGCTCCGCACCATCCCGCTGCCGTGACCGCCAACCCGTGGTGACGCGGACCGGGTCGCCGAGGCGGCCCGGCCGCGTGCGGTCGGCCGAGCACTACTCCCCCGGCGTCCGGCGGAACCGGTCGACCTCCATCAGGACTTCCTGTGGGCGAGTTGGGGAGATCCTTCGCCTCATCAGGTCGTCCGTCCCGGACTATTGACTCCGCATGGGAGAGTCGCGATCCTCATCGCGACCGTTTACCAGGCCATGACAATCCCTTCGGGGGAGGTCGTGCCCACGGACGGCCCCGGCTCCTCGACCGCATCGTCCGCTCACCCGAAGACATGAGTGATGACCATGACTCGACATCGGCACCTCAGACGTAGGCCGCTCGCGGTCCTGCCGTTACTGCTCACCGTGATGGCCCTGATGCTGGGCACCGCCTCCAGCTCCTCGGCCGGAACCGGATGGTGGATCCCGACCGCGCGGCCCGCTCCCGACTCACAGATCAACGTGACGGGCGAGCCGTTCAAAGGCACCGACGCCCAGGGGCACGTACGGGGCTTCGTGGACGCACACGATCACCTGATGTCCAATGAAGCCTTCGGCGGCCGGCTGATCTGCGGCAAGACCTTCTCGCCAGCGGGAATCGCCGACGCACTCAAGGACTGCCCCGAGCACTACCCGGACGGCTCGCTCGCCGTCTTCGACTTCATCACCAAGGGCGGGGACGGCAAGCACGACCCCAACGGATGGCCGACGTTCAAGGACTGGCCCGCCCACGACTCGCAGACCCACCAGCAGAACTACTACGCCTGGGTCGAGCGGGCCTGGCGCGGCGGCCAGCGCGTGCTCGTCAACGACCTCGTCACCAACGGGGTCATCTGCTCGGTGTACTTCTTCAAGGACCGCAGCTGCGACGAGATGACGTCGCTGCGCCTGCAGGCACGGAAGACGTACGAGATGCAGGACTACATCGACGCGATGTACGGCGGCCCCGGCAAGGGCTGGTTCAGGATCGTCACCGACTCCGCCCAGGCCCGGGAGGTCATCGAACAGGGCAAGTTGGCCGTGGTGCTCGGGGTGGAGACATCCGAACCGTTCGGCTGCAAGCAGATCCTCGACATCGCACAGTGCAGCAAGGAGGACATCGACCGCGGTCTGGACGAGCTGCACGCACTGGGCGTGCGGAGCATGTTCCTCTGCCACAAGTTCGACAACGCCCTCTGCGGGGTCCGGTTCGACTCGGGCAGCATCGGCACCGCCGTCAACGTCGGCCAGTTCCTGTCGACCGGCACCTTCTGGAAGACCGAGCAGTGCACGGGACCGCAGGCCGACAACCCGATCGGGCTCGCCGCGGCCCCCGAAGCGGAGAAGAAGCTCCCGCCGGGCGTGAAGGTCCCCTCCTACGCCTCCGGCGCGCGGTGCAACACCCGCGGTCTCACCGCGCTCGGCGAGTACGCCGTCCGCGGCATGATGAAGCGCAAGATGATGCTCGAGATCGACCACATGAGCGTCAAGGCCGCGGGCCGCCTCCTCGACGTCCTCGAGTCGGAGTCGTACCCCGGCGTGATCTCCTCGCACAGCTGGATGGACCTCAACTGGACCGAGCGCGTCTACCGTCTCGGGGGGTTCATCGCCCAGTACATGCACGGTTCCGAAGGCTTCAGCGCGGAAGCCCGGCGCACGAAGGCGCTGCGCGACAAGTACCAGGTCGGCTACGGGTACGGCACCGACATGAACGGCGTCGGCAGCTGGCCGGGACCGCGCGGAACGGACACCCCGAACCCGGTCCGGTACCCCTTCCACAGCGCCGACGGCGCCTCCGTGATCGACAGGCAGACGACCGGGGAACGCACGTGGGACGTCAACACCGACGGTGCCGCGCACTACGGCCTGGTCCCGGACTGGCTGGAGGACGTCCGGCTGGTCGGCGGCAAGGGCGTCATCGATGACCTCTTCAAGGGTGCCGAGTCCTACCTGCACACCTGGAAGGCATCCGAAGACCACAAGGCCGGGGTGAACCTCGCCTCCGGTGCCTCCGCCACCGCCAGTTCGTCGGAGTGGAGCCTGTTCACCAGCTACAAGCCCGACCGGGCCGTGGACGGCAATACGAAGACCCGCTGGGCGAGCGGCTGGAGCGACGACCAGTGGCTGCGCATCGACCTCGGCGCACCGAAACCGATCAGGCGCGTCACGCTCGAATGGGAGCGCGCGTACGCCAAGGCGTACCGCATCGAGGTCTCGGACGACGGCACGAACTGGCGGTCCGTGTGGTCCACGTCCGCCGCCGACGGCGGCCTGGACACCACGCAGTTCCCCGGCACGACGGCCCGCTACGTGCGCGTCCACGGGCTGGAACGCGGGACCAAATGGGGCTACTCCCTCCGGGAAGTCGGCGTCTTCAGCAGCTGACGGCACTGACGGAACGACCACGGGGCCGGGACGGCACGGCACGAAACCGGAGGGAACCACATGTCACGGATGCCGTCGGCCGAGCGGCGCCGACAGTTGATCGAAGCAGCGATCCGGGCGATGACCCGCGACGGCGTCGCGCGGACGACGACCCGGTCCATCGCCGCCGAGGCGGATGTCTCGCTGAGCGTCTTCCACTACTGCTTCGACTCCAAGCAAGCCCTGCTCGAGTCCGTCATCTCGACGATCACGGACCACTCCCGCGCAGTGGTGAAGGAGGCGATCCGCCCGAAAGCCACCCTCAGAGAGACCATCAGGGCCGGATTCCGAGCTTACTGGGACCACGTGTCCGCCCATCCCGGTGAGCACATGCTCACGTACGAGCTCACGCAGTACGCACTGCGCCAGCCGGGCTTCGAGCACCTGGCGCGACGGCAGTACACGCTCTACTCCGAGACGTACGCCGAGCTCATCGAGCAACTCCGGTACAGCATGGCGTTCGAGCCCCGGGTGCCGGTCCCCGTGCTCGCCCGCTACCTGGCCGTGATGACCGACGGTCTCACCCTGAACTTCCTGGTGCTCGGTGACGACACCGCCGCGGCGGCCGTGCTGGACACGATCGTCGACCAGGTCGTCGGCCTGGCGGGGGAGGTCACCCGTCCGCTGGCCCCGGGTACCGATGCGCGGACGCGCGGCTGAGCCCGGCCCCGCACGCACGACCCCGGTCGGCGGCGCCCGGCGAGGCGCCGGTGGCGCCCGTCCCGGAGCGGTGCGTGACCCGTCCACTCCGGCACGCCCGACCCGAGCGTCACCCTTCGTGACGCCCCGATTCGCGGGCCGGCTTCGGGTACCCCACGCTTGACGGGACAGACGCGGCTGTGACGCGAGCGACCAGCAAGGACCCGTCATGACTCACACGCTCCTGCGGCAGATCCTCGACTACGAAAGCCGCGCGAACCCTTACCCCCTGTACGAGCAGCTCCGCAAGACGCCGGTGATCGAAGAGGACGGCGCCTACGCCGTGAGCACCTACTGGGAGGTGCAGGGGCTCCTGCACGACCCCCGGGTCAGCTCCGACCGCCGCAAGCGGACGACGGAGGACAAGTACGGACTGACGGACGCCGAGGGGGACGACACCACGCTGCCGCCCCCCTTCATCCGACTGGACCCGCCGGAACACGACCGGCTGCGCCGCATGACGAACAGCTCCTTCGGGCCCCCGCACAGCCCGCGCCGCATCCACGACATGCGCGGGGACCTCGGCGGCATCGTCTCCGGCCTCATCGACGGACTCGGGAACACCGAACGCATCGACCTGGTCGAACAGTTCTCCTACCCGTTCCCCGTCACCATGATCTGCCGGCTGCTGGGCGTCCCCCGGGAGGACGAGGCCCGCTTCCACACCTGGGCCGACACCCTCGCCGCCAGCCTGGACCCCATGCCCGGACAGGACCCCACCGAGCGGAACAAGGCCACCCACGACGCCCAGATGCAGCTGGGCATGTACCTCGCCGAATTGGCCGAGGAACGCCGCAAGGACCCGGCCGACGACATGCTCTCCGACCTGATGACCGGTGACCACGGTGTCGACGGCTCGATGACGACGATGGAGGTGCTCAGCACCGCCGCCCTGCTGCTGATCGCCGGCCACGAAACGACCGTCAACCTCATCACCAACGGGATGCTCACCCTGCTGCGCAACCCCCAGGTGCTCGAACGGCTGCGGAACGAACCGGGGCTGGCCGTCCCCATCGTGGAGGAACTGCTGCGCTTCGAACCTCCGGTGCAGTTGATCCCGAACCGCACGCCCCTGACCGACATCGAGGTCGCGGGCGTCACCATCCCCAAGGGGGTACCGCTCTGGCTCGTGGTCGCTGCCGGGAACCGTGACCCGCGACGCTTCACCGCCCCGGACACCTTCGACCCGGACCGCAAGGACATCGAGCACCTGGGCTTCGGCAGCGGGATCCACAGCTGCTTCGGCGCGCCGCTCGCCCGTCTGGAGGTGCAGATCGCGCTGAGCGAGCTCGCACGCCGACTGGTCAACCCGAGGCTTCTGGAGGACCCGCCGGAGTACCGCCAGAACGCCGTCCTGCGCGGACCCCGGCATCTGCTCGTCACCTGCGACGACATCCGGGCCTGAGACGTCCCGGCCCGCAGGCGTCCCTCCGCGAGGGCCGGGACGGCCGGTCCCGGCGCAACGGCCCCGCGGTCCCGGACCGGACGGGTTCAGTCCGCGCCCCCACCGGCACCCGGCGCACCGCCGAGCCCCGGCGCACCCCACACCGGGAACCACCGGCTCAGGTCCGTCTCCAACCGGAGGTCGTCCGTCAGCAGCGCCCTCACCTCGAGTTCCAGTGCGTTGTCCCGCCGTTCCGTCGCTCCGGGGAGGGGCGCGAACGGGTAGAACGTGCCCCGTTTGTAGAGGTAGACCAGGGCCAGGGCACGGTCAGCCGTCGCGTCGCGGAAGCCGACGAGGGAGCAGAGCAGCTGCGGGCCGAACCCGGCCTCCTCGAGGGCCGTGTTGACGGCATGGAGGTCGTTGACCAGAGCGGCCGTGTCGTCGGCGGGGTGGCGTGCGAGGAGCCAGGTGTACCCGTAGGCGTCCCGGCTGATGTCGACCGGCACGCCGCCGCGGTGGGTGTCCGCGTCCAGCAGTTCCCGCACCTCGCCACGGAGTCGCGCGAAGGCTCCGCCCTCGACGCTGGCGAAGCAGACCGACCCGGCGCCTGTCGGTGTGAATCCGGTCGCCGCCTGGAGGGTGATCGCGGCTGCGGGAAGGCCGAACAGTTGGTCGAGGTCCGGGCGCACGGGTTTGCTCCGACCGAGGATGACGTCGAGGAGTCCCACGGGTGCACTTCTCCCTGTCTTCGTGTCACCGAGCCGGTTGCCTCGTCGTTGCCTCGTCAGCGGGTGCCGATCTGGGTCGAGAGCCTGCCGAGCTGCTCCAGGCGCTGCTCCAGGGTCGGGTGCGAGGACAGCAGCCTGCTGAGGCTCTCCTTGGAGGAGAACGCCGGGGCGAACCAGAGGGCGTTGAACGGCTCCGCCTTCCGCAGGTCCTCGGTGGGGATCCGTGCCATCTGGCCGGTCACTTTGGTGAGGGCCGAGGCCAGTGCCGACGGGCGCCCGGTCAGCAGGGCTGCCGCCCGGTCCGCCGAGAGCTCCCGGTAGCGCGAGAGCAGCATGGTGAGCAGGAACCCGATGACGTACACGGCAGCACTGATCAAGGGGATCACGAGCATCGCTATCGCGGTGTTGCTGTCGCGGCTCTGCCCCGCCCTGCTGAAGCCGCCCCAGATCGCGATGCGGGTCATCATGCCGGCGAGGACTCCGAGGAAGGAGGCGATGGTCATGACGAAGACGTCGCGGTGGGCGACGTGCGAGAGCTCGTGCGCAAGGACGCCTTCGAGTTCCTCCGGTTCCAGGCGGCGCAGCAGACCGGTCGTGGCGCAGACGAGGGCCGTGCGCTCGTTGCGGCCGGTGGCGAAGGCGTTCGGCACGTCGCTGTGGGCGATCGCCACGCGCGGCTTGGGCATGTCGGCGAGGGCGCAGATGCGGTCCACGGCACCGTGCAGCTCGGGAGCCTCCTCGGGAGTGACCTCTCGGGCGCCCATGCTGTAGGCCGCGATGCGGTCGCTGAACCAGAACTGGGCCACGAACAGGGTGCCCACCAGGAGCAGGACGAAGGGCCAGGAGCCCCGGAGAACGACCAGCAGGACTCCGACGAAGACCACGTACAGCAGGCCGATCAGGAACATCGTGGTCACCATGCGGGTGGTGAGCCCCTTGTCCACGACGTACCGGGAAGGAGAACGGGCTCCCGACATCGGAACACCCTCCTGACGCTTCGAAGCGACACTGTCGCTTTTTTCCTTGTGCAACCGTTCTGTACCCGCGCCACGGGCCCGGAACCCTGACGCCCCGCGCGAGGGCGATGAGGCGGTCGACACCACGGGGAATTCGCGTGCCCACCCCGCTACGGAAAGGAATAGGCACAGGTCGGGCTGCTGCGAGTCGCGGGCGTCCGCCATGCGTCCGCGCGCTCTCACCATCCGGGACGGTCACCCCGCGGACCCTTCGCGAGCACCCGGGCCGGCCGATCACCCTTGTGCCTCCGTGAGCGAGGAGTGCATCCCAGCGCCCTGGGTAGGCGCATCTCCTACACCAGGGGTCGTACGGGGCAGAAGGGGCACGACATGGCAGCCGCGATCACAGCGAAGTCCGCCGCGCAGCAGACGACGGCACCCCTCCCCTCCGCACCCTCCGTGATCGAGGACCCCCTGAAGGTGACGCCCCGGGACGCGCGCGAGCTGTCGCGGCAGTTCTTCGCCCGTCTGGCGACCCTGGAGGAGGGCAGCCACGAGTACCAGTACGTGCGGAACACCCTGATCGAGATGAACCTCTCCCTGGTCCGGTACGCGTCCGGCCGCTTCCGCAGCCGCGGCGCGGACGAGATGGACGACATCGTGCAGGTCGGCACCATCGGGCTGATCAAGGCCATCGACCGGTTCGACCTCTCCCGCGAAGTGGAGTTCACGACCTTCGCGGTCCCCTACATCGTCGGCGAGATCAAGCGCTTCTTCCGTGACACCAGCTGGGCCGTGCACGTCCCGCGACGCCTCCAGGAAGCCCGGGTGGAACTGGCCAAGGCCACGGACGAGCTGAGGAGCCGCCTCGGCCGCACGCCCACCGTGAAGGAACTGTCCGAGCTGATGTCCCTGCCCGAGGCGGAGGTCGTCGAGGCCCGCAAGGCGTCGAACGCCTACGCCCCCTCCTCGCTCGACGCGGCGCTGAGCGGCGACGCCGCCCAGGACGGCGAGGCGGCTCTCGCCGACTTCCTCGGCGAGGAGGAACCCGCCCTCGAGCTCATCGAGGACTTCAACTCCCTGGCACCCCTGATCGCCGCACTGTCCGAGCGCGACCGACAGCTCCTGCACCTGCGGTTCGTCGAGGAACTCACCCAGGGCGAGATCGGGGAACGCCTGGGCGTCTCCCAAATGCACGTCTCGCGCCTGCTGGCACGCATCATCGCGCGGCTGCGCGCGGGACTGGGATTCCTCGACGGCGCCACGCGCTGAAGGTCCTCCCTCCTCGTTCCGGGACCCGGTCAGCGTCACTCCGCGGGGCGCCCCCGGCCTGCGGGCTGTGGGATTCGCCGAGTGCAGACTTCGCCGCGCCATCGCTGCCTGTTACGCCGCACCCACGCACCCCCTCACCGCAACAGGCCCCACCGGTCCCGGAATCCCCGTCTCGCACGTTTTCCGCGGGGGACCGGCACGCGCGGGCCGCGGAGCAGTGCGAGGTGCTGATCGCAGCGTGGGACGGTGAGCCGGCCCCTGGACGGGGAGGGACCACGGACGCCGTTGCGCACGCACGGCGCCTCGGCCGTACGGTTCACGTGGTCCTGGCCCCCGGGCGCGCGCAGGGCCTGACGCGCTCTGCGCACAGCCGCGTTCCCCCGACGGACGGCCGCCCGGTGACCGGTCGGCGACGGGCCAGGTACCGGCGGGTCGCCGATGCGGAGAGGACGACGGCGCCCGAGGCGTGCGCCTCACGCTTCCTGTTCACGCACGCGGTGGTCTTCCACGACTCCCTGGTCCTTGCCGTGTCCGGGGATGCCGTGGTCGGCAGCGGACTCCTTGGATTCGACGCGCCCGACCGGGTGAGGTCCGGTCACCAGCGCCTCGCGCGCCTCCTGCCACGCGGTGTCGCCGGAGTGGAGCCGGGCGTGGAGGTAGGCCGCGGTCAGCCGTGCGAGCGTGGCGACCAGCCCGGGGTTCTCATCAGTGGTCTCGGCGGCGTCGTACCCGGCGATCCCGCCGAGTCCGTGCTCCGCGCCGAACAGGGTGAGCAGGTCCTTGGGGCCGGGGGCGAGGACGTAGGGGTCGACGTGCCAGGCCGGACCCATGTCGGTGAAGTGCCGCGGGTCGTCCTTGTCGCCGGCGACGACGAGCGCGGGTGTGCTCATCGTGGAGAAGTCCGTGGTCCGGAAGAACGGGGTCTTGTCGGCCATGGACCCGTTCAGGATCTCGCCGCCCCTGCCGGGTGCGGCGAGCAGCACGCCGGCCGTGATGCGGGGCTCGATGAGGTCGACCTGCTGCCCGGTGTCGGGGTCGTCGATCCGGGCGCCCAGCAGCTGGCTCGCGGTGAAACCGCCGAGGGAGTGTCCGGCGACGGCGACCCGGTCGCGGTCGAGCCGGCCGGCGAGCTGCGGCACGGCCTTCTCGATCGCGTCGAGCCGGTCGAGGACGTGCGTCATGTCCCCGACCCGCGAACGCCAGAAGAAGGGTGCCCCGGGCAGGTCGGCCAGCTCGCCTGCCAGGGTCCTGGAGTTGAGGTGGGTGGGCTGGATGACCACGAAACCGAGGGCGGCCCAGGGGTTGGCGATCGGTCCGTAGCCGTTCAGGGAGGAGAGGTTGTTCGACGGGCCGTGCCCGTGGGAAAGGAGGATGACGGGCAGACCGGTCCCCGTCGCGGGTGCGGTGACGCGCACCTGCAGGTCGACGGGCCGTCCGGGGACGGTGAGGACCACCGGACTGTACGACAGGACGGGAGCGGGCGGGCCGGCTGCGGGCGTGTTGTCGGTGGACGCGCTCATGGGGCTGCTTCCTCGTCTCCTGGGTGTGCCGCCGCCCGGCCGGTGCCGGGCAGCGAGGGGCGGGGGCGGTTGGTCGGGTGCACTACTTGCTCTTCAACGTGCCGAGTGGGTGAGGGTCCTCCCCCAGTGCAGTGGTCGCCGCGTGCCAGGCGGCGTCTTCGCCGTACAGGGTGCTGCGCAGGTAGGCGGTGGTGAGCTGCTGGATCAGGGCGACCCGTGCGGGGCTGGCGTCGGTGGTCTCGGCGACCTCGTATCCGGGGATGCCGCCGAGGGAGTGCTCCGCGCCGAACAGGGTGAGCAGGACCTTGTCGCCCGGACTGTGGGCGTAGGGGTCGGTGAACCAGTCCGGTCCGCGGGTGGACAGGTGGGACTGGTCGTGGTCCCCGGCGATGATGAAGGCCGGGGCGGTCATCGTCTCGAACGAGGGCTTCATGAAGGGGAAGTTCTCGGCGGCGAACGGGACCAGGTCGTCCCCCAGGCCGGTCAGGGCGAGCAGCACGCCCGCTGTGACGCGGGGGTCGGACATGTCCTCGCCCGGCGTGCCGTCGGAGTCGAGGACGCGTGCGCCCAGCAGGGCGCTCGCCGACTGTGCTCCCCAGGAGTGCCCGGCCACGGCGATGCGGTCGCGGTCGAGGCGGCCGGCCAGGCCGGGCACGGAGGCCTCCGCGACGTCGAGCCCGTCCAGCACACGCGTGAGGTCCTCTATGCGGATGCGCCAGATCCGTGGTGTACGGGGGTCTTCGGCGGGGATGCCGAGGGTGCGGGAGTCGAGGTGGGTGGGCTGGATGACCACGAAACCGTGGGCGGCCCAGTAGTCGGCCAGTGGGGCGTAGCCGTCCATCGACCAGCCGAAGCCGTGCGAGAAGACGATGACGGGCAGGCCGGTGCCGGTCGCAGGGGCGGACACGCGGACCTGGAGGTCATCACCGCGGCCCGGTGCGGACAGGACGACGGGCCGCGCCGATATCACCCTGGTGGGCGCATCCGCGGTCTGCTGCGGATCCGTGGGCGCGGTCGTGGATTCGGACATGGAGGTGCCTTCCGTCGGGTGCTTGCGCACTCTTGGGTTCGGTGGGACGAGGAGCGATTCTCATGCGGATCCGCAGCGGCACCGGGGCGTGGCCGTTCCGGTTCCGGACGGAACGTGCTGACGCCGGAGGTTGGCCCCTGACGTGCCGGTCTGCCATCATGACTGAAACGGAACTTTGTTCCACATACAATACGGAACCATGTTCCGCTTTGCAAGGTGGGACGTGGAAGGAGTGCTGCGGTGAACGACGACGACCGGAGCCCGGGAAGCTCAGCCAGGTCCAAGCGCAAGGACGCCCGGCGCAACCAGGAGGCCCTGCTGGACGCGGCCGCCTCGGTCTTCGTCACCTCGGGCGTGGAGGCGCCGGTACGCGACATCGCGACCGCGGCCGGCGTCGGGGTGGCCACGATCTACCGCCACTTCCCCACCCGGGCGGACCTCGTCGTCGCCGTCTACCGCCACCAGGTCGACGCCTGTGCCGAGGCCGGCCCGACCCTGCTGGCGGCGGGCCCCACTCCCCACACCGCCCTGGCGCGCTGGGTCGACCTCTTCGTCGACTTCCTCGTCACCAAGCACGGTCTGGCGGCCGCGATGCAGGGGGAGGGCACGGGCTTCGAGAGGCTCCACGCCTACTTCCTCGACCGCCTCCTGCCGGTGTGCGCCCAACTCCTCGACGCCGCCCGCGCCTCGGGCGAGATCCCCTGCAACCTCGACGCCTACCAGCTCATGCGCGGCATCGGAAACCTCTGCATCGGGGCCGAGAGCGACCCGCGCTACGACCCGCGCCGACTGGTCGCGCTCCTCGTCGCCGGGCTGCGCCAACCGGGCTGACACGTCGCTCACGCAGGACCGGCGCCTGCCGAGCCGCAGCGGCCAGCCGCGACCGGCCTCCCCCTCGAAGCGCCGGCCCGTCCCCTCCCCTCCCCCGCCGGACTCCGGGGCAGCCCGAGCAACCGCCTCCACGGCGCTCCCGGCCGATCCGGGACGAGGACGACGGCCGCGATCACCGACCCGGGTACGGCTGCCGGGAGTGGGAGGGCGCACACACAGGCGTCCACGCGAGCGAGGACGTTGGGGCCTACCGGTCAGGGCCCAGGGCACCGGGGTTGGGGCACCGGGCCTGGACCCGACCTGAATCGTCGCTCAGGGCAGCCGCCGTCAGGGTGAGATGCCGAGCCAGCACCGCGGCCGCGGTGTCGGCGTCGCGAGCCAGCACCGCCTCCTCCAGCAAGCGGTGTTCCTTCACGCCGTCCCGGCCGGGGTTGCGATGGGCCGACCAACGGCGAGCCAGCTCGCTCGCGGTCCACAACCGGTCGAAGGTCTCCAGCAGGGTGGGATTGCCACACCCCTCCAGCAGCGTGCGGTGGAAGTCCCGGTGCGCCTCGGACCAGGCGCCGCTGTAGTACTCGCCCTCCTCCGGCACGTGCGCCGGGGTGCGAACCAGCCGATGGTGGGCGGCCCGCACGCGGGCCTCCCAGTCGACGTCACCGCGCTCGATGGACATGCGCAGGACGACCGGTTCGATGACCCGGCGCGCTTCCGCGATCTCCTGCCAGCGGCGGTCGGAGAAGGACGGGACGGCGAATCCGCGGTTGGGCAGCCGGTCGGCGAGCCCTTCGCCGACCAGCCGGACGAGCGCCTCGCGCACGACGGCCAAGCTCACGCCCCGCTCCTTGGCGAGGTCCTGCGGCTTGAGGGCGTCACCAGGGGCGTAACCCCCGCGCATGATCACGTCCCGCAACTGTGCGTGGACCTGCTCGGAGAGCATCTGCTTCCCGGGGGAAGCCGGCGTCGTCGTGCCAGTCATGGGCTCAGCCTAGACGATCTCTTCAATAATCGATTATTAATGTTAATGTCGATTAAACGGGTACCGAGGGGCGTCGACTACGTCGTTCCGCCGACGCTGCGACCCGATGAACGGCCGCACCACCGCCGAAACCGCCGCCCGACGGCGCCGACCAACTTCCGGGAGAAGCAACCGCGATGCACCTCGACGACCTTTCCGCCTCCGCCCGCCCAGGCGACGGCTCGATGGACCCGAGCACCGTCCGCGAAGTCAGCCGCGCCGTCAGCGCGGCCCACCTGTTCATCTACCTCACCCCCGAGATCGCCCAGGAGGCGGCCAGGCTCGGCGTGACCGATCGCGGACCGGCCTACCTGGCCTTCCGGTCGGCCGCAATGGGAACGGTTCCGTGGCAGGTCACGCTCGCGGCCTTCTACAACTTCAGCCCGCGGGCGGTGCGGGCCATGGCGGGCGTGTGGGACACCGCTCCACCGGAGCAGTGGCAGGCCGCCCGCTTCCTGGCCGCCGAGCAGGCGATGCGGCGCGTCGGCGTGCGTCTCACGGACGATCGCATCTCCGAGGCGCGATCGCTGATCGACACGGTCGTCGCCGGTGCCGACTACGCCGGCAAGGTGCTGGCCGCCGCGAACGCGTCGGTTGCGCTTCCGTCCGATCCGCTCGTCGCGCTGTGGCAACAGCTCACGGTGGCGCGCGAGTGGCGCGGCGACGCGCATCTCGTCGTACTCGCCGACAACGGAATCGGGCCGTGCGATTGCCTCGTTCTGCACACCGCGACGGGTGGCCTCCCGACCGCCCTCGCCCGGGCGACCCGCCAGTGGGACGACGAGGAGTGGACGGCGGCGACGGCACGTCTCGCCGCGCGCGGCTGGCTCGACTCCGACGCCAGGGCCACCGACGCGGGCAGCGCGGCCCGCGAGCGGATCGAGCTCGAAACGGACGAGCACTGCGCCGCGTTGTGGGCGCCGATCGGCAACGCGGGTGCCCGCCGCTTCGCCTCGCTCATCGCACCGATCACCGACGCGTTCACCGCGGCGGGGACCTTTCAGGCCGTTCTCTCGACTGAGGCCGAACGGACGGTGACACCACGGACGGCGGGATCCCGCACCGGCGGCCCTTTGCGCGCATAGGGCCGAGGACGGCGGGCGCGGCCCGCCGGGCGGCCCCTTCGAGACCGCCGTTCAGTCCCTACGACTGCGTCATCAGGTCGCGCAGCCAGGAGTGGACGCCGCTGAGCGCCGTCCTGGCCATGGCCGTGGGGTGGCCCGTGAAACCGTGGGGTGACTCGGGGTAAACCCGGAGCTCGACGTCGTTGCCGGCCGCCGACAGGCGACCTGCCAACGCCAGATTGTCTTCCAGCAGCACGTCGAGGCTTCCGACGACCAGCAGCGTCGGGGGAAGCCCGCGAAGAACACCGTAGACGGGAGAGACGTCGGGAACGGTGCGGTCTTCCACGTGGCCGACGTACGCCTCGATGAAGTACTCGTCCGCGATGCGACGACCGGCCGGGGTTCGCGTGCTCACGTCGTAGGTCCCGAATTGGAGCGCAGCGCCGACGAATCGGCCAACAGCACCTCTGTCTCTCAGCCGCAGCAGGGTGGCCAGGGCGAGCGTGGCTCCCGCGGAGCTCCCGCCGATCGCAAGGCGGGACGTTCCGAAGCGGGCATCGGCTTCTTCGACGAGCCAGAGCGCCGCCGTCTCACAGTCGTCGGGTGCCGCCGGCCAGGGGTGCTCGGGGGCCAGCCGGTAGTCGACGCTGACAACGGCGAGGTGCAGGGCGTCCGCGAGCTCGCGGTTGCGTCTGTCTCCTCGCGCCGCGGAGTCCATATAGAAGCCGCCGCCATGTATGTCCAGGTAGACGCCCCGCGGCGGACCATCGACAGGAGTGAAGATCCTGACAGGGACGCGCGCCCCCGCGGCTTCGATCGTCTCCTCGATGGCGGGGGGATCGGCGGCCTGGGGAGCAGACCTGTTCGCTCGGGCTTCCCTGAGCTCCTCCAGCGTGCGGGGGCCACGGCCCGCCGCTCTCGAACGGTAGAAGTCACGGGCCTCATCGACCTGCTCGGCGGGCACGTCGGCGAGCAGTGCGTCCAGCGCGAATCGCACGAGCCCTCCCCCACATCCTCGTCATCCTCGTCGCTCGGGTCTCAACTCCACGCTACCGAGGAGGTGTGGGCTGACGTCGCCGGGGTGGTGTCAGTCCGTCGACGCATCCCGCGGGGCACCGGGGAGAGGAGGTCGGCGGCCGCTGGACGGCCGTCGCGGAGGTCAGGAGGTGGCCACCCGTACCGTGATGCGCTTGCCGACCGGTTCCCGCTCGATGGCGAAGCCGTCGCAGAGGGCGAGAACGATCTCGAGCCCGTGCTGGCCCACCCGCCGCGGGTCGGCCGCCCGGACCACGGGAAGGGCCGTACCGCTGTCCCACACGGTGACCTCCACTCCGGACGCGATCCGCTCCAGATCCAGCGCACACGGGCCTGAGGTGAACTTGCAGGCGTTGGTCACCAGCTCCGACACGATCAGCTGGACCGCGCCCACGGTGTCCGACGCGGGATCGAGCCCGTGCTCGTCCACCAGGAAGCCGGTCGCGAAGCGTCGGGCCTCAGCGATACACCCCGGGCCGCCGTCGTAGACGGCGGCCGCCCAGGACGCCGCCGCCCGCGTCGTCGCCGCTGCCGAGCCGTCGCCCATCATCATCGATCCCATGTACTGATCGCCCCGTTCACCTGTCGCACCTCGGGAGTCACAGACGCGTGTACCCCCGATCGGCGTCGGCAGGCCTCTTTCCTTTCGCCGCGTCCGAAGACGGCCGCGCGTGTCACCCCGCCCGGTTCCATTCCAGGTGGAGAGGAGCGCGACATCGTCACCGTGGTCGCACTCGTTCGCCGACGGCCGCGGAGCCTACGGTCGGTTCCGACGGGCCGGACCCCGGTCCACCGGCAAAGCCCGACCGGCTGGGCACCGCCGCGCGGCGGACGGGACCGGTCGGGGTCCCCGTGCGGCAGGCGCGGCGTTTACGGCGGCCTCCCGCGGCAACGAGCCGTAGGGGAGCGCCTCGCGTGGTGCACGACCCTCCGGACGAGCCCGGCCCGCCCGCACGGCCGCACGGCCACGGCACGCGGCGGAAGGTCACCGTTCGGTGACCTGGTGTCAGAGCCGGGTCCGTCAGCTGGGAGGATGAGCGGATGCATGAGGAACCGAAGGTCTCGCAGCACTTGGTCGACGGGGTTCGGGTGATCCGCGTCGAAGGAGACGTCGACGTCGACGGCGCGGAGCCGCTGAAGGACAGCCTCTCGTGCACGGACACCGGTTCGACCGGGGGTACCGTCGTCGATCTGTCGGCCGTGCGGTTCGCCGATTCGACCATGTTGCACATCCTGCTGGAAGCCCAGCGCGCCCACCGGGCGGCCGGGCGCCAGTTGGTCGTCTCCGGACCCTTCGGTGTGATCGTCGAGCGGCTCTTCGACGTCACCGGCACCACGTCGTTCTTCACCATGGCCCCCTCGACAGAGGCCGCGCGAGACCTGGCCGGGTCGTCGGGCGGATGATCGGAGACTCTGCTCACCGTGTGCCGTGGCGCGCGAGGGGCAGACGGTATCGAGGAAGGCTTCGGGAGGTCGGACGGGGAGAGCCGGGACATGACCACAGACGAGACGGCACTGGCCACGGACGGGGTGGCCTCACGCCCGGTCACCGCGGCCGAGGCGCGTGCCGCGGTACGCCGGCTGCTGCACGAGGAATTCTGCTCCGAGGCCGCAGGGACGAGCGAGGACGTCGTCCTCGCCAACGCGCTCTTGGTGACGTCCGAACTGGTGACCAACGCGATCCGCCACGGCGGCGGACTCGTGCGGTTCTCGGCCCACGTGTCGGACCACGGCCTGCGCCTCGCGGTCACCGACCGCACCCGTGTCCGACCCGCCACCGTCCCCTCGGCGAACGACGCTGCCGCCATGAGGTCCGGCGGCTACGGGTGGCGGCTCGTCCAGCGGCTCAGCAGCGACGTCGCCATCCACCCCGCGCCCGGGGGCAAGACCATCGAGGTCCTCGTACCCCTGATATGACCGGGGCCGTCCGCTTCGGACCGATGGCCAGGGCCTGCGCACAGTCGGAGGCCCTGCGTGGAAAGCGTGAACGAATCCGCAGACCGGTTGCACCGCGCGCATCGCATGCGAGAAGGTTGTCGCCTGTAAACACTTTGACCATAAGGAAAGGTGGTGGGGTCCGCAGCCGCGGATCCCGTGCCATGCTTACTTCCCAGGTTCGCCTGTGAACCCGCTGAACACAGGGAGCACCACCCTGTGGAACCAGGCCCCGTGTCCCGCCCTGGTGGCCGACACCGCGGGCGGGATCATCGCGCTGAACCAGGCCGCGGCAACGCTGTTCCCCGGCGCGGGCCCCGGTGACTGCCTACAGGACACGGCTCCCACCTGGCTGATCGACGCTCATGTCCACCTGTCGGGTGGCGTCGGCGTCACGGTCGGGGGCCTGACGTCGGTGCGCGGGCGACTCGGCGATCGCGACTTCCTGGCGCACGCGACGCGCGCCGACGACGAAGTGGTCTGGTGGCTGTTCGACGACACGGAGCGCCGGCAGGCGGAGCAGACGCTGCGTGAGGAGCGCGAGCGGACGGCCCTGCTGGCCGACGCGTCGAGCGCGCTGCTGTCCTCCCTGAACCTGGACCGCTGCATGGAGGTCACCGCGCGGACGGCGTCGACGCACCTCGCCGACGCCGCCGTGATCATCGCGCCCGCCGGGGCGCGACGACATCCCGTCACGTACTGCCACCGGGGCGGGCCGGTCACCCATGTGCGCCTCGACATCGATCCGGCCGTGATGCCCGGGCTCAGCGAAGCACTCCAGGGATTCCCACCGGTGCCGTCCCGCTGGATCGACCCGTGCGAAGTGCCCCCGTGGGCGATTCCGGACGGTTTCACCGGCCCGGTGGGGTCCGTGTCCGTCGCACCGCTCCCGGGGCACGGCGTGCCCGCCGGCGCGATCGTGCTTCTGCGGGACGGCAGGGCGGCGGCATTCAGCGAGAGCGAGGAGCTCTTTGCCCGGCTCTTCGCAGCGCGTGCCGGAGCGGCGCTGTCCGCGGCCCGGATGTACGCGGAGCAGGCGGACATCACCGCGACGCTGATGCGCGAACTCCTTCCACCGACCCTCCGGCGGGTGCACGGCGTCGAGTACGCCGGTGGCTACCGCGCCTCCGTCCAGACCGACCGCGTCGGTGGCGACTTCTACGACGTGCACCCCGGCGGCAGCGACGACCAGGAGACGCTCGCGGTACTCGGAGACGTCTGCGGCAAAGGTCTGGAAGCCGCGGTCCTCACGGGCAAGATCCGCAATACGCTCCAGGCGCTGCTACCGCTCGCACAGGACCACGCACACGTCCTGCAGTTGCTCAACGACGCGTTGCTGACGTCCCACCACACGCGCTTCGCGACCCTCGTCCTCGCGTCCGTACGGCGTGAGGAGACCGCCGTCCGGCTGCGCCTGACCAGTGCGGGGCACCCTGCCCCGCTCGTCGTCCGCGCCGACGGCACGGTGGCGGCGGCGGCGACGCGCGGCTCGCTCGTGGGAGTGCTCCCCGAGGTCAACACGCAGACGGCGACGGTCGAACTCCGCCCGGGAGAAACGTGCTTGTTGTTCAGCGACGGCATCACCGAGGCGAGAGGCGGGCCCCTCGGGGACCACCTGTTCGGCGAGGCACGGCTGCGCCGTGCACTCGCCGGGTGTGCGGGCATGCCCGCGCAGGCCGTAGTGGAGCGCGTCCAGATGCTCGCGTCCGACTGGGTCGGCACCGGGCGTCACGACGACATGGCACTGCTCGCCGTCACCGCACCCCGCACCACCCGTCTGAGCGCGGTGGACGGACGGACACGGGGCAGGTTCACCACGTGACCACCGGCACCGACCGGCGCGGCTCCAAGCAGTCCGCCGAAGCGCTCCGTTCGCTCCTGTGGACGGCTGTTCTCGACGGTGACGAACACACCGCGGTCGACACCGCCTTCGCCGGACTGGAGGGCGGCTTGGGCGCCGAGACGGTCCTGCTCGACGTCATCGCCCCGGTGCAGGGACGCGTCGGAGCGGAGTGGGCCGCGAACCGGATCAGCGTGGCCCAGGAACACGCCGCCACAGCGATCAACGACCGGGTGATCGCGGCAGTGGCCCGCGAGGCGACCGTGCGCGGCCACGCCCAGCGGGGTCGGGTCACCGTCGCGTGTGTCACGGGCGAGTGGCACGCCCTCCCGGCGCGCCTGGTCGCGGAGGTACTCGCGCTACGCGGCTGGACGGTGGACTTCCTCGGCGCACAGGTCCCCACGCCCCATCTCGTCGCGCATCTGCACCGGACCGACCCCGCAGCACTGTTGCTTTCGGTCTCCATCCCCACGCACCTGCCGACGGCCCACGCCGCGATCAGCGCCTGCCAGGCCATAGGGATTCCGGTCCTGGCGGGAGGGGCCGCCTTCGGACCGGACGGCCGTTACGCCCGGCTCCTCGGAGCAGAAGGCTGGGCGCCCGACGCGAAGGAAGCGGCGGCGTTGGTGGGCCGGGGGGTCGAGCGGCCCCGGCCGGGGGGCTCCACCTTCCCGTCGAGGACCTGCCGCACCTCGCCGACCAGGAGTTCACGCTGATCAGCCGGACCAAGCCGCTGTTGGTCAAGCAGACGCTGTCCGATCTGGAGGAACGCCTTCCCGCAATGCGCGCCTACAGTGCGCGGCAGCGTGAGCACACCGTCGAAGACGTCGCCCACATCGTGGACCACCTCGCCGCGGCGCTGTACGTGGCGGACGGCGAGCTGTTCACGGACTTCGTCCGGTGGACGGCGGACGTCCTCGCCTCCCGTGGCGTCCCGGTCGCGTCGCTGTTCCCGGCACTGGATTCGCTGGGCGAGCAGATGAACGACTTCCCCCGGGCCCGCGCACACCTCAACGGCGCCCGCAAGGCACTGACACCTCCCGGCCAGGACACGCTCGCATGATCCCCTCCTCTTCCTTCCAACTCAGCAGCGAGGTCGTCGACGGCACAGTCGCCGTCCGGGTCGCCGGCGACCTCGATCACGACACCAGCGACGAACTGGTCGGCCTGGTCGAGGTCCTCCTGCTCGGCGAGCCGCGACCGACAGCAGTACGCATCGACTTCGGGCGTCTCGGGACGCTCGACTCCATGGGGCTGGCCGCGCTGCTGATGGTGCGTCGTCTGACCCGGACCGCCGGCGTCGCCGTGTTCCTCGACCAGCGCCCGCCCACCTCGACCGCTTCCTCGACCTCACGGGAACGCTGGACCACCTGACCGGTCCGAACCGCCTCGACGACACGGATCCGCCGTCCGAGCGGGCCAGGACGGCGGGACGGGGCGCGCCGGCCCCCGGATAGGGAGGCGGTCGCGGTCGCTGGATGCCGGTGCCTCGCCGCCGCCCAGCACCGTCGGCGGCTCCGACGCCCTGCCCGCGGGCGGGCCGGTGTGCGGCGCGACGGGATGCGGCAGCGTTCCGCCTGCACCGCGCAGCGTGCGCTGGCGCACGGGTGTTGCGGCGGCCGCGTGGGGCATCAGGCGACGAGCGTGACCCCGCCGTCGTCCACCGGCGGGGCGGCCGCGGCGGGCACGGACGGGGTCGACACACCGGGAACGGGCGTGGACGCCGCGTCCCGCGACACGTGGCCCCCCGCCCGTGCCCCGACCTCACCCTCGAGCAGGTCGTCGGCCGCCTCGATCGCGTCCTCGATCGTGCCCGTCGCCGTCATCACGCAC
The DNA here is from genome assembly GCF_042755225.1 of Streptomyces sp. NPDC059169. Lineage (NCBI taxonomy): Bacteria > Bacillati > Actinomycetota > Actinomycetes > Kitasatosporales > Streptomycetaceae > Streptomyces > Streptomyces sp. NPDC059169. The sequence continues at coordinate 61,950 of NZ_JBHZCF010000024.1, read as the reverse complement.
AGCGTGTACGACACGTCGTCGAGTGCACGACGGGACGCCTCGTCGTTGCGTCCGACAATGCGCAGATCGGCGTATCGCGCCAGAAGTCTCCGCAGCACCTTGGGGTCCGGCATCACCACAGGGTCCACTCCTTCTCTCGATGTACTCACCATGTGCCCCCTCCCACGGAACCATGCCCAGGTCCTGACACACCTTCATGAAGGGTTCATACATACGTTCCACGCACACACGGGGGCATCGCACGCGTGCACCGGCGGACGACGTGCCGTTCCGTGCCGCGCACGCTCCGCCGCCTCCGAAGGCCCACAGGGAGACCACCTCCTGGGCGATGCCCGCGAGGCCCCTCCGTGCTGCCGGAGGACACCGGCCGCCGCCCTCGGCAGCCCTGTGGCCGCCCCGCTCCTGGGCCGAGCGCCCGGAGGGGCCCAGCACTCCACCGCGCCGGTCCTGCGCCGGAGACGACGGCTGGAGAACGCTCCGGTGCCGCCCCGTTTGACCTCACCCGACGGGGGCTCCGGGCCTGCCCCGCCAGTCCAGGCACAACACGGCCCCGCCGCCCGACATCCCCGCTCCGCTGGTCACGATCTCCCGGTAGACGGCGCCTGGTGCGCTCGCACAGGTCAGACCGCCCGCGGCTTCGACCGCACGGCCCACCAGCGCGTCGCTCGGGGATGCGGGCGGACGCCCGGACGGAGCTGCCCGGCGGCAGATGCGTCCGGGGAGCAGTTCCCACTGCATTTCCGCCGGCGGGGTCAGGGCGCGTGCCCGCCGCGCCTGCCGGTAGACGTCGGTGTCCCGGTCCGCTACGCGCAGCGCGTGTCCGAGCATTTCCGAGATGGCCGCGAGGTCCCGGACATTGTCCGGCGAGGCGGCCCCCGCCGGCAGGGTGACGACGAGCACGCCGCAGCGGTCGCCGCGTACGGTGACCGGCAGGTACGCGGTCCTCATGGGGTCGGGGCCGGTGGAAAGATATGGTTGTTGTGCGGCAAAGACCTCGTCTGCCGGGCTCGACTCCCGGGGCACCGACCCGTCGACTGCTGCGGAGCGATCGAAGGGACGGAGTGTCACGTGTCCGTAGTCGGCCAGCAGGAGGGCGACGCCAGTCGCGCCGAAGTGCCGCGCGAGGTTGACGCGGAGGGAGTCGAGGAGCCCGTGGGCAGGCGCGGCACGCAGAGCGCGTTCGACCGTCACGCGTCGTTCCACCGGACCGGTACCACTTTCTGGAGAGATGTGGAAGTGAAGTTGGCGGCGCAGTTCCGACGCCACGGGGCGACCGATGCGGGGTGTCAGTAGCTATGGACGTGAACCGCTCCGCCTCTCGAGCCGGCCAACACGAGAGCGCCCAGGCGGCGCGCGAGCTCATCGAGCTCCTGGAGGTGTTGTGGGAACGCGGCCGGGACATGGCGCCCACGCCCGTGTCCGCGTCCCAGCTGCGCGTGCTCTACAGCCTCGACCGCGAGGAGGGGATCAACCTCCGGACGCTCGGCGAGTTGCTGGGATCGGCTCCCCCGTCGGTGAGCCGTCTCTGCGACCGCATGGAAGCACTGGGCTATGTTCGGCGGGTACCCAGCCCGGTCAGCCGGCGCGAGCTCGAACTCCATCTCACCAGCCGCGGACGGGCCTACCTGAAGGAGCTGCGGGAGCGGCGCGAAGCGGCGCTGCTGGAGGCGATCACCACGATGAAGCCCGCCGTGCGGAAGGCGCTCCTGACGGGACTCACGGGCTTCCAGGAAGCACTGGCCGAGGCGGGGCACGCTCCGGTCAGGCGCCGCCCGGCCGGGGACGCCCGTTCGGCCTGACCCCGGGACGGCGTGCGACCTGATCCACGGTGTGACGTATCCGTGTCCCCCAAGTCCCACCTGTCCCCCCTCGATCGGCTATCGGCCGTACGACGTCCCGCGCGACCCGACGACGGCCACACCTGTTTCCCTAAGGATACAGTTGCCACAAGGCAATCATCGCCGGTGGGGGAAGGCCGACGCTTGCTTCCCCCTGCCCCTCCCTCGGCGTCCTTTCCACTGCCACCGCACGGTGCGGAGCCTGGCCACCGCGCCCGGCGGACCTCCCGCCCACCGACGTCGCCGCACGCGTGGAGGGCGCACGACGGGGCACCCTCGCCGCCGTGCCAGTGCTCCGGCCGCCCGGATCGGCCCCGGTGGCCCGGGGCCCAGCGGCTCCGGCGCGCGGAAGGATCCCGCGGCTGCCGCGCCGGAGCCGAAGTACCCGGCACCGGGCGCCGGGCCTGTCATGCGTCGAGTGCGCGTCCGGTCGTCGCGTCGACGTGGTGCGGGACCTCGTCGTGACGGTCGCCCACCGTGAGGGTCCCGGTGGGCTCGAACATGAGGATCGCCGCACCCGTGGGCGCGGACGGCTTGTGCTCCGTACCGCGCGGCACGGTGAAGACCGCACCCCGCGGCAGCCGGACCGTGCGCTCCCCCGCCGGCTCGCGCAGGGAGATGAACAACTCCCCGTCGAGCACCAGGAAGAACTCGTCGGTGTCGTCGTGCACATGCCAGAGGTGCTCGCCCTCGGTCTTGGCGATGCGGACGTCGTAGTCGTTGACGCCGGTGACGATGCGGGGGCTCCACACCGCGTCGAAGGAGGCCAGGGCCTCGCTCAGGATGATGGGTTCACTGCTCATGCAGGAACCCTCGCCGATGGAGCCCCGTCCACGGGAGTGCTAGTAATTGCATATGTCGCACGGATCCTCGCAACCCGTCGCCACGGTGGACCCGCACCGCGTGGTGGTGATCGTGGACGAGAACTCGAACCCCTTCGAACTCGGTTGCGCCACGGAGGTCTTCGGCCTGCGCAGACCCGAGATCGGCCGGGACCTCTACGCTTTCCGGCTCTGCTCGCCCGAGCCGCGAACCCCGATGCGGGACGGCTTCTTCACGCTCAGTGGTGTCGCGGCGCTGGACGCCGCGGACTCGGCCGACACCCTGATCGTGCCCAACAGGCCGGACATCGCCGTCCCCCGCCGCACGGCCGTGCTCGACGCCGTCCGGCGGGCACACGCACGAGGGGCGCGCCTGGTGGGCTTCTGCAGCGGTGCCTTCACCCTCGCCGAGGCCGGTGTACTCGACGGACGCCGGGCCACCGCGCACTGGCAGTGGGCGGACGCCTTCCGGTCCCGGTTCCCCTCCGTCCGGTTCGAGGAGGACGTACTGTTCGTGGACGACGGGGACGTCCTCACCGCCGCGGGCAGCGCGGCCGCACTCGACCTCGGGCTGCACATCGTCCGTCGGGACCACGGGGCGGAGATCGCCAACGCGGTGAGCCGACGGCTGGTCTTCGCGGCGCACAGGGACGGCGGCCAGCGGCAGTTCATCGAACGCCCCCTGCCCCGCATCCCTGACGAGTCGCTCGCGCCCGTGCTGGCCTGGGCCCAGGAGCGGCTGGACACCCGGCTCACGGTGGCCGACCTCGCGGCGCGGGCCGCGGTCAGCCCGGCGACGTTGCACCGCCGCTTCCGTGGACAGTTGGGCACGACCCCACTGGCCTGGCTCACCGGCGAACGGCTCGCCCTGGCGTGCCGGCTGATCGAGCGCGGCGAAACGCGCGTCGAGGTCGTCGCCCGGTGCAGCGGGCTGGGGACCGCGGCCCGTCTGCGGGCGCTGATGCGGCGCGAGACGGGGCTCTCGCCTTCCGAGTACCGGCGCAGGTTCGGACCGGTCCCGGGTGAGCCGGTGCCGTTCCGTCCCGCACCCGGATGAAGGGCCCTCGGGTGCGCGGCGTCGCCGCTTCCTGAGCAGCACCCCGCCGGCGTCCCGGGGCAAGAACGGCACGACACCCGGGCCGACCGGCGCTATCATCCCGGCGCGCAGCCGACCGCCGTGCTCCTGCGGTCGCACACGACGCCGACCCGTCGAACAATGGCCATGTCCGGAACAGCCTCTACGGGGCACTTCGACTACGGCAGGCTGCACGCGGCCGTCGTGCCGCCCGCCGGACGGGACGGTCCACGTGACGACTTCGCCCTTCGGGTCCGGCGACCCGTTCTCCGACCTCTTCGACCGCTTCTTCGGCATGAGCCCGGCAGCCTCCCCGCCCGCCGTCCAGCGGGTGCCCGTCGGCCGCCTGCTCAGCGACTCCTCGCACGAACTACTGGCCGCGGCCGGCAACCGCGCCGCCGAGGACGGATGCGATCTCGACACCGTGCACCTGCTGTGGGCCGCGACGCAGGTCCCGGCCGCCAGGCAGGTGCTGGAGCAGGCCGGCGCCGACCCGGACCGCCTGGCCGAGGAACTACGGGAATCACTCCCCACCGGCCACGGTGGCACGGAGCCCGCGCTGACCCCGGCGGCCAAACGTGCGCTGCTCGCCGCCCACGCGCACTCCCAGGCGGCCGGCGCCTCCTACATCGGCCCGGAGCACATCCTGGCCGCCCTGGTCGACGACCCCCGTTCGGGCGCCGCACGGACCCTGCGGTCGGAAGGGGCGCAGCCGGCCGCGCTGGGCGGCGGGGGTGCCACCGGGGCGCGGAGAGGGGCGGGCAGCACGACCGACACCCCGACCCTCGACGAGTACGGGCGCGACCTCACCGCGGAAGCCCGGGGCGGCCGGCTCGACCCCGTCGTCGGACGGGCGGAGGAGATCGAGCAGACCGTGGAGGTGCTGTCCCGGCGGACGAAGAACAATCCCGTGCTGATCGGGGACCCCGGCGTCGGCAAGACCGCGATCGTCGAAGGGCTGGCCCAGCGGATCGTCGCCGAGGAAGTGCCCCGGTCGCTCCGGGACCGCCGCGTGGTGACCCTCGATCTCGCGGGGCTGGTCGCCGGATCCAAGTACCGCGGCGAGTTCGAGGAGCGGCTGAAGAAGGTGATCGACGAAGTCACCGCCGCCGGCAAGAGCATCATCCTGTTCATCGACGAGTTGCACACCGTCGTCGGTGCCGGGGCGGGCGGCGAGGGCGCCATGGACGCCGGGAACATCCTCAAGCCCGCACTCGCCCGCGGCGACCTGAGCGTCGTCGGTGCCACCACCATCGACGAGTACCGCAGGTACATCGAGAAGGACGCCGCCCTCGAACGCCGCTTCCAGCCCGTCATGGTGCCCGAGCCCTCCGTCGAGGAGACCGTCGAGATCCTGCTCGGGCTCCGCGACGCCTACGAGGCGCACCACCAGGTCCGCTTCACGGACGAGGCGCTGGACGCGGCGGCGGCCCTCTCCGACCGCTACATCACCGACCGCTTCCTGCCCGACAAGGCCATCGACCTGATGGACCAGGCCGGGGCTCGGGTCGGGCTGCGCAGCCTCGACGGTCCTGCCGGGACCGCGGACATCGAGGACCGCCTCACCAAGCTGCGCCGCGAGAAGGACGAGGCGGTCAGCACCGAGGACTACGAACGGGCCGCCCGGATCAAGGAACAGGTCCGGCAGGCGGAGAAGGAGCTCGCCGAGGCCGGCGAGGCACGGGACCAGGCCGGCACCGTCACCGCCGAGGACATCGCCGAGGTGCTGTCCGCCCGCACCGGAATCCCCGTCTCCCAGCTGACCGAGACCGAACGCGAACGACTCACCAGGCTCGAGGACGCCCTGCACGAACGGGTGGTCGGCCAGGAGGAGGCTGTCACGGCGGTCTCGCAGGCCGTGCGACGCGGCCGTGCGGGAATGGGGGATCCCGACCGGCCCACCGGCAGCTTCCTCTTCCTCGGGCCCACCGGCGTCGGCAAGACCGAGCTGGCCAAGGCGCTCGCGGAACTGCTCTTCGGGGACGCCGACCGGATGATCCGCTTCGACATGAGCGAGTTCCAGGAGAAGCACACCGTCTCCCGCCTCGTCGGCTCCCCGCCCGGGTACGTCGGCTACGAGGAAGCCGGACAGCTCACCGAAGCGGTGCGCCGCAAGCCCTACAGCGTCGTGCTGTTCGACGAGGTCGAGAAGGCCCACCCTGATGTGTTCAACCTGCTGCTCCAGGTGCTGGACGACGGACGGTTGACCGACGCCCAAGGGCGAACGGTCGACTTCCGCCACTGCGTCGTCATCATGACCAGCAACATCGCCTCCCGCCGCATCCTGGACCACCGGGGCGAGGTCGATGACATCAGGGACGATCTGATGGCCGACCTCCAGGCGCACTTCCGCCCCGAATTCCTCAACCGGGTCGACGAGGTCATCGTCTTCCACGCCCTGACCCGGGCGGACCTGGTCCGGATCGTCGACCTGCTGCTGGAGCGCAGCCGGCGCAGGCTGCACGCCCAGCGGATCACGCTGGAGATCACCGAGACGGCGAAGGAGTGGCTGGCCAACCGCGGCTACCAGCCGGAGTTCGGAGCCCGGCCGCTGCGCCGCACCATCCAGACGGAGCTCGACAACCGGCTGTCGAACATGCTGCTGGACGGCACGCTCAGTCCCGGCGACACCGTCGTCGCCGACGTCGACAACGGTGAGTTGGCGCTGGCGGTCCGTGAGGACGCCGAGCCCGACGCCGGATCGGACGCCGCCCCGAAAGCCGTGCCGGACCACAGACCGGACACCGGCCAGGGCACCGCGCAAGCGGCGTGACGGAACCGCGGAAGCGGCCTGACGGAGGAGAGCCGAACCGTTCGCGCGGATGTCCGCCGGGGTGACGGCCGGCCTGCCGTACGGCAGTCTCCGTCTTCACCTCGACGTCACCGGATCGGCTCCCCGTCGGCACAGCCGCCCGCCCTCGGGCGGGTAGGCGCACGCAGGATGAGCCCGTCGCACGGATCCGCCCCTCCCCGTGCCGTGCGCGCCGTCTCCGTACCGCGTGTGCCGGCCAAGCGCACGGGTCCGTCGGCGGACGCGAATCATCCGGCGCGGCGCCCCCGCCTGCGTCCCCCGGCCGTACGTCTGATGCGGTGCGCCCTGGCATGAGTACGCATCCCGCTCCTCCTCCGGAAGGGACCACCGACGAGACCCGGGCGGCGCGCCGCGTCGTCGAACTGCTCGAAGATTTGTGGGAACGCAGCCGGGGCGCGGCATCCCTGTTGTCGACGTCGCTCTCGACGTCGCAACTCCGCGCGCTCCGCAGCCTGGAGCGCAAGGAGGGAATCAACCTCCGTGCCCTCGGCGATGTGCTCGGCTCGGCTCCGTCATCGGTCAGCAGGCTGTGCCACCGACTCGAATCCCTGGGCTTCGTCGAACGCACGCGCAGTTCCGTGAGCCGGCGGGAACTGGAGCTGCGGTTGACCGATCGGGGCAGGCGGTGCCTCGCCGAGCTGCGGGCACGGCGCGAGGGCGTGCTGATGGCAGCCATCGAAGCGATGGCTCCGGCTTCCCGCATCGCCCTCCTGGAGGGCCTCGACGGATTCCGCCGCGCCGTAGCGACGACGGGAGCGGATCAGCCTCGGGGGGACGCTCCGACCCGTTCCGCCTGAGCGCCGGCGATCAGGCCCCGGTCCCGCACGACGTACGGGAATCCCCGCACGACGCCGTCGACCGTGCGGAACCGGCCGCGCGCCGTCACCCCCTACCGGAACGCCCGTACCAGTCGAGGCAGACCACCAGCGCGTCGTCGTCGAGGGGTTCGTCCCCGTGGTGACCGGCGAGTTCGCGGAGGACCGCATCCGGTACCTGCGAGGGCGGCAGGAGGCTGTTGGCAACGAGGGAGCGTGCCAGGGCCCGGTCGCCGTAGCGTTCGCCGGCCGGGGACGGGACGTCGTAGACGCCGTCGCTCCCGAAGAGCAGCCGGTCGCCGGAGCGCACGCTGAACCGCTCGGTCTCGTAGACCGTGCCCTCGAACCTTCCCAGGGGCTGTTGGGCGTCGAAGGAGACGGTGTCCACGGCGCGGCCGCGCAACCGCAACAGCCGCGGCGAACCGGCGTCCAAGGCCTCCACCTCGCCCGTGTGCAGATCGAAGCGGAGCAGCAGGACGGACACGTGGGCGCGGCCCTGGTACTGGGCGTAGACGGCCTGGTCGGCCAGGCTCGCCTGACCGACCAGGCCGAGGCCGGCGCGGCGCGCGTTGCGCAGGGCATTGACTGCGAGGTTGGTGAGCAGCGCCGCCTCTATGCCCTCGCCCATGCCGTTGGTGACGGTGAGCGTCAGGTGGTCCGCGCAGGCGGACCAGTCGTAGTTGTCCCCGAAGATCGCGTAGGCGGGCTCCAGGTGCGCCCCGAGCGAGAACTCGCTGCGGGTGCAGGAGCACCCCGGGAGCAACTGCCACTGCAGTTCGGCGGCCAGCGTCAGCCGCGCAGCGCGCCGGGCGAGGACGTACAGGTCCGTGTCGCGCTCCGCCACGAGGACCTCGTGGCCCAGCGCCTCGCAGAGGTGCAGCAGCTCCGCCCGCGCCTCCTCGGTGTAGGAGCCGCTTCCCATCAGCACGGTGAGCACGCCGAGGCGGTCCCCCCGGATGGTGACCGGAAGGTGCACCTCGACGTCCGCGTCACCGGCTTCGGTCGCGTACGGCTCCTGCGAGCCGAAGGCGCGTCCCTGCGGGCTCCCGTACAAGGGGACGGGAACCGTCGCGCCCGGCACGCCCTCCACGGCCTGCAGCGAGCGCATCAAGTGGTCCGCGAGCCGCAGCTCCACCGCGCGGGCGCCGTACCGCGCGGCGAGGGCGGTGGTCACCACATCCAGGAGCGCGTGCCGGGCGGCGCTGCGCAGGACCTGCTCAACGGGGGCGAACGTGTTCATCATCCACAGTTCTTTTCGCGCCGGACCCCCACGGCCCGGCAGGGCGGGACCGTGCGCGCCCCCACCGGCACCGGGAGGCACGGGCGCCGGTCACGAGCACTGCATTCTACGAATTCAGTGCAACATTTGTCACTCGGCAATGGTATGCCGGGGTGCTCCCTGGAAATGGGTGGCGTACCCGGCGGCATACGGGGCAGACGTGCCACACGCGGGGCACCCGACGTCGGCGCACGCCCCTGGAACCGACCATGCGAAAGCGGAGGATCATGTCCCCCCAAGGAGAGAACCTGGACGTCGAGGTCGAGGTCCACGATCCCGGCACGGCGATCGTGACGGTCCGCGGCGAATTGGACGTCGACACGGCGACGTTCCTCCACCACCACCTGGCGAACCAGTTCCTCCACGGACGCCGCCATCTCGTCCTGGAACTGTCCGCCCTGGACTTCATGGACTCCTCCGGACTGAACGTCCTGATCAGGATCACCCGGGAAGCACGGGCGGCCCAGGGCGACCTGCACGTAGCGGCTCCGACACCCACCGTGCGCAAGCTGTTCGACCTTACGGGTCTGAGCCTGGCGACGCCCCTCCACACCGATGTGGAAGCGGCGCTCACCGCCGTGAAGCTTGCGGAGTCCCGGCGGTCTCGCTCGGTCACCGCGGACTCACCGGCCCGCTGACCCGCCTCGCCGGATGGGGCAGCCCCGACACGCGCAGGCCGGGCGGCGTCCCTTCCCGTCGATACGCGTGCGCGTCGAACCGAGGCGGTCGAGGGAGGTCCCGAAGGCACCGGCGGGTACGGAGACGGTGCCCCGTCCCGTCTACGTCGGGCCCGGTAGGGGCGGTGCGGCCCTCGTGAGGCCCTGTGCTGCGGCGCTCCCCGGCTTCCCTGCCGTGTCGTGCGGACCGCCGTGCCACTCCATGAGCACGACCGTGGCGTCGTCGGACAGGGTGTCCCCGTGGTGCGCGAGCACGGCCCGTACCAGACGCCGTAGCGTCTCGACGACGGGCAGGCCGTCCGCCTGGTGGCGGACCACGAAGTCGACGAAGTGGGCGAGGCCGAACTGGTGCCCCCGCGCGTCACGGGCTTCGGTGATGCCGTCCGTGTACAGCAACAGGCGGTCCCCGGGCTCCAGATGCTCGTGGCAGATGGTGAGGGGGAGGTTCAGCTCCGTGCCCAGGGGATGCGAAGGCGGGCAGTCGAGCGCGGCAGTCCACCGACCGCCGCGGATGAGCACCGGTGCCGGGTGCCCGCAGTTGATCCAGGAGAGCCGGCCGGTCCGGGTGTCGAAGTCGGCCAGGATGCCCGTGGTGTAGCGGGTGTGGGCGAAATGCCTCAGCAGGGTGTCCTCGATCTCCCGGGCGATGGTGAGCAGTTCCGCGCCGTCCCGGCGCTGCGAACGGCCGGTCGCCACCGCGAGGTTGGCCGTCAGTCCGGCGGCACTGTCGTGTCCCATCGCGTCGAAGACGGCCAGGTGCACGACGCCGTCGGCGAACGCGTAGTCGAAGGCGTCCCCCGCGACCTCGTACGCCGGTTCCATGGCTGCGGCGAGGACGACCCGGTCGTTCGCGGACGCGAGTGGAGGCATGAGCTTCCACTGCATCTCCGCCGCCACGCGCATCGCCTCGGTGCGCACCAGCCGGGCGTACGCGTCGCTGGAGGGGCGTTTGCCGGCCAACAGCAGACCGGTGAGCGACGCGAGGTGGCGCAGCGCAGCGGTATCCGCTGCGGTACCCCCCACGCCTGCTTCCGCGGCGCCCGGTGCGACGTCGGCGCGCAGCACGCCCAGCCGTTGGATCCCCTCCAGGACCGGCACCCAGTACCGACGGCGCCCGCAGTCGTCGGCGGCGTGCGAGGACGCAAGGACACGGGACTCCCGGAAGGCGGCACCGGGCAGGGTTCCGTCGACGGCGTACTCCTCGCCGCCCAGCCCCGCGTCGGGTCCGCGGCCCGTCAGTTCCCTCAGCAGCTGCTGGCGCAGGTCGGCGACGTACACGCGCGCGTCCATGAGCCCGGCCATGGCCCCGCAATCGGCGATCAGCCCGGGCAGTTGCTCCACGTCCGCCAGGTGCCCGGCCTCAAGGAGGCTCCCGAGCATCCGCGCCACACCTTCCGGACCGGTCATCGCACCCATCCGTCCTGCACGGCGGTACCGCCGCCCTCGCGGTCCGTGCCGTCCTGGCCCGGATCGCCGGGCCTGCCGCCCCGTCCACGCCGGACGGCAACCTCGCTCGCCTCTGCGGCAGCGCGACCTTCAGGCTCAGCGTAGGGCGGCGGCCGGAACGGGGCGAGCCAGGACGGCACGGACTGCGGGGGCTCGCGACCGCCACGTCCCCCGCTGGGGCCGCGCGGCCGGTCCTCCCCTTGCCCCGGGAGGGCGCACCGAGGCGTACGCCGACGATGTCGCTACCGGCGGGTACCACCGCTCCGCTGCAGGCATTCGTCGACCACGCGCCGCAGGCTCCCCGTTCGCTGCAGCAGGTCCCGCTGCACCAGTGCCCCGTTGCCGGACGCGAGCAGCCGGTCCAGCGCCCGCTCGGCCGGCCGGGTGTCCCCCGCGTCGTCCAGAGCGTCCCGAACGTGGTCGAGGAGCGCGCGCACCACGGTGCCCGCGGGTGCGGGTCGCAGGCTCAGGGGGTGCAGCAGGTCCCCCTGCAGCCCGTAGCGTCCCGCGCGCCAAGAGGCCAGGCGCAACAGGGCCACGCTGTGCCGGGAGGGCGGCCCTCCGGCACGCCACTGCCTGGAGGCCGTCTCGACCAGGCCGCGCGCCAGGGTCGCCAGCAGCACCGTCGTGGTGGGCTCCAGGCACACGTCGGCGACCCTGATCTCGACCGTGGGGTAGCGGTGCGACAGCCGCGCGTCGAAGTAGATCATCCCTTCGTCGCGCAGCACACCGGTGTCGATCATCTCCCGTACCCGTGCGTGGTATCGGTCCGGCGATCCGAAGGGCTCCACCGGTCCGGCCGACGGCCAGCGGCTCCAGACCTGACTGCGGTAACTGGCGTATTCCGTGTCCCGTCCCTGCCAGAAGGGGGAGTTCGCACTCAGCGCCAGGAGCACGGCGAGCCAGGGCCGGACCCGGTCCAGTACCGCTACGCCCTCGTCGTCCGAGTCCACCGATACGTGGACGTGGCAGCCGCAGGTGAGGGCTTCCTGCACCGTCAGCCCGAAGTGTTCGCCCATCCAGCGGTAGCGCTCGCCGAAACCCACGGACGGGCTGACCGGCAGCGGCGAGGTGGCCAAGGCGGCGACGGACACGCCCAGTTCCTGAGCGTGCCGTGCCGCTTCCGCCCGCCACCGGTCGATCTCGTCCGCCAGGTCCGCCATGGACGTCTGCGGCCGCGTGGCGAACTCCAGCTGCTCCCGCTGCAGCTCCGCCTCAAAGCCCGCGCCGTCCCCGCCGGCCTGCTGGGAGGCCACGGCGAGCACGGCCGCCGACAGGGCCCTGGGCTCTCCCGTGCCTGCATCCATGAGCAGGAGCTCTTCCTCGACGCCCACGCTTCGCACGGCGACCGCCTTTCCCTCGACCGCCTCCCTGCCGCAGCTGGCCTCGGGCAGTCGATTCCCTCGCCCGTATGCCTACCCGCTTCGGTGCGCCAGCCCCGGACGGGGGCGGACCGGCGCGGAGAGCAGGGGAACCGGGGTGGTGAGGCCGGGCTCGCCCACCGCGGATCAGGACGCGCACGCCCTCACGGTGCCGGGGCGGGCCACGGGCACACGGGGCCGAGCGGACGGATCGGGCCGTAGCCGCACGTCCCCGGGGCACCGGGCGTCGTCCCCCGTTTGCCGTAACGGACATCGCGACGCAGGGTGGAGGACACGTCGGGACCACCGCATCGGAAGGACATCGGGCCGCAGGGGCGCCAACAGACCCGTGACGTCCACTCCGCTGCGGGTCCCGGAGGACCGCCCGGTGCGGTGCGCTCCCGCAGGGGCCGCGCACACCGCGGTCGCGCGCCGAACCGCCCGAAACGTCGGACTGGGGGTGGGTGAGACCGGCGGGTCCGGGTAGTCGCGCGGACAGACCCCTCAGATACGGCAGAGGAGATCGACATGAAGCGTGCCAGGCAGCACGGCAAGCCCTTCCCCGAGGCTGCGGAAGACCTCAGGAGGGAGATCAGGGACGCCGACCTGGATGTGACCGAGAGCCGCCGCCCGCAAGGGACGCCGAGGACCTCGCTCGGGGCGGAACTGCCGGGCCGTGAGGAAGTCGGCGCCGCCCAGCGACCCCGCTGAGGGCGTGCCGAGACGCCGCTGGACCGCTCGGTCGGCCGCCCGGGGTCCCGGGCGGCCGACCGGTGGACGACCACCCCGTCGGGTGGCTCTCCGGCGCGTCCGGTCCTCCTCCACCGTCCGCTCCCCCTACGGGACGTGGACGTGAAGGGGTCGAGAATGCGGGATGCACGCGCCGCCCATGCAGGCTCCGGGTGAGCACACCTATCCACGGTCAGGGGACGTCGGCACGGCTGTGCGCCCGCGGAAGGAATGCGTCCACCAGTCCGATGAACGGTGGCACGACGACGGGGGTCGCGCGCGCACTTCTGCGGCAATCTCTCGAAGGCCGGGCAACCTCTCGAAGGCCGAGTCCTCCGTGACACCGTTCCCCCTGCGGCGTCGACGGGTCACCGGCCACGGGCCGCGAGGACGTCCCGGGCCGCACGGGCTCCCGAGGCCATGGCTCCTTGGACCGAACCCGAGGCGCGGTGGTCGCCGCACACGTACAGCCCGTCCGACACCCTGCCGGAACGCGTCAGCGGCCACGGTGGGGGCATCGCCGGCAGCGCCCCGGGCACGGTGTACGCCGCCACGGTCTCCCAGTCCGCCGTGGCTGCCGCATACGCCTCGGAGAGCGCGGAGCGCACCGCGGCCTCCCTGCCCGGCGCGTCCTCCCCGAGTACCGACGTTGATACGAGTGCACGCCCGTCGGTGGAGTAGGTCGAAGAGACCTCCGTCAGCACACAGGTGTTGAGGAAGCGCCGGCGCGCATCCAGGAGCAGGGTCGGCTCCCGCAGCGGGGGCACGGAGGCCGCGTGGTAGTACGTCGTGACGGTGCGCGTCCGGGGCACCGCGAGCTCGGGGACGAGCACCGACGCGGTCTCGGCGTCCGTGGCGACGACCACCGCCCGGGCTTCACGGACGCTTCCGTCGCCGAGCACCACACCTCCCTCGGCGACCGCCGCGACAGGCGTCGCCAACTCCACGCCGCCCGGCGGCAGCGCGGCCGCCAGTTGTCCGGGGACGGCACCGATTCCGCCGGCGGGGAGGGTGAGGCTGCCGCGGACGAAACTGCGCCACACCAGGTGGAACACGCGGCTCGACGTCTCCAGTTCGTCCTCCAGGAAGACCCCCGCGAGGAAGGGGCGGAGGAAGGAGTCCACTGCTCTGTCCGACAGCCCGGCACGGGCGAGTTCGGTGCGTGTCGTGTGCTCGGGCCGTCGCTTGAGCCACCGGGGCGGCACGAGGGTGTCCCGTGCCGTCAGCGCGGCGAGGGCCGTGAGGTCACGCACCGTGGCGTGCCGCCCGTCGAGGAGGCGCGCGGCGTCCCCGGGCCGGCGGGTCGGGTCGCTGAAACGCACCCGTCCGCCGTCCGGAGTGTGCACGAGCACGCCGGGGGTGAACGGGCGCAGGCGGAGGTCCGCCAGCCTCAGGCGTCGCTTCACCTGTGGGTAGGACGTGTTGAACACCTGGAACCCGCGGTCCATCAGGAATCCGCGGTGCGCGTCCGTGCGCATCCTGCCGCCGACGCCGTCCGAGGCCTCCAGCACGCGGACGTCCCAGCCGGCGGCCGCCAGGTCGAGGGCGCAGGCGAGACCGGCGAGACCGGCGCCCACGACAATCACGTCACTGCACCCGTTCCGTACGGCGGTCATCGCTACCGTCCTTCCTCGGGTCGCCCGGTACGCGGAACACCCAGCACTGCCCCGCTCTCCATCCGTTGTCACGTCTTTCCGCGGAACGGACCACCACGGATGCGCCGTCCCGCCGATCGACCGAGCGGGCGGCGCGTACGGGCCCGTTGGCACCGGAGGTCCGCGGGACGCCGCTGCCGGGCGGGGCTCGGGAAGGCGGCACCCCCGTGCGGCGGCTCGGCTGCGTCCGCCCTACCAGGTCCCCGGACCCCTTGATGCCGCGCAGGGTGTCCAACCGACTACGGTGCATCACCGGGTGGGTTTGCGTCCGCCACCGTCCGGGGGCACCGGCACCGATCCGGCCGGGCGGGCCCGGCACGGCGATCCGGACCGGACCGGATCGCACGCCTCCGGCTCGTTTCCTGCGATGATCCAGGCGGGCAGCGGCGGCGTCGCAGGGGCGCCGGCTTCCCGGCACCGCTCGGTGATCGCCCGTACGGGTGGTGCATCCCTAGGCACGGTCGTAGCGTCGAACCCAGGAGCGTGCGCCGAAAGGGGCACCTGCAGGACGACGCTCCGGCCGCGCCGAACCGGGCGCGTGGGGCGCATCAAGGTGTAGACGGGCCGCCTGGGCTCGAGAAGAGAGCAGCTGGGGAGCCGACATGCAGGGATTCACGTTCAGGACAGCGGTGACGCTGTGTGCCGCTGCAGCGCTCGCAGCAGGAGTCGTACCGGCGTCCGCTTCCGCGGCACCATCGACGACCGACGACGTGGTGGCCGTTGACTGTTTCTCGAATTCACAGGTGCGCCCCGGTGAATTCCTGCTCGCCTGCGGCGACGGCAACAACCGCCTCACCGCGCTCCGGTGGTCCGCCTGGGGACCGACCACGGCCGTGGGCCGCGGGATCGACATGGTGAACGACTGTCAGCCCTACTGCGCCGCGGGCAAGTTCCGCGCCTATCCCGTCACCGTGACGCTCGACCGCCCCGAGACCTGGAACAAGCATCCGAAACTGCAGCACTTCACCCGTTTGCGTCTCGTGTACACGGACAACAAGCCCGCGCACGTAGCCCGGGACGTGACGTACACCCTCTGGGACTGACCGACTCCACTCCCGGGTGAAAGCCCGACCATTCGGTGGGGCCCGCCACCGCGGCCCACGCGACCGTCGGCGTGCCCGGGCGCGGGCGCCCTCCGGGCAACAGCCCGGCGAAGAGCGGGAAGGGACGTCCGTGGGAGGACGGGGAGGGGGAGGCGCGTGATCGCCCGCAAGGACACCGCGGGGGCGGCAGCCGCCCAGCGGCCCGGATACCTGGCCGCCGCCCTGGTCTTCGCCATCGGGATGGCCGGGACCACCCTGCCCTCCGCGCTGTACGGGCTGTACCAGGAGCAGATCGGCTTCTCCGAGCTGATGGTGACCGTGGTCTTCGCGGTGTACGCGGTCGCGGTCATCACCGTGCTGCTGTTGGTGGGCAATTACTCGGACGAGGTCGGCCGGCGGCCCGTGATCCTGTGCGCCATGGGGTTGTCGGCGGCGAGCGCCGCGTGCTTCCTCCTCGAAGGAGGTCTGCCCCTGCTCTTCGCCGGACGGCTGCTGTCCGGGGGTGCGGCCGGATTGCTCAGCGGCGCGGCGACCGCCGCCGTCATCGAGCTGGCGGCCCCGGGGCGCAAGGCCCGGGCGGGGTTCGCCGCCACGGCGGCGAACATGGGCGGCCTGGGGTGCGGTCCTCTGATCTCGGGCCTCATCGCGCAGTACACGCCCTGGCCCCTCGCGCTGCCGTTCTGGGTCCACCTCGGACTCGTCACCCTCGCCAGTGCGATCACCTGGTTCCTCCCCGAGACGGTGGCGGAGCCGAAGCGGTGGCCGCCTCTGAAGCCACAGGGGCTCGCGGTACCGCCGGAGGTGAAGGGGGTGTTCGCGCCCGCCGCCGTGGCGGCCTTCGCGGGCTTCTCGTTGCTCGGGCTGTTCACGGCGGTCGCCCCGAGCTTCGCCGCGGAGACGCTCGGCGTGCACAACCTGGCCGTGGCCGGTGCGGTGGTGTTCTCGGTGTTCCTCGCCTCCACGGTCGGGCAGTCCTTGACGCCGCGGATCGGCGCACGCTCCGCGCTCCCGGTGGGCTGCGGCGTCCTGATCGTGGGGCTGTTCCTGGTGGCGTCGTCGCTGGTGACCGAATCGCTGCCGCTGTTGGTCCTGGGTGCGCTGTGCGGAGGCAGCGGTCAGGGGCTGGCCTTCCGCGGGGCGCTCACCCTGATCAGTGACGCCGCACCGGCGCAACACCGCGGAAGCACCATTTCCGCGTTCTTCGTCGTCGCCTACTGCGGGATCTCCCTGCCCGTGGTCGGGGTGGGTGCCCTGGCCACGTGGCTCGGGCTGCGCGAGGCCGGGCTGATCTTCACCTGCTGCGTGATGCTGCTCGCCGCCGGGGCGGGCACCTACGCCGCCCGGCACCGGCCTGCGGGGGTCGTCCAGCGCCCTTGAGACACCGCCCCGGACGTTCGGGAGCGGCCCTCGGCACCGCCGCCTCCGGTGCCCCTTCAGCCGCGACGCCCCCTTTTCCCATACATTAGGAGTTATGTCAGTTCGACTCCCGACGGTGCACGACCACCGGCGGCGTTCCCGGAAGATCGGATGAAGCGCGTTCCACGCCGGGCCGTCGTCACGGCGGCGGCGATCTCCGTGCTCGCTGCTCCCGCCGCTTGCGGAACGGCCGACGCTCCGGGTGACGGCTCGTCCAGCGGGGGCGGTTTCACCGTCGGACTCCTCCTTCCCGACACCCACACGGCCCGCTGGGCGACCGCCGACAAGCCTCTGATCGTGAAGGAGGTCAAGGCGCTGTGCCCGGCCTGCCGGGTCACCCACGCCTACGCGTCCGCTGACGTGGCCACACAGCAGCAGCAGATCGAGTCCATGATCGCCAACGGTGCGAAGGTGCTGATCCTGGACCCCGTCGACGACAAGGCCCTGCGCTCCTCCATCACCCGCGCCCGCGACGCCCACGTTCCGGTCGTCTCCTACGACCGCCTCGCGCAGGGGCCCATCTCGGCGTACTCCAGCTACGACTCCGTGGAGATCGGAAAGATCCAGGCGCAGCAGTTGCTCAAGGCCATGGGTCCCAAGGCGCACGGCGGCCAGGTCGTGATGATGAACGGCGACCCCACCGACCCCAACACGAGGGACCTGAGGGAGGGCGCCCTCTCCGTGCTGAAGGGAAAGGTGAAGATCGCCAGGTCCTACTACACCGCAGAGTGGATCCCGGAGAACGCCTTCAGGAACATGTCCGCCGCCATCGCCGAGCTCGGTGCGGGCACGATCGACGGCGTGCTCTCGGCCAACGACGGGCTCGCGGGCGGCGTGGTGACCGCCCTCAGAGCCGCCGGAACCACACCGCTGCCTCCCGTCACCGGTCAGGACGCGGACCTCTCGGCGATCCGGCGGATCGTCAAGGGCGACCAGTACGTCACGGTCTACAAGTCCTTCGAGGCGGAGGCAGAGGCGGCCGCCCGCATGGCCGTCGCGCTGGGCCGGGGCGAGGAACTCGACACCATCGCGACGGACCGCGTCAGCAACGGCACGGACAAGGACATCCCCGCCGTCCTCGGCCCCCTGGTTGCGGTCACCGCGGACACGGTCGAGGAGACGGTCGTCAAGAGCGGCCTCTACACGGTCGATCAGATCTGCATCCCGACGGTCGCAGCGGCCTGCCGGAAGGCCGGACTCATCGAGTAGGTGCCCGAGCGGGCAGGCGGACGGCAAGGAGGTGGATGATGTGACCGGAACACCTCTGCTGGCACTGCGCGGAATCAGCAAGCGGTTCGGCGCGGTCTGGGCACTCGCGGACGTGGAGCTGGACATCCACGCCGGCGAGGTCGTCGCCCTGGTCGGCGACAACGGTGCGGGCAAGTCCACCCTCGTCAAAGTGATCACCGGCGCCGCCCCCGCCGACGAGGGCGTCATCAAGTGGGACGGCGGTCCCGTCCGGATCACCCGCCCCCGCGACGCACAGGCCCTGGGCATCGCCAGCGTCTACCAGGACCTCGCGTTGTGCGAAACCCTCGATGTCGTCGGCAACCTCTTCCTCGGCCACGAGATCGGCAGGACGGGGATCCTCGACGAGGTGTCCATGGAACGTCGGGCCCGGGAGCTGGACCTCCTGGACACCCTCTCGATCCAGATCCCGAGCGTCCGCGTCCCCGTCGCCTCGCTCTCGGCGGGCCAGCGCCAGACGGTCGCGATCGCGCGCGCCCTGCTGAGCGAACCGCGGCTGCTGATCCTCGACGAGCCGACCGCGGCGCTGGGCGTCCGGCAGGCCACGCACTTCCTCGACCTGATCGAGCAGCTCAGGGAGCGAGGGGTGGGCGTGCTCCTGGTCAGCCACAACCTGGGGGACGTCAAGGCCGTCGCGGACCAGGTGGCGGTGCTGCACCTCGGTCGCAACAACGGCTTCTTCAGCGTACCGACCACATCGCAGGAGCAGATCGTCTCCTCCATCACGGGCGCCACCGACAATGCCGTCAGCCACCGGAGGACCCGGGCGTGGGAGGGGGCACCGTGAAGAGGACACGCACGTCGGAGAGCGCCGGGGTCAGCAGAGCGGGGAGCGGTTCGGTACGGTCCGCGGCCCCTGCGGGAGACCGGCGGCGGCCACCGGAAGCAGGCGATTTCCGGAGTTACGCCAAGGACTTCACGGTCAAGCTGCGCAGCGGCGAGCTCGGTGCGATCCCCGGCATCGTCGCCGTCATCCTGATCTGGACGATCTTCCAGAGCCTCCACCCCCAGTTCATGTCCCCCCGCAACCTCTCCAACCTCAGCATCGACATCGTCGGCACGGGCATGATCGCCCTGGGCATCGTCTTCGTCCTGCTGATCGGCGAGGTCGACCTGTCCGTCGGAGCCGTCAGCGGTTTCACGGCGGCGGTGTTCGCCGTGCTGAACGTGAACGAAGGGTTGCCGGAATGGCTCGCGATCACCGCTGCCCTGCTCGCCGGAGCGGCGATCGGGGCGGTGCAGGGATTCTTCTCGGCCAGGATCGGGGTGCCCGCGTTCGTCGTCACCCTGGCGGGCCTGCTGGCCTGGAGGGGCCTCATGCTCTACATCCTGGGCGCGAGCGGCACCATCAACCTCCACGAGGTGGGTCTGGTCCCCGCACTGACCAGCTACTACTTCCACAACCCGGCGGTGGCGTACAGCCTGGCCGCACTCAGTGTGGCCGGGTTCCTCGTCGCGTCCTACCGTGACACGAGTCGTCGCCGGGCCGCCGGCGTGCCGTCGCGGCCGCTCGGCGTCGTCGCGGTGCGCACGGGTGCGGTGGCGGTGGTCGCGTTCGGCGCCGCGTACGTGCTGAACCGGTTCGAGGGCCTCCCCCTCGCGGTCCTCGTCTTCCTGTTGTTCGTCGTCGTCCTCAACTTCGTGCTGCGCCGCACGTTCTACGGGCGCAAGATCTTCTCCATCGGCGGCGGTGCCGAGGCGGCGCGTCGAGCGGGCATCAACGTCGTGTGGCTGCGCATCACGGCGTTCATGATGTCGGGGACCCTGGCCGCTGTCGGCGGGCTCTTCCTGGCTTCGCGCGTCGCCGCCGTGGGCCAGACGTCCGGCTCCGTCATCCTGCTGATCAACGCCGTCGCCGCGGCCGTCATCGGTGGTGTCAGCCTGTTCGGCGGCCGTGGTACGACCTGGTCCGTCGTGCTCGGCATGCTCGTCATCCAGTCGATCGCCTCGGGGATGGTCCTCCTCGGCATTCCGACGCCGATGCAGTCCGTGATCACCGCGGGCGTGCTGTTGGCGGCCGTGGCCCTCGACTCGCTGTCGCGCCGCTCCCAAAAGGCCCACGGCAGAGCCTGACCAGTGCGCGGACGGCGAGAGGGACGAGCGGACGAGGGTGGGCGGGCCGAGAGGGTCGGCGCTCGCGGTGCACGGCCCGCATCGACCAGGCCGGTCGCCTTCGCCCCAAACCCGCGCCCGGGCGCCGGGCCGACCGGTCCTCGCGCCGCCACGGCGGTTACGGCTGCGTCACCAGTTCCCGCTTCAAGATCTTCCCGGTCGCCGTCATCGGCAGGGCGTCACGGAATTCGACGATCCGCGGGTACTTGTAGCCGGCCATGCTGCGCTTGCACCAGGCGACGAGGTCCTCCTCGGTGACGGTCGCCCCCGGCTTGCGGATGACGTACGCCTTGACCTCCTCCCCGTGGCTCTCGTGCGGAACGCCGACCACCGCCGCGAGGCTGATGTCGGGGTGCGTAAGCAGCACCTCCTCCACCTCGCGGGGGTAGACGTTGAATCCGCCCCGGATGATCAGGTCCTTGGTGCGGTCGACGATGTAGAGGTAGCCGTCCGCGTCCCACCTGCCCACGTCTCCGGTGTGGAACCAACCGTCCGCGTCGATCGCCTCGGCCGTCGCCTCGGACCGGTTGAGGTAGCCCTTCATCACGTTGTGGCCGCGGACGCAGATCTCGCCGGGTTCCTCAGCGGCGCACCGCGTTCCGTCCTCACGGACGACCTCCACCTCGACGCCCCAGACGGGGAGCCCCACCGAGCCGGGCCGCCGGGGCCGGTCCCTGCGGTTGAACGTGGCGATCGGGCTGGTCTCGGACAGCCCGTACCCTTCGAGGATCGGCACGTTGAAGCGTTCCTCGAACTGCCTGAGCACCTCGACCGGCAGGGGCGAGCCGCCGCACACGCTCATCCGCAGGTTCCGGGTGATCGCCCCCAGGTCATGGCGGTCCGCGCCCTCGTAGGCGAGCAGGCTCCAGTACATGGTCGGCACGCCCGCGAAGAACGTGACGTTCTCGCGTTCCATCGCCTCGAGTGCGGCGCCGGCCTCGAAGCGGGGCAGCAGCACGATCGTCGCACCGCTCGCGAACGCCGCGTTGAGCTGCACCGTCTGGCCGAAGGAGTGGAACATGGGGAGCACCAGCAGATGGACGTCGTGCGGCTCCATCCCGAACAGGCCGTTCGCGAGGAGGGCGTTCTGCACCATGTTGCTGTGCGTCAGCTGCGCCCCCTTGGGACGACCGGTGGTCCCGCTCGTGTAGAGGACGACCGCGGTGTCGCCCTCACCGGTCGCGACGGTCGAGGAACCGGACGGCCTGCCGTGGGTGAACTCCGCGAGCGTCGGTACGCCGGGGACCGGTGCGGCAGCCGTCCGGTCCGAGGTGATCAGGACGAAGTGCTCGCACCCGGGGACCGCTTCGAAGGCGGAGCGACCGGACGCGCCCATGGGCAACTCGTCCGTTCCCTCGAAGCAGAAGTACGCTTTGGCCGCGGAATCCTCCAGGTGGTATGCGATCTCGCGGTCCGTGAGCAGGATGTTGAGTGGCACGACCACGGCGCCGGCCTTCAGGATGCCGAAGTAGACGACGGCGAAGTGGGGCAGGTTGGGGCAGCTGAGCGCCACCCGGTCGCCGCGGCCGACGCCGTGGGCGATCAGGGCGCTTGCGATCCGGTTGGCTTCGGCGTCCACCTGGGCGTACGACAGCCGGGTCCCGCCCAGGACCAGGGCGTCACGGTCGGGATGTTCCCGTGCGGTGTGTTCGAGGACGACGGCCAGGTTGAGCATGCGAGTCTCCCGTGTCGGTGTCAGCCGCGCAGCGCGGACGCGAAGATCTTCGGCAGCGCCGACCAGCGGGGTGCCGCTGCGAAGTCGGTGAGCCGTCGCCCCGTGGTCGCCGCGGTGCGGTTGGTGACGAACCACGGTGGCTTCGGGGTCAGGGACGGCTCCCCGTGCAGGACCGACCGGGGCGCCGGGCGGAACGGACCGCGCACCACGGTGCGTTCGGGTCCGTCGAGGAGAACGGCGTTGTGCACGACGCCGATCCCGCTCTGCACGTCGTCGACGGTGTGCCCGGGGAAGGCCCCCCAGCTCGCGTTGGCGGTGAGGTAGCCGACCCCGGTCCAGGCGTTCAGCGCCACCGTTCCGTAGCGCAGTTCGGCGATCGCGAGGTCGACGGCCGGACCGAGGTCCGCGAGGGTGCGGGGAGCAGCGATGAGGTTCACGCCGAGGGTGCCGGCGAACCGCTCGTTGGCCAGGTCCACCGCCGCGTCCAGGAAGGCCCGGGCGTCGCCCGGCAGTTCCGTGACGCCGAGCACGGGCGCGAAGTACTCGGTGGTCAGCATCGGCCCGGGCTCTTGCGGGTCGATCCCCTCGACGAGGACCCTCTGGCCGAATCGTTCGGCGCCGGGGAAGGCGTCGAGCGCCTGCTGCACCCGCTGGGCGCTGCCGGGGTAGTAGGCGGTGCGCCCGGGCGCCTCGGCGAGCACCGCGCGCAGATGGCTGAGGAACCGCTCCTTCTGCGGCCAGTCGGAGCCGACCACGACGACCTGGCCCGCGACGCAGTTGTAGCCGCCGTTGTGCAGCCGGTGCGTGGCCACGTGCTCGGCCTGGAACCGCAGGTCGGCATCGGACCAGTTGCCCGGTACCACGATGGTCGGCGACACTCCGCCCAGCTCGCTGGTGATGTCCTTGTCCAGCAGCGGCTTGCCGTCCCGCTTGCGGGCTGCGCCCTGGGCACCCGTCCCGAAGACGATCGCGTCGTGCGTCCGGGCGCTTCCGGTCATGTGCACGTGGCCGACCGCAGGGTGGTGCACGAGGTGGCCCCCGGCTTCCGCGCCGCCGGTCACGATGCGCACGGCTCCGATCTCGATCAGCGGCCCCAGTACGTTGCTGAAGACGTCGTACAGCCCGTCGGTGACCGGATTGAGCTTCAGCACGACGACCCGGTTGCGGGCGTACAGCTCGTACAGCACGTCCAGCACGGGGATCGAGGTGATGTTGCCGGCGCCGAGCACCACGCCGACGCCCGACGTCCGGGCCGGCTGTCTCAGGGCGAGTCCCGCGCGGCGGCGCACCGTCTCGGCACTCACCCCCGGCGGCATCCACACCTCCGCGCTGAACCCGCCCAGCAGCAACCGGTCGTAGATGCCGTGCGGAAGGACCCGCACGGCGACCCGGCCGCCGGGGGCGCGCCCGAGCGTGAAGCCGTCGACCGGGCTGCGGCCCTCCTCCAAGGCGCGGACGCTCGCCGCGAGCGCGGCCGTCCCGGTCAACACCGGGTATGGCCCGGAGGTCCACTCCTCACCGATGAGGGGGCTGTCCGCCGGGAGTCCCTTGTACGCGGCCGCTGCGCGTACCCAGACCTCGGACCAGTTCGCGGTCGCCGCGTGCACCTTCTCCAAGAGTTCCCTGCGCTCCGCCAGGCCGCAGGACGCCCAGGTCTCCTCCCCGCGGACCACCTCGCCCACGGCGCGGTCGAGGTCCGCCGCCGCACGGTCCGGAACGCGCGCCGTCACCGGGCACTCTCCTTGATGAGGTCGGCTGCCTTCTCAGCCGCCATGACGGTCGGGGCGTTGGTGTTGCCCCGCGGTACGGACGGGAACACCGAGGCGTCGACGACCCGGAGGCCCTCCACGCCCAGGACACGCAGGTCCGGATCGACCACCGAACCGATCGCACACGTCGACGTCGGGTGGAACAACGTCATGCCCGACCGCTTCGCCCAGGCGAGCAGCCCGACATCGTCCGAGTCCGCGGATGGCGCGTCGAACGGTTCTGACACGGCGTCGGCCAGGGGCGACTGGCGGACGATGTCCAGGGCGATCCGTACGCCGGCGACGATGCACGCGCGGTCCTCAGCGGTCGTGAGGTAGTTGTGCACGATGCGTGGTGCGGCGTCCGGGCGGGCCGACCGCAGGGTCACCGCTCCCCTGCTGGTCGGTGCCAGCACGCAGGGGCCGAGCGAGAACCCGTGCTCGGTCACGGGGCCGAGTCCGTCCTGGTGGAACAGCACCGGTGCCATGTGGAACTGGACGTCCGGGGCCTCGAGTCCGTCACGGGAGCGGAAGAATCCTCCGGCTTCGCCGATGTTGGAACTGAGCGGCCCGCGGCCCTCGCCCTGCAGCAGGGCCGCGTTGTGCGCCGTCGCGGCGGTCATCAACGACTCCACTCCGGTGCGGTAGTTCAGCAGCGCCATGAAGTGGTCCTGCAGTCCCTCCCCGACGGGGAGGTCGGCCACCGTCTCGATGCCGAACGCGGACAGCGGCCCGGCCGGACCGATCCCGGACAGCATCAGCAGTTTGGGCGACTCATACGTACCCGCACTGAGGATCACCTCGCGCTCGGCGCGGATGACCTCCACCGCTCCCCCGCGGGACACCTCGACCGCACGGGCCCGTCCCCGCTCGACCACCACCCGGTGCGCTCGGGTCGCGGTCAGCACGGACAGGTTCGTCCGTTCCCTGGCGGGGTGGAGGAACGCCACGGCGTTGCTGCAGCGCATGCCGTCGCGCTGGGTCAGTTGGTACCGGCCGACACCGAACTGACTCTCCGCGTTGAAGTCGTCGTTGTGCGGGTGTCCGGCCTTCACCGCGGCTTCGACGAAGGCGTCGGCCAGTTGGTGGTTGGACCGGCCGTCGCTGACGGTCAGGGGTCCGCCGGCGGCGTGGAAGGCGTCCGCGCCGCGTTCGTTGTCCTCGGACCGCAGGAAGTAGGGCAGGACGTCGGCGTACGACCATCCGGTGGCACCGGCAGCGGCCCAACCGTCGTAGTCGGCCCGGTTGCCGCGCATGTAGATCATCGCGTTCATGGAGCTGGTGCCGCCGAGCACCCTGCCACGGGGCAGATACGCGCGGCGCCCGTCGAGGCCGGGCTCGGGCTCGGTGTCGAGGTCCCAATCGAGGGACCCCTTGAACAACTGGGCGAACGCGGCGGGAACGTGGATCTCCTGGGCGGAGTCGGGTCCGCCCGCCTCGACCAGCGCCACGCGGACGTCCGGGTCCTCGGTGAGTCGCGCTGCGAGCACGCAGCCTGCGGACCCGGCCCCGACGATGACGTAGTCGTAGGTGTTCATGCGACCTCCGTAGGTCCTTCGGCAGCCCGGGGTCCGGTGCAGGGGTGCGTCGCTCGCCGTGCGCGGCCACCGCACGACGCCCACCCTCGGGTGGGCTGCCCGCTGGTCGCGAGGGCCTCTCGGTCGGCCACGGCCGGTGCCGAACTTCCCATGCGGTACCTCGGTGAAACACTCTGCCGGTGATTCCATCGTCCGATTCCCGGTTGGGCCATAGGCAGGGGGCCTGAATGGAGAGCCGCGGTTTGTGCCCGTGCACAACCGGGCGCGGGTCTAGAATCCGGACGTGACGACACAGCTGGGGGGCGACCGCGTGGTCGAGCTGGTCGGTCGCCTCCTGACCGAAGTGGACCGTCTCGCCGACGAGTTGACGGACAGAATCGTCGGCGGCGAGCATTCGTACGCGGAAGCACTGCTCGACCGCCACCAGTTGCGCACGACCGTCCACGACAACCTGCACACCCTGCTCACGGCACTTCAGGGCAGGCCGACGACCCTCGAAGCACCCAGGGCGGCCGGACGCCTCAAGGCCGAGCAGGGCATTCCGCTCGCCGCACTCCTGCACGCCTACCGCCTCGCCGGTCGCTTCATCTGGGACCGGCTCCTCACGGTCGCCGTGGACGAGGAGAGCACCAACCAGTTGCTGCACACGGCTTCCGACGTCTGGGCGGCGATCGACGACTACTCCGGCGCGGCCGCCGATGCCTACCGGGCGGCCGTCGAGGAGCGGGCACGGCGGGACGCCGCGGCACGGAGCGCGATGCTCACGACGCTCCTCGACGGCAGGGCCGGCACCGTCGGCCGCGCCTCGGAGATCACCCGCCTGCTGGACCTCGACGGCAAGGGACCGTTCCTCGTGGTCTGCGCGGAAACCCAGGACCACGCGGAGCCGTTGCCCGGCCTCGGGTACCGGCTGCGTGCTGCAGGTGTCGGTGCCGAGTGGGTCCGACAGGTGGGCGTGTGGGTGGGACTGCTGGCGCTTCCCGGCGAGCAGACGAGTGGTCCGGCGGTCGACCTGCTGGCGGACGTCACCGAGTCCCGCGTCGGCGTGAGCCGACCCTTCGCCTCCCCGGTGGACGCACCCACGGCGCGGCGCCAGGCGCAGCTGGCCGTCCGGTGCCTGCCGCTCGGTGCGCGCGGCGCGCACGTCTACGGCAGCTCACCGGTCTCCCTCCTCTCAGCCGCCTCACCCGACGTGGCACAGGAGGTCGCCCACGCCGTGCTGGGTCCGCTGTTATCGGAGCCGAGCGCCGAGCGGGACACGCTGTTGGAGACGCTCCACGCGTGGTTCGTCAGCGGCGGTTCGACGACGGTGGCGGCCCGGCGCCTGCACTGCCACCGCAACACGGTCCGCTACCGCCTCAACCGCGTCGCCGAACTGACCGGGCGACGCACCACGGACGCCGGGGCGTCCGCAGAGTTGTACTTCGCCCTCCAGGCCGTCCGGTTGAACGGCCTTGCTCCACCGCCCTGACGGCCGTTGACGCCGTCGGCACGGCAGCGGAGATCCCTTCCAGGAGCGACCCGCCCCTGCACGGCCTGGGGGATGCGTGGGATACGGGACGAAGGTGCCGGTGTTCCGGTCGATCCTCAGACGGCGGCCGAGGGGCGGGACGGCGCGTTGGGGACAGTCGAGCCGTTCGCACACGCGGCAGCCCATGCCGATCGGAGTGGCGGCCGAGGCGCTCGCGAGGTCCAGCCCGTCCGCGTACACGAGCCGGTGCGCGTGCCGGATCTCGCACCCCAGCCCGATGGCCTAGGTCTTGCCCGGTTCCACCCAGCCGCCGCGGTGGCGGGTGACGGCACGCGCGGTCCACAGGCAGCGCTGCCCGTCGGGCATCGCGGCGATCTGGACGTGGATCCGTCCCCGGCGCGGCGAACGCCTCGTAGACGTTCCACAAGGGGCAGGTGCCCCCGCCTCGCGAGAAGTGGCAGCCGGTCGCCGACTGTCGGGGTACTGCGCGCGGACGGCTTCTCACCGCGGTCAGGCACCAGCGCGAAGTCGGCACCGGCTACTTCGACCTCGTCTCCACCGCCGTCAACCCGGCCTCCCTCGACCACGGCGCTCACCGGCTCCACCGAGGAGGAGCAGTTCCACTAGCCACCCGGCCGGGCAACCGGTCGGTCCGGCCGCCTCTCCGGGCGGGGGCCGGCCGACCCGAAAACCGGGCAGCCGGGCCTGCAGACCGGGAGGCTGGGCCGAGGGGGCGCGGCCGACCGGGCCGAGGGGGCCCGGTCGGGCGCCGGCTGAGGGGCCGGCACCCGGCGCGGTGCGGGAAGCGCCGTCCTCGCGCTTCCCGCACCGACGCGTTCGTCTGCCCGCACGTCCCACGCGGGCCATCCGCATGGCGGACACGGCTCCCCGGAGCGTGGCATCGCCCCGTAGGCTGGTCCGCGCAGCTGGTTCGCCCCGTCCTCCAGACGGGATGCGTCGCAAGAGGGAACCCGGTGGGAATCCGGGACTGCCCCGCAGCGGTGAGCGGGAACGACCGCCGTCATACGCACTGGGCCCGGCCGGGCCTGGGAAGCGACGGCCACTAGGTGTCCTCCCCCGTGAGGACGTGCCCGCGAGTCCGAAGACCTGCCCGCTGCCCGCGCACGGACCGTCGTGCGCGGACATCCCGGTGACCTCGAGGGCGGTCGGTGGTCCCCCGGACGACGTCCGGGGGCAGTACGTACCAGGCGGACGACCGCGCTTCACGCGCGAGGTCGCACCGTCCGGTCCGTCACCCTTCGCGCTCTCGTCCCGTACCCGGGATCTCAGGGATTCATCTCGCGAAGGAGATCTCCGTGACCACCACGTCCGCAGCCACTCCGGCACGGGCCACCGTGTACGGCTACCCCCGCCAGGGGCGCAACAGGGAGCTGAAGAGGGCGATCGAGGGCTACTGGAAGGGCCGGGTCGCCGCCGATGCCCTCCACACCACCGCCGCCGACCTGCGCCGGGCCCACTGGCAGCACCTGGCAGACGCCGGCATCCACGAAGTACCGACGGGCGACTTCTCGTACTACGACCACGTCCTCGACACCACGGTCATGGTCGGCGCGGTTCCCGAACGCCACCGGGCCGCCGTCGCCGCCGACGGTCTGGACGGGTACTTCGCCATGGCACGCGGCACCCAGGACGTGGCGCCGCTGGAAATGACCAAGTGGTTCGACACCAACTACCACTACCTGGTGCCCGAGCTGGGTCCCGACACCGTCTTCGCCGCCGACCCGACCAAGCAACTCGCGGAACTCGAGGAGGCATTGGCGCTTGGCCTTTCCGCCCGGCCCGTCCTCGTCGGCCCGGTCACCTACCTCCTGCTCGCCAAACCGGCTCCCGGCGTGCCCGCGAACTTCGACCCGCTCACCCTGCTCGACCGGCTGCTGCCCGTGTACGCCGAGGTCCTCGCCGATCTGCGCGCGGCCGGCGCCGCATGGGTACAGCTGGACGAGCCGGCCCTCGTGCAGGACCGCACCCCAGCGGAACTGCACGCCGCCGAGCGTGCCTACCACGGGCTCGGTTCCCTTGCCGACCGGCCGAAGCTGCTGATCGCCTCCTACTTCGACCGGCTCGGCGACGCCCTTCCGCTGCTGGCCAAAGCCCCGGTCGACGGGCTCGCCCTGGACTTCACCGAAGCCGCCGCCGCGAACCTGGAGGGGCTCGCCACCGTCGGCGGGCTGCCCGGCAAGCGACTCGTCGCCGGCGTGGTCAACGGGCGCAACATCTGGGTCAACGACCTGGCGAAGTCCCTTGCGGTGCTCGGCACACTGCTGGGCCTGGCCGACCGCGTGGACGTCTCCGCCTCGTGTTCGCTGCTGCACGTACCGCTCGACGCAACGAGCGAACGGGACATCGACCAGCAGATCCTGCGCTGGCTGGCGTTCGCCCGGCAGAAGGTCGTGGAGACCGTCACCCTCGCCAAGGGACTGGCCAAGGGCACGGACGCCATCGCTGCCGAACTCGCCGCGAACCGCGCGGACCTGGCGTCCCGCTCCGCATCGGCCATCACCCACGATCCCGCCGTGCGCGCCCGTACCGCGGCCATCACGGACGCCGACGCCCGCCGTTCCCAGGGCTACGCCGAGCGGTCCGCGGCCCAACGGGCCCACCTCGGCCTGCCGTTGCTTCCCACCACGACCATCGGCTCGTTCCCGCAGACGAGTGAACTGCGCACCGCACGGGCTGATCTGAGGGCCGGGCGGCTCGACACCACCGGCTACGAGGAGCGCGTCAGGAACGAGATCAAGGAGGTGATCTCCTTCCAGGAGAAGACCGGCATCGACGTCCTGGTGCACGGCGAGCCCGAACGCAACGACATGGTCCAGTACTTCGCCGAGCAGCTGGCGGGCTATCTCGCCACACAGCACGGCTGGGTGCAGTCCTACGGCACCCGGTACGTCCGCCCGCCGATCCTCGCGGGAGACGTCTCCCGCCCCGAGGCGATGACGGTCCGATGGACGGCCTTCGCCCAGTCCCTCACGGCGCGCCCGGTCAAGGGCATGTTGACCGGCCCGGTAACCATGCTGGCCTGGTCCTTCGTCCGTGACGACCAGCCCGCCGCCGTGACCGCCCGACAGGTCGCCCTGGCCCTGTGCGACGAGGTCGCCGACCTGGAGGCGGCGGGCACGTCCGTCATCCAGGTCGATGAGCCCGCACTGCGCGAGACCCTGCCGCTGCGCGCCGCGGACCGCCCCGCCTACCTGGACTGGGCGACGGAGGCGTTCCGGCTCTCGACCAGCGGGGTACGCCCGGACACGCAGATCCACACCCACATGTGCTACGCGGAGTTCGGCGACGTCGTCCAGGCCATCGACGAACTCGACGCCGACGTCATCAGCCTGGAGGCCGCGCGTTCCCACATGCAGGTCGCCAGGGAACTGGCCGCCCACGGATACCCGCGTGAGGCGGGCCCCGGGGTGTACGACATCCACTCCCCACGGGTGCCGAGCGCGGAGGAGGCGGCCGCACTGCTGCGCACCGGTCTGGAGGCCATCCCACCGGAGCGGCTGTGGGTGAACCCCGATTGCGGGCTGAAGACGCGCGGCTGGCTCGAGACCCGTGCCGCACTGGAGAACGTGGTCGCGGCCGCCCGTACGGTCCGTGAGGAGCTCTCGGCTTCCTGACGGCGCCGGCCAGCACGACGCGCAGGGTGGGGTGCCGCTCCCGGACTCCCCACCCTGCGCGCACCGGGACGCACCGAAACGACTCCGGTGACGGGGTTTTGCGCTCCGTGCCCTGCCCACGGCCACGGCCACGGCCACGGCAGGACCATGTCCCAGGGGTACCGCACGCAGGACCCGACCGCGTTCACGGCGGTCGGCCGGCGCAAGGAGGCCGGCCGACCGCCCCTCCCCCGCGCCCGAGTGCCGCGACGACCGTCATCGGCCGCGCCGGCGGGTCATCACGGATCCGGCGCGCACCCGCTCCTGTCCACCAACGGGCTGGCGTCACACCTCCACCGCCGCCCCCTGCGCGGACAGGGGAAGCCGTGCACGCACTTCGAATCCTGGCCTGCGGTCCCGCCTGGGGCCCGCCGTCGCGCTGCCGCCGCAGGCTGCGGCCCGCTCGCGGAGGCCGACCAGGCCGTTCCCACCGGACGGAAGGTTCTTCCCCGCGCCACGGCCGTCGTCGACGACGGTTACCTCCAGCCCGTCGTCACACCAGAGCAACCGCACCTCGACGCGGTTCGCTCCGGCGTGCTTGACGACGTTGGTGAGTGCCTCCTGGACGATCCGGTACGCCGCGGCGCCGCATTCGGCGGACAACGCTCGCGGCTCGCCCCCCGTGGTGGTGGACACCTCCAGCCCCGTCCCCGCGACCTGGCGGGAGAGTGCGGGCAGGTCACGGAGCGTCGGCTCGGGGACGCGGGGGTCGTCGCCGACCTTGAGGACGGTCAGCACCCGGCGCAACTGGTCCAGGGCGTCACGGCCGGTGCCGGCGATCGCGTCGAACGCGGCCGAGGCGCGGGCGGGGTCCGTGTCCAGCACCACCGGTCCGGCCTCGGCCTGGACGACCATCAGGCTGATCGAATGAGCCAGCACGTCGTGCATGTCCCGGGTGATCCGGATCCGTTCGCGTTCGGCGGCGCGCTCTTCGTCGACCTGGCGTTCGCGTGCGAGGCGGGCGGCCCGCTCGGTCAGTGCCGCCGCCTCGGCGCGGGAGCCGGCGGAAGCCCGACCGAGTGCGTATGCCGCGACGTACAGGACGAAGCCCCGCGTTGCGGTGTTCGGCGAGCCGACCGAGGCGAAGCCTCCCGCACAGACCACCAGGAACACCGGGATCCGCACCCGGGGCGGCGAGA
Organism: Streptomyces sp. NPDC059169; assembly: GCF_042755225.1. NCBI lineage: Bacteria > Bacillati > Actinomycetota > Actinomycetes > Kitasatosporales > Streptomycetaceae > Streptomyces > Streptomyces sp. NPDC059169. The sequence goes on along the minus strand of NZ_JBHZCF010000024.1, from coordinate 30,378 downwards.
CGGACGCCATCCCGTGCAGCGCAATGAGGACGCCGTACCAGAGCGGCTGCGGCGCGAGCGGGTCGGCGAGGTCGTAGAGGGTGGCGAACGCGGCGCAGACCAGCAGGACCGGCGTCGGCGCCCGGCGCCGCACCGCCAGGGGAAGCGACGCCCCGGCCGCCGCAACGTAACCCCACCAGTGCCAGGGGCGTCCGTCGGAGCTGTGCACGAACAGCAGGGGCGCCGTCTGGGCGACGGTGATGACGACGGCGAGCCCAACCTCTGACCAGGACGAACCCGCCAGGCGTCGGAGCGAAGGGAGCAACGGCGTTGTGGACACGGGGAATTGTTCCACGGCGTCGTTGACGGGTCCTCAGCAGTGGTCGGCGGCGGGAGAGGTGCTGAGACGGGGGTGCGGGGCGAGTGCAGCGCACAGCAGGAGCCCCACAGCCGGCAACGCGTCCAGCCCCAGGAGCGAGACCAGCACGGCGAGCACCACCGCCGCCGCCCGCCACACCGGTACGGCCCGGGCCAGGGCCAGCCGGCAGAACATGACCAGCAGACCGAGGTAGAGCAGTACCGGGCCCACGGTGTAGACGAGGGGTTCCACTCCGGGCACGCTCCGGACGTCGGCGAACAGTGCGCGCATGGCCTCGTGGTCCGCAGCGAGCGCCCCGACGACGAGGTCGACGGAGATCTGGGCCAGGGAGAAGACCGCACCGAACAGGCCGACGACGGCCGTGGCCGTAGCGAACCGTCCGCCGCCCGCCAGCCGCCGCAGTTCCAGCAACACCGGCACGAAAAGGATCAACGACACGAGGAACGCGAGGTGACCGGCAGTCCAGGCCGGCCCCGGACCGCGCTCGCCGTCCAGGCCGTCCAGGACGCGGAAGACCGCGTAGACGGTGACGAGGAGCGGGGCGGTGGTGAAGACGACGGATTTGTTCATGGCGTGGATCCTCGCCGCCGCACCTCCGCTTCGGCATCGCCGGCCTGACCCATCTCCGTCCTCCCCCGTAGGAGGGAGGTGCGGGGACCATCGGCCCGGAAGGACACCGCGGAACGGCACGCTCCGTGGTCCGGCTCGTGGACTCCGACCGCTCGAGCCGGCGCGACGACGTCCCGGTGGGACGACCCTCTGGTCGTCCCTTCTTCACCGCGTTCGCCGATCCGGCGACCGTGTGTCGCGACCGCGGGTCGTTGACGGCACGGCTTGACGGGCGCGACCGGAACCGCCCGGCCGGGCGACGGCACGGGTGAGGACGGCCTGCGCCCCGCCCGCCGCCCAGCCACATCAGCGACCTGCGCCCTTCAGGGATGCGGGACGACGGCCACCGGGCAGGGGGCGTGGTGCAGAACCGCGTGGGCCGCCGATCCGATGCGGCTGCCGATCGGGGAACGGCGCACCCGGCGACCGAGGACGATCAGTTGTGCTCGGGTCGAGAGCGACAGCAGCACCTGCCCCGCGCTTCCGAGCTCCACGTGGGGGACCACCGAGACGGTGGGGTACTTCTCGCGCCATGGCTTCAGCGCCTCCTCCAGCGCCTTCTTCTCGAACGGTTCCAGGCCGCCGGCCTCGTCGGCGAGGCGCATCGAACCCGGGCTGTAGGCGAAGATCGGCGGCAGGCTCCACGCCCGCACGGCTCGCAGCGTCGCGCCCCGAGCGGCTGCTTCTTCGAAGGCGAACTCGAGTACGTGGTCACTGTCCTCGGCATCGCCCTGCTGGCCCACGACGACTTCGCCCCCTTCCGTGCCCGAAGCCGCCCGGACGGAGACGACGGGACGGGGGGACGCAGCGATGACCTGCTGTCCGTAGGAGCCGAGCAGGAATCCGGCGACCGCCCCGTAGCCGCGCGATCCGAGCACCAGCATGCGAGCCCGCTCGGCTTCGGAGAGCAGGGCCTGGACCGCGGTGTCCGCCACGATCCCGGTGCTGACCGGAACGTCCGGGTACCGGCTGACCACGTGCTTCTCTGCCTCCCGCACCACAGCGAGGGCCGACTCCTCCTGCGCTTGCCTGTCCTGGACGATCGGCACGTCCAGGGGCTGCCAGAGCCAGGCGTGCACGATGCGGAGGGGCAGCCCACGGAGCGCGGCTTCGCGGGCTGCCCAGTCGGCAGCGGCCAGGCTCTCGGGGGATCCGTCCACTCCTGTGACGATGGCTCGGGTCATGTACGCCTCCAGATGGTTTCCACGGCTGCGGTCACTTCAACCGGTCCCCTCGAAGTATCCCGGCTGCCCCGAGGACCGCTCAATCTCGCCCCGGATCAGGGCAGGTTGCGCGCAATGCGTCGGGCCGAGCCGCTGTTGCCGCGCACGGGGAGATGTCGTCGGCCACTCGGGCCGACGTGCGCGAGGAGACCCGCAGACCGTGGACGGAGGAACCGTCGGGGCCCGCCCCGTCACCGACGCACACGGGCGCCCGCACAGGTCACCCGGGCAGAGTGGGGTCGAACCACGTCGGCCCATCAGCCAGCGCCTGCTTGATCCGGAACAGTGCGAAGTCCCGGAGCTCGGGGAGCGCATCCACCGGGAACCAGCCGACGGCCAGCGACTCCTCGTCGTTGACCCGCGCCTCCCCACCCACCGCGCGGCAGCGCAGGCACACGTCCATGAACTGGCACCGGTCCCCGTTCGGGTAGGTCACCGGCTTCGCCAGGGTCTGGACGAGCACGATCCGCTCGGCGACGCAGCGCACGGCGGTCTCCTCGAACACCTCGCGCACCGCCGCCACGGCCGGCTGCTCCCCCGGCTCCGGGATCCCGCCGATGATCGACCACGTACCGGTGTCGGCCCGCCTGCCCAGCAGGACACGTCCCTCGTCGTCGAACACGACCGCGCTGACGCCCGGCAGGAAGAGCAGCTGGTGGCCTGCGCTGACGCGAATCTCACGGATGAACTCGGGGGTTCCCATCCTCCGACCCTAACCGTCGCGGCGGAACCTCTCGCGGCCACGCGTGTAGCCGACCCACCCGAGTGCGCCCACGGCGAGCGCCGCCAGGACGCCCTCGGGCAGGGTGCCCATCCGGGTGGCGGGGGTGAGCGAGGAGCGCAGCGGCACTTCGGCGACCAGCGCGTCCGGGGTGAACATCCGCGTCTCCTGGACGATCTTGCCGTCCGGCTGGATGATCGCGCTCACTCCGCTGGTGACGGGGACGACGACCGCCCGGCTGTGTTCGACGGCCCGCACACGGGACATCGCGAGCTGCTGGTAGGTCATCTCGCTGCGGCCGAACGTGGCGTTGTTGCTCGGGACCGAGATGAGCTGGGCGCCGTGGGTGACGGTGTCCCGCACTGCCCAGTCGAAAGCGGCCTCGTAGCAGGTGGCGAGTCCCACCTTGGTGCCCGCCAGGTCGAAGACGCCCACCGCGTGCCCGGGGCCGAAGTCGCGGCTGACCCGGTCGACGTCCGCGCTGAAGAGTCGCACGAAGGGACGCATCGGGATGTACTCGCCGAACGGCTGGACGTGCCTCTTGTCGTACGTGGCGACCGGGCCGCGCTTCGGGTCCCACTGGATCAGCGTGTTGCGCAGGGGCCCCGTCTCGGGGGTGAGGACCGCCCCGATCACGGTCGGAACCCCGATCTTCCGCACGGCCCGGTCGATCACCTGGCGCGCGTCAGGGTTGCGGTACGGGTCGAGATCGGAGGAGTTCTCCGGCCACAGCACGAAGTCCGGCCTCGCGACCTTGCCGGCGGCGACGTCCTCGGCCAGTTGCTCGGTGCGGCGCGCGTGGTTGTCGAGGACCGCGCGGCGCTGCGCGTTGAAGTCGAAGCCGAGGCGGGGCACGTTGCCCTGGATGGCTGCGACGGTGGCCGTGCCGTCCTCGGCGCGGTCGTCGACCAGCGGTAGCGCCGCGAGGGCTGCGGTGACGGGGAGGAGGACGGCGAGCACCGCAGCCGCGAGGGGACCTGACGGCAGCCGTCCGGTCCTGCGGCGGTCGCGGACCACCCGGAGGGTCTCGTACAGACCGAAGCCGCAGAGGACGACCGCGAAACCGAGGACGGGCGTGCCGCCGACCGCGGCGAGCGGCAGGAAGACGCCGTCCGCCTGACCGAAAGCGATCTTGCCCCAGGGGAATCCGCCGAACGGCACCCGCGCCCGGGCGGCCTCCCCGAGCACCCATACGGCGGCGGCCCACAGCGGCCACAGCGGCAGTCGGCTCACGACGGCGACGCCCACGCAGGTGACGGCGACGAACAGGGCCTCCGCCGTGGCAAGGGCGAGCCACGGCACGGCCCCGACCTCTTCGCCGGTCCAGACGAGCAGCGGGAGGAGGAAGCCCAGACCGAAGAGGAGACCGAGACCGAGGGCCGCCCGCGGCCTGCGTTCCCTGAGGCACCAGCCCAGCAGCGCGAAGCCGGGGAGCACCAGCCACCACAGGGGACGGGGCGGGAAGCTGAGGTAGAGCAGCGCCCCCGAGAGCACGGCCGCACCGGGCCGGGCGAGCCGCTGCAGCAGTCTCCGGGCCCGGTCGCGCGGGACGAGGGGCGGGGCCTGCGGTTCTGCGGAGGTGATGGTGGCGCTCACGTGCCGGAGTCTACGGCCGGGAAGCGGAATCACGGCAGTCCGCCCGGGAGCCGGCGGCGCCCCTCGGTCCGTCCCGCCCGGCTCCGCACCGTTTGGTGCGCCGGGGTCGCCGTCCGGACCGATCGCCCGGGCGTCGTCCCGTCCAGTCGGCCGGAAGCGTCCGATTTCCGGGCCGACCATCCCCAAACCCGTGGCCCGGGCATTACGGTGTGCGCCAGCACGTGGGCTCCATGGCCCGTGACAGTTCGGGGGGCGACGGGATGGCGATGCCGACAGACCGGGCGGCCACCGGGCACAGTGACGTCGACCACGGGCCCGACGCCGTGGGCGTGACCGTCCTGGGCTGCTGCGCCGCCTGGGCGGTGATCAGCGCGACCGGGCGGGAGGCCAGGCCGGAGGGGGTGCTGCTGGCCGTCCTCGTGCTCGCCGGCGGATACGCAGGCGGGCGGATCTGCGGGTCGGTACTGCCGGTGACTTCCTCGGCGTCCGCGGGTCTGGGCGCGCTGTGCCTGGTGCTGGTCACCCCCCACGGACTGCCCGCGGTGCCGTTCGGCGGCCTCGATCCGCCCGGTGGCACCGGTGCCACCGCAGCGCTGCTGGTGCTCTCCGCGGGGGCGACCTGCTGTGCCGCGGCCGCGGCCGGGCGCCGGCCGGCCCGCCTCCTGCTCTGGCTGTCGGCCTTCGCCCCCGCCGGTGCGGGCCTCGCGATCGGGTCCCCCCTGGGGTGCGCGGCCGCGGCAGGTGTGGTGCTGTGTTCGCTCGGCGCGGTCCGGGTGCGACGCCGCCTCCCCGCGCTCGCTGCGTGTGCACTGGTCACCGCGGTACTGGCGGGCGGCTCCTGGGCGGTGGCGGAGCGGGCGCTGCCCGAGGCCGTCACGGTCGCAGCTGAGGGCACGCTGACCCCGCACCGGGTGCAGCTGTGGGAGGACGCTGCCGATCTCGCCGAGGCGCACCCCTTGCTGGGCGCCGGCCCCGGCCGGTTCGCCGACCTGAGTCCCACGGCGCAGCAGGCGGTCCATTCCGACGGGAAGCCCCATTCGGCCCCGCTGCAACAGGCCGCGGAACAGGGGACCGTCGGGGTGGTCCTGCTGGGCGCGCTGTACTGCTGGATGCTGTACGGACTGTGGCGGTCACCGCGCCCCACCCCCGTCGTGCTGGGTGCGGGCACGGCCCTGACCGGCCTCGCCGCCCTCGCCTGCGTGGGCAACCCGCTGAGTTTCACCCCGGTCACCGCAGGAGCGGGACTCCTCGCTGGACTGGCCATGGCACGCCCCGGGCACGAGGGTCGACGCCTCTCCCCGACGCAGGTCCCGCCCGTGAGGGAGCGGTCCGCCCCCGGTCCCCACGAGGGGCACTGAGCCCGGGACCGGGTCGGTGACGGGCCGATCGCGTGGCCGTCAGGCACCGGCGGGGGTCGAGCCCGCCGAAGCTCCGGGCCGCAGATGGCCGCGGATCACCCGTACCGCAGATTCGGCGTCGTCGACGGTGACCGTGAAGGTACGGCCGTCGCCGAGGGTGAGGACGAGCCCTTCGCCGCGTCGAACGATCACCGCGGTGCCCTTCTCCGGCCGCCATCGACAGCCCCAGCCGCCCCATTGCCGCGGGGTGACCCTGGGGGCGTATTCGGCCTCCACGACGTGGGAGAGCGGGATCCTGCGCCTGGGGAGTCCCATGTGGCCGCACCTCACCTCCATCGCGTCACGGTCGATCGTGACCGCGACGTGCACGAAGGCCAGGGTCCCGAACAGCATGAGCAGTCCGGCCAGCACGCAGCCGATCACCGACATCAGCAGCGGCACGACACCCGATGTCCAAGGCGATTCGACGGCCAGCTCGATCCCGAGCGCCATGCAGGCCGCACCTGCAGCGGCAAGCACCCACTGGAGGTGGTTGGTCGCTCGGCCGGTCCAGATCGCGGGCAGTGGCTCTCCGGTCTGCCCCTCGTCGCGGGGGTGGTCCGTCATGTCTCGCAGCGTACTCACGTTCCGCTCCGGGGACACCGGGCGGAAGGCTGCGGGACCGTCAGGCAGACGGGGTCGACGCGACGGCATCACCGCAGGTCCGGGCGCCGCTACCGGGGGTCGCCCGGCCTGCGGCCTCAGGGGGCCGGGGTGACCGGTTCCGCTGCCCCGAGGAAGCGCCCTTCGAGGTAGGCCAGCGCTGCTTCGGGGAGCCCCGATTCCCGGCCGCTGAGCAGCACCGTCATCCGGTTGCCGGGCGTGGCAGCAGGGGTGTGAACTGCACCGATGCGTCGCAGCGCCTGCGCTGCGACGGCCCCCGCGGAACCGTGCAGGACGACCGGCGGCAGCCCCTCGGGGCGGCCCGCGCCCACGGCGGCGCGGATGCGCTCGGCGACCAGCTCGTAGTGGGTGCAGCCGAGGACGACGGCTCGTACGTCCATCGGAGTGAGCGCGGCGGCGGCGGCGACGGAGCCGTCGATTGCCGCCTCGTCGGCCTCCTGGACGGCGTCCGCCAGCCCGGGGCAGGGAACCTCGGTGACGTCCGCCCCCTCGCCGAAGTCACGGATCAGGCCGCGCTGGTACGGACTACCGGTGGTGGCAGGGGTGGCCCAGATGGCGACGCGGCCACCGCCGGCGGCGGCGGGCTTGATCGCGGGGACGGTACCGATGACGGGCAGCGCGGGTTCGAGCTCCGCGCGCAGCGCCGGAAGGGCGTGCACGGACGCCGTGTTGCAAGCGACGATCAGTGCGTCCGGGCGGTGGGCGGCGGCGGCCCGGGCGACCGCGAGCGCGTGCTCGGTGACGTCGTCGGGGGTGCGGGGGCCCCACGGCATCCCGTCGGGGTCGGAGGAGAGGACCAGCTCCGCGTCCGGCCTCAGCCGGCGCACCGCGGCGGCCGCCGCGAGGAGGCCGATTCCCGAGTCCATGAGCGCGATCTTCACCCGATCACCCTAGCCCACGGCCCTTGCGGTCCTGCCGAAGTGGGGCACACTGCGGCGAATGAGCACCATTGCGTGGATCGCCCTGGGGTCGCTGGCCGTGTGGCTCTGGCTGCTACTGGGGCAGGGCTTCTTCTGGCGTACGGACCAGCGGTTGCCACGGCGCACCGCGCCCGGGGCCTGGCCGTCCGTGGTGGTCGTCGTACCCGCCAGGGACGAGGCCGGCGTGCTGCCGGAGAGCCTGCCATCGCTGCTACGCCAGTCCTATCCCGGCCCGGCGGAAGTGATCCTCGTCGACGACGGCAGTACGGACGGGACCGGTGAGCTGGCCCGCAAACTGGCCGTGCAGTACGACGGGTTGCCCCTCACCGTGGTCCCTGCGGGCGAGCCGGAGGCGGGCTGGACGGGCAAACTGTGGGCGTTGCGCCGCGGCGTTGCCCTGGCACGGACCCGGCGGCCCGCCTATCTGCTGCTCACCGACGCCGACATCGCCCACGAACCGGACAGCCTCACCGAGCTCGTCTCGGCAGCCACGACGAACGACCTGGACCTCGTGTCGCAAATGGCCCGGCTTCGGGTGTCCACGGGTTGGGAGCGGTTGGTCGTACCGGCGTTCGTCTACTTCTTCGCACAGCTCTATCCGTTCCGGCGGATCAACCGCGGGCGCAGGACCGCGGCGGCGGCGGGGGGCTGCATGCTGCTGCGCACGGAGGCGGTCGAGCAGGCAGACCTCCCGGCCTCCGTGCGCCATGCGGTGATCGACGACGTCGCGGTGGCCCGTGCGGTGCGCGGCGCCGGAGGAAGGATCTGGCTCGGGCTCGCGGAGCGCGTGGAAAGCGTCCGTCCGTACGACCGCCCGGCGGACCTGTGGCGGATGGTTTCCCGCAGCGCTTACGCGCAGCTGCGGTACGAGCCGCTGCTGCTCCTCGGGACGGTGGCCGCCCTCGGGCTTGTCTACCTCGTTCCGCCCGTCGCGCTGTGGGTGGGCCTCTTCGGCTCGCAGGCACCGGGGCGGGCGGTGGCTGCGTGGGCGGGGTTCCTGGCATGGGCGGTGATGGCCGCTACGTACGCACCGATGCTGCGCTACTACCGGCAGACGCTGTGGCTCGCTCCGCTGTTGCCGCTGACGGCGCTGCTCTACCTGCTGATGACGGTCGATTCGGCGGTGCAGCACTACAGGGGGCGCGGCGCGGCCTGGAAGGGACGTACGTACGCACGTCCCGAGGCCGCGCCCGACCGCTGATGACGGGCCTGCGTCATTTCCTGCCCGGCGTCCAGTTCATCCCCCACCCGTACGCGTGGTCGATGGTGCGCTGGGGACTGACCCCTCTTTCGGGCACCAGGTAGCGCGCCTCGCGCTGGACGACGAGGTCGCCGCCCTGATTGGTGAGGAGGGCGAGCGCGCAGACGGTCGAGGGGACGGTGCACTCGTCGAGGGAGAAGTCCACCGGGGCACCGTGTTGGGGCTGGAGGGTGACCGTCGCGTGCAGATCAGCGAAGCTGCGTGCGCCCTCGTAGATGGTGACGAAGATGACGACGCGACGGAGTTCGTTCCTGCGGTCGAGGTTGATGGTCAGGTTCTCACCGCCGGCCTGCGCTCCGGTGCGGTCGTCGCCGTCGAGATGGATGTACGGGGGCTGGTGGAGCGCCCCGTAGGCGTTGCCCAGGGCCTGGACCACCCCCTTCCGGCCGTCGGCGAGTTCGTAGAGCGCGCACAGGTCGAGGTCGAGGTCGGCGTGCACGGGGACGGCTCGACCGAGCTTGGAGCCCCAGCCGGTGAACTGCTTGCGCACCTCCCAGTTGAGGTTGACCCGCATCGTCCCGGACGTGCCGCCCTGCTTGGTGAGCGAGACCGCGGGCGACGCCTTGGTCAGCGTGACCTTGGTGAGCCGCACCGGCGCGGGCGGGGGCGCGGCTGCGGGGGCGGCCGGCCGGGCCGGCGGCGATGCGTGATGGGCGGGCGCGGGCGGGGCAGGAGGTGCCGGAAACGGGGCGGGCGGGGCCGACGCGGCGTGCTGCGGTTCGTCGACCGTGATGCCGAAGTCGGTCGCGAGTCCCTCCAGTCCGCTCGCGTAGCCCTGCCCGACCGCGCGGAACTTCCACGCCCCCTGCCGCCGGTAGAACTCGCCGAGGATGAACGCGGTCTCGACCGTCGCGTCCCGACTGTCGTAGCGCGCGATCTCCGTGCCCGCGGCGGCGTCCAGGACGCGCACGTGGAGTCCCGGCACCTGTCCGAAGGTCCCGCCGTCCGCCGAGGCCGCCAGGATGATCCGCTCGACGGAGGGCTCGACGCCCCCGAGGTCGACCACGAGCCGGTCGGTCGTGTCGTCCCCTTCGGGGTGCTTGCCCTCGTGGCGCACGGCGCCCGACGCGTGCTCGGGCTGGTTGTAGAAGACGAAGTCCGCGTCGGACCGGACCTTGCCCGTCCGCGCGTCGAGCAGCAGCGCCGACGCGTCGACGTCGGGCACGCCCTGGCCGGAACGCCACCCCAGTTCTACCCGGACATTCCGTACAGGTACTGGAACATTGGCTCCTTTGAGCATGGACATCCTCGCCCCCATGGGTCCTCGCGCCCGGTGATGTGTGTGGCGCCAACCTAGCTCTGGTGCGGCCGGAGCACCCGGTGCGACCCGTGGGTAACCCCCTCCTCAGCTTGCGCTTTACACGATTCAGGCCACCCGGGGCGACCGATTTTCCCAGATTCGCTCCCATTGGGGCTCCATGACCACGGGGAACGCGCCAAACAACCCTCTAATCGGGCTCCCCAACCAGCACATCGTGGGCTTAACTTATGTGCCATGACGTCCCCCCGCTCCACTTACGGTGGCGGCTACTACTCCGCGCCTTCGTTCCCCGACACCCCGATCTACGACTCCCTAGTCGCCGAGCGGGGCACGCCTCAGATCGCACCGATCCGAGTGCCTTCCGCGTACGACGTCGGCAACAGCTACCTGCCGGCACTGCCCGCGGCCCTGCCCGCCCTCCCGGCGGCTCCCTCCCAGCCCTCGCCCGCGTACGGGTACCCGCAGCCCATGCAGCCTCCCGTTCCGCTGCAACAGACGGCCGCGCCGTACATCCCGCAGCAGCAACCCGCCGGGATGCGCGCCGGCTACGCGGGCGTCCAACCCCAGCCCATGCCCCGCCCGGTCGCGACCGGATACGAGGCCATGCGCCCGGCCGCCCCCCGCCCCGTACCTGCCCCGGCTCCGTACGACGATCCGTACAACCGCCCCTACCAGGGCGGCGGCTACTGACGGCAGGACACCGCAGTCCGGCTGGCAGTATGGCCATATGCCGACTCCAGTGATCCGATCCGTCCACGTCCACCCGGTCAAATCGGCCCGGGGGTACGCCCCGGACGAAGCCGTGGTGGAGCCGTGGGGGCTCGCGGGCGACCGGCGGTGGATGCTCGTCGACGCCGGATGGCGCACGGTCACCCAACGCCAACAGGCCCGGCTGGCGTTGGCCGAGGTCGAGCAACTGGACGACGGCGCCGTCCGGCTGTCCGCGCCGGGACACGAGCGGTTGACCGTTGCGGTGCCCGAACCGGCGGGCGCGACGCCGGTGGAGCTTTTCGGGGACAAGGTCGAAGCGGTGCCGGCGGGGAACGCCCCGGACGCGTGGTTCAGCGATTTCCTGGGCGTGCCGGTCCGCCTGGTGTACCTCCACGATCCGGCGTACGGCAGGCCCATCGACCCGGAGTACGCACAGCCCGGCGAGACGGTCTCGTTCGCCGACGGCTATCCGTTGCTCATCGTGTCCGCGTCCTCCCTCGACGCGCTGAACTCGCTGATCGCACACGGCGACCACCCTGAAGAGGGTCCGCTGCCCATGAACCGCTTCCGGCCCAACCTCGTGGTGGAGGGTACCGGTCCCTGGGCCGAGGACGACTGGAAGCGCATCGCGGTGGGCGAGGTGACCTTCCGGGTCCCGCGACCCAGCGGGCGCTGCGTCATCACCACCACCGACCAGACGACGGCCGAGCGCGGCAGGGAGCCGCTGCGCACCCTCGGCAGACACCGGCGCTTCGGGGACCGGCTGGTCTTCGGGCAGAACCTCGTGCCGGAGAACACCGGAACCGTCCGGGTGGGCGACCCCGTACGGATCCTCGCCTGAGGCACGGGCCCGAGCCGTCCGCGCGGTGCTCCGCCATGAACCGGGGCTCCGCCGCCTCCGGTCGCCGTGCGACGGAACCCGCTCGGGACACGCCTTCCCGTGGAGCCCGGCCTCGGGGCAGCCGGGTTGATTGCCCGCCCCGCTGAACGCACACGCTCTCCGTGCCGTACGAGGTGGTGACCACGCGGAAGGGGAGTTTTGGAACATGCGGGCGCTCACGGGGCTCTGGCGCTGGCGGCACAATCCACTGCGCCGCACCACCGATCTCGTCGAGGCATGGGGGGCGTTCACCGCCGTCTTCATGCTCACGGTCGCCGTGCCGCTCATCGGCTGGGCGTGCGGTCGGGCGGCGGACGACGGGCTGCAGGAGTCCGTGCGCGCCCAGGAGGAGCGGACCCATCCCACGACGGCAAGGGTGCTGCACGCGGCAGCGGCTGCCCCCCGGGGGAGCGCGGCCGGGGAGGCCGCGCCCGGGGACCGGCGCCGCGCGGTCCTCGCGGAGTGGAAGGCGGCGGACGGGAGCCGACGCACCGGGACCCTCGTCACCGGCTCGCTGACGGCGGCCCCCGGGGACACGTTCCGGATGTGGACGGACGACAGCGGCACGGCCGTCGCCCGGCCGGTGGACCGGGAGACCGCGCGGGCACGCGCCGTGCTCGCCGGCCTCGGCGCGGCCGTCCTGACCGCCGCGTCCGTCGAGGGCGGCCGGCGTCTCTTCGTATGGCGACTGGTACAGCGGCGGTACGCCGTTCTCGACCGCGCGTGGGCGAAAGCAGGTCCCGACTGGGGCCGTACCGGCACCGGCAGCTGACCGGTCAACTCGCTGCCGCCGCGCACGCTACGGTGGTGCTCCGCGCGGCACAGCACGCAACCGACGCACGAGGTGGGGGCAGAGCAGCACCATGGCACAGGGCACGGTCCAGGTGACGCACACCGGTACGTCGCGGTGGCGGCGCCGCACAGGCGAGTACGCCTCCCTCACCGCAGCCCTGGAGGCCGCCGGCGACGGCGACGTCCTCACCGTCGCCCCGGGGACCTACCGGGAGAACCTGGTGGTCCAGCGCGCCGTCACCCTGCGCGGTCCCGAAGGGTCGGCCGGATCCGTGCGGATCGCCCCCGCCGAAGGCGTTCCGCTCACCGTACGCGCCTCGGCGAGCGTGCTGGACCTCCACGTCGAGGGGCAGGACACGGCGGCGCCGGCACTGCTCGTCGAGGACGGCACGCCCGAACTGACGGGCCTGCGCATCGTGACCCGCTCGGCGGCGGGCATAGAGGTGCGCGGAGCCGCCCGTCCGACCGTGCGCCGCTGCACGGTGGACAACCCCGCCGGGGTGGGGATCGGCGTTCTGGACGAGGCGTCCGGCGTGTTCGAGGATTGCGAGGTGGTGGCTGCCGGGCAGTCCGGGGTTTCGGTGCGCGGCGGCGCCCATCCGCGGCTCGAACGCTGCCGGGTGCACCACGCATCCGGTTCCGGGCTCAGCGTCACCGGGGAGGGGAGTGCCCTGGAGGCCCTCGGGTGCGAGGTGTACGAGATCAAGGGCGCGGGGGTACAGGTCACGGGACGCGCGACGGCCCACCTCACCGATTCCCGGGTGCACCGCACGTCGTCGGACGGGGTCACGCTCGACACGGACGCGGTACTCACACTCGCGGACTGCGACATCCACGACGTGCCCGAGAACGCGGTGGACCTGCGGTCCCGTTCGGTCCTGACGCTCACCCGCTCGACGGTGCGGCGGTTCGGCCGCAACGGGTTGTCGGTGTGGGACCCGGGTACCCGCGTGGACGCCAACCAGTGCGAGATCCACGACAGTACGGGGGACTACCCGGCGGTCTGGGTCAGTGACGGGGCGACTGCCGTGCTCGACTCCTGCCGCGTCCACGACGTTCCCGACGCCCTGTTCGTCCTGGACCGTGGCTCCCGGGCCGACGTGGTCGACAGCGATCTCTCGCAGGTGCGCAACACCGCGGTGTCGGTCAGCGACGGGGCCTCCGCACAGCTCGACGACTGCCGCATCCGGGAAGCCTCCACGGGCGCGTGGTTCCGCGACCACGGCAGCGGCGGAACGCTCAACGGCTGCACCATAGACGGGGTGCAGACCGGGGTCATCGTCACCAAGGGCGCCGATCCGGCGATCGAACGGTGCACGGTGGCCTCGCCCGCGGAGGCCGGCTTCTACGTGTCGGCGGAGGGGCGCGGAACGTTCCACGGCTGCCGGGTGACGGGCAGCGGCGGGTACGGGTTCCACGTGATGGAAGGCTGCCGCACGACGTTGAGCCGCTGCCGCACCGAACGGTGCGCGCGTGGCGGTTACGAGTACCCCGTGGAGGGCACGGTGGTCGAGGACTGCACCAGTGACGAGAGTGCGGTGCGCACCGCTGCCGCGCAGCCCCCCGCCGTCGTCCCGGCGACCCAATCGGCGGGCCTGCTGGCATCCGTGCCCGCACCACGCACCGACCGGCCGCAGGTCGATCCGGTACCGGTGGCGGCGCCCTCGGCCCGGACGTCGGACTCCGTCCTCGGTGAACTGGACGCCCTCGTGGGCCTGGAAAGCGTCAAGCGCGAGGTCCGCACGCTCACCAACATGATCGAGGTGGGCAGGAGGCGCCAGGAGGCGGGCTTCAAGGCGGCTTCGGTCCGCCGTCACCTCGTGTTCACCGGCTCCCCCGGTACCGGGAAGACCACCGTGGCCCGGCTGTACGGCGAGATCCTCGCCTCGCTCGGGGTGCTGGAGCGCGGGCACCTGGTCGAGGTGTCCCGGGTGGACCTGGTCGGCGAGCACATCGGTTCCACGGCGATCCGCACGCAGGAGGCGTTCGACCGGGCGCGCGGCGGGGTGCTGTTCATCGACGAGGCCTATGCGCTGTCACCCGAGGATTCGGGCCGTGACTTCGGCCGGGAGGCCATAGACACCCTGGTGAAGCTGATGGAGGACCACCGGGACGCGGTGGTGGTGATCGTGGCCGGGTACACCGCGGAGATGGAACGGTTCCTGTCCGTCAACCCAGGTGTGGCCTCGCGTTTCTCACGCACCATCACCTTCAGCGACTACGTTCCCGACGAGTTGCTGCGGATCGTGCAGCAGCAAGCCGAGGAGCACGAGTACCGGCTGGCGGACGGCACGGCCGAGGGACTGCACGCGTACTTCACCTCCCTGCCCAAGGGACCGGCGTTCGGCAACGGCCGTACCGCCCGCCAGACCTTCGAGTCGATGGTGGAGCGGCACGCGGGCCGGGTCGCCGTGATCGCCGAAGCGACCACGGACGACCTGACCCTGCTCTACCCGGAGGATCTGCCCGAACTCTCCTGACCCCGGAAGGAGTCGGCGCGCTGGCGCGGCAGAGCCGGGGGCAGCCGGTCGAGGAGCGCCGCGCGTTCCCGCGCGAACGCGGGATCAGCCTGGTAGTCGGAGTGGCCGAGAACGGGCTCCGGCAGCGGATGGGTGTCCGTACGCCCGTACACCACGGGGTCCTTGAGGGCGTCACGGTCCACCCGTGGCTTGCCCGACTCGGCGGGGAGCCGTACCGGACCGCCGATCGGATCCGTGTGCCGCCACAGGTTGCGCCAGCAGTGCAGCTCCTGGTGGAGCGCGCGCAGCGGGACGGCACCGAAGTAGGCAGGGAACCAACGGCCGTAGAGCCGCTCCAGCGGTGATCCGTACGTGAGGAGGGCGACCCGCCTGCGGGTGGCGGTCGACAGCTGCCAGACCGCCGCGGCAGCCAGCACGCTCCCCTGCGAGTGCCCGGAGATGACGAGCCGTCCGCCGGTGGCGGCGGTCCACGACTCCATCCGCCAGGTCAGGTCGGGGACGGCGCGCTCGGCGTAGCAGGGCGGGGCGAACGGATGGGCAGCGCGCGGCCAGAACGTGCCGACGTCCCACAGGATGCCGATCGTACGGCGGGCGGAGGCGTCCCGGTAGGCGCGTCTGCCCCAGGTGACGAACAGTATGAATCCGAGTCCGATCAGCCAGGAACCCAGCGTCTGGGCGGCGTCGGCGGTGGCCTCCACGAGAGGGTGGGCGTGGTTGAACGCCTTCGAGGGCACCTCGCCACTCACCCAGGCGCCGGCCACCGCGCCGGCGCCGAGGAGCAGGGTCGCCGCACAGACGAGGCCGACGACGGTCGGGGCGGCATCGGTGAGAGCGGCCCGGGCTCGGGTGCCGGCGATCCGTCGGCTGCGGACCTCGTCGGGCGTCTCGGCCGGATAGTCCCCTTCGACCTCGGCCGCCAGGGCACGCCCGGTGCGCCAGGTGCGCAGGGCGAGCGCGCCCAGGGGGACGAGCAGCAGGAGCAGCAGGACGGGGATCACGGAGGCCTGCCAGCTGAGCAGCACCGGCGGCCCGGTGATCGGCCCCGTCCCCTCCCCGGGCGTCCCGGGACCGTCCAGCCAGTCGGCGACGCGCTGGGCGACGCCGCCGGTCATGACTCCGCCGAGCGCGCAGGCGAGCAGGGCCACGGCGGGGCCGCCGAGCCCGTACATGGCGGTGCGCGGGTGCGGCACCCGACGGTACAGCAGGTGCGCAGCGACGACGAGCGCGACGACGAGGACGCCCTGGGCGAGGGCGAGGGCGCGGAAGGCGGCATCACCGGGCAGTGTCCCGCGGGACACCCATCCGGGCCGTGACCAGGAGGCGTACAGCATCGACAGGGTGAGCAGCACCAGGGACGTGCAGGGCAACCAGCTGACCACGGCGTGGTCGATCCGGTTGTCCAGGACCTTCTCGCTGCGCCCGCGTCGGAACACGATCGCGACGACGACGAGTCCCGCGGCCACCAGGGCCGACTCCAGGGCCCAGCCGGCGAACTCGAGCGCCGGAACGTCCGCGCCTCGGTCGTGCCGGGCGGCCGCGCCGGTCACCGCACCCCCGATGACGAGGAACCCGGCGGCGGTGTGCGCGGCACGTAACCGGGCGACGAGGCGTCGCCCGTACCAGAATCCCGGCCTGCCGAGGGCGGGTCGTACGGCCTCCGGGTCCGCGCCCCCGTCCCGAGACGCCCCGGCTCCGGCTCCGCCCTGGGGGACGGGAGGCTCCGGCGACGCACCTGCGCTGGTACCGGGCGGCCGCTGGGCCTCGTACGCGCTCCAGGTGCGGTTGGACAGGTACCACAGCAGGCCCACCAGGAGCGAGGGGAGCAGGGCTGCCAGGGACAGGCGCCGACCGGGCTGGGACCACCAGCCACCGCCCGAGGCGGACAGGAAGCCGATCCAGGAGCTGTCCGCGGAGCACCGGGCCGAACCGGCGCACTGCCAGGCCGTGAGGTCCAGGGCGACCTCGCAGGCGGCCGCCGTGAGGAGGGCCGTGAGGCTCAGCGCGACGAGCCGCACGAGCATCGCGTACAACCGCACCGTCGTGGCGGGCCCCTTCGTCGTCGGCCGCATCCAGTGGGCCAGGTTGACCACCATGAAGGGCAGGAGCAGCAGCCAGAGCGCCCGGGCTCCGTTGCCGGAGGTGAGGTTGCACCAGCAGTAGGCCTCGGGGACCGGACCGTCCGGTTGCCGGTCCGGGTGCTGGTCGGCGTACGCGTCGTCCGCGCGTCGGTACATGGCTGCGGTCCCGTCGCCGGTGATCCGTATCGTCCGGGGGTCGCCCAGCATGTCCTGCGGGGTGGCTCCGCCGACGCCGTGGACCAGCAGTTCCAGTGCCGGGCCACCACCCGGTTGGGCTGCTTCCGGTGTACCAGGGGTCACTTCTGCCTCTCGCTCTCTGCTGGGAGGTTCTACGGCGGGCCCCAGGATTCCGAACCGGCGCAGCCTGCCGCAGCCCTCTCACCGAAACTCCCTCGCGCGCACAGCCGAGGGACCGTGCGAGGATGAGATGCCCAGCTGAGCGGCGGTGAAGCGGACATCGGAACGGAAGGAACCTCCCCGGCGGTGAGCGTTCATCAGATCTTCCTCGCGGAGCAGCGGCGCGTCCTGGTCCTCGACGAGGTGCGGCGGCGCGGCGAAGGTCCCCCGATCGGTCAGGTGCGCCGGGACGCGCTCGCGCGACAGGGCGTGATCGCGAAGGGGCACGGCGGTGCCGAGCCGGTGGTCGGGGCGCGGGCGCACGAACCGGGCGACGCAGCCGGGGCACCGCTCGATCCGAGCGCCGAGGAGGACATCGCACGAGCGGCCGCGGCGGTGGTTCAGCCGGGCAGCGCGAGTCGCCCCCTCCGGCGGGACCGCGACCCACGAGCTGTTCCTCGGCGTCCACGGAATCCCGGCGGAGGACTGTCCGTATCCCGGCGGAGGACTGTCCGCGCTGCCCGCCGGGGCGGGGACGAACCGGCGCCCCGTCCGTTTCGCGCACGGTGTCGTGGTCGCCGGTCACATCAAGGAGGGCTTGGTGGGGCTGAGTTGTTCGTCCGACTGGAGGAGGTGGACGCCCTGGTGACCGACGCGGGACTGGCGGCGGGGGCGCGCGGGAAGATCACGGAGTACCGGCCCCACCCCGTGGCGGCCGGAGCAGCCGAAGGACCGACGGAATGACCGCGTTCCGGATCGGGCGTACGACGCCGCTGCCGGCCGGCGAGGCATGGCGGCGGCTCACCGACTGGCCCGCCCACGCGGCACGGGTGCCGCTGACCACGATCTCGGTGTTGACCCCCGGACCCACGCGCTGCGGCACCCGGTTCGTCGCTCGGACCGGGGTGGGGCGGATGGCCGTCGATGACCTGATGGAGGTCGTGCGCTGGGAACCGCCGGTGGCCGGTGGGCCGGGGCTCTGCCGGATCGAGAAGCGCGGGCGCACCGTCCTGGGCTGGGCCGAGATCACGGTGCGGGAGGTGTCCGACGGAACACGGGTGACCTGGGCGGAGGAACTGCGGGTGCGGTGGCTGCCCCCTGCTGCGGACGGGATGCTCGTACGGAGCGGCCGACGGGTCTTCGGCCGCGTCGTGGACGGCTTGCTGGCCTGACCCGTCGGGCCCGCACAACGGTGCCCATCCGCCGGCCCGACCGCTATCGTGTACGGGCGTTCCCGGCGATCGCGCCACCGAGCGGCGGGCTGCCGGCGGCAGCCGTGCTCCGGGTACGTCACACCGGGACCGTGGCGCTCCCACGACCGAGGAGAGAGGCGTTCCGTGGCACACCGGTTGACTCCCGTGCACCTCGAATTCGCGGATTCCGCACCGTTGCGCCTCGTGTTCACCGCGGAGGTGCGGGCCCGGCCCGACGCGGTGTACCGGGCACTCGCCGAGGACGTGACGGATTGGCCGGAGTGGTTCAGGGCAGTCGCTTCCGCCCGTCCCACCGGTCGGGGAACGGGCCGGGAGGTGCGGCTGCGAGGTGGCACCCGATTCCAGGAGACCATCATGAGCGCGGAGCCCGGCGAGCGGTACGCGTACCGCATCGACGAGACCAACGCCCCTGGGGTGCGTGCCATGGTGGAGGACTGGCGGCTCTCCCCCACGTCATCCGGAACCCGGGTGCAGTGGACCATGGCGGTGGCGGGGAGTGCTCCCGTGCGGTTCGCCCTGAAGCTGGCACGGCCGGGCGTGGGCCGCGCGTTCGAGGACGCGGTGCGCAGACTCGACCGGCGGCTCGCGGGGGCGTCGGCCTGAGTCAGTCCGACCAGGTGCCGGAGACGAGGAAGTGGTCGATCGCCGCCGCGTACGGGGCGATGTCCATCCTTTGCTCGGCCAGCCAGTCGTCCGAGTAGTACTTGTCCAGGTAGCGGTCGCCCGGGTCGCAGATGAGCGTGACCACACTGCCCCGTCGTCCCTCCGCCACCATCTCGGCGACGATCTTCAGTGCGCTCCACAGGCCGGTGCCCGTGGAACCCCCGGCCTTGCGGCCGATGGCCCGCTCCAGGGCTCGAACGGCCGCGACGGTCGCCGCGTCGGGCACCTTCATCATCCGGTCGATGGCGCCGGGCACGAAGCTGGGCTCCATGCGGGGCCGGCCGATGCCCTCGATGCGCGAGCCGCAGTCGCTCGTCGCCAGCGGGTCTCCCTCGGTCCAGCCGTCGAAGAAGCAGGAGTTCTCCGGATCGGGGACGCAGATCATGGTGTCGTACTGCATGTAGTGGACGTAGCGGGCGATGGTCGCCGACGTACCGCCCGTTCCGGCCGTTGCCACGATCCAGGCGGGCTCCGGATGGCGCTCCAACTTCAGCTGCTGGTAGATCGATTCGGCGATGTTGTTGTTGCCGCGCCAGTCGGTGGCCCGTTCGGCGTAGGTGAACTGGTCCATGTAGTGGCCGCCGGTGTGCGCGGCGAGGGCGGCGGACTCCTCGTAGATCTTCCGGGGATCGTCCACGAAGTGGCACTGGCCGCCGTGGAATTCGATGAGGCGGCACTTCTCGGCACTGGTGGTGCGCGGCATCACGGCGATGAACGGCACTCCGATGAGCTTGGCGAAGTACGCCTCGGACACCGCCGTGGAGCCGCTGGAGGCTTCGATGACGGGCTTGCCCGGCCGAACCCAGCCGTTGCAGAGTCCGTAGAGGAAGAGCGAGCGCGCCAGGCGGTGCTTGAGGCTGCCGGTGGGGTGGGTCGACTCGTCCTTGAGATAGAGGTCGATCCCCCACTGCTCGGGGAGCGGGAAGGGCAGCAGATGGGTGTCGGCCGAGCGGTTCGCATCGGCCTGCACCTTGCGGACGGCGTCTTTCAGCCACGCCCGGTACTCCGGATCGCTCCGGTCCACATCGATGGTGGCCGTCGCCTCATTTGTCGTCATGCGCCCCGCTCCTCACGGTGTCGACACCCCGTCCCACTGCCCACTCTAAGCCCCTCACCTGCACAAACGCTCACTTTGGGGTTCCATAGCGGTTGCTTGTGGAGTGGTCTGAGAAGGCACTCTGGTATCCGCGCGCTCCCCTGGGCAGACTGGGTGCAGGAGCAGGCGAGAAGGGGGCGGCGGCCATGTCGAAGCCTGAGTTCAACGCCACGGGCGTGCGGATCGAGCGGTGGCCCCGCTCGCTCACCAAGGCCGGTCAGGTCCTGATCGAGGACGGCAGGCTCGCCCTGCTGACCAGCTACGGCCGGGTGATCGACAGCGCGCCGGTACGGGCCGTTCGGGCGGGCAAGCCCTGGTTCGCAGGCGGCGACAGTACGGTCGCGACCCTCAACGGAACGCGCTACCGACTGACCATGGGCCGACCGGGGCAGGGCCTGGACGGCACGGCGCTCGCCGGCCGGTTCCTCGAGGTCGTCCGCAGGGCCGCGGACGACCGCGACTGATCACTCCCGACCCGGTCCGCGCGCACGCGGAGTTGCGCACGCGTCACTCCTGGTTCACCCTTGAGTCATCACTCAGGGTTCACCGGCGGTGACTCTACGATCCGCCGCCGGCTCAGACAGCAGGCAGCCAACTGCTGGATCCGATCCTTCGTCTTCTTCCGGACCTCATTCGGGGAGTCGCAGCCGTGATCAGCGAGGCAAGCAGGCATTGCACGGTGGAGCTCCAGGCTCTGCCGCAGCGGATCGGTCAGGTCCGCAGAATCATTTCGGCGCAGCTCCGCTACTGGCATCTCGACGCCTTGATCGACCGGGCGGCACTCGGCGTCACGGAGCTGCTGACCAACGTTCACCGGCACGCCCAGCCGGACAAGCTCTGCACCGTCGAGGTCGAGTTGCTGCTCGACAGGCTCACGGTATCGGTGCACGACCACGACCCCCGACTGCCCACGGTGGGCACCGCCGGCCCCCTCGAAACCACGGGACGGGGTCTCGCGCTGATCGCAGCGGTGAGCGAGAGCTGGGGGGTGCTGCCCAAGGGCGACGAGGGCAAGGTGGTCTGGTTCACGCTCCCGGCATCGCCGCCCGTGGCAGCGAAGGCGTCGCGCACGGTCGCGGTCGGCGCGGCCACCGCCTCGCCGTTCGCGGTCGTCGAGACCGAGCCGCGCGAACACGTCGCGGCGCGGCCGGCCCTCGCGACCTGAGCGGGCGACCGAAGAACCGACGGGGCCCTGCCGGTGGGAGCCGGCTACGGCCGAGGCGGCGGCCACCTGCCACCTGCCACCTGCCACCTGCACGAAGCTGCAGGTGGCGGGGTCTCGGCTCCTCGGTGTCCGAC
The DNA here is from genome assembly GCF_042755225.1 of Streptomyces sp. NPDC059169. NCBI lineage: Bacteria > Bacillati > Actinomycetota > Actinomycetes > Kitasatosporales > Streptomycetaceae > Streptomyces > Streptomyces sp. NPDC059169. The sequence goes on along the minus strand of NZ_JBHZCF010000024.1, from coordinate 8,859 downwards.
GCGTCGCCCGGTCACCCGGCCGCCCGTCCGTCGACGCCCTCCTCCCCAGGGGTGCGGGGCTCCGGATCGGACCGGTGTACCGGCACGCTTCTCGGACCGGTGCGCGGTGTTCGCGCCCGTCACGCCGAGCCGGGCTTGGCGTACGGTCCGAACTGCTCGTCCAACACGGACAATCGCCGCCAGTACTCGTCCTCGTCGATCTCGCCGGCGGCGAACCGGCGGCCGAGCACGGCGATCGGTGACGACTCGCCCTGGGGGTGACGCACGCGCCAGGGGCCCCGTCGGCCGCGCCACACGGTGCGGCGCAGCACGGCGACGACTCCCACGACGACGGCCGCCCAGACCAGCGGGAGGAACAGGATCCACGGGCCGGGCCCGTCATGGGCAAGGGTGGTCATGTCGGTCAACTCCTCGTGCGGTTCTCTCTCGGGTGTTTCCGAGCATCGCGCCCCGAGGCGTCCGCGTCGTCGTCCGACCGGCGGCACCCCCGGTACCACCGGGGAAGTAGGCGACACACCGCGGCTGCTCCCGCCCCCAAAGGACCCCAGCCGACCGGTCGGGTACGTGGACCGGGACGCGCCGCACGATGCGGCGGCGCACCGGCTCGGGACGCGGTGCAGGCGCGCACACCGGAATGAGAGTCGACCGGGGTCAGCCGGGGGCCTCGTGGGCGATTGGTTCGCCGGGAGCAAGGTCGCCGGGGGCTGCGGTCCGGTTGCCGGTCGAACGGGTGCCACCAACCCCTCGCCCACGGTCTCGGTCAGCCGTACATCGCCACGCGGTACAGAGTCACCAGCGCATCGTCGATGGGATGGGGCAGTGGCTTGCCGCAGGAGTCGAGCTTGTTCCACCTCTGGAGGTTCAGCGCGACAGCCATCTGCCGCTTGCCGTCGGCGCGGGTCATGGCCAGCGCTCCACCACCCCAGACCGTGCCTCCGTGGCCCCAGAAGGCGGCTTGACCGGGAGCCTCCGTCGGGTGGAGGCCGAGGCCGTAGTCGATGGTCTTTCCCTCTTGGGAGATGACCGGGACGGTGCGTTGCATCTGGACCAGCGACGACGGGCTGATGATCTCGCCGGCCAGCAGCAGGCGGTAGAAGCGGTTGAGGTCCGTGACGGTCGATATCAGGGAGGCCGCCGGACCCACCCATGACATGTCGTAGACGCTGTAGTCGCGTGGGGGGTCGATCATGCCGAACCACGACTCGTAGAGCTGCGAGTGCGGACCGTCGACGTACGGTCCGGTGGGGAATTGGGTGTCCTGGAGCCCGGCGCGCTCGATGACGTTCCGGGTGATGTACCGCTCGGCCGTGGTGCCGGTCACCTGTTCCAGTAGCTGGGCGAGCAGCAGGTAGTTGGTGTTGGAGTACACCCCCGGCGTACCGCCCGGGGCGCCGACGGCAGGTGCGGTGACCCCCATCTCGATCAGTTCAGTGGGGTCGAACCGGGTGAGCCGGTGCTCGTCCAGGCTCTGGGGTCCGGTGTCTGCGAGGGCGGGGTACGCCTTGAGTGAGGGGTACGCGTACGGGAGGTACTCGGCGAGGCCGCTGGTGTGGTTGATCAGCATCCGGACCGTGATCGTGTCGCCGCGTTCTCCGGGCACCAACTTCGGAAGGTACTGGCCGATCGGCGTGTCGAGACCGATTCGACCGCTCTCGACCTGCTGCAGGACCGCGGCAGCAGTGAAGGTCTTGGTGGTGCTGCCGACACGGTGCCGCATGTCGGCGGTGACCGGGCGACCGGTGTCGACATCGGCGACCCCGGCGGCACCGCGCCAGACCTCGTCGCCGTCACGCACCTCGGCGAACAGGCCCGGCATCCCGGCGCGGTGGACGTTCTCGATGGCGGCGTTCAGCTCCGCGTGATCCAGTGCGTTCCTCACGACATGCGTCCTTTCGCATTGCTCGGGATGAGCTCCACGTCGGTCGACCGACCCGTGCGACAGGGCACGCGCGGCACGTCGGCCCGCCTGCCGCCGGGTCGCTCGGCACGCTCACGCCCCCCATTATGCACGCACCGCGTGCAACACCAAGTGCATCGGTTAGACTGAATCCGACGAGAGGGGCGAAGTGACCGGTCGAAGGCGTTGGTCCAGCGAGGAAATCCTGGACGCGGCAACGGAGTTGCTGCGCACGAGCGACACGGAGTCGTTCAGCGTGCGCAAGCTCGCCGCGACCCTCGGGACCGATTCCTCCAGCCTCTACCGGCACTTCCGCAGCAAGACAGAACTGCTGCGCGCGGTCGCCGACCGGATCCTCCTGGCTTCCATGGACGGCTACCGCGCGGAGGGCGACTGGAAGGAGCGCATCACCGCCCTGGCCCTGCGCGTGAGGGAGGCCTTCGGCCAGCAGCCCCAGCTCGCCGCGATCTGGGGGAGATACGCGTCAGGCGGCGCCGGTTCTCGGCTGGTCATGGAAGAGGTGTTGCAGGCCCTGCGCACGTCGGGGCTCCCCGACGAGGAGATCCCGGCGCGCTACCACCGGCTCGCGGTCCTCATCGCTGCGTTGATCGCCTCCGAGGCCGGAGTCAGCACCATCACCCCGGAAGAGTACGAGCAGGGCATGGAGCTGTTCCGCGTCGCGGTACTCGGCGCCGACCCCGAACGCTTCCCCGCCCTGGCCCACTTCGCCCGCGACGTCCGCCCCCTCGGGGTGGATCGCCGCGCCGCGTTCGAAGAGATCCTCGCCGCCCAACTCGCCGACATCGAGGCCGCAATCCGCCCGGGTTAGCCCACCTGCTCGGGGGTCGAACCGGCAGCCGAGCACGGCGACGACTCCGACGACGACGGCCGCCCTGCTCCCGAGCCGCGGCGGACCTCAGCCGACCGGAATCAGCGTCAGGTGGACGAGACCCAGCACCCCGCGGTAGCCGCGCAGCCAGCTCGCCCGGTGACGGTCCACCCGCTCCCGGGTCTCCTCCGCCAGGGGGTGCCCCTCGTGGCTTGCGAGCCACTCCTCCAGATCGGCGAGGTAGCCGGATTCGAAGCGTTCCCACTCTTCCTCGGTCGCGGTTTCGATCCATTCGACGCGGAATCCGGCGGCCGTCGCGGCGGCCGTAACGGCCGCGAGCGGCAGGTGGTCGTCGGCGCTGGCGTCCGGCCACATGGTGGCCAGCTCGGCGGGGGTGGGGGTGCGCTGCCAGAACCCCTCGCCGAAGAGGAGCCGGCCGCCGGGTGCGACCAGGGGACGCAGCGCATGGAGCGCAGCCTCGGTGGCGGACGGGGCCTCCGGCCCGGCGTCGGCGTCGGCGTCGGCGTCGGCGTCGGCGTCGGCGTCGAGGAGGGCGTGGCCCGAGCTCAGACAGAGGACGACATCGGCCGGACCGCGGGGGGTGCCGACGGCACTCTCCTCGAGGAACTCGACGCGCCCGGCGAGCCCGCGCTCCGCGGCGTTGTTCCGGCCGCGGGCGAGATCGACGGCGTTGAGGTCGACGCCCAGACCCTTCGCGCCGGGGGCGGCCTCCAGGATGCGGAGCATCAACTCGCCCCAACCACAGCCGATGTCGAGCACACTGGCCGGTTCCCGACGGGTGAGCCGGGCGACCATGCCAGCGGCTCGGGATTCGGAGAGTGGGCCGTGGAAGGTGAGACGGGTGAGCCTCGGCGGAAGGTCGTTGTCTGCCATGGCGCGGGACATTACGTCAGCGGGGGTCGGGGCACACCTGAATTCCTACGGGCCGGGCACGGCGGGTCCCCGTCCGGCACGATGGCGGTGGATGCCCGACGACCGCCCCCTTGCGGGGCTCCGGCACGACGGGCCGTGCGGGGACTCCGGCACGGCGGGTCCTGCCGTTCGACTCACGGGTCGCGGGACGCCCCTTCACCGCACCCGTCCGCGGGCGGTCAGGACGCCCGTCCGGGCAGCACGCTCAACGGGTCGTCCAACACCGGCTGCCACGCCAACTCCGCAGCCCCGACCAGGCTGTTGTGGTCGAGGGTGCACGCCAGGATGGGGACACTGCCGCTGCGCCCCCAGAGGCTGCGGTCGGCGACCACCGCGCGGAGCCGTTCCGGTGCCGCATCGAGGAGTTCGCGGTGCAGTCCGCCGAGGATGATGCGGTCCGGATTGAGGATGTTCACCAGCCCCGCGAGACCCAGGCCGAGGCGGTCCACGAGTTCTTCCACCGCCGCACGCACCGAGGGGTCGTCGCGCTCCGTACGCAGCAGGTCCCGCGACTGCTGGAGCAGGGACACCTCCGGCCCCGGGGCGCGGCCGGCGGCGGTGAGGAAGGCCAGCGGGTCGGCTTCGACGTCGAGGCAGCCCCGACTTCCGCAGTGGCAGGGGCGCCCGTCGGGGTTGACGGTGAGATGGCCGACCTCGAGGGCGAGACCCGAACTACCGGTGTGCAGCCGTCCGTCGAGGACGAGCGCCCCGCCGACGCCGCGGTGCCCGGTGGCCACGCAGAGAAGGTGCTGAGCCCCGCGGCCGGCTCCGTGCCGGTGCTCGGCCAGGGCGGCCAGGTTGATGTCGTTGCCCGTGAAGGCGGGCCCGCTGATGCCGGCGGCACGGACACGTTCCGTGAAGATCTCCCGAACCTCCGCCCCTGCGGGCCAGGCGAGGTGGAGGGGATTGAGTGCGGTGCCGTCCGGCTCGGCCACCGCCGAGGGGACGGCGAGCCCGGCGCCCACACACCTGCGGCCGGTGTCGCGCAGCAGCGCAGCACCGGCGTCGACGACCTCACCGAGCACCTGGGCGGGGTCCGCGGACACCGTCACGCACCCGGGTGCGGTCGCGACGATCGTGCCACCGAGGCCCACCAGAGCGGCCCGGAAGCCGTCGGCGTGCACCTGTGCGGCCAGCGCGACCGGCCCGGTGTCGTCCACGGCGAGACGGTGCGAGGGCCGTCCCTGCGAACCGGCGGCCGCGCCGGGACGCGAGTCGACCCGGATGAGGCCGAGGGCCTCGAGTTCGGCGGCGACGGCGCCCGCGGTGGCTCGGGTGACGCCCAGCTCTGCGGTCAGAACGGCACGGGTGGGTGCGCGGCCCGTGTGGACCAGCTCCAGTGCGGGCCCGAGGGCGCTGCGGCCTCTTTCCAACCTCGTCCGGGTGCTCGCCGAATTGCCGTTCATGGGGGCGAGTCTCCCATGATCCCGGGATCGCGCGGCCCCCCGGTTGCCGGAGCCGGTGCACGCTCGTCGGCAGGACCCGCGGCCCGGTCCCTCGGCCCCGGCGACACCCTGCGCACAGTGGGGGCCCGGGGTCCCGCACCCCGGTTGTGCCCGCCGTGGCGCGGCCCCTATGCTGACTTTGTGCCGCTACTAAACAAACTAGACTTCCACTCCCCCCTCTCCCGCATCCGCGCGGCGGTCACCCTCTTCTTCGCCCTGGACGGCTTCCTCTTCGCCGGCTGGGTCGTCCGCATACCCGCCGTCAAGGAACAGACCGGCGCCTCGGCGAGCGGCCTGGGCCTGGCACTGCTCGGCGTGTCCGCCGGAGCCGTGGCGACGATGCCGCTCACCGGGCGGCTCTGCCGTCGCTTCGGCAGCCATCCCGTCACCGTCGCGGCGGCCGCCCTGCTCAGCCTGAGCATCGCACTGCCCGCCCAGGTCCACTCGACACCCGCACTCGGTCTGGTCCTTTTGGTGTTCGGCATCGCGTACGGCGGCATCAACGTGGCCATGAACAGCGCGGCGGTGGACGTCGTCGCCGCACTCGACAGGCCGGTGATGCCCGGTTTCCACGCAGCGTTCAGCCTCGGCGGGATGGTCGGTGCGGGACTCGGCGGGATGGTCGCCGCAAGCCTCTCCCCCGCGGTGCACCTCCTGGCACTCACCGGCATCGGACTGCTGGTGACCGCCACGGCCGGCCCGGTGCTGCTGCGAAACCCCGCCCCCGCCGTACCCGAACGCGCGCCGGCGCCCCCTCCCGCCCGCCACCCGTCCAGCGGTTCCCGCAGGCTCGTCGTGCTCTTCGGGTTGATCGCCCTGTGCACGGCGTACGGCGAGGGCGCTCTCGCCGAATGGGGTGCGCTCCATCTCCAGCAGGATCTCGACGCCCATCCGGGTGTCGCGGCTGCCGGATACTCACTGTTCGCCCTGGCCATGACGGCGGGGCGCCTCTCCGGCACGACCCTGCTGGAGCGACTGGGCCAGACCCGGACGCTCGTCGTGGGCAGCACGACCGCGACGCTCGGCATGCTGCTCGGTTCGCTGGCACCGACGGCGTGGCTCGCCCTGCTCGGTTTCGCCGTCACCGGTCTGGGACTGTCGAACATCTTCCCGGTGGCGGTCGCACGGGCGGGGGCCCTGACCGGCCCGGGAGGGGTGGCCACGGCGTCCACCATCGGCTACGGCGGGATGCTGCTCGGACCGCCGGCCATCGGCTTCCTCGCCGACTGGCTCTCGCTGCCGATCGCACTGACGTCGGTCGCGGTCCTGGCGGGCGCAGTGGCACTCATCGCTTGTGCCGCTCGGCACGCGACCGCCCTTCCGGACGGGGACGGCACGGGGCGCAGGACGGGCCGGGCTCGTCCGGAGCCCGCGCGCTTCTCCTAGGAACCGTGCGAGCAGACACCGGGCGCAGCGTCTGGTGGGGGACGTCGACCGGCACGGTCTCCGCACGGCGGACGGCGGGGCCCACCATGCGGGGTGTCCGCCGCGGGGTCACCCGTCGCGGCTGACGGGCTGCGCACGCGTCGCCGACGTGCGCCAACGCCCGCTCCGGCACTCCAGATCCCCCCGACTGGTGCCGAGCACGTGGCCCGGCTCACGGGGTTACGTGCACCGCGCGGAAGCCGAGTCCACGCCGGACAACCCTGCATCAGCCCGACACGACGGTGGCGCCAGAAGCCTCCGGTCAGCCGATCCCACGGAGCAGGGCTGGCGGCTGGCGGCGTACGTTGTCAGCAGGTCCGCTCGGCGAGCATGCGGGACAGGACCTCCCGCTGCAGCGGCTGCACTTCGGCGTGGCGCTCCCGCCCCAACGCCGTGAGCTCGACGCGCACCCCGCGCCGGTCCTCACTGCACATACCGCGCGTCACCAGGCCGTCCTTCTCGAGCCGGGCGACCAGGCGGGACAGCGCGCTCTGGCTCAGGTGCACGCGGGAGGCGAGCTCCTGCACGCGACACGAGCTGCCGCCGCCCTCCGGCTTCCCCTCGGCCAGCACGTCGAGGACCTCGAAGTCACTCGCGCCCAGCCCGTGCTGGTGGAGTGCACGGTCGAGCTCGCACATCGTCCGCGCGTGCAGGGCCAGCACGTCGCGCCATTCCTCCACGAGTGCACGCTCGGACCTCTTCGCCGCCATGGCCGCACGGTAGCAGAAGAAGCCTGTTTATTGCACGGGAATTAAATGCACTTGCATTCAATGCGCACGCATGTACTGTTGCTGGCCATGACCTCTCCGCTCAATCCCCGCGTAGCGCAGGACCGTTGGACGCCACGGCTCTGGGGCACCCTCCTCGTGCTGTGCGCCGCAATGTTCCTCGACGCACTCGACGTCTCGATGGTCGGCGTCGCCCTGCCCTCGATCGGCAGCGACCTCGGCCTGTCGACCTCGACCCTCCAATGGATCGTCAGCGGCTACATCCTCGGCTACGGCGGCTTGTTGCTCCTCGGCGGCCGGGCTGCCGACCTCCTCGGCAGGCGCCGTGTGTTCCTGGTCGCCCTGGCGGTGTTCGCGCTCGCGTCCCTGCTCGGCGGGATCGTCGACTCCGGACCGCTCCTCATCGCGAGCCGCTTCGTCAAGGGCCTCAGTGCCGCGTTCACCGCTCCGGCAGGACTGTCCATCATCACGACGACCTTCCGGGAGGGCCCGCAGCGCAACCGGGCCCTGTCGATCTACACGACGTGCGCGGCGACGGGATTCTCCATGGGCCTGGTGCTCTCCGGGTTGCTCACCGAGGTGAGCTGGCGCCTGACGATGCTGCTGCCCGCCCCCATCGCCCTTCTCGCGCTGGTGGCGGGCCTCGCCCTGATCCCACGGAGCAGCCGCGAGGACTCGACCACGGGTTACGACGTTCCGGGAGCCGTGACCGGCACCGCCGCCATGCTGCTGCTCGTCTTCACCGTGGTCCAGGCACCGGAAGCGGGCTGGACCTCGGCCCGCACCGCACTCTCCTTCCTGGCCACCGCCCTGCTCACCGCCGCCTTCGTCACGATCGAACGCCGCAGCACCCACCCGCTCATCCGGCTCGGGGTGCTGCGTTCGGGCAGCCAGATCAGGGCCAACCTGGGCGCCGCGTGCTTCTTCGGCAGCTACGTAGGCTTCCAGTTCATCGTCACGCAGTACATGCAGTCCCTCCTCGGCTGGTCGGCGCTGCGGACCGCTTTGGCGTTCCTCCCGGCGGGCGCCCTGGTGGCGGTCTCCTCGACGAAGATCGGCGCCGTCGTGGACCGCTTCGGAACGCCGCGCGTGATCGCCACGGGATTCTCCCTGCTGGTGGCCGGCTACGCACTGTTCCTCAGGATCGACCTGTCCCCGGTCTACGCCACGGTGATACTGCCCTCCATGCTGCTGCTGGGCGCGGCCTGCGCCCTCGTCTTCCCCTCTCTCAACATCCAGGCGACGAACGGGGTGGACGACCACGAGCAGGGCATGGTGTCAGGGCTGCTCAACACGTCGATCCAGGTGGGTGGGGCGATCTTCCTCGCCGTCGTGACCGCGGTGATCACGGCGGGCGACGGCACCGGACGCTCGCCACAGGAGACGCTCGACGGCTTCAGGCCGGGACTGGCTGTGGTGGCGGCCGTCGCCGCGGCCGGACTGCTGATCACCATGACGGGGCTCCGCAGCCGGCGCACCGGGAAGAGCGTGGTGGTGGCGACCTCCACGACGCCGACCGCTTTGACCGGCTCGACGACCACCTGCGCGACCTCGCGGCCATCGGCCGGGCGCCCACCGCGGCGTACTGGCTGGATGCCGGGG
>NZ_JBHZCF010000023.1:0-110512 GCF_042755225.1 Streptomyces sp. NPDC059169 | reverse complement strand
ATCAACGTTCTCTACGCCATCCTGCGCGACCAACGCCCCTACGAGGCCCGGCCACCTCTTCGTCTCGTAGCTTGACAACAGCATTAGGCAGCGTCATACCAAGGCTTGTTCTCCGCCCAGTGCCGGACCCATCCCGCAAATCCAGGCTCTCCAGTGGTGAACCCAAACTGGGCCCCGAAGGGGACGGCACCGACGTCACTGATCAGCCAGACGTGCCCTCGGTGGAGCCCGGTGACGATGAGATGCCAGTTCATCGCACATCCGTCCGTGCCGAGCACGATCGAGCCTTGGTCATAGACCTGCTCAAGGAGCTCGTCGGCATCATCGGCCGGAGCCTCGTCCTCCTCCCACATCCATGCCTCCGTCAGCGGGAACGCCTCACTCAGGTCACGTTCCTGCTCGTCATCACCCCAGTCGTCCGGCAGCTCTGCCACCGGCAGCAGCCCGTACTCTGGCGGCCCGGACGACGAACCGTCCGCTATCTCAGCGACGAAGGTCCGGTAGGGCTCGGGCAGCACGATTCCGTGTTCTGCCTCAAAGGCACGGACCGCCTCCCAGCCAAGAGCCGACTCACCTCCGTCATCGGCATCGAACGCCGCACGAAGCGCAGCCAACTCAGCAGGGTCCGCCTGATCAATGTTCATGGGGCATAGATACCACCCTGCTCTGACAGCGCTCGACGCCCCGGAGCACTACCTCCCGCCCCGTGCCGGGCTCCTTCCTCCAGAAAGGGTCACGCCACTGAACTCATTCCACTCATGACGTTACCGGGCACGTGAGCTGAGTTGTCCGCTGGCGTAGGCCTCGGGGAAGGCCTTGGACAGCCCGCCGTTCACGTGCGCGGCGCCCCATTCAGCCAGGAGTGCGTCACCCTGTGCGTCACCCCTCCCGGAGTGCGTCACCACCCTCACCGTCCTCCGTGTCCTGTCGCATCGAAGGTTGACAACCGGGACGTTCGTCTCACCGAAGGTTGATCACGTCACCAGGCTGGCAGTGGGGTTGATACCGTTCGGGACGGTTCAGTCAAGTGAACGAGGCAGGTCAGCAGGTGCCGACTCTAGATTTCTACGCTCATGTCGCTACCAGTTGCCACGTACTCGGAGCTGGAATTGGCACCGATCCCGACGGCTGGAGGGCTGCCATAGGACCGGATTTCCTTGACGTCCCTGGCAGTGGCCTCCTACGGCGGGACTACGGACTCGTGGAAGTCAACTTCTCACCGGACCAGCTTGGGAGCCAGGGACGAATGTCCTGCTTCGGCTTCGGCGTCAAGATCCAAAGACTGCTGTACGACCAGTCCCCGAGCACCGTGCCGCTTCCGCTGTTGCGGGAGTACGGAAAGTTCGCATCCCGAGTGTCGTTCGAAGAACTTCGGGCTGCGGTCTTGTCTCTGGGACATACGGTCGAGCTCGCAGACACATCGCACGACATGCACTGCTACCGCGTGTCCCGGTCCGCAGCCCGCATCCACGTCATCATCGATCCTGATCCGTATGGTTCAGGCGCCCCTGATCCGGACGGACATCAGGTGGGGGACGTCTGGTCCATCGACTTGTGGTGACCGGCTCGGGGCCGACAAGCGGATCTCGGACGTCGAAGCTGAGCCCTCTTGCCGCCGAATGTTCTCTGACCTGTGCGAACGTATGCTCCAGGCCGAACCTCCTGAGGAGCACCTGCCACCACGGGTCCACGTCCGTTGGGACGGCGCCGGTCTTCGAGGCCCGCGGGTGCAGCTACCAGGAACCCCTCGGCTGTCGGGTATGCCTCTCCTCGTTCGGCAAAGCGCATCCGCGGGATGCCCTCGACGGTTACGACGAGTGAGTCCGATGCCCGTCCCCCGTCGTGGAGGCGCTGGATAACCCCGGCCCGGTGCCTTGCTGAATGCTGCGGACGGATCGCCAGGCCGGTCCCTTCCTGAAAGGTTCACGGCACCAGGGTCCTGGCCGTGAGCAGCTCTTTCCGTGGGTGGAACGGCAATGTTCCGAGCGGCCAGCGAAGTAGACGCGCCGCACTTCGTACACCGCCCACTGGGCGGCGCTGCGTTCGCGTTCGAACGCGTCCAGGTCGGCGGTGTTGCCGTCGTTGTGGAGGGGCTGCTTGAGGGAGACGTCGCGGTACAGGATCGAGCGGGAGTTCAGGGCCATTGCGTTGGACTCCAGGCGCAGTACCGCGGCGGCCAGTTCGGCAAAGGCGCGGCAGCGAGCGAGGTGCGCGTCCACGGATGCTCGGACGGCAGGTACGGGCACGTTGTCGAGAATTGAGACAGTGAGGGTTTTCCATCATCGGTCTGAGCTGGCCAGATGAAGGCAGAGGACGGCTTGGACGAGGGTGGTGATCCGGGTGGTCGAGCACCGGAGCTTGCGGAGGAGTCGCCAGGCTTTGAGGGTGGCCATGGCCTGCTCGACGAGTGCGCGGATCGTCGCGTGGGACTGGTTCACCGCCTGCTGACCGGCGGAAAGGGTCTCCCACCGTCCCCAGTACGGGGTGCGGACCGTGCCGCTGGCGCCCCGGTAGCCCTTGTCGGCCCAGCATTTGTTGTCGGCCTCGGCGAGGGCGTCGAGGATGCCGTGTTCGCGAGCCGCGCGGATGTCGTGGACGGCGCCGAGAAAGGCCGGTGAGGCCCACAGCAGCCGGCCGGAGGGATCGGCAAGGACCTGAACGTTCACCCCGTGCCTCTTGTGCTTCCCCGAGTAGTAGGGCCGGTCCGCGGCGATCCGGTCGATCGGCAGCAGGGCCCCGTCCAGCAGCACGAACGCCTTCAAGGATGCTTTCCGGACCGCCTCCGCAAGGGTCGGCGCGAGAGCGGCCAGGACCTCGATGGCCTCGGTGATGTACCGGTACGCGGTCGTGGTCCCGATGCCGAACCCGGCCGCGAGCTGGGCATACGGGTAGCCGTTGCGGAGATGGGCAAGAGTGAGCAGGGCCTGACGGCCGATGCTCAGGCGCCGCCAGCGGGTGCCGAGCTCTTGGCGGCGCTGACGGAGCTTGGCGGACAGGAAGCGCAGGGCGGAACTGGACACGTCGACGCCCGACGGGTGGACAAGCACACGAAGCCTCTGGTGGAGACGGATTTCTTGGTCGAAAACCCATCTACCAGGGGCTTCACCTGTCTGTCACCCCAACTGGCCCTCCAACCGAACAGGTTGGAAAGAGCTCAGTCTTTCGGGCACGGTGGGGCTAACATGGCGGTTTTGCCGAGTGCAGGAGGGGATTCGCGGTGCTGGTCATGCCTGGGCGGCGGACATCGACGATGGAACTGTTGGCCATCGAGGCGGTGGGCCGGGGGATGTCGGTCAGGGCGGCGGAGGAGCGCGGCCTGGCAGGCCCTGCGTACTGGTACGGCGGGCCGGTCGCGGGTGCGCGGCTGGCAGGCCGGCTCGGGTTCGCGTTGCTGGAGCCGACCGACGGCTGGCTCGCCGAGTTGCCGGAGGAGTTCACCGGCCGCCAGATACGGGCGGGAACCATCGCGGACGCGTGGGCGATCGACCGGCCGATGTTCGTCAAGCCGCCCCGTGACAAGTCCTTCCCGGCAGATGTCTACACCGACGGCTCCCGGCTGTCCTGCGCTGTGGACCCGGCGACACCGGTGCTGCTGTCCGAAGTGGTGACCTTCACGGCCGAGTACCGGCTGTTCCTGCTGGACGGCCGGATCGCCACGGCGAGCCGCTACGCGGTCTTCGGCCGGCTCGACCCCCGCCCACTCGGCGCGACACGCGAGGACCTGGTAACGGCCGCGCAGCTCACGGAGTTTGCTGATCGGCTGGCTGCCCATGCCGGGCACACGCTGCCGAGTGGCGTCGTCGTGGACGTCGGGCAGCTGCTGGATCCATACCGCCCGGGCCACCGCTGGGCTGTGGTGGAGGCCAACATGGCGTGGTTCTCGCACGCCTACGCGGCCGACCCCGGACGGGTGCTGGATGTGGTCCTGCGCGCGGCGGGGCCACGCGAGCACATGCGGCCGCGAGATCTGGAGTTCGAACGGCACTGATTCGCATGGCACAAGAACCGGGCTTCCCAGCGGGTGCGGTCGAGATCACCTGTCAATCGGTCGAGATCGCGAGGCAGAGGACACCGCAGGTCAACGGTTCGGCGAGGGAGGTGTGAGTCTGGCGTACGGCCTGTCCCGCGGTGCGCGGGGTTTGCCTCACTTCGCTCGGGACGACATGAGGAACTGAGCGCCGTATCGGGCAACGTTCGCCCTGTTGTGGGGTGAGGTGCGTCAAGGATCCGTGGAGCCACTATGCAGGCTATGAGCCATCGCTGATGGTCAGTTCCCTATAGGGCCCGTAATCAGTGGCGTCGTCCGGCCCGCTGTGGAGAATGCGTCCATGTATATCCGAGCCGCGTTCCTGAACGATCTGCCCGTTCTCCAGGACATCGAGAGGGCTGCCGGGCAGTGTTTCCGAGACATTGGGATGCCGGAGATTGCTGAGGACGAACCGCTACCGCTCGATGAGCTCGCCCGCTACCATGACGCCGGGCTGGCCTGGCTTGTGGTCAACGAGTCCGACGCCCCGGTCGCCTACCTGATCGCCGACCGGATCGACGGCAACCTTCACGTCGAGCAGGTCTCGGTGCACCCGAACAGCGCCCGTCGCGGTATCGGCCGGTGGCTGCTGGATCATTTGGCGGCCCACGCCACGGACGAGGGTGCACACGCTCTGACCCTCACCACGTTTACCGAGGTCCCATGGAACGCCCCCTATTACGCACGCTGCGGTTTTCAGCTTATGGACGACAGCCAACTCACTTACGGCCTGCGGGAGATCCGCGAACGTGAAGCGGCGCATGGTCTGGACCGGTGGCCGCGGGCTTGCATGTCACGGGCGCTGTGATGCCGCTGGTGGAGCGCCGTGCGCGCGGTGTGTGTCCGACGCCTGCCGGCGAGGTGTTCCGGCGCTATGCAATGGTTACGCTCAACGAGGCCGACCGCGCCGTACGCGCCGTACGAGACGCTCGTGACGGTGCGTTCAGTCAGCCGCTGGCTGTGGGGGCCACTCCCTCTCTGGCCTCTGGGATCGTCCCCGAGGCCATCCGGGGCCTGCTGAAGCAGGCCGGATCCATCCGGTGGAGCCTCGCCCCCGGCCTGAGTACGCAGCTGCACCAGCGCGTGACCGTCGGCGATCTCGACATCGCTGTCGTCACTGACGCGCCACCGGGGCTGCCCCAGGACCCGCGGGTCGAGCGACGGTTCCTCGGTCTGGATGACATGGTCGTCGTTCTGCCCATCGGCCACCCACGGGCCGGGGGTGGCCCGGTACACATGCAGACGCTGGCCGACCAGACGTGGGTCGAGGACAACGACGGTTCAGCTGCGCTCCTGCGCCAGCACGCCGCCCGCGCGGGAGTCAGCGCCCGCATCGACCTCACCGCGGCCGACCTGCACGGCAAGGTGGCTCTGGTCGCGACCGGTCACGCCATCGCGCTGATACCTGGGGTTCTGACGTGCGCGTTGCGGACCGACGTCACCACAGTGAGGCTCGTCGGTCCTGCGACCCGGGGCATCTACACGATCACGCCACGCCGCGACCCCCACCCCTGCGCATCGCCTCTCCACGACCAGCTCGCGGCTGCGTTCGCCTCGGTCGGTCCAGTCCAAGCCGCTCACCAGCCGACGGAGACGGGCACTCAGCACCCTCACTTACCCGCTGGTCAAACCTCCTCGGAACAGCCCCGCACAGCCCCGCCACCCGCAGCCAGGCGCTGACCAGCACAACCGCGAATGGAATCGCAGACGGTCCACCACTTGCCGCATAACCCGTCTGGCCGCAGCCTGAGAAGTTCCCGGCACCGCTCGTCGTGTGAGTCCTACGGATTGCGGCCTTCACACCTCCATGCGCACCTACGGCCGAGCCATGAGATGCCACTCCCGTCCTGCGAAACCGCAAGGACACCAGCCGCACCGATCTTCCCGAAGGGGGACTGAGCCCCTCACTCGCCCCAACGGCATCAGGCTGCTGCCCACACGTCCGGTGACAGACCGGTTCTGAGGCGTCCCCCGGAGTGTGGACAGGGGGGTTCTTGCCGCGAGTGTGAGTTTACGTCCTTGCTGGCGCTGCTGCTGGAACTCGGCAGGCGAAAGGTAGTTGAGGGCGCTGCGGCGCCGTCTGGTGTTGTAGTAGGTCAGCCGCTGGAAGATCTCCAGTCTCGCCTGGTGCATCGTGTTGAACAGCCTCTGGTGCTGCGAGCCTCTGTCCGCGTGGAAGATCACTCCGGTGACGCTGCCGCCTCGGGCCGCGACCGCCATCGTCAGGGCGTCGATGATCAGCTCAGGGCGCATGTGTGAGGCCATCGAGTAGCCGAGCCCTCGGGCGAGCAGACGTCGATGACGCAGGCGAGATACAGCCACGCTCCGCCGACCTGCACGTATGTGATGCCGCCACACCACTTCTCGTCCAGTCGGGTGGCGGTGAACTGACGCTGGACGAGGTCCGGGGCGGGGGCGCGAGCCGGTCCGGGGCGGTGGTGCGCTTGCGGCGCCGCAGGTTCGGGCCCTCGATGCCGTGCCGTCGCATCAGCCGCTCGGTGATCTTTCGCGGCCTGTTCTGCGGGCGGGTGCTGCGGTGGGGGAGGAGGAGGCGAGCCTGGAATCGCCATGGGCTGCCCAAGATGGGGTGCGTTTCCGTTGTGGGCTGGCGGATTTGGTTGCGGTGGATAGGTCGTGTACGGACACCTTCGTTCGCTTCGCAGTGCCGACACGGGGCCGTGCAGCAGACTGACCTGCGCAGAGTGACAAGAGAACCGGACAAGGCCTCCTGCATTCATCAGGCGAGCAATAGTCAAGGCTTGTGGGTCGGCAGTTGTTCAGCTTCGAGTTGGTCGGAGCCTGGTGAGTCCTCCGACCGTCGAGAGCTCGATGTTGAGAGGCTCGGCGGCGGCCGGCGAGGTGATGAGCAGGAGTACCGACACGTCGGGGTGCTCGTCGTCGTAGAGATCGTCTTCCCCGTCGTCTCCGGGAATGTCGTTCGGCTGGACCTGGAGGCGGGTCGTGTCGGCGAGGGTGGCCAGGAAGGAGACGCCGAGGTAGTCGCTCTCGCGTTCGGTGAAGGTCACGTCGAGTCGGTCGGCGAGCAGGCCGGCCAGCTCCTTGGCGGGTGGTGTGATCGGTCTGGATGGTGGCTGGATTTTGGTTTGTGAGGGTGGGTGGTCGTAGCGGCGAGTGGAGGTTTGTGGCCGGTGAGGGTTCTTTTTGTTACGTCGGAGTGGTCTGGTCATTATTTTTGTATGGTGCCTTTGGGTTGGGCTTTGCAGGCGGCGGGGCATGAGGTTCGGGTGACGTGTAAGCCGTCTCAGGTTGGGGTGTTGAGTCGGGCGGGTTTGGTGCCGGTGCCGGTTGGTGATGGTCCTGATTTGGCGTTGCTGGCGCGGGTTGTTCATCACACTGAGGTTTCGATGGGTTTGCGTCCGCAGTGTGGTCCTGTTTTGAATCCGTTTACTAATCGTGTGTTGGGTGAGGTTGGTGAGCCTGATGTTGCTGTGGAGGGTCCGAAGTTTTTTCGGGAGGCTGCGGTGGCTGTGCGGCGGGGTTGTGACAATGTGGTTGCGTTTGCTGGGGAGTGGGGGCCGGATCTGGTTTTGTATGACGTGATGGCTGCTGAGGGGGCGTTGGCGGCGCGGGTTCGGGGTGTGCCTTCGGTTCTGTGTGGGCCTGGTTTGTTCGGGGTTGTGGAGACGGAGCGGGCGCTTGACATGGGTCCTGCTGATCCTGTTGAGCATTTCGATCGTTATGGAGTCGGCTCGTGGGGGCGTCGGGACATCGAGTATTTTATTGATCCTTCTCCGGAGGGTGCGGTTCCGCCGTTGGGTGGGGCTTTGCGGTTGCCGGTCCGTTTCGTGCCTTACAACGGCCCGGTTACTGCGTATCCGCGGATGCTGCCGGTGCGTGGTGGGCTGCGGATCTGTGTGTTGTGGGGGAACTCTGCCACGCAGATGTTCGGTACTGGTGTGCCGGGGTTGCGGTATGCGTTGGAAGCGGCTGCGGATCTTGCGGATGATGTGGTGTTTCTCGCTGGAGAGGAGCAGGTCGATGCGTTGAAGCCGTTCCCGGCTCATGTGCGGTCTCTGCCGAACTTTCCTTTGCATCTTCCGTTGAGTAGTAGCGATCTTTTGATCGACCACTGCAGTGACAACCCGGTGATGAATGGTGCTCTGGCTGGTGTGCCGCGTTTGGGGTTGGCGTTGAGTGGTGATCACTTCGTCTTTGGGCGGCGTATTGATCCGTTGGGAGCGTCGCGGACGTTGCCTGCCCTGACGGCCTCGCGGGAGGAGGTCCGGCAGGCAGTTGGGGAGATCCTGGACGGTGGGTCTTACCGGGCTGCGGCTGCTCAGGTGAGGTCCGGCGTTCTCGCGCAGCCGGCGCCGTCCCGGTTGGTACCCGTCCTTGAGCGGTTGGCTGCGGGCGGATCGCTTGGGTGTGTGGACCTTTCGTATGTACAGCCGACGCCGTACGGGTGACGTCTGCACCCGCTGTGTTCATCACCAGGCCGACTCGTCGATTTTCGAGGGACTGTCGTCATGCGCTTTGTGTTTACCACCTACGCTGCTCGTGCTCACTATTTTCCGCTGGTGCCGCTGGCGTGGGCTTGTGTGCTGGCCGGTCACGATGTTCGCATGGTCAGTACGCCGCTGTTGTCGTCCGCGATCGAGTGTTCTGGGCTTCCTGGTGTCTGTTTGGGTGCCGATATCGATCTCGATGCCCGGTTGGCCAAGGGCGAGTTGGCGCCTCGGCCGGCGGACGGGGGGTGGTCGGGGGACCCGTACGTGCGTGTGGTCGAGAACATGGCGCGCCTGCAGTTCGACACGGCGGGGGCGATGGTCGACGACTTGGTGGAGTTCGCTCGTTCCTGGCAGCCGGACGTCATTGTGCATGATCCGGTGACGTACGCGGGTCCGGTGGCCGGTCAGGTCCTTGGTATTGCCACGGTCGGCCATCTCTACGGTATGGCGAAGGTGCCCCGGCTCGAGCTGACCGATCTGTGGACGGGGACTGTGCCACGCCAGGGTTACAGCGAGTTGTTCCATCGGTTCGGTGTCGCACCGCGTGTCCGGCCCGATGCCTGGATCGATCCGCGCCCGTTGAGCATGTGCTGGCCTGAGGAGGACGCCGAGCGGGCTGCTGTTCCTCGTTATCCGATGCGCTATGTCCCTTACAACGGGCCGGGTGTGTTGCCGTCCTGGTTGGGCGGGTCGTTCGAGCGTCCTTGTGTTTGCGTGACGTGGGGGACGACTCAGCAGAAGAAGCTCGGTGTGGGGGTCGTTGAGACTTTCCGCCGTTATATCGAGGCGATCGCGGAGTTGGACGTGGAGGTTGTTGTCACGGTGGGCGCGGCGGACGAAGCGATGCGGGTACCGCTGCGCGGTCTGCCTGACCGTGTACGGATGGTGGAGTGGGTTCCGCTGAGTCTGCTGCTCACGCGGTGCGACGCGATCGTGCATACCGGTGGGACCGGGACGGTGATGACGGCGGCGGCGTGCGGGGTGCCGCAGCTGGGGGTGACGAGCATTCCTGAGGGTCGGTTCAACACGGAGCGGCTCGCCATGACCGGGGCGGGCATCTGGCGGGAGGAGGCTTCGGTGAGCGCGGCTGATGTCCGCGATGAGGTGCGCCGTCTGCTCGGCGACGTCCGGTTTCGTGGGGCGGCGGCCCGGCTTCGTGCCGAGATGCGAAGTCAGCCCGCCCTTGCCGACGTGGTGCGGGAGCTGGAGGCGATCGGATATGAGGAGAAGGTTCGATGAAGGTGCTTTTCGCTGTCTCGGCGTGGGCCGGGCACTACTCCTGCATGGTCCCGCTCGGTTGGGCCCTGCAGGCCGCGGGACACGAGGTACAGGTGGCCGTTGCCCCTTCAGCGGCCGACGAGATCGCTGCCGCGGGCCTTACCGCCGTCCCCGTTCTCGACACGCTCGACCTGAACGTGATGCGGCGTATGGCGTATTTCCAGGAGGCTGCTGACGGGGAGTGGAACCTGCCCGGTTTGCCGCCGCACCCGCTGACGGGCCGTCCCGTCGCCAGTCTGGAGGAGTTCGATATCGCTGCCGAAGGGCCCGCCTACTGGTCGCGGTGCGCGGCCGCGATCTCGCGTAGCTACGACGGCGCCGTGGCACATGCCCGAGCCTGGCAGCCCGACCTTGTGGTGTTCGATCTGATGTCGGCCGAGGGAGCGCTGGCAGCCACTTTGCTCGGGACGCCGTCGGTGTACTTCCCCTTCGGTCTCATCGGCACGGTCGAGACCGAACCGGGGGTCGACCTCGGGGACGGTGACCCTTCCGGATCATGGCCTCGGTATGGGCGACCGCCGTGGCGGGGTGAGCAGATCGAGTACGTCATCGATGTGACCCCGCAGGGAGCGACGCCGCCGTTTGGGGATGCCCTGCGCATTCCGCTGCGTTACGTCCCGTACAACGGCCCCGCGCAGATTCCCGGCTGGCTCCACTCGCCCGGGCCGGGCCCGCGGGTGGCTATCCTCTGGGGGAACTCCGCCACCGGCGGCTTCGGCACGCAGTTGCCGGTGCTGCGGTACGCGATCGACGCTGCTGCTGAATCGGCGGGTACCGTCTTCCTCGCGGCCAACACGGCACAGGTCGAGGCCCTTGATCGGCTGCCGGACAACGTGCGGGTACTGCGGCAGTTCCCCTTGCACCTGCTCCTGTCCGTCAGTGACCTGGTGATCCACCACGGCAGTGCCAACCCCGCGATGAACGCCGCGTCCGTCGGCACACCGCAACTGGCGCTCGCACTCAACGAGGAGCAGCAGACCGTCAGCGGCCGGATGGCCGCCACCGGTGTGTCACGGGTGTTGCCGGGGCTGCGGGCGGACGCGGACGCTGTACGCCGTGCCGTGCGCGACATCCTCGCCGACGCCTCATACCACAAGGCCGCCCGTCAGGTGGCCGAGACGATCGCCGCGCGGCCGAGCCCGGCCCAACTGGTCCCTGTGTTGGAGCGCTTGGCGCTCACCGGCCGCCTGGACCGACGGGACGTGGAACGGCTCACTGCGGTCGTCTCCACTGGTCCTGCGCTGTCGCGCTGAGGGGCTTTGACCATCCGACGCAAAAGGGGAGAGAACATGGCACGCTCAGGTACGCAGCTGTACTACGTCGTCAGCCCGGCGGGCAATGCCAACTACGGCGACGAACTCATCGCGGCCACATGGCTGCGCCACATTCACCGCGTGGCCCCCGATGCGGAGGTCGTCGTCGACTGCCTTGACCCGGTACGGGCGGGGGACCGCCTCGGCGCGCTCCACCCCAAGGCGCGTTGTGTCAACACGCTGTGGCAACTGTGCCTGCGCAGTGGGTCGTCGAACCCGCGGGAGGTGGTCGAGCGGGTCTGTAGTGCGGTGGATGACCCCGGTCTCGTCCCGGACCTTGCGCAGGGGATCGGCGAGCTGCGGCGTGCGGATGTGGTCCACATTGTCGGCGGCGGTTACCTCAACTCGTTGTGGCCCCAGTTCATGGGGGTGCCTGCGGCTGTGGCGGCCGCGGTCCGTCACTCCGGCGGACGCGCCGCGATGACGGGCCAGGGGTTGTGCCCGGCCGTTGAGGGTGGTGCCGAGCAGTTGCGCAGGTGTGTCGCGGATTTCGACGTCGTGGATGTGCGTGATATGCCGTCGGCGGCGCTCTTGGGGTCGGCGTCGTTCACCCACACGGGAGATGACGCGATGCTCGGTGTCGCGGAACACCTGCGTGCCGCGCCCCATGGCACGCCGCAGCTGATGATTTGCGTGCAGTCCCAGTTGTCCGAGGTGGAGTCGGAGCCGTTGCTGGGTTTCCTGGCCAGTGTGGTCAAAGCCTGGGGCGTCGACGAGGTCGGGCTGTTGGAGTGCCTGCCCGGCGGGGATCAGGGCATTGTGACGCTCGCCGAACGGATGCTCCCGGTCGTGCGGCGCTATGGTGCCGAGGAAGTCCTTGCCGAGGGCTTGCCGGTGAGCGCGGATCAGTTGTGGATGTCCTCGCGTTTCCATCCGCACCTGGTCGCCGCGGCCGGAGGGGCTGGTGGCATCGCGTTGAACATCAGGCCCGACTACTACGGCATCAAGCACCAGTCGTTGATCGAAGCCGGCTCTGGCTGGTCCCTCCTGAGCGAGCCCATGATTCCGGCCAGGCCGCAGGCTGGGGGGTTCGGGCCCGAGCGCTGCGCCGGGCTGCGTGAGGCCAAGCTCGAGGTCGCCCGGTCTGTCTATCCGCCTGTCTGTTGAGCCGGGGTGTTGTGTTCCCACCGGGCTGCGGCGTCGGTCCACAAATCGCGGAGAGCGTCTCGCAGAGAGCCGAGGGGACGCCACCCCAGGACCGTATCGGCGCGTCGGGCATCGGTCTGCTGCCAGGTGATGTCGGTCCGGGTCGGTGTCCGTGAACCGTCAGGCGCCCGCTCTATGATCTGGGCACGGGTGCCGCTGACTTCGACGAGGAGGTCGACGAGGGCGCGGACCGGTACGGCTCGGCCGCTGCCGAGGTTGAACACCTCGCCCGTCACGGGGCTCTGCGCGGCCAGGAAGGCGGCCCGTGCGACGTCTCGGACGTCGATGTAGTCGCGTCGGGCCCGTAACGGGTGCAACTCCACCTTTGCGGGCTGGCCCGCGGCTGCGAGCAATTGCTCCGCGACGCTGCCCAGCAGACTGCCGGCCGGCGCGCCCGGCCCGGCGACATTGCCGACCCTGAGGACCACGCCGCGTATGACGCCCTCGGCGCAGGCGGTAAGGACGGTGCGGGTGGCGGCCAGTTTGGATCGGCCGTACGCGTCGATGGGGCCCAGCGGCGCGTCCTCGCTGAGTGAGATGCCGGGCTCCGTTGGTGCGTACTCGCGCGTTGAGCCGAACTGCACCAAGCGGGGGGAAGTCTGCAAGGAGCCCAGCGCGTGCACTATCCGCTCCAGCAGACGGACGTTGGTTTCGAGCATCGCCTGCTCGTCCATGCCCCACACCATCCCGGTCGCGTTGACCACGACGTCGGGACGTTCCTGGGCGAACAGCCTGGCGAGGTCTGCGACACCAGCGAGTGAGAGGTCCAGGTTCCTCAGCCGGCTGCCGTGCGGCAGCGGGCGGGCGCGTCGAGCGACGACGGCGACCCGGTAACCGGCTTCAGCGAATGCGGCACAGACGTGCCGGCCGATGTAGCCCGTCCCTCCCAGGACCAGCACACGGCGGCGAGTGCCGAGAACGGCGGAGGTGCCCCTCTCGTTCATGCGGCGGCCACCTCCTGCAGTTCGGAAACCAGCAGGGCGGGCGAGCGCCGTCCTGCCAGGTCGTCGCGCAATGCCCGTGCGGCCTGCCGCAGCGGAGCGGACAGCAGGCCCTCAACGGCCTCGCGCACACTGTCCTGCGTGGTGATCAGAGCCGGCAGCCACAGCGCGCCACCGCTCGTCGCGGCGCGCTGCCCGGTGGCGATTGCGTCGTCGGTCAGGGCCAGGGAGAGTTGTGGCACGCCCGCCGCAGCCGCTGTCATCAACGCACAGGCACTGCCGTGATGGATCACCGCGTCACACGTGTCGAGGAGGAGCTGGAAGGGCAGGCCGGTGACGACCTGCGTGTCCGGCGGCAGAACCCCCAGCGCGTCCACCTGCTCGCGGGGAGCGGCGATGACCACCTCCGCGCCCAGATCCGCCGCGCACTGCACGGCCGAGCGCAGCGCGGGCACGTCACAGCCGAAGATGGCGGGGGCCGACCTGCCCCACACCACCAAGACACGGGGGCGTGAGGCGGGAGTACGCAGCCGGTCCGGCACGGCGCGCGGCTCGCCGTTGTAGGACACGTAGCGCACCGGTAGGACCGCCGCGTCGCCGTGGTCGGGTACGGACGCGGTCGGGGACGGGTCGATGACATGGCGGATCCGTTCCCGACGCCAGGGTTCCAGGCCGTGCCGTACGAACGAGCCGGTCGGATCGTCGGGTCCCATGTCCAGCTCGTTCCCGCGCTCCACCGCACCGAAGAGACCGGGGGGGAGGAAGACCGCGGGTACGTCGCGGACAGCGGCCGCGAGCGGGCCCTCCTCCGACATGAGGCTGTGGCAGACGAGATCGGGGGACCAGGACCGGGCCACGTCCACCGCCGCATCGGCGCTTTCCCGGTAGTGCGCGGCCAGGTCGCGCCAGAGCGCCGCGCCCACCGCGGCGATGTCGATCTCGGACAGGCTGTACCCCAAGGCGCCGGTGAGCGGGTGCAGCGGCAGGGGGAGCCCGGGCAAGGCACGCCGCCCCTCCGCGCTCTTGAGCAGGTGGGCGAAGCGGGCGACGCGCATCAGATCAGCGCTGCGCAGCACCGGCAGCGGGGTCAGTCCGCTGCGGGCCACACACGCCGCCAGCTCCGGCTGGCAGGCCACCCGCACCTCGTGCCCCGCCGCCTGCAGCGCCCAGCCGACGGGGACCATGCAGTAGTAGTGACCGCTCCAGCCGGCCACGGTGAACAACACGCGCATACCCACCTCCACATCAGCGGACTCCGGCACGTAGGTTCGCGCGGGGTTTTGGAAAACGGCTCAACGCCTCGCGAGCCTTTTGACGGCGCGTGGACCACCTCCCCAACCGCCCTCAAGCGGCTCTGCCTAGGGTCTGGGCGCATGAAGGTCCAAGAGCGAAGCCTTCCCGGGGTCTTCCTTGTCTCGGCCGAGAGGCACCAGGACGTGCGGGGCCATTTCTACGAGGCTTTCCGGCGGGACGTTCTGGCCGAAGCGGTCGGGCACCCGGTCGTGATCGAGCAGACGAACTGCTCGGTGACGCGACGCGGCGGGATACGGGGGATCCACAGCACGAACGTGCCACCGGGCCAGGCGAAAATCGTGACGTGTGTGCGCGGAGCGGTCCTTGACATGGTGGTGGACCTGCGCATCGGCTCGCCGACCTTCGGCGAGTACGAAGTGGCCTGGCTCGACGCCGATTCGAGCAGTTCTCTGTACATCTCCGAGGGGCTCGGGCACGCGTTCCTGTCGCTGGTGGACAACAGCTGTGTCTTCTACCAGTGCTCCGCCTCGTACATGCCCGATCAGGAATTCATCATCACGCCGTTCGACAAGCGCATCAACCTGCCCTGGGGACTCGTCGATGAGGCGATCGTCGCGGAGAAGTACAAGTCGGCCCCGACCCTCGACGAAGCGATCGAGGGCGGTCTTCTCTCCACGTACGAAGAGTGCATGGCTTTCCGCGAGACATTGAGCAACGCCCATAGTGCGAAGTGAGGATGCTGCGTGCGTGTGCTGTTCACGGTCTCCACCTGGGGAGGCCACTACTACTGCATGGTCCCGTTGGGATGGGCCCTCCAAGCCGCAGGGCACGAGGTGCGGGTGGCCTGCCCGCCCGGCCAGGCCGCCACGGTCTCGGCCGCAGGACTGGTGCCGGTGCCCGTCCTCGACGGTCCCGACCTGACATACTGGGCACGGCTGACCCGCTACCAGGAAGCGGTCGAGGGCAAACGCTCCCTGCCCGGCATGCCGCTCCATCCGGACACCGGCGAACCGGTCTCACACCTGAGGGAGTTCGACGTCGACGCGGCGTCGAACCGGTTCATGGAGACCATCTTCCACGCGCTGCGCACCAGCCATGACGCGGCGGCGGACCTGGCCCGTCTCTACCAGCCCGAGCTCGTCATCCATGATGTGCTCACGCCGGAGGGCGCGCTCGCCGCTCAGCTCGCGGGCGCCCCTGCCGTCTACCACTCCCTTGGCCTGTACGGTGCCGCGGAGACCGAGCCCCCGATCGACATGGGACTCGACGATCCGACGGAGTCGTTCGCCCGCCATGGCCTGCAGCCCTTCCGCCGCGAAGACATGCCCTATGTGATCGATCCGTCCCCGAGCAGATCGGTGCCTCCCCACGGCCGTACGACACCGCTGCCCGTGCGTTGCTTGCCCTACAACGGGCCGGCCGCCACGCCGCCGCCCTGGCTGTCGGACCCGCCGTCGAAGGGCCGGATCTGTGTGCTGTGGGGCTACTCGGCCACCGCGATGTACGGCACCGGCGTCCCGGCGCTCAGGACCGCCATCGAGGTCGCCGCCCGGCTCGGCAAGGAGGTCGTCGTCACGGCGGGCAGCGACGAGGTGGAGGCGCTCGGTGAACTGCCTGTGGACATGCGCGTGCTGAGCGACTTCCCCCTGCACACGCTCCTGCAGACATGCGACGCCCTGTTCCACCACGGCGGCGCGGGCGCCATGATGACCGCTGCCGCGGCCGGAGTTCCGCAGCTGGCCCTTTCCTTGAGCCCGGACCAGATGGTGTTCGGGCGCCGTATGGAAGCCACCGCAGCGGTCGTCTCGATACCGGGTCTGACGGCCGTCGACGAGCAGGTCGACAAGGCCGCCCGCACCGTGCTGAGCACGCAGTCCCAGGAAGCGGCACACGCCCTGGCCGAGGACATCCGGGCCAAGCCGACGCCGGCGGAGCTGGTCCCCGTGCTGGAGCGACTGGTGCACGACAAAGGCGCGGAAGGGCCCTTGGCACAACGCGGCGCCCGTCCGACGTTCCGTCCGTCCCTAGAGAATTCCGGATTGAAGACATGAAGACCCAGACCTCACAAAACGGTCGAGCCGTGACCCGGTCGGACAACGCAGTGGGCCTGCGCCGACGGGCCGACAGCTCCTCGGCGCGCAGTCTCGCGCGGTCGGCCGCGGCACGGCAGGGCGCACACCGGAGCACGGCGCAGATACTGGCCTGGCTGGACGAACGCACCCGTGCGCACGACTTCCGGGTCGACCGCATCCCCGTCACCGACATGACCGGCTGGAACTTCGAGGAGCAGACCGGCAACCTGCGGCACCACAGCGGGCGGTTCTTCACCGTGGAGGGCATGCACGTCACCGTCGAGGACCGCGGCGTGGGCACCCCCGCCAGGACCTGGTCCCAACCGGTCATCTGCCAGCCGGAAGTGGCGATCCTCGGCTTGTTGGTCAAGGAGTTCGACGGCGTTCCGCACATCCTGATGCAGGCCAAGATGGAGCCGGGCAACTGCAACGTGGTCCAACTCTCGCCCACGGTGCAGGCGACGTGGAGCAACTACACCGGCGTGCACAAGGGGTCGCCCGTCAAGTACGTCGAGTACTTCGCAGAGCCCGGCAAGAGCACGGTGCTGGCCGATGTCCTCCAGTCCGAACAAGGTGAGTGGTTCTACCACAAGAGGAACCGCAACGTCGTCGTGCAGACCTGGGACAACGTGCCGGTACACGAGGACTTCTGCTGGCTCACCCTCGGCCAGATCGGCGAACTCCTGCACCACAGCAACGTCATCAACATGGATTCCCGCTCGGCGCTGTCCTGCCTGCCGGTCGAGGACACGGAACAGCGCGCCCTGCACTCGGACAACGAGGTCCTGTCCTGGTTCGCCGGCGCACGGGCGCGCTATGCGGTGACGTCCCGGCTCGTCCCGCTGAGTGACGTGCCGGACTGGCGGAGCACGGCTTCGTCCATCGAGCACGTGAACGAGGCGTACTTCCGGCTCGTGGGGGTGTCCGTGCAGGCCGGCAGTCGTGAAGTGGCGAGTTGGACGCAGCCGCTTCTGGAGCCCTACGCACAGGACATCGCCGCCTTCCTCGCCTGCCGCATCGAGGGCGTGGTCCACGTACTCGCACACGCGAGGCCCGAGGGCGGCTTCGCCAACGGTGTCGAGATCGGGCCGACCGTGCAGTTCTCCCCGGGAGATCTGGCCCGACTGCCCGACGCGCAAGAGCCGCCCTTCGCCGACGTCGTGCGGGCGGCGGAGCCGGACTCGATCCTCTACTCGACCGTCCACTCGGAGGAAGGGGGCCGCTTCCTCAACGCGGAGAACCGGTACATGGTGGTTGACGTCCAGCAGCACTTCGACCCGCCGCCGGACTACCGCTGGGTGACGCAGGCCCAGCTCAGCACGCTCGTCGGACACGGCCACTACCTCGGCATCCAGGCCCGCACGCTACTCGCCTGCCTGAACGCCTCGACGGCGGTCCCCAAGTGACGGAGACTGCCCGGCACAAGGTCGCCGTCGTGGGCCTGGGATACGTCGGCTCCTGCGTCGCGGGAACCCTGGCCGAAGCGGACTGGGATGTCGTGGGCATCGACCTGAACGCCCGGCTCGTCGATGACCTGGCCGACGGGGTCTGCCGGTTCGAGGAACACAAGATCGCCGAGCTCATCGGCCGGGCGGTGAAGAGCGGCAGGCTGCGGGGGACGACAAACTACGCGGCCGTCACCGGGGTCGACGTCGTGCTGATCACGGTGGGAACGCCGGTCCGTGACGACGGCTCGCTGGCCGACGAACAACTGCGATCCGCATGCACCGAACTGAGCCGGTATCTGCGACGCGGACAACTGGTCATCGTGAAGAGCACCGTGCCGCCGGGGGCGACGAGGAACTTGGTCCTGCCGTTGCTGGAGCGCAGCGGACTGAAGGCCGGGGCGGACTTCGCCCTGGCTTTCACCCCTGAGCGGCTCGCCGAGGGCACGGCCCTTCACGAGTTGCGGAGCCTGCCCATCGTGGTCGGCGGCGTCGACGAGGCGAGCGTCACCGCCGCTGCCGCGTTCTGGTCCGCCGCGCTCGGCGTCCGGGTCGTCCCGCAGGACTCGCTCGAGGCGGCCGAGATCGTCAAGTTGGCGGACAACTGGTGGATCGACCTGAACATCGCACTCGCCAACGAACTCGCCAAGCTCTGCGCGCTGTACGGCGTCGACGTACTGGACGTGATCGATGCCGCCAATGGCATCCCCAAGGGGGCCGGGAACGTGAACATCCTGCTCCCCAGCGCGGGGGTGGGCGGCTCGTGCCTGACCAAGGATCCGTGGATGGTCTGGCAGGCAGCCAGGAGCCGGGGCCTTCAGATCCTCACGGCGCCGGCCGGGCGGAAGGTCAACGAGGGAATGCCCCGCTACACCGCGGACACGATCCTCGCCGAACTGCGGTCCCTGGGCAGAAAACCGGCGGACGCGGCGGTGGCCGTCCTCGGCATGGCCTTCAAGAACAACACGGGTGATCTGCGGAGCACGCCCGTGACCGCGGTGGTGGAAGCACTGCGCGCGGCCGGGGTGCGGGTACGGGTGCACGACCCGCTCGTCGATCCCGAGGAGGCGTTGAAGCTGCTCGGGTTCGAGCTGTCGGACACCGTGCACGACGCGGTGCGGGGAGCCGACTGCGTGGCCGTCCTGGCACTGCACCGTGAGTTCACGTCCGTCGACTACGCGACCCTGCCGGTGGCCAAGCCGTGTCTGGTCCTGGACGGTCGTGCCTACTACCCCAAGGAAAAGATCGAGTCCTTGCGGCGGCTCGGCTATCTCTATCGAGGAATCGGACGGTAGCGCATGGCACGGGTGGTGGTGACCGGTGGCGCAGGCTTCGTGGGCAGTCGGCTGGTCCGGCGGCTCGTCGAGCGGGGAGACGAGGTCGTGGTGGTCGACGCGGCCTCGGGAATCAGAGCACTGGAAGGTATCGACACCGCCGTGGTCCCGGTGGACGTACGGGACCGCGACCGGCTGGCTCGGACGATCAACCAGGGTGTGGACCTGGTGTACCACCTCGCCGCGGTGGTGGGCGTGGACCAGTACCTGGCGTGCCCGCTCGATGTCATCGACGTCAACTTCACCGGTACGCGCAACGTCCTGGAACTGGCAGCACGCGCCGACGCCCGAGTCGTCGTCGCCAGCACCAGCGAGGTGTTCGGCAAGAACTCCGCGGTGCCGTGGTCGGAGGAGGCCGATCGGGTGCTGGGCCCGACCGCGGCCGACCGCTGGAGCTATGCGACCAGCAAGGCCCTGGCGGAGCATCTGACGCTCGCCTTCGGACGCCGCCACGGCCTCGCGGCGACCATCGTCCGCTACTTCAACGCATACGGCCCCGGGCAGCGACCAGCCTACGTCGTGAGCCGGAGCATCCACCGGGCACTCAACGGAAAACCGCTGGTCGTGTACGACGGCGGCAAGCAGACCCGGTGCTTCACATACGTGGAGGACATCGTTGACGGCACCCTGTGCGCCGCCGACGACGAGAAGGCCGTCGGCGAGACGTTCAACCTCGGTAGCATGGTGGAGACCACCGTGCGCGAGGTGGTGACCGAGATCGGTGAACTGTGCGGCTTCGACGGGGAACTGGTACCGATCGACACCGCCGAGCGGCTGAGCCCGGGCTACCAGGACCTGCAGCGCCGCATCCCCGACACCGCCAAGGCCGCCGCGCTGCTGAACTGGACGGCCGCCACGACGTTGCGGGACGGCCTGGCCCGGACCATCGCCTGGGCCAGGAACAACCCGTGGTGGCTGGCGCTCGCGGACAGCGGCGCCTCGGCCCGGCCCGCCGACGACCGGCCCGGGGGAGAGCGGAGGGCGAGTTGATCACTCGGATGAGGATTCCCGACACCTTTCGCATCGATCCGCACCGGTTTCAGGACCCTCGGGGCTCGGTCCATGAACTGTTCCGGCATGAAGAACTCGGCGACGTGACGGGCCGGACCTTCGTACCGGCCCAGACCACCTACTCGGTCTCGCGCCGGGGCAGCCTGCGGGGCATCCACGCCACACCGGTTCCGCCGGGGGAAGCCAAACTGGTCACCTGCGTGCGCGGCGCGGTGCTCGATGCCGTGATCGATCTCCGGGCGGGTTCGCCGACGTTCGGGGAGTTCGACATGGTCCGGCTCGACCCGGGGTCCGGTACCGGCATCTTCATGGCGGAGGGGATAGGGCACGCCTTCCTCGCCCTCACGGACGACACGTGCATGAGCTATCTGTGCTCCGCGGAGTACCGGCGGGGCCGAATGATCGACATCAATGCCCTGGACCCGGAGATAGGGATCCCCTGGGGCGACGCGGAGCCGTTCGTCATGTCGGACAAGGACGCCTCCGCCCCCTTTCTCAAGGACGCGGTCGATGCCGGGTTGCTTCCGCAGTACAGCCGGTGTCGCGACCTGTACGAGAAGTTGGCCGATGTTCCCCGTGCTGGACGTCTCGCAGGAGGGCCGTGAGAAGCATGGAGCAGAACGGATTCAAGGACCCACGGGTCGTCCCGCACGAGTCGGAACAG
This sequence comes from Streptomyces sp. NPDC059169, assembly GCF_042755225.1. Lineage (NCBI taxonomy): Bacteria > Bacillati > Actinomycetota > Actinomycetes > Kitasatosporales > Streptomycetaceae > Streptomyces > Streptomyces sp. NPDC059169. Next base: position 89,558 of record NZ_JBHZCF010000023.1, on the reverse strand, counting down.
GAGCGGCAATCGCGGCTGCGGCTGACGAAACTGCTGACACAGACGCCCATCCCGCCGGAGTACCTCATCGACAACCTGCCGGTTTACCTGAGGCGGCACCAGCTGGCGGACCTCCTCTGTATGGACGCGCTGTACCGCATGATCCCCGAAGTTCCCGGCGTGATCATGGAGTTCGGGGTGCTGCACGGCCGTCACCTCGCCGCGCTGACCGCGCTGCGCAGCATCTACGAGCCCTACAACTCGCTCCGGCGGATCATCGGGTTCGACACCTTTACGGGATTCCCCGACATCGCAGACGTGGACCGGGTGACCACCAGCGCGGTCACCGGCCGCTTCGCCGTTCCCGAGGACGAGGTCGACCACCTGCGCGAGGTCATGGCGGCGCACGAGATCGGTGAGCCGTTCGGCCACACACAACGAACCTTCGTGATCCAGGGAGACGTCCGCACCACGGTACCGCGCTACCTGGCGGAGAACGAGGAGACGGTGATCGCCCTCGCCTACTTCGACCTGGACCTCTACCGCCCCACGAAGGAACTGCTCGAGGTGATCCGACCGCACCTCACACGGGGAAGCATCCTCGCCTTTGACGAACTGGCCCATCCCAAGTGGCCCGGGGAGACGACAGCACTGCGCGACGTACTGGGCCTTGACCACGCACGCCTGCGCCAGCTGCCCGCACGGGAGTCCCCGGTGATCTACCTGGAATGGCAGGGCTGAAGACCGGCCCGGGCGGCGGGGCCGGACCGCCCCGCCGCCCGGGGCTCAGCGCAGATCGTCCCGGGTGACCCGGCGGCAGCTCACCAGCCAGCCGGCACCGTCGGGCACGAGAACGTCCTCGCACAAGGTGCTCAGGCGTACGTCCGGTCGTCCGTTGCGCGGCGATTCCACGATGAGCGCGTACGCGCGAGTGCTCAGGGTGCCGTCGCCGCGGGCGGACACGTCGAGCATGCCGAGCCAGTGGCGTCGTACGACACCCCGCTCCGCCAGATCCGTCGTGGTCGTGAGCGCCGCCGCGTCGATCGCGTCCCTGCCGCGTACCGGTTCGGGGTGGGCGTTGGCCGAAAACTCGCCGTCCGGGGTAAAGGTGGCGGCCCAGGCCGAGGCGTCACCGCTGTCGAGGGCGTGCATCTGGTGCGCGTAGAACTGCTGGACTTGCAGGTACACGGCGCTGTCGACGGGGCTGCCTGCTGTGTGTTCAGAGTCGATCATGGCCATCCCACTCTTCTCGCGACCGGTCTCTCCGGGTCGGCCGACGAGCTTCGCGGATCACGATTGAGCACGGTTGGAGCCGCCGTCGACAGGTCCTCTAACGAACTTCGTGAACATTCCCGCGATCGACATGGAGGGAGAGCCGGCGCATGGCGGACGAAACGAGACACGTGGCTCTTGTCACGGGCGCCACCAGCGGAATCGGAGAGGCCATCACCCACACCCTGGCCGAGAGCGGGCACCGTGTGTTCATCTGTGCCCGCGACGGCGAGAAGGTGGCGGCGGCGGTCAAGGACCTGCGGGCGCGGGGCCACGATGTGGACGGCCGCGCGGGCGACGTGCGCTCACGCGAACAGGTCCGCGAGGTCGTCGCTTCGGCGGTGGAACGGTTCGGTCCGATCGGCATCGTGGTCAACAACGCGGGCCGCAACGGCGGCGGCGTCACCGCGGAGATCACCGACGAGTTGTGGCTGGACGTCGTCGCCACCAATCTGCACAGCGTCTTCTACGTCACCCGCGAGGCACTGACCACCGGCAGGATGCTGGAACAGCGCTGGGGCCGCATCATCAACATCGCCTCGACCGGCGGGAAGCAGGGCGTCGAGCTCGGTGCCCCGTACTCCGCCTCCAAACACGGTGTCATCGGCTTCACGAAAGCGCTCGGCAAGGAGCTGGCCAAGACGGGCATCACCGTGAACGCCGTCTGCCCGGGATATGTCGAAACCCCCATGGCCCAGCGCGTCCGGCAGGGATACGCCGAGCACTGGGACATTCCCCAGGACGAGGTCCTGCGGCGCTTCGAGGCGAAGATCCCACTGGGCCGCTACACCACCCCCGAGGAGGTCGCCGGGCTCGCCGCTTACCTGGCCACGGACACCGCCGCATCGATCACCGCCCAGGCCCTCAACGTCTGCGGTGGTCTCGGCAACTACTGACCCGACCGCAGCGACACGGTCGCGAACGGCAGAGAGGCAACAGCATGGCCCAGCAGGAAGCCCAGTACACCGAGCACACCGTCGTCGCCACCGCGTCCGCCGAGGCGCTGTACGACATCATCGCCGACGTCACCAGATGGCCCGCGGTCTTCGGCCCCACCCTGCACGCGGAACAGGTCCAGAGCGACGGCACGAACGAGCGCGTCCGCCTGTGGGCACTGGCCAACGGCGAAGTGAAGACCTGGACGTCGCGGCGGACGCTCGATCCGCAGGCGCACCGGGTGACCTTCCGCCAGGAGGTGTCCCAGCCACCCGTTGCGTCGATGGGCGGCGAATGGAGCATGAAACCGGCGACCAACGACGGCACCCTGGTGGTGCTGACCCATGCCTACACCGCGGTGGACGACGACCCCGCACACGCCGACTGGATCGCCCGGGCAGTGGACCGCAACAGCCGGTCCGAACTGGCGGCGTTGAAAGACGCGGTCGAGCGGCCGCCGGGCCTCGACCAGCTCATGATGTCGTTCGAGGACACCATGGAGATCGCGGCCACGCCCGACGCGGTGTACCACTTCATCCAGGACTGCCGGTCGTGGCCGCAGCGACTGCCGCACGTCTCGCGCCTGGAGCTGACGGAACAGCCCGGCGGGATCCAGCACATGGCCATGGACACCAAGGCTCCCGACGGAGCGGTGCACAGCACCGAGTCGATCCGCCTGTGCTTCCCCGCAAAGCGCATCATCTACAAGCAGACGACCTTGCCCAAGCTGCTCCGCGCACACACAGGCTGCTGGACCTTCGCGCAGTCCCCGGACGGAACCACGGCGACATCGCGGCACACGGTGGTGATCGACCCGGCATCGATCACCGCGGTCCTGGGCGCAGACGCCACCGTCGCCGACGCCCGCGCATCGGTGCGCCGGGCGCTGGGCGCCAACAGCACGGCCACGCTGCGACTGGCGAAGCAGTTCGCGGAGGCGGGCCGGGAGCCGCAGGCGTGAGCGCCGTGACGCGGGGGAGGTTGGGCCTCGAAGGCAAGGTCGCGCTGATCACCGGCGGTACCCGAGGACTCGGGCTCGCCATCGCCCGCAAACTGGCCTCTTGCGGCTGCGAGATCCTCCTGAACCACGCGGGACCGCGGGAACAGGCAGAGAAGGCGGTGGCCGCCCTCGGCGATGCCGAGGGCAGGGTGTCACTGGAGCGCGCCGACGTCGGGACCGCCGAGGGCGTGGAGTCCCTGATGAGCAGGGTCCGCGACACATACGGACGGCTGGACGTGTTCGTCCACAACGCCGCCAGCTGGACACCGATGACAGCCCTGGAACCGGACCCCGGGGCGGCCTGGCAGGACCTCGCTGTCGCGCTGACACCCCTGCTGCACGGCGCGTCCGCGCTCGCCCGTCTGATGCCCGAGGGCGGCAGGATCATCGCCGTCTCCAGCACGGGAGCACACCATGCGGTGCCGGCCTATGTGAGCCTGGGCATGGCGAAGGCCGCCCTGGAAAGCCAAGTTCGCTACCTGGCAGTGGAGTTGGCCCAACACGGGATCACCGTCAACGCGGTGTCCACCGCAAAGCTCGACAAGGGGCAAACCCCGTCCCCGCCAGCGGTCACCGCGCTCGCCGCGCGCACTCCAGCGGGCCGTCTCACCGTGCCCGAGGACGTGGCGGACGTGGTGGCGCTGCTGTGCGCGCCGGAAGCCGCATGGATCCAGGGCCAGGTGATCCGTGCCGACGGCGGTCTGGTGCTGCGGGCATGAACGTCACGGCGACGGCGGAGGCGGACTTCTGCGTGGTCGGGGCAGGACCGGCCGGCCTCACACTCGCGCTGCTGCTGCTCCGCTCGGCATCCCGCGTGGTCCTGGTGGAGCGAACCACGACCCTGCGGCGCGAATACCGCGGGGAGATCATCCAGCCGGGAGGATCGCAGGTACTCGACGCACTGGGAGTGCTGGGACCCGCCCGCCGCCAGGGCTGCCACGAACTCGACAGCTTCCAGCTGGTGGAGGACGGCAAAACCCTGTTCGCCAGCGACTACCGTCAACTCCCCAAGCCCTACGACCACTTGCTGAGCATCCCACAGGAGCACGTGCTTGCCGAACTGCTGCGGCGCTGTCGCCGGTATCCGAACTTCACGCTGATCGAGGGCAGCAAGGTCACCCGCCTGGGGCGTAGCGCGGATCGTGTGTCCGAGGCCCGGGTCGAGGGACGGGGCGGGCCGCTGCGGGTCGTAGCGCACTGTTTCGTCGCCGCGGACGGCAGGTACTCCAGGACGAGAAGCCTGGCGGGCATCGAGTCGGGCCGGCACGACGTCTTCGACCAGGACGTGCTCTGGTTCAAAGTGCCAGCGAGCGGTCGCCCGGACCCTGACGTACGCATCGTGCGGGGCGGCGGCAACGCCGTCCTGACCTATCCCTCGGGCCCGGACGACATCCAGATCGGCTGGCTGCTGCCCCACCGGACGTACCGCAGTCTTGCTCACCGCGGCATCGAGTACGTCAAGGACCAGGTGTGCGCGGCCGTTCCCCAGTACGCGGACACGATCAGGGACACCGTCCGCAGCATGACCGACCTGACACTCCTCGATGTGTTCGCCGGACTGTCCCCTCAGTGGGCGCAGGACGGCCTGCTCCTGATCGGCGACAGCGCGCACACCCACAGCCCGATCGGCGCCCAGGGAATCAACCTCGCGCTGCAGGACGCGGTCGCCGCGCACCCCGTACTCATGGCGTCGCTGCACGAGAAGGACGCCGGCGCAGACGTCCTGGAGCGCTACTGCGGCCCACGGCGGCGCGAGATCCGCCGGGCCATGCGGCTGCAAGTGGTACAGAGCAAGATGATGCTCTCCGCCGGAAAAGTGTCCCGGGCTCTGCGCCCCAGGATGGCCTCTCTTGTCTCCCACACCCCCGCCTATCAGAAAATCCTGCGGCAGATCGCTTTCGGCAGCGAGGTCGAAGTTTCCTCCGAGTTGTTCATGGACGGATACGAAAGGACGGAGCGCGCATGCGCGTGATCGATCTCAGCTCACCTGTCGACGCGTCGTTCTGGGAACCCGACCCGGTGCGCCACACCGCCATGTCGCCCGCGGAAGGCGCGCGCCACATGGTGTCCGAGATGCGGGAACACTTCGGTCTCGACCTGGATGTGAGCATGCTGCCCGGGGGCGAGTTCCTGAACAATGACACGCTCACTCTGACCACACACACCGGCACACACGTCGACGCGCCCGCGCACTACGGATCGACGGCGAGCTACCGGGCGTCCGGCCCGCGCACCGTCGACGAGCTGCCACTGGAATGGTTCTACGGGCCCGCATTCGTCCTCGACATCTCCGACGTGGTGGGCCGCGGCACCGTGGATGCGAGCCGGATCGCCGACGAGTGCGCGAAGATCTCCTATTCTCCCGCTCCGGGAGACATCGCTCTCCTGCACACAGGAGCCGATCAACACGTCGGAACACCCGAGTACTTCACAGATTTCGTCGGCCTGGACCGCTCCGCGGTGGCATACCTGCTCGACCTCGGCATCCGGGTCATCGGAACCGACGCATTCAGCCTGGACGCTCCCTTCACCCACATCCTGACGGAATACGAACGGACCGGGGACCACCGTGTGTTGTGGCCTGCGCACTTCATCGGGCGGGAGCGCGAATACTGCCAGATCGAGAGACTGGCGAACCTGACGGTGCTGCCGAAAACCTCCGGATTCCGCCTCTCCTGCTTTCCGGTGAAAGTAGCGCGCGCGGGGGCCGGATGGGCGCGTGCAGTGGCACTCCTGGACGAGTGAAGGAGGCGAGACGAAGGGTGCGGAATCCCATGGAGTTCCGGGCGAACGTCGAGTCCGGGAGGAGTGTGGCCGTCGGACCTCCCCCGAGTGCGCTGGGCGACCTGCCGGGCGGTCCGAGCATCGACGCCCTCCTGGAACGCGCGGCCCGCCGAATGCCCCGGCGGGCCGCGATACGCGCAGACGGAGCCGAGTGGACTTACGACGAACTGAACACACAGGTGACACGGTTCGCCAGGGCACTGCGCCAACTGCTGCCCGACCTGGGCTCGGTCGTCGCCGTCCCGGCCGTGGCCGATCCAGCATTCGTGACCGCCCTGTACGGGACGTCCCGCAGCGGCAACATCAGCGTGATCCTCAACCCGCTCTGGCGGGAGGACGGCCTGGTGCACGCGCTGCGCACCAGCCGAGCGCAGATCGCCGTCGTCACACCGCAGATGTACCGCGTCCTGAGCGACATCAGATACAACCTGCCCTACCTGGACACGGTGATCCTCACGCACGCCGCCGACGACATCCCCGACGTACCCGTACTCGGCGACCTCCGGGCGCCGGCACCGCCACCGTCCACGACGGTGAGTCCCCTCCCGGACGCGGTCGCCTGCGTGCTGTTCACCAGCGGTACGACCGGCGCCTCGAAGGCGGTGATGCTCACCCACCGCAACTTGACGGTCAACGCGGCACAGACCGCGTACGCCCATCAACTCGATGACCGGTCGGTCACGCTCAACTGCCTACCGACCTATCACCTCATGCACCTCAACAGCAGCGTGTGCGCCATGGCGCGGCAAGTGCTCCACCCCAAGGGTGATCCGGCCGGCTCGCTCAAGGCCGCGGTGGACAACGGCGTGACGCACTACTACAGCCTGCCCGTACGGCTTGCACAGCTGGCCACGGCGGAACCTGCGACCGGCCCCAGGAAACCGGTGCCCACCCTGCGCGCCATCCTCTCCGGCGGCAGCGCCCTCCCGGTCGAGCGGGCAGCCGTACTCGCCCGCAGGTTCCAGGTTCCGGTGGTGCAGGGCTACGGGCTGGCAGAGACCTCACCGCTGAGCCTGTGCGACCCGCTGGACGCCTCCCGGCACGGTTCGTGCGGTGTGCCGCTGCCCGGAACCCAATGCCGGATCGTGCATCCGGACACCCGCGAGGTGCGGCCGCTGGGCGAGACGGGCGAGGTGGAGCTCCGGGGCCCCCAGCTGATGAAGGGGTACCTCGACGTCGAACCGCTGCCCCGCGATGTGTGGTTCGCCACCGGCGACGTCGGCCGTATGGACACCGCAGGCCACCTCTACCTCGTCAACCGGATCAAGGACGTCTTCAAGTGCGACAACTTCCTCGTGTCACCCACCGAGGTGGAGGCGGTGCTGCGCAGACACCCCGCCGTCGACGACTGCGTGGTGGTCGGACGTGCGGATCCAGACCGCGGAGCGCTCGCCTGCGCGCTGGTCGAGACCCGTGACCCCACCGTACGGGCGGACGACCTCGCGGCGTTCGTCAACGGCCAGGTCCCCTACTACCAGCGCATCTGGCGGGTGGAGATCGTCGACGAGATCCCGCGTTCCGCGAACGGCAAAGTCCAGCGCATCGACCTGCGCGACACAGTGGCCCGGTGGACGCTGCCGGCCGGGCCGCCGGAGAATCCCACACAAGGAGAAAACTGACATGGCCACAGTGATCAACCGTCTCAGGCTGACCGGGGACCGCGAGGAGTTCGAACGTCTCCTCGGCTCGATGACCGCCTACATGAAGAGCCGGCCCGGATTCGTCTCGCACCGCCTGTACCGCTCGGCGCGCAACCCCGAGGTCTACGTGGAACTGGCCGAGTGGCGCGATGCCGCGGACCACCAGGCGGCCCTGCGCAGCCAGGAGTTCCAGGCCCACATACCCCAGCTCATGAAGCACGCCGAGGCCGAACCCGATGTGTTCGAGCCAGTGGTGGACGGCGTCGCCGGCCACTGAGGCGCGGCAGGGAGCAGGAGGCCGGGCGCCGTGTGCGCCCGGCCCCCTGCTCTCAGGGGAGCCTCGGGCCCGTCGTCAGCCGCCCGTACCAAGCGGCAGCCGGGCCAGCAGACCGGTGAACCCGTGCTCGGTGATGCCCGTGCCGCGAGCACACAGGTAGCCGTCGGGACGTATCAGCAGCCAGGAGCCGGACTCCGCCCCCAGCGCGCGTCGCAGCGAGCCCTCGTCGGTGAAGGCACCGGGCAGGTTCGGCCGGACCTCCGGCCCGTCGGCCGGCAGCACGGTACGCACCGAGAGCCACCCCCGGTGACCGGCCCGTATGTGTTGGACTTCCTTCGATGCGTGTTCGTCCTCGAAGAACCACAGAAGGGTCCACCGCGGACCCGCCAGCTCCGCCAGGAAGGCTTCGGGGCCCGATGACTGGGTCTGCGTGGACGTGAGCCGGCTGACCCGGTCGCCGGGTCTGACCACCGACCCGTCGCTCGTCGGCAACGACAGGGGAGAGTCGGCGTAGTTCACCTCCAGGCCGGACATCGTGCCGAGAATCTTGTGCTGCATGTGCCGGCGGAGCGCGGGCACCGCGCGCACCAGGGCGAAGAACACCGGAAGGACACGCTGCAGCACCGGGTTCCGCAGCTGGATGAGGCGCGTTGCAGTTCTCGTCGAGGCCAGCAGGGCGCGGCCCACCGGAACGCGCTCGTCGCTGTAGCTGTCCAGCAGATCCTGCGAGGCACGGCGGTGGACGACGGCCGCCAGCTTCCAGGCGACGTTGTAGGCCTCCTGGATGCCCGTGTTCATCCCTTGACCGGAGGCCGGGCTGTGCACGTGGGCCGCGTCACCGGCGACCAGGCACCGGCCCACCCGCATGCGCTCCACCATCCGTTGTTGGAAGGCGAACACCGACACCCACTCGGGACGGCCCACCTCGACGGTGGCGCCGACGCCCGAGCTGAGCATGGCCGCGAACCGACGCGCGACGCGGTCTGGATCCTCGTCGTGCGGCGGTCGCGAGGTGTCCAGCAGGCGCCACCGACCCGGTTTCGACAGCGGCACCATCATCAACGTCGTGCCCCCCGTGCGCACCCAGTAGATGCTGTGCCGGGGCAGGTCCGTCTTCACCTCGGCGTCCGCCAACATCCAGGTCTCGCTCTGCTCGCCCAGCAGGCGCAGCCCAAGACGCTTGCGCACGAGACTGTGCCCCCCGTCGCACCCGACCAGCCACGGCACGTCGAGCTCCTCGACGCCCGCGGAGCGGACCAGACGGGCCTGCACCCCGTCGCCGTCGTGCTCGAAAGCGTCCAGCCGGGTGCCCCACTCCACCTCGACCCCGCGCCGCGCGAGAGCCGTCCGCAGGACCCGCTCGGTGCGGACCTGGCTGATGGTCAGCGTGAAGGGGTAGCGGGTCGGAGTACGCCCGTAGTCGGCCTCCAGCCTGGTCAGCCGTTTGCCGTTCTGGAAGAGGGTGAAGGCACTGACCCGCTGCCCCAGGGGGAGAATGTCGTCGACGATGCCCATCTGGGCGTAGGTCTCCAAGGTGCGGGGATGGGTCGCGATGGCCCGGCTGGTGGTGACCGGGGCCAGGCGGGCGTCCACGATCCGCACCCGCAGGCCGTGGCGGGTCAACTCGTGGGCGAGCGTGAGGCCGACGGGACCGGCTCCGGCGATCAGAACCTGAGGCCCCTCGTCGGCCGTGCCCTGCACCCCGTCCCTGTCATGTGTGTGGTCTTCGGGCGTCAAGATCCCTCCTTGAGCGGACGCGACTGACCGCGCATCGTCCGGTACTACGCTCGAGCCGGCTTCGTGACGCCGAGCGCCAGGGTCCGCCGCAGCACGTCGGTGAGCCTGCCGACGGCGTCGGCAGGCGCCGCGTCCCGGGCCCTCCAGCACACGAACCCGTCGGGCCGGACCAGCACGGCACCGGAGTCGGTGACACCGTGCGCCTCGGCCCATGACCCCTCCATGACCGTGAGATCCGCGCCGACCCGGTGCACCCGCACCGGGACCGGCAGGCCCGGCTGCCCGCCCGCCTCGGCCCAGCGATCGGCGCGTGGCCCCGCCAGCAGCACGAAACGGTCCCGGAACAGGTCAAGGGAGGAGATCCCGACCCCCTCGTGCAGCAGCGGGAGATGCGGGGCCCTGCTGCCCGGGCCGCCGTCCCAACGGCTCACCGGGATGGTGTCGGTGTCGCACGGCGTACACGCGCCGACGCCCTCGTCGCCCGCCACCGCGGCCGAGCGATAGCGGTAGCCGAGCGCCACGGCCAGCGCGTCAGGCAGAGCGGACCCGGGCGAGCCTCCGGTACCCGTACGCCCCCGCTGACTAGCGGCGGAGAACGCGCACGCTGCGACGGCGACCGGGCGGCGCTCGTCCTCGTAGGTGTCCAACAGGCCACTGGCTGCCTGGTCGCGCACGACTACCGCGAGCTTCCAGGCGAGATTGTGCGCATCCTGGACACCGGTGTTGCCACCGAGGCCGCCGGCCGGTGGCGTCACATGAGCGGCGTCGCCCACCAGCAGGACCCGGCGGTCGCGGTACCGCTCGGCGACCCACGACGCCAGCTCCCAGCGGTCCAGCGGAACGTCGTCGGTACGCAGCAGCTCGATCGGTACATCGTCCCGGCCCACGGCCTGCCGGATCAGGGAGAGGCACTGCTGGTCCGAGGGGGCGTCGCCGGCTGCTTCCGCGGGCACCATCAGTACCCACCGCTGCGGATGGTCCAGGCGCGTCAGCACCGTTCTCGGCACCGGCCGGTCGAGGTAGCACAGGGCCAGTCGGCGTCCCCGCAGAGCGGGTCCGAGGTCCGCGCCGAACGGGATGCTGACGTAGCGGGTCGCCTCCACCGCCGTTGCGCGTACCGAGATGCCCAGCCGCTCGCGGATCGTGCTGCGGTGTCCGTCCGCCGCGACGAGGTACGCGGTGCGGACCCGGGACACCCGCCCCGTGTCCCGGTCGAGCAACTCGGCCGTGACGCCGTCCTCGTCCTGGGCGAACGACCGCAGTTCCGTGTGGAACCCAAGGGCGCAGCCCAGACGCGAGGCATGCTCACGCAGCACGGGCTCGACCTCGTTCTGATCGATCAGGAGCGGCGCCGTGGGGCTGATCCGGGCGTAGGAGTCGGGCGCCGGCCGCACGGCGTGGAAGTCCTCATCCGCATCGAGGGTCCGTGCGCGGGCGACCTCCGGGAAGTCCCGCAGCACCGAGGCGGGTGCGGCATGCAGGGCGTCGGAGAGACCGACCGAGGACAGCACCTCCATCGAGCGCACGTTCAAGATGCGCCCGCGGGGCAGCACGGAAGTACGCGGATGGCGCTCCACAAGCCGCGCCCGCACACCGTGGTCGGCGAGGAAGACAGCCAGCGACAAGCCGACCAGACCACCACCGACGATCAGTACCGGCACCTCGTTGTCCATTCCTGCTCCTTCACGCCCGACGGCTGGCGGCGCAACCGTGCCGGAGCAGGATCGACACCCGCTGGACGACCGCTCGACTCCGCCGGCACTCGAACTGCCCTTGAACCGCCTCGCCGATAGTGCGAGCGCGCTGTCGGCCGAACGGGAAAGGGGGGGATGACCTTGTCGAACGCGAGCCACTCACCTCTGCACCGCAGTGCCCGGGACATCAAGGACATGGCGGCCGCACACACGAAGCGGACCGACGACGGACGCCGCTCGTCACCGACCGTCGTGGCCGCGCCCACCGACGCCGGCTTCGCACACCACTTCGTCCCGAGAACGGCCGGCGGCGAGGAACGAACGTCCAGCGCCTTGCTCGGCGCGGTGCCCACGATGTCCGAGGGCGGCTCGCCGCCCGACTGGTGCACCGCCCTGCTCGCCTCGCACACCACAATGGCGCACTACCTGCCTGACCCCGGCCAGAAAGAAGTGTGGGCCAACGCAGAGTGCGGATCTCAGCGGCCATGCGTCCCCTCCGGGACGCATCGCACCACGCAAGGCGGCGGCTGGCGACTGACCGGGGGGTCGGGGTTCCCCAGCGGCGTCGACCTCGCCAAGTGGGCACTGCTGTCCACCGCCGAGCCCGACACCGACGGGCGGATCCGCCTCTTCGCCGTGCCCCGCGAGGCACCGGCGGTGGTCGACACCTGGTTCACCGTCGGCCCGCGCGGCACCAGCAGCAGGACGGTCGTCCTGAAGGACTTCTTCGTGCCCCAGCACGACGCCCTCACCCACCAGGCACTCCTCGACGAAAGCGGCTGCCCGGGCCCTGCAGACGGACGTGGCACGCTGCCACGCCGTGTCGCCCCGCCTGGTGAGCGGCCCGAGCCTGCCGGCACCGCACAGGAGGCCACACGTCGGCCACCGCACCGGACGCCGCGGACCTCCCGCTGCGCTGGCACCCATCGCGGCCGCGCCGACAGCGCGACGCCGCTGACCGGTGACCTGGTGGCACGCCGCCGCACACGTGACGGACGCCGTCGAAAGCCTCCAGCGCGCCGCGGGCGGGCGCAGGGCAGCGACCACCACCCGCTGCAGCGGGCCTGGCCGCCTGACGTGCACGCCGCGACCAGCCACGCCGCCCTGCAACTCCAGCCCAACGCCGCCGCATACGCACGGCACGCCTTGTCCGACGGCTGACCCAGCGACTGGGAGAATCCTCATGAACGACGCCCCCGACAGCGTTCCCACACCGCTGCTCCTGCACGAGATGGCCTTCAGCCTGGGGACCACGGCCGCCCTGGTGGCGGCGGTGCGCCTCAACGTGCCGGACGCCCTGGACAAGGCTCCCACCGGCGCGGCGGACCTGGCGCGCACGGTGGGAGCCCACCCCGAGGCCATGGAGCAACTACTGCGGGCGCTCGCGGCACGCGGGGTCTTCCGAGCCCAAGACGACGGCCGGTACGTCCACACGGAGGCCTCGCGGCTGTTGCGCAAGGACGCCCCGGGCACCCGGCGCACGATGGTCCTCCTGGCCGGCGCACCGTTCGCCTGGCAGGTGTGGTCGCACCTGACGGATGCGGTGCGTACAGGCGAAAGCGTCTGCCAGGACCTGTTCGGCACCGATCTGTTCAGCCACCTGGAGAAGAACGACCCGGACCTCGGGGCCCTGTTCAACCGGGCCATGTCCCAGTCGGGCGAGACCACCATGCAGCCCGTTGTCGAGGCGCTGAGTGTCGGCGACACCGACACGATCGCCGACATCGGAGGCGGGCACGGCACCCTGCTGCGCATGCTACTCGAGCGCCATCCCACCACGCAGGGCGTTCTGTTCGACCTACCGCAGGTGGTAGAGGGGGCCGAGAAGCGGCTGACCGACGGCGACCTCTCCGGCCGGTGCCGAGTCCTCGGCGGCGACTGCCGGCGGGCGATCCCGGTTGAGGCCGACACGTATCTGCTGAAGAACGTCGTGCACATGTGGGACGACGCGACGGTGGTGGGCGTGCTGCGCACCCTCCTCGACGCGGCGCCCGCCGGCGCCCGCATCGTGCTCGTCGAGCAAGTCCTCAACGCGACGCGGACGCTGCGCAGCGCCACCACGATGGATCTGCTGATGCTGGTGACGCAGGGCGGACGCGAGCGCACCACCGCCGGGTTCACCCGGTTGCTGGAGCGGGCCGGGCTGCCCGCTCCGAGGATCGTTCCGGCGGGACCGGCCGCGTTCCTGGTGGAGACGGTCGTCCCGGCAGACGTCAGGCGCGCCGCGCCTCGATGAAGTCCCAACGCACGCCCGTCGCTACGACACGGCCGGCCCGTCCGATCCCGAACCCGGCCCGCCGAAAGAGCTCCATGTTCTCCTCCTCGGTGCCCACCCAGCCGCCGCGCTGCAGGAAGACCGAGAAGCCGACCCGGTGTGGTTCCCTCGGCCTCCCCATCGACGTTCCGGGCCGGTGATGCCATTCAGCAACCCGGTCAGGAAGGCCTCCACCACCAGGTGCGCCGACGCCGGCATGCCCGCCGCAACGCCAGGCAGGACGCGCACGACCCGGCCGTCGTCGTTCTCCCACAACACAATCCTGAACAGGTACAGGTCACCGTCACCCGGACGCGGCCTCGAACACGATGCCCCCGCGACCCTGCGCTCCGTGAGGTTCGCACGGGCAGCAGGCGTGATCGCCGGAACCTCGAAGAGGACGCCCCGCGCGGCGGGAGCCGCGGCCGGACCCGGGACCGAAGTTCGCGGCGAACACGCCACCGGAGGTGAGCAGCGCCCATGGGGCCAAGCCCGAGCACCTCCTCGATGACCAGCCCGAGGACCACACGGGATCGCAGACACCTGCTTTTGTGTCCGCTCGTGCGCCCCGATCGCGACCGCGGGGCCGGCGACCGGACGCGGACCGTCCACCAACTGGCCGGGCACACCCAGCGACGTCCATGCCCTGACGTACCGGGACGGTGGAACGAACTGATGACCGGGCCCTGAAGGACCGAGGCGTCGACCCTTTCTTCGGGCACGGAGAGCTCCCTTCCCAACCCGCGGCTCTGTTTCGATCCGTGCCGCTCACCCGCGCTCGCGACGGAAGCGCCCGTAGGCGACACCGCCCGGCAGGCTCTCGACCGGGGACCTGCCCTCGAAATAGGCGTCGCAGGCCGCCTTGACCCCGGGGAACGGCGCGACCGTGCCCGCCGCCGCGCAGGGATCGGTGTAGTCGTCGATGATGAGGGCGCCGCCGGGCGCCAGCCGGGGAACGCATTCGGCCAGGGAGACCAGGGTCGAGGAGTACAGGTCACCGTCCAGGTAGCCGAAGGCGATCCGGTCGGGCAGCCCGTCGGCGAGGGTGGTGTCGAACCAGCCGGGGTGTATCTGCGGAGGCCGCTTGCGCCACGTGTCGAAGGCCGCGAGCAGGTCGTCCGCAGAGCAGGCGAACACACCGGACGGCATGACGATCTCGTCCTCCTCCGTGGTGTCGGGAAGCCCTTCGAAGGAGTCGAAGACGTGGATGGGCCTGTCGTCGCCGCGCGCGTCCAAAACAGCGCGCATCCACAGGGTCATCGCCCCCCGATAGCAACCGAGTTCGACGACCGGACCGCAAACCCCGTCGGAGACGATGCGTTCCAGTTCGTCGCGAACATACGTCAACCGAGCCGGATCAACGGTCTCATGATGCTCCGTCAGCAAAAACAAGCGCAGCTCGTCGAGATCTGAATCCGTTGCCAAGGCAACCACCATTCTCCATCGCAAAACCCGTCACAGGGTGGCGTCTTCACCGCGCGCGAGCCGCGTCAGCGGCGCGACGAGGGCGGAGACGGGGGGACGTTGCGCACCGCTCGAGCGCACCCGAAGGGCCGCGGCGCGCAACGCATCGTCATCGAGGAGCCGGCCGACCGCGTCGTGCACGTCGTCATACCGCGCGGCCAGGCCGGGAACGCGCAGCCCGGCACCGGCCG
Source organism: Streptomyces sp. NPDC059169 (assembly GCF_042755225.1). Taxonomy (NCBI): domain Bacteria; kingdom Bacillati; phylum Actinomycetota; class Actinomycetes; order Kitasatosporales; family Streptomycetaceae; genus Streptomyces; species Streptomyces sp. NPDC059169. Next base: position 74,330 of record NZ_JBHZCF010000023.1, on the reverse strand, counting down.
CCGCGTACCGCTTGCTCATCTCCCTCGTGTCGTCGGTGAGCGGCAGCATCAGCTGGGGCAGCCCCGCGACCGCACCGGCCATCATCGGATTGACGCTGCCCTGGTGGATCAGCGCGTCACACGTGTCGAGCAGAAGACTGACCGGGCACTGACGCAACACACGTACCCCAGACGGCAGTTCGCCCAAGATGTCCACCTGCCGGGAGGACGCGGTGAGCCACAGCTCCGCCCCGTGCGCGGCCACCGCGTCCACGACGTGGGACAGCGTCGGCATCGCCGGTCCGTAGATCTCCAGCGCAGAGTTGCTCCACAACAGGCAGACCCGCTTGCGCTCGGGCCGCCGCCACATCCACGGCGCGATCTCACCGGGCCCGTTGTACGGGATGTAGCAGCTGCCCAGCCGCACGGCGTCGCCCGCGTCCGGAGCCAGCACCCTCGGCGTGGGATCGATGAAGTGGCTCACCTGGGTGCGCTTCCACTGCGCCACGCCGTGCCGGGCGAACGACCCGACGGCATCGTCGAGCCCCGTCTCGTACGCGCCGAACATGCCGGGGGAGTGGTAGACCGCGGGGACCCCCAGCACGCGTGCGGCCAAAGGACCCTCCAAGGACATCAGGTCGTGCACCACCAACGACGGCCGCAGCGCGCGAGCACAGCGCACCGCGGCGTCCCGGTTGTATCGGGTGATGTCCTCGAACTCGCGCAGGAACGCGGCCCCGTGCCGTTCGGCGTTGTACTCGTCCGCGGATGCCAGGGGCTGCCCGGTCAGGGGGTGCAGGAGCGGCAGTTCGTCTTCCGGCCGCGCTTCGGCGTGGCGCGCCATCCGCTCGAAGACCATCATGTCGATGTCCTTGAGCGCCGGCACGGGGTCAAGCCCTGCGCAGCGGACCGCGGCGGCCTGCGAAAGCGCGCACAGGACCCGGACCTCGTGCCCCGCCGCGCTCAGTGCCCAGCCGAGCGGAACCATGCAGAAGTAGGCGCCCTTCCAGTTGGTGGTGGTGAACAGCACGCGCATGCCGGGCTCCTGGGACGGGAAGGCGGTCACCTTCGGGGGGCGAGCGGCGCAGCGGCCACGGACAGGACGGCACCATCGAGGCGGGACAGATCGCCCGAGGTCAAAGCGGCCACGAGATCCACCACAGGAGCGGCGGCAGCCGCGAAGACCCCGGTCCCGGCCACCACGTTGACCCGCAGGGCGGGCGGTCGTACCTCGGCGGCCAGGTGCCGCACGACCGTCCTGGCCAGCGCGTCGTCGAGACCGCAGCCGGCGGTGAGGTACACCAGCGCACCGGATTGCCGAAGCGAGGCAAAGGTGCGCACGGCGGCCCGGGCGGGCACCACGCAGGCGCACATACGGCGCCCGATCGCTTCGAACACGTCCATCACCCCGGTCCCGCCGCGCCCATGGGCGGCGGGACCGGCGGTGTCAGCGGTGTTCACCACCACCGCGTCCATGGCGCCGAGGGCGCCGACCGTACGCTGGTAGAGCGCCTCCGTCTGCGCCGCGTCCGTGAGGTCGGCCCGCACCGCGATCGCGTGGCCACCCTCCTTCTCGATGCCGCGCACCAGGTCCTTGGCGTCCGCGAACGAGGCGTCGTACTGGATGGCGAGCAGGGCGCCACGCCGTGACAACTCGGTCGCGATCGTGGCGGTCGACCGGGCGTCCCCGCCCACGACCACGACGACCTTGTTCTGCAGAGAGTCCGAGACCATGGCGGGGCACGGTACGGCGGCCGCTTTGAGCCCTGCTGGAGCGTCGTTGGGCTCACCGGCCGCCCGCGACGGTGATGCTCTCACCGGTGACGTTCCCGTTCGCGGCCGAACAGAGGAAGAGCAGGGTGCGCGCCACATCCTGAGGCGAGCTCAGCCGGCCCGTCGGAGTACGGGACCGCTCACGCTCCCTGATCTCCTCGGGCAGCCCACCGCGCACCCGCTCGGTCAGCGTGAGACCGGGCGCCACCACGTTGACCAGGATCCCGTCCGGGCCCACGTCCCACATCAGGCTGCGGGCGAAGCCGTACAGCCCGGCCTTGACGGCACCGTAGAACTCCTGGCCCGGCTGGCCGCCGAATGCGTTGTGGGACGAGACGAACGCGATGCGCCCCCACCCACGCTCCCGCATCCCCGGCAGGACCAGCTGGGTGGCCCGGACGACCGGCGCCAGATTGTGCGCCACCACCGCACCCCACTCGCTCTCCGGGACCTCCTCGAACCGGACGCCACGGGCACGTCTGCGCCCCCAGCCGAACGCGTTGGCGACGAACACGTCCGGTCCACCGCATCGTTCGCGCACCACCGCGACCGCCTCGGCCGCCGAGCCCGTCTCGTCGAGTGCGTACCGGACCGGGAACGCGTCCTTGAGCTCGCACGCCAGACGCTCGGCGCCGTCCCGGTCGTTGCGATAGCCCAGAGCGACAGTCGCTCCCTCGGCGGCGAAGGCCCGGGCGATCTCCTGCCCGATCCCGCCGGTCGCCCCGGTCACCAGCGTGGTCCTGCCAGCCAACCCGAAATCCATGGCAGGACGGTGCCCCGCCCCGATCGAGGCACGCTCGCAGCCGGAGAGGGAAAGACGGCGTCTCGAATCGGCCTCGAACGCAGACGGATGACCGCTGGGGAGGGTGGAACCATCCACGTCCGTTCCCCGCGACCAGGAGGAAGAAGGATGCCACAGGAAAACGCAGAAGCGTTGACCCGTCAAAAGCTCCACACCTACATGCGCGGCTACACCCACTCCAGCCTGCTCCGCTGCTCGGTCGAGCTGGGTGTGTACGACGCCGTCGTGGTCGGCCCGGCCGGTGCCGACGTCCTCGCGACCCGCCTCGGCACACCGCTGCGCGGCACGCGCATCCTGCTGAACGCGCTGGTCGCCATCGGTCTGCTACACCACGAAGACGGTCGTTACTCCTTGGTGCCAGGGGCGGACGATCTCCTGGTCAGCACCGGCAAGGACTACTTCGGCGGGCCCATCAGGCTCGGCACCGACAGCTGGGAGTGGGACGCGCACAAGCGCCTCGCGGAGTCGGTCCGCAAGGGCGGTCCGGTCATGGAGACAACCGCTGACACCCCGGACTTCACATATTTCGAAACATGGGCCGAGCACAGCGCCGACTCGACCTTCAACACCGGCGCCGCCCCCCTCGTCGCCGACCTGCTGCTTCCCTGGAACCCGTCCGCCGCCGCGGTCGAGGTGCTCGACGTCGGCTGCGGGTCCGGCTCGTACGGCTTCGAGATCGCGCGCCGGGACCCACGCGTCAGGCTGTGCGCCTTCGACTGGTCCTCCCGCGTCCTCGCGGTGGCGGAGGACAACGCGCGGCGCCTGGGGATCCGGGGCCGGACCGAGTTTCGCCAGGGGGACGCCTTCAACGATCCGCTGGGCGGCCCCTACGACCTGGTCACCATGGCACACGTGCAGCACCACCGGTCGGCGGAGCAGGCGAGCGCGCTGCTGCGCCGGCTGCACGCGGCGATACGGCCCGGAGGCCGCATCGGGGTGGTCGGCCACACCTACGACGAGAAGGTCTCCCCGGCCGACGACCCCAATCCGCACATGTTCGCCGTGATCATGCTGATGCAGACGGAGACGGGCGAACCCCACTCCGTCGACACCTACCGGCGCATGTTCACCGAAGCCGGTTTCACGAACGTCCGATTTCACGCCAGCAACAACTCCATGCACAAAGCGATCGTCGCCGACCGTGTCTGAACGGTCTGAGAGCGAGGGGTAGAGCGTGGCACAGCAGGCAACGAGCGGGAAAAGCTTGCACGAGGACCCCGTCCGAATCGGCGTGCTGGGCTGCGCCGACATCGCCCGGCGGCGCATGCTGCCCGCCATGGTGAACGTGCCCGACATCGAGATCACGGCGGTGGCCAGCCGTGATCTCGCCAAGGCACAACGTTTCACCGCCGACTTCGGCGGACAGGCCGTGTCGGGATACGAAGCCGCCCTCAAACGGGACGATGTCGACGCGGTCTACATCCCCCTGGCCACCGGACTGCACGCCGAGTGGATCACACGGGCGCTGCTGGCGGGCAAACACGTGCTCTGCGAGAAGCCACTGGTCACCAGATACGCGGACGCGGCCAAGGCGGTGTCACTCGCCCGTGAGCATGGGCTGCTGCTCATGGAGAGCTTCATGTTCCTGCGACACTCACAGCACACCCGGGTGCGGGAACTGGTCGCCGACGGAGCCATCGGCACACTGCGCGGCTTCACCGCCGACTTCGGGATCCCGCCGCTACCGGACGGCGACATCCGCTACCAACCAGCCCTCGGCGGCAGCGCGTTGTTCGACGTGGGCGTGTATCCGGTGCGGGCCGCCCAGATGTACCTCGGCTCCGACATCCGGGTCGCCGGGGCGTACCTGCGCGAGAATCCCCGGCACGGGGTGGATGTGGCCGGCAGTGCGTTGCTGCATGACGAGAACGGAGTGACGGCCCAGCTCGGCTTCGGCTTCGTGCACGCCTACCGTTCCCGGTACGCGCTGTGGGGAAGCGCGGGTAGCATCAGCCTGGAAGGGGCCTTCACGCCCCCCAACGGCTATCGACCGGTGCTCCGGTTGGAACGGCAAGACGTCCGCGAGGAGCGGGTCCTGCCCGCCGACGACCAGTTCGCGAACATCGCCGTCGAGTTCGCCCGTACCATCGGTGAAGGTACGGGCTTCGAGCCGCACCTGGAGATGATCCTGCGTCAGTCCGCACTGGTGGAGGAGGTCCGCACCCGCGCGAAGGAAGGCTGACAGCGGCGGGCGCCGCCCTCGGGCCGAGGACGGCGCCCACCGAATGAGCTGTGCTCACCCCGAGGCCGTGGCGGCCTGCAAGGGCTTCCACCACGCCGGGTTGTCGCGGTACCAGCGCACGACCTCGGCGAGGCCCTCGTCGAAACCGATGCGCGGAACGAAACCCAATTCGTCGCGGATGCGCGTGGCGTCGAGGGCGTAGCGACGGTCATGACCCCGCCGGTCCTGCACGTAGCGCACCTGGGACCACTCCGCGCCGCACAGGCGGAGGATCCGTTCGGTGACCTCCTTGTTGCTCAAACCCGCGTTGCCGCCGATGTTGTAGACGTCGCCGGCCTTTCCCGCGACCGTGACCAGGTGCACCGCGGCGCAATGGTCACGCACGTGCATCCACTCGCGGACGTTTCCGCCGTCGCCGTAGAGCGGGACCGGCCGCCCGGACAGCAGGTGCGTCACGAACAGCGGGATCAGCTTCTCGACATGCTGGTAGGGGCCGTAGTTGTTGGAGCAGCGAGTGATCCGGACGTCGAGGCCGTGGGTGCGCCAGTACGAGCGGGCCATGAGCTCCCCGCCGGCTTTGGACGCGGCGTAAGGGGAGTTCGGGGCGAGGGGACAGGACTCGTCCCAGGCGCCTTCGAGAATGGACCCGTAGACCTCGTCCGTCGACACGTAGACCAACGGTGACACCCCGGTACTGACACACGCGTCGGCCAGAGACTGCGTTCCGACGATGTTGGTCTGCACGAACGCCGAGGCACCGGCGATGGACCGGTCCACATGCGACTCGGCGGCGAAGTGCACCACCGCGTCGTGACCGGGCAGCATCTGTTCCAGCAACGCCCGGTCCGTGATGTCGCCATGCACGAAGCGCAGCCGCGGGTGGCAAACCGGGAGGTTGCTCAGATTACCGGCGTAGGTCAGCTTGTCCAGCACCGTCACTCGGGCACCGTCGCTGTCCGGAAAGTCTCCGTTCAGCAGGCTCTTGGCGTAGTGGGCGCCGATGAACCCGGCGCCTCCGGTGACCAGGATCCTCATGCGGAGCGCACCTGAATGCTGGTCTGGTCGCCCAGGAGCAGGCACTGCGACTCGACGTCGCGTGCGATGCCCTGGACGCGGGCCCCTTTGCCGATGACCGAGTCCCGCACGCCCCGCACCCCTTCGACTTGTACGTTCTCGAGCACGATCGACTCCTGGACGTCCGTGTTCTCAATCAGGCAGTTCTGTCCGACAGCGGTGTGCGGACCGATCCTGGCATGGCGTATGACGCACCCCGCGCCGATGGTGAGCGGACCCTCGAGGTGCGAGGCGACGATCTCCGAGCCGGCCCCGACGGCCACCGGGCCCTTGACGACGGAGCTCTGGTCCACCCGGCCGCGCACGTCGTCGACAAGACCGTCGAGCACGACGCGGTTGCACTCGAGCAGCGCCTTCACCCCGCCGGTGTCCGCCCAGTACCCCTGGTAGATCTCCGCAGTGACGTCCTGACCGCTGTCGAGGAGGTGCTGTACGGCATCGGTGATCTCCAGTTCGCCCCGTGCGCTCGGCCGGACACGGCGCACGGCCTCGTGGATCGCGGGGCTGAAGAAGTAGACGCCCATCATCGCCAGGTCCGAGCGGGGCTGTTCGGGTTTTTCCGCCAGCGACACCACCCTCCCCTCGGAGTCGAGTTCGGCGACACCGTAGTGCTGGGGATCGTCGACCTTCGTCACGAGCACCTTCGCCGCCGGGCGACGTTCGGTGAAATCCCGTGCCGCGCCCGCCAGATCGCCGATCAGCATGTTGTCGCCGAGATACATGACGAAGTCGTCGTCGGCCAGGAACTGCTCGGCCACCGTCACGCAGTGCGCGAGTCCGAGCGGCGCCTCCTGGAACAGATAGGTGATCTCGAGGCCCAGGTCCGCGCCGTCCCCGATGGCCTGCTCGACCTGGCCACCGCGCTCGCCGACGATGACGCCCACGGACGTGACACCCAGATCGCGGAGGTTCTCCAGGCAGTAGTGCAGGACCGGTTTGTTGGCCACCGGCATGAGCTGCTTGGGCATGGAATAGGTGAACGGACGCAGACGGGTCCCGGTTCCCCCGGACAGCACCAGACCTTTCACCGGGGCCCTCCTTCACTCGGTGGTGGGTTGCCTTCTGTTGCACGACGTGGCATCTCAATCGCCCTGACCTGTGACGTTCCGGATCCACTCGGCAGCCGCCGCATGCCATGAGCAGGCGTTGCGAGGGAGTTCGGCGCATGCCCGGCCCCTGGCAGCACGTAGGCGCCCAGCCGGTCGTCGCCGGCGAACCCATACCGCTCGAAGGCGCTCACCTCTTCCGGCGACGTACACGCCGGATACGGGCCCCCGCAGACCAGGGCGTCGTCCGAGCCCAGTGCGACGAGTACGGGGGCCTTCTCCACGGCGGCCAGCGCGGCATCATAAAGATCACAGAGCGAGTCCCGTTCTCCCGTGGTCGTTGTCGACGTGATCGGCTCATCGGCCGCCATCGTCCGCGCAAAGGCGTCGGCGGGCGGGTAGAAGAGGTCCTCGCGACTTCCCGACTTCGCCGTCGGACAGCCGTCAGGGGACCGGGTGGGGCTGACGACCGGATCCTCCGACACAGGGATCGTCAACGGCAGGAAGCCGTCGCCCGTGGGACCGGCCGCGTACGCGAAACCGCTCAGGACGACCTTCGGATACGCGTGCCCGGCCAGCCCCGAGTGCAGCGCGGAGACCACTTGGCGACCCCAGGCCACGCCGGTGTCGAAGGTGACAGCGAAAGCGGCCGAAAGGCCGCTCCTTCTGGTGCCGAGCCGGGCCAGCGCCGAGGCGGCCGGTGCCGCGAGCGAGAAGACAGTGACCGCGAGACTCACGAGCGTGGTGCGGGTGAGGGAACGCACGAGGGACGGGGACACTAGGGCGCTCCCGTCGCCGCGAGCTGCGAGACCTCACGCATCTCCCGCTCCAAGCGCCCCATGAAGTAGATGATCTCCTCATGGTTGGTGGAGCCCACGAACCCGTCGACACCGACCTTGTAGTACAGGGCCGAGGTGAACGGCACGAGCACATGCTCGTACGGCTCCTCACGCTTGAGGGCCTGCACGAGAGCCGGTACGTCGCACGTGAACGTCATCCCCTCGCGCACGTGGAACTGTTCACCGGAGATGGTGACGACGGGCAGTCCGGGGTGCGGGTACTCCTCGCTCGCCTCCTCACCGCTGGACACGTACGCGGGCAATGTCTGGATGTCGAACCGGAACACCTCGTCGAGGAGCGCACGGGGCTCCTTGGGCAGAAGCGGGCGCATCGCCTCCTCCCACCACTGCTGGAACAGACGCTTCGCCACGCGGCGGCCGTAGACGAACTCGGTGGCCGGGCCCAGTGCGTCCACATTGGTGAAGGAGCGGTTCAGCAGTTCCTGGATCGGCCCGGCGTCGGGATCCTCCGTCTGCCCGAACCACTCGATCATCGACCGTATGGCCTGGGACTGGGTGATGCCACCGAGCACGCGCAGGACCGGCCAGAGGTTGCGGAACACCGGATTCTCCGCAGTGAGCCGGGAGAAGAACAGGAAACGGTGGATCAGCTCGTTGTCCTGCGGCGTCATGGTCTGGTGCGAGAGCAGGTACTCGAAGTCGTCGTTGTCACCCCGCACGGTGACCAGGCCGAACTTCTCCTTGTTCTCGGAGTACTCGGTGTTCGGCAGGAGCAACATCGGATACGTGGCCACCCGGGTGACGTACCTGGCCAGCCGGTCGTACCCCTTCATGAACGACTCGACCGTTTCTCCCGGAGCCCCCCAGATGAGCTCGGCGTAACACTCCATGCCCTCCTTGTTGAGCCACTCCGCCAGCTCTTCCCAGGAGTTCACCTTCATGTTGCGCCGGTTCATCAGCGACAACGCGCTCTCGTCCAAGGTCTGCAGCGCCAGCGTGAAGGAGCTGTGCAATCCCGCTTCCTTCATCATGCGGACGATGTCGTAGAAAAGTTTGGACTTGTTCTTCGCCCAGGAAGTCTCGAGCGCCTTGGGGAAGCCATACTTCTCCCGCACCTCGATCATGTCCTCGACGAATTCGCGGTCTATGGGCAGCATGCCGAAGTTCGCGTCGCATAACACGATGGTGTGCACCTTGTGCTGCGCGAACAGTTCCAGCTCCTGCCGGAGACGTTCCCGGGAGAAGGCGCGCACGCGCTGGCCCACGGCGCCGCCCCAGAAACAGAAGGCACACTTGTAGGGACAGCCTCGGTTCGTCTCCAGCAGGGCGACGTCGTAGGGGAACTTTCCGTCCTTGTCCTGCAGACTGATCGCACCGGTCAGGAACGGCGACGGGATGATGTCGAGATCCTCTATCCGGGGCCGCTCCTCGGTGGTCACGAGCTTCTCCCCGCCGCCCATGAAGGAGATGCCCCGGATATGATCGAGTTCGGTGCGCGGCGTGCCGTCAAGGTAGGCGTTGAGGATTTCCCTGAAGGTCAGTTCGCCCTCGCCGTTGACGATGACGTCGACCTCGGGATACATGCGCAAGGTGCGCTCCGCCTGGTGGGCGACATGGGTACCGCCGAAGACGACCCAGCCGTCCGGATTCAACTGCTTGAAGGTCTCGGCGAGGCAACCGAAGGTACGGAAGTTCCAGCCGAGCACGGAGAAGGCGATGACGTCGGGAAAGTCTCCCTTGCCGAACAGCTCCTGGGCGATGCCGACGAGCGTCGCACCGCCGTCGAAGTTTCTTATCTCTACGTCCAGTTGCTCGCTTATTCGCTGATCTTCGAGAGCCGTGGCCTTGATGTAGGCGGAGGCGAGCGGCATGGATTCGAGCGACATCGCCCAGACACCCTGCTGGACGAGCAGGACCTTTTTCTTCGGAGTCTTCTCCATTTTGAACCTATTCTTCACGGGGTCCCCCGGCCGGGGCCTGAAGCCGATGAGGATGTGCTAGACGGCGGGCCCCGACAGCAGGTCCCAGCCTCCGTCGACGGTGATCACCTGACCCGTCACCCACGAACTCGTCGGTGCCGCCAGCTGCGTGATCCACGAGGTGACGTCCTCCGGCCTGCCGTAACGACCGAGGGGGAAGGTCCGGGCCTTTTCCGCGCGCACCGCTTCGATCTTCTCGTCGCTCCAACCGGCGGCCCGGGCCGTGTCGATCAGCCCTTCGGTCTCCACGCTCCCCGGCGCGACGGCGTTCACCCGGATGCGGCGGGGAGCCAGTTCGCTCGCCCAGGAGCGGGTCAGACTGTCGACGGCCGCCTTGCTCGCCGAGTAGACCGCCTGTCCGGGGCCCGGAAGGTGCCCCATCACACTGGACACGAAGACGATCGAGGCTTCCTCGTTCAGCAGGGGGAGCAGACGAGAAGTCAGGGTGATGGGGCCCGCGAGGTTGGTGTCGAGCACCTGACGCGCGGCGGTGTCGTCCAGGTCGGCCAGCGGCGTGCGCCGCCACACCCCCGCGTTGTGGACCACCACGTCCAGGTGGCCCGCCCCGCTCGTCACCGCCGCCACGACCGCCCGCGCGCCGGACTCGGTGCGGACATCCGCCACCACCGGCCTGACCGCCGGGTGCAGGCCGGCCACGGTCTGCAAAGGCCCGCCCTGGCGCCCCGTGATGATCACCGATGCGGCACCCTGCTCGGCGAGGGCCAGCGCCGTGGCCCGGCCCAGACCCGCGCCGCCGCCGGTGACGACGGCATGCCGGTTCGTGAAAGGCAGATCTGCCATGTTCTTCCTCCCTTGCGGAGTGCTGCGGCGTCAGAAGATGAGGTTTCCGCCGGCCACGGGCAGGAAGGCACCGGTGACGTAGGACATGTCGCTGCTGACGATCGAGGCGACCGCCCGGGCCACCTCCTCCGGCTCGGCGATACGACGCAGGGGGATGCCCCCGATGTAGGAGTCGAGTTGCTTGGCCACGTGCTCCACCTTGACGGCGCGCTCGAAGCCCTCGCTGCGTGTGACGTCGGGGATGACGGTGTTCACCCGGATCCCCTGCGGGCCCAGCTCGACCGCGAGGTGTTTCATGGCGGTCTCGACGGAGACCTTGGCGAGAGCGTGTCCGAGTCCGCCGGCCATGGTGCGCCGCGGGTAGATGGCCGAGATGAAGACGATGTTGCCACTACTGCGCTCGGCCATCCGCGGGGCCAGCGCGTACGCGGGCACCATCGCGGCCCGGAACTGCGCGGCGATCTCCTCCTGGAGCTCGTCGACGGTGTGATCGAGCGCGGGACCGCGCAGGACGTCGTCGAACCCGGTGGCATTGAGCACGAGCGTGTCGATCGGTCCCAGGTCGTCCTCGACCGCGTCGATCATGCTCTGCACCTGGTCCGCGTCGCGAACGTCCGCCTGATAGGCCTGGGCGCGGCCACCTCGTGCCCGGATGTCACGCACACCCTGTTCCGCGCCCTCGGCCGACTTCCGGTAGTTGATGGCGACTGCCGCGTTCCGCCCGGCAAGTTCAGCCGCGATCACCGCGCCGATGTTCCGGCCTGCCCCGGTGACCAGGGCCACTGTTCCCTTGAGGCTCGTACCTGTGGTCATGCGCCTGCACGTTAGGGACCGCTGACCGAGAGCCCCTTGAGGCGCCTTCGAGCCGTATCGGAGTAGACGCGGGCACCATCACGACGAGGACCGGAGACACCCGCGGGCGTCTCCGGTCCTCGTCGTGGCCTGGTCGGCCCAGGGCTTTCGGTCAGTTCACCTGAGCGAAGGAGGGGTGGGGGCGGGGCGTCCTCGGGGGGAGTCCCCGCACATCCGCCTCGAGCACGCTCTGGTGGATGATCTGCAGGTTCGCCGACGGGGCCAGGCCCAGCTCCTGGTCGAGCAGCCGGCATGCGTGATCGTACGCGTGGAGGGCGTCCCTGCGGCGTCCGGTCTGGGTCAGGGCGATCATCAACTGCCCGTGGAACCACTCGTTGTACGGGTAGGCGTGCACCAGTTCACTCAGCTCCGGGATCAGTTTGCGGTAGCGTCCCACTTCCATGTCGGCCTGGATGCGCAGTTCGAGTCCGCTGACGTAGCGCTCGTTCAAATGCGTCACATAGCGCTGCAGCAGGGGGCCGTGGGCGACATCGGTCAGAGCCTGGTCACGCCACAGCGCCAGAGCCGCGCTCAGCCGCTCGGAGGCTTGCAGGTGCTGCCCCTGTTCCATCAGGGCAGCACCTTCCTCCATCGCCGTGTTGAACTCGTGGTAGTCCAACTGGTCGTCGCCGACATGGAACACATAGCCCAACGGATTGGTGGCGATGACCTTCTTTCCTGTCTCGTCGCCCATCAGCCGAGCCGTGGCCTTGCGCAGTTGGTAGATGTACGTCTGGGTGGTGGTGACGGCACTGTGGGGAGGCGTCTCGCCCCAGAGTTCCTCGACGAGGGAGTCGATGCTGACCAGTTGATTCGAGCGGAGCAGAAGCAGTGCGAGTACTTGCCGAACCTTCGGGGCTTGGGGAGTACAGACCTGCTCGTCATGGCTAGCCTCGAGCGGGCCCAACACTTTGAATCTCAAGGAGATCTCCAGCTGTTTAGGCTGCAGCGATGAATGGGGCCAGGTGGAAGCTAGCCATAGCGAGGAGCTCAACTCAACGGGGGTACACCCAAGGTGTCATTGTGACGGATGATGCGGCCGGGGTCATCCGGCAGCGGGATCGTGGCCGAAACACAACCGTTGCAACGGAAGACCGGTCAGACCCATCTCGCGCACCGCGGAGAGGCGGTTCAGCAGCGGATAGACGTGGCCGCGCAGGAGTCCTCGCCCGGCGGGCGGGATCAGGTCGGACACCTCCGCCACGTTGGGCAGGGCACGCAGCCTGTCCTTCTCGGCCGCATCGATCGCCCAGGGCATCGGTGGGCTCGCGTACCCCCCGCTGGTCTTCATCTTCCCGGCCAGGGTCCGCTCGCTGAACCAGGGAGGGACGCCGTCGAACACCAAGGCGGCGCCGGGGAAGCGCCGGGCGCACGTCGTGATGAGCGTATGCACCTCCTCGGGCTGGAAGTACATGAACAGACCCTGGGCCGTGAGCAACAGCCCATCGGAAGCGTCGACGTGCTCCATCCACTCCTCGGAGAGGGCGGAGCAGGCAACCGTGCGCTGGCGGGGCTCTTCGTCGGGCAGGAGCTGACCACGCAGCTCCACGATGTCCGGCAGCTCGACCCCGAGCCAGCGCACCTGCCCGTTGTCGACGCGCCAGAACTGCGTCTCCAGCCCTTCACCGAGCGCGACGACTTGCCCGGACGGGTGCTCCCTCAGAAAGGCACCGACTTGCTGGTCGAAGCAGAGAACCCGCAGAGCCTGCCATTGACCGAGCTTCCCTTTGCCGAATTTTTCCGCGAAGGGGTAGTCGATTAACCGCACCAGTTCCACTGCTTTGGGGTCCCGCAGAATCGCATCCCGGCGACTGGCCTCGGCGGCCCGCTGATACAGATTCCACAATAGTGACTCGGACACACCACTCAGATCAACCGGCAGATTGGGGGAGTCGGCCATGTGTGCTCCTCATGTTTCTGGCTGAAGATCAGCCGGAATCTAGACCATACGATCAGCCCGGGCAAGCCGCTCCTGGACCACGCCGATGAGCGACCTCGGAGTCTTCACACTGGCGAACAAGTCGTCCGGAAGCTCCACGCCGAATTCCCTTTCGATGACACTCAGGGTCTCCAGGAGCGCCAGCGAGTCGTACCCCAGGCTGCTGAACGTGCTGTCGAGGATATCCCCGTCCAGGACGCCGACGCCGTTCTCACCCGCGCACTGGCGCAGTATGCGGCGCACATCGTCGATCGTGAACACACTCGTCTCCCAACTGTTCATGCGAAATGTCGCACGATGGGCCGTCGTTGTGGTGCGGACAGCGTGACCAAGTGCCGTCGAGAGCCGATGGCGCTGGCATCGAGGCGCCGAGCCCGATGATTCGAACCACGGACGAACCCCGCTCGAACGGGACCCGTCACTCTCCTCATCGAGCCCGACGGCTAGGCGGAAGGCAGGACATGCGGGAAGTGACGCTCGGCGGCTCGGCCCTGGTGGTCCCCGCCCTCGGAGTCGGCTGCATGAGGCTCACCGACGTCCGTACCGCGGCGGACATCGTGCTCCGCGCAATCGATCGGGGCATCACGCTGTTCGACACGGCCGACTACTACGGACAAGGCGCATCCGAGACCACGCTGGGCCTGTCCCTCTCCCGGGGGCACAGGGACAGGGCCACGCTCGTGACCAAGACCGGCATCGTGCACCGGACAGGAGCTCCCCCGACGGTCACGGGCAGACCGGCCGACATCCGCGCCGCCTGCGAGGGCTCCTTGCGGCGGCTGATGACCGACCGGATCGACCTGTACCTGCTGGCGCGGGTGGACCGGACGGTCCCCATCGAGGAATCGGTGGGGGCCATGGCCGAACTGGTCACTGAGGGAAAGGTCCGCCACATCGGCCTGTGCGAGGCGGCCCCCGGCACTCTGCGCCGGGCCGCCGCCGTCCATGGACTGGCCGCGCTCCAGTCGGAGTACGCGCTGTGGGAACGCCACGTGGAGAACGGGATCCTCGACGCCTGCACCGAGCTGGGGATCGGGTTCATCGCCTGCCGGCCGCTGGGCCTGGGCCTGCTCGCCGGCGCCACCGTCGACCCCGCCTCGTTGCCCCACGAGGACTGGCGGCGCAGGGACCCCAGATTCGAGCCGGCACATCTGGCCCACAACGCAGGGCTGGCCCTGCAGCTACGACGTCTCGCGACAGCCCATCACATGACCGCGGCCCAACTGTCCCTGGCCTGGCTGGCCGACAAGGGGGTCGTCGCCCTCGCGGGCATGCGCCAGGAGAAGCACCTCACGGAGAACGCCGCGGCCATGTCCATGCGGCTGCCCCAGGAGCTGCGCGCGCAGCTCGACTCCCTGTTCAGGCCCGGCAGCACCGGCGGAGCGCGCTACGCCCCGCTCCTGCTCGACCTGATCGATCAGCACAGTTCGTGAACAGGACACGGAGATGACGTTATGCCGGACGAAAGCAGGGCGATGAGACGGCGCGTGGTGATCACCGGAATCGGGGTGGTGGCCCCGGGAACGCCGGGCACCCGGCCATTTTGGGAGCGCGTTGTCGCGGGCCTTCCGGCGACGCGGCGAGTCACCCGGTTCGACCCGTCAGGCTTCAGGTCCCAGATCGCAGCCGAGTGCGACTTCTCCCCGGAGGAGGCGGGGCTGACGCCGCAGGAGATACGCCGGATGGACCTCGCCGCACAGTTCGCGGTGGTCTCGGCGAGGGAGGCCCTGGAGGACAGCGGGCTTCGCGAGTCCGCTCTGGTGGCCGAACGAACCGGCGTGAGCCTGGGCAGTGCCGTCGGCTGCACCATAAAACTGGACCAGGAGTACAACGTCCTGAGCAACGGCGGCAAGGACTGGGTCGTGGACCCGCAGTACGCACTGCCGCACCTCTTCGACTACTTCATCCCCAGCTCGCTGGCGGCCGAGGTGGCGTGGGCGACCGGCGCCGCCGGCCCGGCCGCGGTCATCTCGGCGGGCTGCACGTCAGGCCTGGACTCCATCGGGCACGCCTGCGACCTCATTCGTGAAGGCTCGGCGGACGTCATGATCAGCGGCGGGACCGATGCGCCGCTGTCGCCCATCACGGCGGCGTGCTTCGACGCGATCAAGGCGACCTCCAACCACAACGACGACCCCCCGCGCGCGCTCAGGGCCTTCGACCGCACGCGCAACGGGTTCGTCCTCGGCGAGGGCGCCGCCGTCCTCGTACTGGAGGAACGCGAGCACGCGCTGCGCCGCGGAGCCCGCATCTACGCGGAGATCCTCGGGCACGCCACACGCAGCAACGCTTTCCACATGACCGGCCTGCGACCGGACGGAGTGGAACTGGCGGCAGCCGCCACGACCGTGCTGGAGGAGGGCGGGGTCACCGCGGCGGACGTCGACTACGTCAACGCCCACGGCACAGGCACCAAGCAGAACGACCGGCACGAGACGATGGCCGTGAAGCGCGCGCTCGGCGAGCACGCCCATCGCGTCCCGATCAGTTCGATCAAGCCGGTCACGGGCCACTCGCTGGGAGCGATCGGCTCGATCGAGGTCGCCGCCTGCGCCCTCGCCCTCACGCACGACGTGATCCCTCCCACCGCCAATCTCAACGAGTCCGACCCCGAACTCGACCTCGACTACGTCCCCTTGGTGGCTCGCGAGCAACAACTCAACGTCGTACTCAGCCTCGGCAGCGGATTCGGCGGTTTCCAAAGCGCCGTTCTGCTGGCCGACGCGGATTGGACCGCAGCGTGACAGCAGTGATCACCGGCATCGGAGTAACGGCACCGACCGGCCTCGGCACCCAGGAATTCTGGGGCGCGACGTTGGACGGAAAGAGCGCGATCGCCTCCATCAGCCGTTACGACGCCAGCAGCTACCCGGTACGGCTATGCGGCGAAATCACCGGGTTCGACGCAACGGAACACATTCCCGGCAGGCTGCTTCCGCAGACCGACCGCATGACCCAACTCGCGCTCACCGCAGCGGACTTGGCCCTGGCGGACGCCGGCCTCTCGGCGGACGACCTGAACCCGCAGAAGACAGGCGTGGCGACGGCGGGAGCAGCCGGCGGATTCGAGTTCGGCCAGAAGGAACTGCAGACACTGTGGAGTCAAGGACCGCAGTACGTCAGCGCGTACCAGTCCTTCGCCTGGTTCTACGCGGTCAACACAGGGCAGTTGTCGATCAAGCATGACACGCGGGGGCCCAGTAATGTCGTGGTGAGCGAGCAGGCGGGCGGGCTGGACGCCCTGGCCGTCGCCCGCCGGCGCATACGCCAGGGAACGACGGTGATGATCGCCGGTGGTCTGGACGCGCCGCTGTCCCCGTGGGCGATGGCCGCGCAGATACCGAACGGGCGGATGAGCCGGTCCCTCGACCCGGACCGGGCCTACCTTCCGTTCCACGAGGACGCGTGCGGCTATGTCCCCGGCGAGGGCGGGGCGCTGCTCATCGTCGAGGACGAGCGGACGGCTCGGCGTCGTGCGGCTCCGCGGATCTACGCCAGGATCGCCGGCCACTGTTCCACCTTCGACTCCGATCGCCGAGGCCCCACCCGCCTCGCGTCCTGCATCGAAGGCGCGATCGCGGACGCGGAGCTGTCACCGCGGGACATCGATGTCGTCTTCGCCGACGCTGCCGGAGTTCCGGCGCTGGACCAGGACGAAGCGGAAGCCCTCGTGCGGGTCTTCGGCCCCCGGCGCGTCCCGGTCACCGCGCCGAAGACGATGACGGGCCGCATGTACTCGGGGGGCGCGGCCGTGGACGTCGCCATGGGGCTGCTCGCACTTGCCGACGACATCATCCCGCCCACGGTCAACGTCGGCAGACCGGCGCCCGGGTACGGGATCGATCTGGTCACGTCGGTGCGCCCCTCGTCGGTGAACACCGCCCTCATCATCGCGCGGGGCTATCACGGCTTCAACAGCGCGCTCGTCCTAACCGGCGTTGATGGCGAAAACGTCGATTTCGTGCCAGAAATAAACCCTGAACAGACAAGGCGTTCAAGAAAAGGTCAATATATGGTAAAGGAGGCGTAAATTGTAATGTTCACATTGTATCGGTGCGGCAAGTCTTGATTGTAATGTAAACCGACCCCTGATGACCGAACTCGATGTGGAGTGTCCAGCATGCCCGATTGCAACGAGCTGACGCAGATACTCATCATCGACGACCACCCCCTCTTCCTGGAGGCACTGCGTTCGACGCTGGAAGTGGAGGAGGATTTTTCGGTGGTGGGGACGGTCAAGTCCTCCAGGGATGTCACAGCCAAGGTTCGGGATGCGCAGCCGGACATCATCATCATGGATACCGTGCTGCCGGGCAGATCCGTCATGAATCAGATAACCGACATCGAGAGAATAGCGCCGAATTCACGCGTCATCATGCTGACCATGCAGGACGACCCGTTCCTGATTCGGCAACTCCTGACGCAGGACAACGTCCGGGGTTATCTCCTCAAAAGCACCACACGAATGATGTTAATCGCCGCCATTCGCGCCATACATGCCGACCAGAGCCGCATCATCGTTTCAGCTTCACCGATGAGCCTCAAGTCGGATGAGCGCAGGGTGTTGTCGGACCGTGAATGCACGGTATTAGAATTAGTGGCCGAGGGATTGAGCAACGGGCAGATCGCCTCGAGACTCGCCATCGCCGAAGCGACCGTCAAACGCCATCTCCGCAACACGTACACCAAGCTGGGAGCGGTGTCCCGGATGGATGCGGTCAACAAGGCGGTTGCCGCATCTGTCATCGAGGCGCCGAACCTGGTACGCGGCCCGCTCGGAATTCCGGCGGGTTCGGTGGGGTTCGCCAGGTAGTGCCCGCCCGCCTGTCACTTGAAGCAGAGGGGCCCGGCCACCCGCGACAAGCCGGTTCGCCACTTGAGGAACCGTACGGACCTCCAAAGGCACTACGGCCCCTACACGGGGATGCGTAAGCAGGGCTGTCGCCTTCCGTGCCACCCGTCGTGGGCGTTGAACGGCGGGCGGCGCACCAGCGTCGTACTCGCCGACGCACTGAGCCTTTTTCAACCTCGTGTTGCGGCGTGGTGAAGGACGAGGATGGCTTTCACGATGTCGGTGATGCGGTTGGTGCTGCGGCGGAGCTTTCGCAGGAGGCGCCAGCCCTTGAGGGTGGCCATGGCCTGTTCTCCGACGCAGCGGATCTTGGCGTGGCTGCTGTTGTGTTGTCGCTTCCAGCGCTTGAGTCGGCGGCCCCGGAAGGGGACTCGGATATGGCGGCCGGCGCCTTGGTAGGCCTTGTCGGCCCAGCGCTTCAGTCCTGCGGCGGCGAGCGCGTCGACGATGCCGTGGCTGCGGGCGGCGGTCAGGTCGTGGGTGGAGCCGGGCAGGGCTGGTGATGCCCAGAGGAGGCGGCCGAACGGGTCGGTGAGGACCTGCACGTTCATGCCGTGCCGCTTGTGTTTTCCCGAGTAGTGCGGGGTGTCGGCGGCAATCCGGTCGATTGGCAGCAGGGTGCCGTCGAGGATCACGAACGCCTTCGTCTGGGCCGTCCCCATCGCCTTGGCCAGCGTCGGTGCGAGAGCGGCCAAGACCTCGATGGCTTCGCGTATGTACCGGTAGACGGTCGCGACGCCGATTCCGAACCCAGAGGCAAGCTGCGTGTAGGTATCTCCGCACCGCGGATGGGCCAGTACGAGCAGGGCCTGACGGCCGACGGGTAGGCGCCGCCACCGGGTCCCGATCTCTTGCTGCCGGATGATGAGCTGCTCGGTCAGGTGCCGCAGGGTGCGGCTGGACAGATCGATGGAGGACGGGTAGACAAGCAAGTGAAGCTCCTGGCGGCACGGGTGATCTTGGTCGAGAACCCGTCTACCAGGAGCTTCGTCGTTCCGTACAGCCCTCACCCACCAACACCACGACCACGCAGCCAGGTTGGAAAAGGCTCACTGATCGCCGACGACTTTCGCTCGCCCTAAGGAGCAGCAACAGGGCGGCCAGAGCGGCCCTGCCACATCCGCTGAACTGATCGACGATGCCGAAGCCCGCCTGGCCTATGTAGCTGTCACCCGGACCCGCCGGCGCCTGGATCTCGGCGGACTGTCCTGGATTCACAACAACTCCGCCACCCACCAGTGACTAGCTGCCCCAGGGTGCCGTCCTTCACCTGCTTGCAGTGCTGACACGAAAGCGACGACTTCTCCGTTTGTCGTTTGCGGCTTGCGGTGTGCAGTTGTGATGATGTGCCGTATGTCTGAGCACGGGGATGAGGTCGACGGGCCGCAGAGGATTCCACGGTCGCGACTTGCGGACTACGCGGAGATGGCGGTGGCGCCACCGGCTCAGGCACCGATGGCGGCTTCGCGCGAGCACCGGGAACGGGAAACGCAGCACGGTGAGCAGCCATCCGTTCCGGAGTCTACTTATGAACCAGCACTCCCTAGTCCCGAAGTAGCCTCTCGCAGAAGCGAGTTCGCGGCCCTGCTCGGCGAGTTCCGCCGCACCCCCGTGCTTGTCCCGCTGGGTGACGGCTCCGGACCGGACGAGGAACGCGGTTTGCTGACCGCAGACCTCAATGGCATCCGCTTCATTCTGGCCTTCTCTGACGAGCAGGCACTGGCCCGCTACGCGGTGGCACGCGGCGAGGCGGCGCGTGAGTGGAGGTACCAGACCGTCCTCGGGGCACGTCTGCTGGATGTGGCCGTTCCCGCGGCCGGGGTGCCCTGCGGGGTGGTGCTGGACTGCGCGGACGGCGAGGAAGGCATGGTGTTCCCGCCGGTGCGCGGGATCGTGCCGGACGAGGTGGCATTGGACTTCGACATCGACGCCGACAGGGACGCGGGGGGCGCGGCATGAGTGTTGACGGCAAGGACCTGAAGACGGACGGGCTCGCTCTGATCGCCAAGGGCCTGACCGAGGCGTTGGAGGAGTTGAAGGAGCTGGGCATGGTGGGCGAGGCCGGTGCCGGGCGCGGCTTCTCCGACATCGCCCTGTCCGGGCTGGAGCTCGGCCACGAGGGGCTGACGGGCGACTTCACGTCGTTCTGTGAGCGCTGGGAGTGGGGGGTGCGGTCGCTGATCAACGAGGGAAACGG
Source organism: Streptomyces sp. NPDC059169 (assembly GCF_042755225.1). Classification (NCBI taxonomy): domain Bacteria; kingdom Bacillati; phylum Actinomycetota; class Actinomycetes; order Kitasatosporales; family Streptomycetaceae; genus Streptomyces; species Streptomyces sp. NPDC059169. The sequence goes on along the minus strand of NZ_JBHZCF010000023.1, from coordinate 54,054 downwards.
GTTCGCCGAGAAGACGGGTCTGTCGGCGGGTACCTACTACGAGACCGACGAGTACGTCGAGGGCACCTTCAAAGTCGTCACCAACGCGGCCATTGGCAATCCGTACGCCTCCGAAGAGGAGGTCGAGAAGATGGGCTGGGGCGACATCGCCACGTCCGGCATCTACGGCGGCAATGTGGACTACAGCCAGGAGTCCATGCACCAGGCCATGGACAACAGCGGGCAGGCATGGGTGGACGCGGGCCGAGACGTCATGACCTCGCGCACCATCGGGCCGACGCCGGGCCTGAACCCGGAGAACCTCCATGGCGCATTCGGGGTGTCGGACGAGGAGTACAACCAGTACCTGGACGACACCTTCGGCCCCGAGGCCCGCGCCAAGGCGGCCGACCAGCAGGGCGGCGAGCGCTGATGGGACTCGGAGACCTCACCAACTCGCTCCTGGGGGGCGCGGAGGACCTCTACGACGCGGGCAAGAAGAAGCTCGGCGAGGGCGTCGACTGGGCCACGGACAAGGTGGGCGAAGGGCTGGACAAGGTCGGTGCGCACGACTGGGCCGACAGTGTCGAGGACTGGGGCGACGACATCGCCTCCGACCTGGGCGCCACCCCCGGCGAGCAGCAACTCGGCCAGACCGAGGAGGCCAACGAGCTCGTCCACGGCAATCCGGACAAGATCCGCGAGAGCGCCAACCACCTGAAGGATTTCCACGGCGCCTTCGACAAGGTCAGCTCGGGCCTGAAAAAGGTCGACTCCTCCGGCTGGCAGGGCGAGGGCGGCGACGCGTTCCGGGAGAAGTTCGGCGTCCATCCCACCAAGTGGGCCCAGGCTGCCGAAGCCTGCGCATCGGCGGCGGGGGCACTGGAGTCCTACGCGGACACCGTCAAGTGGGCGCAGGGGCAGGCCAAGGAGGCCGTGGAGCTCTACAAGAAGGGTGTGAAGGCGTCCAAGGACGCGGCCGAGGCGTACAACAAGAGGGTCGACGCCTACAACGCCAAGATCAAGGCGAACGAGGACCCGGGCCCCAGGCCTGAGCCGTTCAAGGACCCCGGCAAGGCCGATGTCAAGGCGGCCGCCGAGAAGCTCGCCGAGGCCCGCAAGCAGCGCAACACGGCCGCCTCCGAGGCGCAGGGCAAGGTCAAGGCGGCCCTCGCGCACGCACCCGCCGAACCCCCGCCGCTGGAGCGCCTCGGCAACAACCTCGCGGACGGCTACCAGGCCGTCAACACCGAACTCACGCACGTCGTGGGTGGCGCCCTCAAAGGCACCGCGGGCCTGCTCAACTTCGCCCGCGGCCTCAACCCCACCGATCCGTACAACCTGACCCACCCGGCCGCCTACGCGCAGAACCTCAACATGACGCTGGCCGGCCTGGTCTCCACCGCCTCCCATCCCGAACGGGTCGTGCAGGCCGCCGTGGACGGCTTCAAGAAGGACCCCTCCGAGTTCATCGGCCGCCTTATCCCCGAACTCATCGGCACCAAGGGCGCAGGGCTCGCGCGGGGCGGGCTGCGGCTCGCACTGAAGGAAGGAGCGGAGGGGGTCGCGGAGCAGGGGCTGCGCAAGACCGCGCGGAATGCGGTGGAGGACGGGGCAGAGAATGTGTCGCGGCGGCCGGGCGAGAAGGTCCTCGCGAAGGACCCCGTCGATGTCGCGACCGGCCGTGTAGTACTGCCGCAGACCGATGTGTCCCTCCCGGCTGGGCTGCCTCTGCTGCTGAAGCGCCAGTTCGAGTCGTCGTACCGCCTGGGCGGCTGGTTCGGTCCGAGCTGGTCCTCGACGCTCGACCAGCGCCTGGAGATCGACGCGACCGGCGTCGTCCTGGTCGGCGAGGACGGTGTGACGCTCGCCTACCCGCACCCGGCACCCGGCGTGCCGACCCTGCCCAGCCACGGCCCGCGCTGGCCGCTGGACCGGGTGCACGACGGCTACACCGTCACCGACCCGGAATCGGGCCGGGTACGGCATTTCGCCGACCGCTCCGACACTCTGGCGGTGCTAGAACAGCTCGATGACCGCAACGGCAACTGGATTACCTTCGAGTACGACGCCGACGGCGCACCCCGGTCGCTCACCCACAGCGGCGGCTATCGCCTACGCGTGTCGACGGCGGACGGACGTGTCACCGCACTGCACCTGGCCGGTGCGGCAGCGGACGGTGGGGACCAGGAGCTGATCCGCTACGGCTACGCCGACGGCCACCTCACCCAGGTCTTCGGCTCCTCCGGCCGCCCCACCCGCTTCGAGTACGACGAACCGGGCCGCATCACGTCCTGGACCGACACCAACGGCAGCCACTTCACCTACACCTACGACGACGAGGACCGCTGCACCCACCAGTCGGGCGCGGCCGGCCACCTGCGCTCGACCTTCGCCTACGGGCCGGCCGACACGGACACCGGCACGCGCACGACGACCGTCACCGACTCGTACGGTCACACCACCCGCTATCTGATCAACCGGCGCTGCCAGGTGATCGCCGAGACGAACGCCCACGGCGCGACCACCCGTTACCATCGCGACCGCCGCAACCGCTTGCTCTCCCTGACAGATCCGCTGAGTCACACGACGTCGTTCCAGTACGACGAGAAGGGCCGCCTCTTCGCCGTGACGCGCCCGGACGGGCGCGAGGGGCGGGCGGAGTACAACGAACTCGGCTTGGCGGTCAAGCTGATAAGTCCGGACGGGACGGCAGTCCGGCAAAGCTTCGACGAACGGGGCAATCGCACCTCGCTGACCGATCCCGCGGGCCGGACCACGCGTTTCACCTACAACGAGGCCGGCCACTTGACATCCGTGACCGACCCGATCGGCCACACCACCGGCATCGTCTGCGACCGGGCCGGGCTACCGTTGACGGTCACCCATCCCCTGGGCGCGGTGACGCACTACGAGCGCGACGCCTTCGGCCGTCCTGTCGTCATCACCGATCCGACTGGCGCCACGAGCCGCCTGGAATGGACGGTCGAGGGCCGTCTGACCCACCGTACCGCTCCGGACGGAACGAGCGAGTCCTGGACGTATGACGGCGAAGGCAACTGCACCAGCCACACCAACCCCCTCGGTGGCGTCTCCCGGTTCGAGTACACCGATTTCGATCTGCTCACCGCTCGCACCGGCCCGGACGGAGTGCGGTACGAGTTCGCGCACGACCGCGAGCTGCGCCTCACCAAGGTCGCCAATCCGCACGGCTTGAGGTGGAGTTACGAGTACGACGCGGCAGGGCGCCTGATCTCGGAGACGGACTTCGACGGCCGCACCCTGACATACACCCACGATGCCGCCGGCCGACTGGCCTCGCGCACCAACGCGCTGGGCCAGACGGTGACGTTCGAACGCAACGAGCTGGGGCAGATCGTCTGCAAGGACGTGGCCGGCGCGGTCACCACCTACGCCTACGACCTCACCGACCAGGTGGCGCAGGCCACCGGCCCGTACGGCAGCACGCTGGCGGTGCTGCGGGACCGTTTCGGCCGGGTGCGGGAGGAGACGGTCGACGGCCGTCGGATGACATACTCCTACGACGAGTCAGGCCGCCGTACGGGCCGCAGGACGCCGTCCGGTGCGACGACGACGTGGTCGTACGACGCCGCCGGACGCCGCACCGGCATGCTCGCCTCCGGTCGGGCCATCGACTTCACCTACGACGAGGCGGGGCGCGAGCTGACCCGCCGCATCGGCGAGGCGCTCACCCTGGAGCACACCTTCGACATCATGGGCCGCCTGGCCACCCAGGCGGTGACGGGCGCGGGCGCCACCCCGGTACAACAGCGCGCGTACACCTACCGCGCCGACGGTCACCTGATCGGCATCGAGGACCGGCTTTCCGGCTCCCGCCGCTTCGATCTCGACGCGGTCGGCCGCGTGACAGCGGTGCACGCGACCAACTGGACCGAGACCTACGCCTACGACGAGACGGGCAACCAAACCCAGGCGTCGTGGCCGACCGGTCACCCGGGACAGGAGGCCGTGGGGACCCGGTCATACACGGGCACATGCGTGACCCGAGCCGGCAACGTCCGCTACGAACACGACGCCCTGGGCCGCATCACCCTCCGTCAGAGGACCCGTTTGTCCCGCAAGCCGGACACCTGGCGCTACGCATGGGACGCCGAGGACCGCCTAGCCTCGGTGGTGACCCCCGACGGCACCTGCTGGAGCTACACCTACGACCCACTGGGCCGCCGCACCGCAAAACTGCGCCTGGCACCGGACGGTGAAACCGTCGTCGAACGGGTGGTGTTCACCTGGGACGGCACGACCCTGTGCGAGCAGACCACCACGTCCGCCGAGCTGCCGCACCCGGTCACCCTCACCTGGGACCACCAGGGCCTGCGTCCGCTCGCCCAGACGGAGCGCATCACCGCTCCCGACACGCCGCAGGAGGAAATCGACTCTCGCTTCTTCGCCATTGTCACGGACCTCGTTGGCACGCCGAGCGAACTCATCGACGAACACGGAGACATCGCCTGGCGCACCCGGAGCACCCTGTGGGGAACGACGGCCTGGGCCGTCGACAGCACCGCCTATACGCCCCTCCGCTTCCCCGGCCAGTACTACGACCCCGAAACGGGCCTCCACTACAATTACTTCCGCCACTACGATCCCGAAACCGCCCGCTACCTGACCCCCGACCCCCTCGGCCTGACACCCGCCCCCAATCCCGCCACATACGTCGCGAATCCGCAAACGTGGAGCGACCCGCTCGGCCTTTCTCCCTGCACGGCCGAGGGCGGCATGGAGTACATGAGCGACAGCGGTATCCCCTCGGGGTCACCGGTGACGCACGGGGAGACAGCTACGCTGGTCGGTGAGGACGGGCCCAGCGTGAGAAACTTCCGCAATGTCCTGAACCAAGGCGAGCACGACGTGGTTGCTCATGGTTCACGGGACGGCTTCTTGGAGACTCCGGACGGCCCGGTGAACGGAGGCCAGCTCGTAGATGCCATCCGCAACAACCCGAACTACAACGGTGGGCCGCTTCGTCTCATGGTATGCCATTCCGGGGCGGACAGCTCAGGAATCGCCCAGCAGATAGCCAACGAAATGGGCGTCACCGTAAGGGCACCCACGGACAGGGTAGGCACCAATCCGCTGCTCGGCCCGGGACAGATTCCGCAGATCGACAACGGCGGATACTGGCGGACCTTCCTTCCCATCATCGGAGGCTAAGATGAAGTTGATCGGTTTTTATCAGGAAATGGATCCAGGGTACTCGGTGGCCTGGGGTGGTCCCGTACCTCCGCCTGAATCGGGTGCGGGCAAGTATCCGGTCCGAGATGTAATCAGCTACCTGAAGTCCGGATATCCCATCCTCGACGTGATGGAGTTGACCACTGATGTCATTGGTGGCGCCTTCCGTGTGCCGGGCGGATCGTCCGTACTCACGGATGGGCAATTCGTATGGCGCGAGGACCTGGCATGGTACATCGAGCGATACCAAGTCGACCTTCCGCAGGATTTTATTGATACTGCTCAGAGTCATGACTTTCGCACACCTCCAGTCGGCCATGAAGCACTGCTCAATATCTCCGTTGAAGTGAGCCGTGCACTCGGATTTCAACCAAAACCATGAGCAGACCTGGCTACTGTGCTGGGTGAGGGCGGTTTCGCTACGCCCTGGAGTGAGGGAAAACGGTCGCTCCCGTCCTTGTCCCTGTGCATTCCGACGCGGCATTTTCGCGTCGCAATGCGGCGGGCTGCCGCGCGATCGGTGCCTCACACATGCTCCACGCGGCCCTCGGCGGCAGTCCCAGGTCGGCTCCCTGGCTTCCAGGCCTAACAGCAGCTAACACAATGAGCCTTTTCCAACCTGGCTGCGTGGTCGTGGTGTTGGTGGGTGAGGGCTGTACGGAACGACGAAGCTCCTGGTAGACGGGTTCTCGACCAAGATCACCCGTGCCGCCAGGAGCTTCACTTGCTTGTCTACCCGTCCTCCATCGATCTGTCCAGCCGCACCTGACCGAGCAGCTCATCGAGTAATCGTCAAGACCTGTGGACAGGTGGGTTAGAAGAAGCCGATCGTGTCCTTGAGGAGCCGGAGGGCCTTTGCGTGGATTGTCGCGTTATTGCGCCACGTCTTCTCGGCCTGCACGCTGGTGATGGTGACGCCAGCGTTTCCGGCCGGGTTCTCGGCTGGCGACAGGTGACCGCAAGCGATCAGGACGCCGATGCGGAAGACGGCGATGCCCAGCTGCCGGGCGGCCTCGGGCTGACGCGTGGGAGTGTCTAATCAACGGCGGATCTGTTGATCATGGAGACGCCAAGTGAGTGAGATGAAGATTGAGCAAGAGCCCGCGGCCGAGTCGGTTGATGTGGCTGCGTCGGACGAGCAGTTGATCGCGATGCTGGTCGACCGGGCCCGGAACGAGGGCCTGCAGCTGACGGGCGAGGGCGGGCTGTTGCAGCAGCTGACGAAGCGGGTGTTGGAGTCCGCCCTGGAGGGCGAGATCACCGACCACGTCGGCTACGAGAAGCACGACCCGGCCGGGAAGAACAACGGCAACAGCCGCAACGGCACCCGCGCCAAGACGGTGCTGACCGACGTCGGCCCGGTCGAGGTGAAGGTGCCGAGGGATGTGGCCGGCACATTCGAGCCGCAGATCGTCAAGAAGCGGCAGCGCCGGCTGACCGGCGTCGACGAGATGGTGCTGTCCCTGTCCGCGAAGGGGCTCACGCACGGAGAGATCTCCGCCCACCTGGCCGAGGTCTACGGCGTCGAGGTGTCCAAGCAGACGATCTCCACCATCACGGACAAGGTCATGGAGAGCATGGCCGAATGGCAGAGCCGCCCCCTAGACCGCGTCTACCCGGTCCTGTTCGTTGACGCCATCAACGTGAAGATCCGCGATGGGCAGGTGGCGAACCGTCCCATTTACGTGGTGATGGCGGTGACCGTGGACGGCACTCGCGACATCCTCGGCATCTGGGCCGGAGACGGTGGCGAGGGCGCCAAGTACTGGCTGCACGTCTTCACCGAGCTGAAGAACCGCGGCCTGGACGACGTGCTGATGCTGGTCTGCGACGGACTCAAGGGCCTACCCGACGCGGTGGAGACCGTCTGGCCTCGCACGATTGTTCAAACATGTGTCGTTCACCTGCTGCGGAACAGCTTCCGCTACGCGGCCCGCCAGGACTGGGACAAGGTCGCCAAGGCACTCAAGCCCGTCTACACCGCACCCAGCGAGGACGCGGCGACCGAGCGGTTCCTGGAGTTCCAGGAGGCATGGGGCCGCAAGTATCCGGCGATCGTGAAGCTGTGGTCGGACGCCTGGGCCGAGTTCGTGCCTTTCCTCTCCTTCGACGTCGAGATCCGCAAGGTCATCTGCAGCACGAACGCGATCGAGAGCGTCAACGCGCGAATACGCAAAGCCGTTCGCGCCCGCGGGCACTTCCCCTCGGAAACCGCCGCCCTCAAATGCGTCTACATGGCGCTGATGAGCCTCGACCCGACCGGCAAGGGCCGCAAGAGGTGGGCCATGCGCTGGAAGGCACCCTTGAACGCCTTCCAGATCGCCTTCGAAGGCCGACTCACCCCGGCCAACAACTGAACCTAAACAACCAAGATCAGCCGTTAAATTGACACACCCAGAACTGGCCGTACGAGGAGAAGGTGATGGGCTGGTCCGGCTGGTCCATGGACACCGGCTACTCCTACTCCACCGACGGACGGCAGGACCGGCCCGGCGAATCCGGGTACTCCACCGCTGGGTTCCGGCCCGCTTGGTGGATCAACGCAGCGCAGCGCGACCTGGTGAAGCCGCCGCTGGACGCGTTCTGCAACGCCACCAACAACTGCAACGCCGCAAGTCCGCCGGACTGCCCTGATGCGGAGTGCTACAAGCAGTACTGGTGGCGCGGGTCGAATGTGACGTGGAAGAAGAGCTGCTTCATCGACTGCGGCAACGAGAGCATCAAATACGCCACGCTGCGCGAGGAACCGGGCCGCGGGTACCGGTTGGAGTACGGCACCCCGAAGTGCGACGCTGCCCCCGCGGGGGCGCTGATCGTGGAGTCCGTGCCCGACAATATCGACACCTACAGTGACTGCGGGTCCAGCGGCACTGACGCCGGGCACTTCCAGTTCACGTTCTACCCCAACCCGGCAGCGATCGAGCCTGGCTTGGGCCCGTACCAGGCCAAGGGAGACCTGCACCAGATCGGCGGCGGGCACGGCGGCCACTTCTGGTACGCGCACACCCGCGATACGGCGCATCTCGGCGGGGATTCCGGGCTGATGACCATCAAGGGCACCTGGACCCTCGACAAGAACATCGAATGGGCCCGCGTGCTCGTGCATCTGCCGGATACAGGAGCGCACACCCGGCAGGCGGCGTATGTGATCGGCGGCGCTGACACCACCAGCAAGGTGAGGATCGTCGAGCAGCGTGCCAACCGGTGGGTCAGCCTCGGCGCTTTCCGCTTCACCGGCACCCCGACGATCACCCTCACCAACGCCACCGCTGACGGCACCGCCGACGAGGATGTCGCGTGGGACGCCGTCGCCTTCCAGCCCCTTCCCAGCAAGCCGAACCACATGGTGGTCGGGATGGGCGACTCCTACTCTTCCGGTGAAGGAGCATCCGACCCGGGCAGCGACGACTATTACCCCGAGTCCGACTACTACAACAAGGTGTCGGGCGACAAGACGAAGAACACCTGCCACCGTTCCCGGCACGCCTGGTCCCGCCGCGCTGTCTTGCCCGGCGAACAACTCTCCGTCGGGGAGCTGGCGGACGTGTGGAGTGCCAGGATGGACTTCCAGTTCACCGCCTGCTCCGGCGCTCGCCACTACAACATCCTCAGCATCACCTCAGATTCTGGGGAACTACCACAAATCGAGCAGGGCTACCTGGACCAGCACACCACGCTGGTCGCCATGTCGATCGGCGGCAACGACATGGCGTTCGCCGACGTCGTCAAGAAGTGCATCACGAGCGTCACCGACGTGTGCCAGAACGGGTCGATCAAGGCTCGCAACCCCGACACCGGGAAGGCATACGACACCGACACGCCCGCTCTGAGGGACTGGCTGCCGGCATGGGCACACACCTCCATCCGGCCCCGCCTGGTGAAGACGTTCAAAGCCCTTCACGACAAGGCACCCAACGCGAAGATCGTCCTCATGGGCTACCCCAGGCTCCTGGAGAAGCGCGGCTCGTGCGTGCTCGGTATCGGTACCGAGGAGGCGCCATGGCTGAACGATATGGGTGACGTCGTCGCCACCGAGATGAAGGGAGCCGTCAGTGACGCCGGCTCGTACGCGGTGTTTGCCGACCCACGGGCTGCGTTCGCGGGGCAGGCGATCTGCGGAGACCCGGAGACGATCCACGGCATCGTCCTCACCGGGCACTCCAAGGCTGATACCAAGCCGAACTCGATGAAGTCGTTCCATCCCAAGGTCTCGGGAACTGCTCACTACGCGAAGGCGTTCCAGGATGCCCTCGCCCGGTAACAGCCGACTATGAGTTCTGGGGCGCCGTACGACGCGGCGCCCCAGAATCTCCTTCCCCAGTTGAGTAGCTGTACGGATAGCAGGCGACGAGTCAACGGGCAGATGATTGTGATCATGACGTATGTAGTGCGGGCCGCGAAAACAACGGCTGTGGCTGCCGCGGCCACGCTCGCCGCATGGTGGCTGTTCCGCGGCATGTATACGCTGATCGACGGCGCCACCGAAGCCGACAGTGCACGCAATCCCCTCGCGGGAGTCCCCTATTACCTGGCCGCCAACGCGGCAGGCATCGCCTTTCAGCCCTTCGCCCTGTGGGCCGGCCTCAGACTGGCCGGAGTCCGCGGCAACCATGTGGCGACCATCATCAGCGCCTACGTGTGGGCCACGATGACCACAGGGCACCTCGTGGACTCCACCCCAGGCCCGGGGGAGGCAGTCCTGTGGGTGGCCGTCCAGTCCGCCGCCACGACCGGCGCCTCGCTGCTGCAAGCCAGGCTCATACCCGCCAGCACACAGCCCAAGGAGCGGTCCTGCTGACCCGGCGCCCGGTGAAGATTCTCGTACTGCGCGCTGCGACATGGCCCTTCCTCGCCACGTTCAATATCGTGGCCCGAATATGGACGCTTTTTGGCTCGACCAGCCGCCGCAGAGCCCTCCGACTCGCAGACAGTGACACCGCTCGGCAGGCTCGGCGGGCTACCGAGGCCCGACTGCGTGCCATCGCGCACGCCTACACTGAGAGCACGCCGCTGATGTTGCGCCTCCTGGTCGTCGAGGACCACTACACCCGCGGAATAGCCGGCTGGGATCTGTTCACTCCGGTGAGGCCCGCCTACCGGGTGTCCTGCGGGATGCGTCTGATGGCCTACTACAGTTCCCCGCTGCCACCAGCCGAGACCATCACCCAGATCCTCGACGCGGGGGAACAGCCCCTGTCCGGAATCCCTTTCACCCACGACACCGCCCGCGAGGACAGGCGAGGCGAACTGACCCATGCCGGGCACAACCTCACCTGGGATCAGCCAGGCTCGCCGATTCCCAAGCCCGAACAACCGGCGAACGCCAACCGGTTTATCTGCGAACCTCCTGAGGCGAGCGTAGGTGGTATCCGCCGACGGTACGGCACGGTGTTCGCGCTGACCCTGCCGCCAAACCACTACTACCGGATCCCCCGATGACAATGCCAGGGGAAAGCTCCCTTCGAGCCACGCCGACCAGACGCGGTCCGGCGGGACGTGGCGGCCGGCCTCCAGCTCGTAGAACTCCGCGTCGATGGAGGACTTCGGGAGCTTGTCGGCGGCGGCCAGGTCGTCGTCGGTGGCGTCGTTGACGTACAGCTCGGCTGCCGTCTCCGGGAGCTTCTCCGCGAACGCGGCGGCCTCCTCCACCTTCTGGTGGAACGTCATGACCGTACGGAGGTTGTGCGCGGCGGCGTGCTCTAGGAGCGCGGTCTGCAGGAGCGCCAGGCGCCGGCCGCGCCGCGCCTCTTCGGACTCCCCGACGATGGGGGAGGGGTCGCGGTGTCACCGGTCTTGCCACAACGCACTCAGTTCTCAATGCTGGCATGGGAAGGACGAATTGACAATCGCCTCAAGAATTTTGCGGATACCGTCCCAGTCCTGGGTCTTGATGACTTCCGGGTTGGCTTGGGCTCGGGCGAGTTTTTCTTGGAACGCGACTTGGACGTCCTTCTTTCCGGTGATCTCTCCCTGGTACTGCTTGCTGCCGTCGATGTAGCTGCGCCATTGCACGGGCCGCATCCCGCCGTCCGGTAGCGTCAGGACGTCGCGTCCGAGGTAGATCTCGATGGATCCAGCGGTGCCGTTGATATCTGCGTGTGACAGGTGGCCTGCGGGGGATTCAAGGGTGGGCGGTCCCAAGGTCGGATAGTTCGTAGCCATCTCCAACGGGGGGCACTGGAGGACTTTGATGTTGTGGGGCAGCGCCGCTCGGTCGAGGGGACGGAGGGCGTCGCTGGCGGCCGTGTCGTTGTCGAACAGTGCGATCACCGGATTGGCGATGCGGGCAGCTGCGAAGGCGCGCACCGTGGCCACCAGGGCGGGTGCTCCCCCTCTCGGGCTGTTGGAGTAGTCCATGAAGCGGATCAGATCGGTCAGGTGGGGGTAGAGCAGAGCGAGGGCTGGCCCGAGGATGGCGACATCGCTGTGGCCTTCTGTGAGTACGACGACTGGTGCGTGGGCGGATGCTGTGGCCTGGATGTGATCTAGCGCGTCGGCGCATAGATTCTGCAGGTCGGGCTGCTCTCCGGCATCATCGGGGTCACCGTGGTCTATGACGAAGACCACCTCGGCGTCCGGCGTGGCCAGCAGTGCCGCTCGCAGTGCCATACATGGGTTGCTGTCGGCGAGCATCCGCAGTGGATCGGCCATGTCACCAAATGCTGTTGCTTGTGGCCCGGCAGCCTGCGATGTCGTAGCAACATCGCGTACCCAGTCCGCCGCGGTGTATTGATCAGGAAGGTGCAGCTCAGCGGGCCAGTCGCTGTTCTTGGAGGCGAGCAGCCGCCACATGCTTCGCTGCTCATCGACTGCCTGGGCGAGGAACTCCAGTGCGGCCCCCTGGGTGTAGCCCAGCAGGTTGAGGCGCTCCGCGATGATCCTTCCCGGCGCACGCAGGGAGTACTCGATCACGTCCTCATTGCCGTACACGGTGCTGCTCAAGAATTCTGGATGCCCGTTGCGGTAGGCGCACAGCATGTCGTCTGTGAACGCCGCTACGAGGTCGGCCTCCCACCCATCGGACAGGCGGCTAACCTGGCGGCCGCCCACCCACAGACCCTCACCTGAGCTCATGCTCCATGATCGGTGATGTCGTGCTCGTCCGCTATCGGTTTCCCCAGTGCGGGCCCCGGTCCATAGCCAGTGGACGGGAGCAGTAGAACCGCATACAACCGAACTGTTCTACGGGGTGGCGGGGTTGGTGTCGAGCCAGGTGGTGGGAATGAGTTTTTCGCCGCCGCGCCAGTTGTAGCGGACGGATGCCTGATACCAGTCGTGGGGCAGGTCGGCGTGGTCGCTCACGATGATCTGGAAGTCGGGGGCGAGCTCGGTGACGACTTGGTGCATGAGCTGGAAGAGGTGGGTGACGGTTACGCGGTCCTCGTCGAGTGGGATGTCTTCCAGCCGCCCGCGTGCTTTGGCCATGTCGGAGGGGTAGTAGGGCTGGGTGGGCTGGTCGAGCATGAGGAAGCGGGGTACGGGCCGGCCGTTCGCGACGAGGTACTGATGGAGCGCGAGGTGTGCCACTAGGTGGTAGCCCACGTGGTTTTCGCCGCTGCCGATGCGCAGCAGCTCTGTTGCGCCTTCGGGTTTGTCGGTGACGACGGTGAGCTTTTTGAGGTTCAGGCGGACCAGCCCGTCGCCGTGCTCGAGTTTCAGGAACCGGGCATGGCTCGTCATTTTCCCGCTGATGAAGCTGAGGCTGTGGGTGAGTTTGTCGTCGATGGCTTCGCTGTCGAGTTGCTCTTCGAGGCTGGCGACGAGCTGCTGCGCGACGGCGACGTCTGTTTCCAGGCGTTGGAGGTGGCCGCTGTCGGTCGTGGCGCTGATCTGACTCAGGTAGGCGTTGATCCTGCCGCGGGTGTAGGCCTGGGCTTCGGCTTGGCCGAGGAGGCCGGCCTGCTCGGAGCGCTGCTCGGCGATGATGCTGAGGGCGCCTTCGATGCCGCGGAGCTCTTCGCGTAGACGTACCGCCGCCTGTTCGATCTCACGTAGTGCCTGTTCGCGGCGCGGCTGTACCGTCTGCACGCTGTCGAGCTGGCTGCGGAGGTCTTGGAGGGTGGTGTGCATGGCGGCGACGGTCGGGTCGGGCTCTGCCAGTCCGCTGCCGCACAGGGGACAGCTTTGTTCTCCGGGGAAGGCGTCGGGCACGAGGTTGAGGGCGGACAGTCGCGACATGCCGCGGGTGACGGCTCCTTGGTAGCCGGCGGCCTGGGATTCCAGGTCATTGAGAAGCTGACGCTCTTCAGCCAGGGAGCGGAGCTGTCGCCGGAGGGCTGCAGATTGCTCGGTGAGGAGGATCTCCTGCCGGCGCTGCTCCTCGTCTCCGCCAGGCCGGGCGGGTCGGAAGGACGACGCCTGCTGGAGAGCTCCGATGACTGCGTCCCTGTCTGAGCTGCTGAAGCCGTCCTGAGTCAGGAGCCCGTGTACGCGGGCCTCGCCCAGGAGGGACTGGAGCTGGGCTTCTACTCCCTGGTTCGCTTCCTGAGCTGCCTTGAGACGGTTCTCCGCGCTACGCAGGGCTCGCCTGGCTTGCTGCAGCTGTTGTTGAAGGGCGGCCTGGTCTTCAGGGACAGCGCCGAGGAAGTAGGGGAGCGTGGCCTTGAGGCTTTCGGGGATTCCGCGCTCGCTTTGGCGATGGAACAGGAACCGCTTGGAATCGACTTCGTCCTGGTTTTGCAGACAGAGCAGGGTGGCGTGGCCGAGGTGAGCGCTGAGTGGCTTGGCCAGACTGCCGGAGGGTGGTTCGCTGCGGGTGTCCCCGATGCCGAGCCGGCGGCCGATCTGCTGGCGGAGCTGCGTGGAGTCGGTGTTGATGCGGAGGTCTGCCCGCTCCGGAACGCCGAGGTCGTTGCCTACTTCCAGCATGGCGTTGGTGACCGACTTGGCCCCTGTAGATGGTGCTGGCCGGGCGGCGAAGATACGAGTGTCGGGCAGCTGCAGGATGACCGCGTACCAGGCCACGGTGTTGAAGATCGGGCTGATCGGGAGGGTGGCTTCGTCTCTGCCGAGGCAGTAGTCGACAATGTCGAGCACGGCACTTTTGCCGGTCTTCGATGTGCCGGTGACGATGTTCAGCTCACCGAGGCGGAAGTCCAGGACGCGCTTCTCGCCGCTCTTGCTGTAGAGGATGATCGACCGGATCTGCACCCGCTCAGGGTCTCACGCCCAGCAGCGCAAATACGGTGGAAGGGTTGTCGGACTTCGCGGTCCAGCGGCCTATGAGCGAGGCCGCCTTGATGAGGTCGGCGAGCTCGCCTTGGGCGCGGGACTTCGAGAGCTTGCCTTTGAGGTGGCCATCCTCGATGGCGAGCATCTGGTGACGGAGCCCGAAGCTGAGGCCTTCCCGTACTGCGGGTGCCAGCGAGGTGCTCCGTGGGGCGAGACCGGCGACGAGTGCCGCATGGTCGGCCACCCAGTTTGTCAAGTGTGTGCGTGTTGAGGAGGGCAGCGCTCGCCGGGTCGGCCGGTGCAGGACCAGTGGGGCCACGACGAAGGCCATCGGCCACGGCATCAGCCTGCCGGAGGACTCCCGCTCGTAGTCGCGTGCCGCGGTAGCGGCAATGGCGGCCATGAGGGCGGGGTTGAGGAAGGCGGCACTGGCCTGGGGCCGCTGTGTCCAGCTAGGCACGGGCAGCCCTGATCAGGTCCTTCACCCGTGCCTCGAAGTCGGGATGCCATCCAATCCGGCCGCGGTCAGCCAGCTCGTGGTGCTTGCCGCGGGAGAAGAACGCCTCGTCGTAGGCCTCGCGGATCCGATAGCGGGTCTGGTCCAGGGTCTTGCGCAGCAGTGCCCTGCCTGCCTGTTCCTGCTCGCGGTCCGTGGCGTCATCGGGCAGGTCGTCGAGCATCCAGTCGAACTCACGCTGCCATTCGTCGGAGAGGTTGTCTTCGAACCGTGCCAGCTCGTCGAGGTCGACCAGGTCGTCTTCGAGCCAGGCGACCGTCTGGGTGTAGGCGCGGTAGTAGTCCACCATCGCCTTGTTCAGCTGACGGCCTGCTCCTACCCAGTGCATCTGGTGGACGAAGCGCGCGTCGGAAAGCTCGGCCTCCGCCTCAGCGGGGAAGTCCTGACGGCCCACCAGCGTGGGCAGTCGGTCGGAGGTGTAGTCGTCCCGGATGCGGCTGATGCGCTGCATCAGCCGGGTCACGGAGACGCTGGTGTGCCGCTTCTGCAGCATCTCCACGGTCTGCTCGTACCACCATGCCCACAGCTGCCGCATGAACGAGTCGGCGTGCCCATCTGGGAGCGCGGCTCTGAGCTTGGCCCGTACCTGCGCGTCGAGGTCGTCGATGGACGGGCTGCCGTCGATGACGCGCATCCGCTGTACGAATACGGCACGCTGGGCCGGCGGGAGTTTCAAGAAAGCTGTTCGCGCGTCCTCGGTCCCCTTCGCCTTGGACTCCTCGGCCGCAGCGATCAGCAGCTCCAAGGCCTGACTGGGTTGCGGGGTGGGCGCTTTGAGTGCCGCCATCGCAGTACCCGGCCGCGCTTGTTGGGTGGTGACCAGGGTGAGTGTTGGGCCGTCCTTGTCACCAGGCTGGTGGGTGTCCATCCATGACTGGATGGTCCGCCACACGTCGTCGTCCTTGTCGCCGAGAGTACGTACCCCGCGGACGTGGTGCTTGACCTGGAGGAGATCAACGGGCCGCCCGTCCTCTTCCCACGCGACGTCGTCGTGGAGTTCCAGGCTGATAGCCCCGTCAGGGCGCTCCTCTTGTCCGCGTAGCAGTTCGAGCAGGGCGAGCTGCGCCTGGAAGAGGTAGCCCAGGGCGGACGCCGATGCCTCATGTGCGGAGGACGCCATGCCCTCAGTCTCCCGATACCGATCTCAACCTGTCCAGGACATCACACTAATCGAACATAGTTCCGTCGGATAGGTGAGGTTCCACGCCCGTCTTGGGCGATGACTTCCGTCCCTTCCTGTCCCTTCTGCGTGCCTGGACATGTGATGAGGCTGGCTGAGGGGGTGGTTGGTAGCCGAGTTCGGTGAGTTCGATGGGGCCCGGATCGTAGGGGCTGTGCCGGCGGGGCCATCGCTCGCGGGCGCGGGGATGGCGGCCGGGTGTGTAGCTGATGCGGTCGCCGAACCGGTCCGGGTACAGGGCGGGGTTTTCGAGCCAGGGCCGGCCCAGGAGGGAGGCGACGGCGGTGTGGAGTGGGTGGGTGTGCCCGGGGCGTTCGAGGACGTGGAGCGCACGGGGGTGGTGGGCGAAGAACTGGGCGAGAGTGATGGTCTCGGGGTAGGTGATCGCTTCTCGAGCGAGGGCGTACCAGAGGCGGGCGCGCTTGTTGTTGCCGATACGCCGGGCGCGGGCGGGCCAGATGCGTTCTTCGGGAGGTGCTGCGCGCCGCCAGTTCTCGGTGAGGTTCATGGCCAGTGTGAGGGCGTGTTCGGCGGCTGCGCCCCAGCGGCGGAGGAGCTGCATGTGGATGCGGTGGGCGGCGAGGATTTCGGGCGTCCGTGTGAGGTCGGCGTGCTCGATGGGCAGTGGGATGCCGGCGAGGGTGTGGCGGCCGAGCATCCAGGTGTGGTGGGGGCGGCAGACGAGGCGGGTATCGGGCAAGTACTGGGAGACAGGGTGGGGGTTGCCGGTGCGGGTGATTGTGCAGCGGGGGCAGCCGGGCACGGCGTGCGCAGAGGCCAGGCGGAGCCGGGCGCAGGCGGACTGGGGGTCGGGTTTGTCGCGGTAGCGGTTCCATTCGGGGAGCGCGTGGGCGAGGTGTTCGTCCGGGATGCCGGCGAACGCTGCGATCAGGCGGCGGCTGGGTGCGTTGAGGTAGAGCTCGATGCTGGTGTAGGGGCCGTGCGGCTGGGTGCATTCCTTGTTCGCCTGGAGCTGGGGGATGCCGAGGGCGTGGAGGAGTTCCGCGGTGGTCAGGTGATGTCGGCGTGCCAGGCGCTGGATGTACGAGGCGGTGGTCTCCCACTGCAAGGGGGCCACGCGCCAGATGTCCGGGCGCGGGAGAGAGCGGTGCGCGCGCGGCATCTCAGGCCCGTGCCGGTGGGCGCGCGGCCTGTTCGGCGAGTTCGTCGAGGTCGATGTCGTCGAGCAGCTGCTTGGTGATCTTCTCACTGCCGTCCAGGATGGCGGCGATCGCTGCTTCCCGGACGAGGGCGGAGAGGCTCCCGATGCGGCCGCCGGTGCGCTGGTGGAGGTAGGGGGCGTGCCGGGTGAGGGTGTCGGGGCGGTGTGCTTGGAGGCGTAGGGCTTGGTCCATACCGCGGACCAGGCCTTCCCAGGCGGTGCGCTGTGTAGTGCTGCCGTACGCCAGCGGCGGGTTGCGCACCATTTTGAACCGTCCGGCGAGCTGCGCGCCGCGGCTTCCCGTCAGGAGCGGGGAGGCCTCGATGGCGACGCCGGGCGTAGACGAAGGTCGCGGGGAGGCGCTCGCTGAGGTGCTTCATCTGGTCGGAGGTCTCGGCACCGATGCGGGTGCGGGTGTTGAGTAGATGGACGTCGTCCAGTTTACCGACCGCAGGAGCTCGGATATCGGCTCTGAACTGCGACGATTCATAGACTACATGTCCGTGATGGTGGAGAACAGCCCTCAACTGGACGGTAGCGTTGGCCGCATGGCGGAGAACACCTACGACGCTGCGGAAATCCAGGTGCTGGAGTTCGACGACGGCGTGCGTGCGAGACCCGGCATGTACTTCGGGGTGGCCCAGGAGGATCCGAGGCTGGCCACCCAGGTGCTGAGCAGAGTGGTTGGCCACGCACTCCATCCCGCCTCCGGCGTCGCTCCGTCCCACTCGCTGTGGGTCATCGTTGAGATCTCCGCCGACCTCGCGTTCTCGGTAGCAGATGATCATGCTGGCCCCCTCGACGAACAGGGCAGGCCCAGGTTGGGCTACTACGGCTCCATACTTGGCGGGGAACGGTGGCTGAGTGCGGCGGCGGCCGTGAGCTCACGCGCGGTCGTCGAGGTATGGCGAGAGGGCCGTGGCTTTCGCCAGGAACTCCTCCGCCTGCGGCCCGCCGCGGCGCCCGAAGAGTTCCAAGCCCCGCCGGACTGCGGAACTCGGGTGTCCTTCGAGTTGGACCCGGCCTACTTCAGTTGCTCGGCCATCACCCGCGACCTGGGTTCGCTGGACCTTCATGGTCCCGACTGCGCTGAGCGCGCCGGACCGGGATATGTGACTTTCCGGGACCATCGGGACGGCGGCGCTGGGGCCGAATGCCGTCGCTGGTAGGCCGTCGGCCGACCTGGCGCATCGACGGCTCTCCAGTCCAGCTGACGCTTCGCAGGGTCAGCTGGATCGCAGCTCGATCTGCTGACGGGCGGCTGTCCAGACCACTTCGAACTCTTCTGCCGACAGCCAGCTGGGATCATGCCCTTCCCACTCCTGGAAGGGCAATTCTGCGGTCAGCCCGTACTTGGCCTCGTACTCCTCCAGCCGTCCGGCACCCTGAGCGCGCTGCCACTCGTCGAGCGACGCCGCCGCGAGCGGAGTCAGTACAGGCTCTTGCAGCTCGACCTGCCGGATCACTCGTCCGTCGACATCGAGCTCGAAATAGAACCAGATACCCTCTTCGTCCCAGTAACAGCAGGGCCACCTCATCACCCAGCCACTGTAGGCCGCGCCTGTGACAAGGGCCGATCGTGCTCCGCCCCCGCGACTGCAAGGGCGGAGCACGACGGGCGACCCGAGTGGACTGCAGGGCATCATGGGGTCATGCCGATCGTGCCCGTTGCTCCGCGACCATTGAACCCAGCCGAGAGGGCAGTGCTGGAACACGTTCTGGCAAGCGACTTCACTGGTTCATCGGAGCTTCGGAGTCAGATCGGTTCGGCGGAAGTCGTCGCCGCTTGGGCGCCCGGATCGGTGAGTATCGACCTGAGAGTCCTCGAACCCCTGCGACGGGCGTCGCTGGGCGCCGGCATCGTCCCCGTGGACGCGCAGGTGCTCGATGAGCAGGGTCAGTACATCGGCGAGCTGCTCGTGTGGGTCGAGGATGGTGCCCTGGCCGGCCTCGAATACGCCTGGGTCACCGACAAGATGCCCATTGCTCTACCGCCCGTCGAGAGGATTCGGCTCACGTCCTGTCCGTGACCGGCGACGATGCACGGCCGGACGTTGTCGGCCGATTCCCTGCCATTGGCTCGGCGATCTGGGCCTCAAGGTCGGCGACGCGGCGGTCTTGGAAGCGGAGGTTGGAGCGGGCGGCCTTGAGGCGTTCGTCGAGGGTGCGGTTGTCGGTGGTGAGCTGGCGGACGCGCTGTTTGAGGGTGGTGTTCTCGGTGGTGATCCGCTGGATGGCGTCCTCGGTCCATTCGGCTTGCAAGTCGCGTATCTGGCCCAGAAGTTCGCCGATCCGGGTGCGTTGGGCGAGGACCTCGGTGTGGGCGGCCTTGAGGGCGTCCTCGGCGTTCAGGGCGCGTTCGCGCCAAGTCGCCTCGCGCTCCTCGTCCTGCTCGGCGAGCGTCCCAGTCCGGCGTTCGCCAGCTGCGGTCATGGCCGCGGCGACCGCGGCTCTGGCCGCGATGTTGTCGTAGAGGAAGCTGCGTGAGACGTCCGCTCGGCGGGCGACGGCAGCGACACTGACCTGGGCTTTCTCGCGTCGGAGACGGGCGATGGCCTGGTGGACGCGCTCGACGGCGGCTTCGGTCTTGCGGCGGCGGGCGGCCAAGGCCGCCGCGGTGCGGGGTTCGGGCATGGGGACGGTGTTCATGCAGCGTCCTGTTCGGGGTCGTCGCTGTCGGCTGTGCACGTATTGCTGTACTCGTCCGGCTCGTCGGTGCCCGCGTCGGCGAGGTCGGCGGCGCGGAAGGCGGTGGACCAGACGCGGTGGAAGTAGTCCTGGGGTTTGCGCAGGTCCAGGGCGAGGGCATCGTCGAGGAGACCGAGGCCGGCCAGGGCTTTCTCCAGACCGTCGATGGCGCGGGCGGTGGGCTCGAAGTAGCGGTGCAGGTAGTCGGCGGTGGCATCGTCGGGGGCGCCTTCGGCCAGCAGGCGCCATTGTTCGCGCTTGCGGCGCCAGTAGAGGAGGTCGGCGCCGGAGAGGACGGACTTGTCGCAGTTGTGGCAGTCGAGGTTCCAGGGGCAGGCGCCGCCGTCGACGACTGGTTGGAAGGTGCAGAACCCGCCCTCGGCGGGGGTGCTGCGGCGGGCGAGGTCGATGGCGAGGGCCTGGGCCTGCTCGCGGGTGAGGAGTTCGCCGGGTTGGGTGGTGCCGGGGCCGGTGACCCAGACGTGCTGGAGGACGTTCTCCAGGTCTTCGCTGGTCAGGTGGACGTAGTGTTCGGCCATCCGGTCGGAGACCTGGCCGAGGTAGCGGCGGATGTGGGTGAGGCTCGCTCCGGCCCGAAGCAGGCTGGTGGCCAGAGTGTGGCGAGCCTGATGGGGGACGAGCTGGCCGAGGTCGAGCTCGGTGACCCACTCCCGGAACCGCCGATGAAACCACTGGTAGGACAGGGCGGTGGAGCCATCGGGGTTGCGGACCTTGCTGGTGAACAGGGCGAGTTGGGCGCGTTCGGCACTGGTCGGGCGGCGTCCGTGCCGGGCGACGAACCGGTCCAGCGTCTTGCGCTGCCGTTCGGCGAGGAGGCCGTAGAGCCGGTCGGGGATACGGATTGCGGTGTCGTAGTTGCCGACCTTGCTCTGGTCGTGCCAGAACATCGGCAGGCCGCCGTAGCGGCCTATGCAGTTCCAGCGCAGCTTGAGGACCTCGTTCACGCGGCGGCCGGTCAGCACGATGGTCTCCCAGACGTCCCGCATCCCTTGGTCATCGGGGTCGTACTGCTCTGCGAGCTGGGCTAGGTTGGTCTCGTCGGCCAGGGCTCGGGCGACCTCGTCGGGAAAGGGACGCCGGGCCCGCAGCGGCTCGCCGCCGGCAAAGGGCATGGCGATGATGAACTCGCGGTCTAGGCCGAGCCGTTCGGCGGCGCCGTTTTCCAGTGCGTGCCGCAGCAGCTTGCGGACGCCGTTGAACACGTCGGTGCGGGTGACGGAGGTGACCGTCGACAGCTTGCCGTAGAGCCCCTTCATCACCAGCGAGGGCAGCCCGTGGCGTTCACGATGGCGCTGATCGGCGATGAAGCGGTGCATGGTCTCCACCCGCAAGGCGCTTGGGTCGTGGCCTCCGCCGGGGGCGTCGACCTCCATGAACGCGCTCAGTTCGGTGCAGGCCCGGCGGATGCCGTCGATGGGCTGTGCGGTGCGCGGGCGGTGGGGCGAGCGGATCAGTTCGGCGGTGTAGTCCCAGAGCAGGTCACGCAGCCAGCGCTGGGTGATGCGGGTCAGGTCGATGTGGCTGGCCCGGTGGGGGAAGCGGATGCCGAAGTGGTCGGTCTCAAGGAACCCGGCGTCCCGCGTCTGCTCGGGGGTGAAGTAGACCAGCCGCAGGTAGTGGAGCATCTTCTTCACGATCGAGGTGTGGAAGCGCGGGAAGTCGTCCAGGTCCAGGTCGGTCAGCGAGCCGGCGTCGCGTTCACGCGCGAGGTTGACGAGTTTCTGGATCCAGCCCAGGCGCCAGATGCTGTGCCGGTCCTGCTGGGTGTGGGCGAACAGGGTGTACTGGATCTCGGCTCGCAGCAGCGGCCGCAGACCGCGCAGGTTGACCAGTCCCGGCCGCGGGGCCGGATCGACCGTCGCGCACCAGGTGCGGAAGGCGTTCTCGTCCGTGCAGGAGACGGGGACAGCGTGTCCCTGGCTCTCGTATCGTTGCCACCAGCTGGCCGGAAGGGCCGCCCCGCCGGGACGGCGGTCACGCTTGTAGCGGTGCCAGTGCCAGCTGCACAAACCCAACGGCGACTCTGCCAGCCCGGGGCAGACCGTGACCTGGCAGTTTCCGTAACCCTCGCGGGGCTCCTGCTCGACAACCCACTGCTCGAAGTCCGCCCCGGAATCGCGCGGGGCGACGTAGTACTTCCAGGAGCTGTAGTGGTAGCGACACAACCGCAGGTCGGTTCGCGGCTCCGCCGGCCGATCCGGGCAGATCAAGCACAGGCCCTCGCGCTCGAACTCGGCCCGGGACAGCGGCTGTGCCGCGGTGAGGAACTCCGCCCGCGTCGTGCCCGACTCCCGCGCTTTTCCCCACTGTCGAAGGTGGTTGGAGCACAGGTCCGTCCCGCCGGAGCGGACGCGTTCGCAGGTGCCGACGACGCATCCCCACTGGTAGACGGGGTGGTCTTGGGGAACCCGTACGAGTACTCCACGGAAGATCGGATCGAAGGACGGGGCACCGATCAACGCGGTGAGGATTTCCAGCCGGTCCCGGCCCTCGCGGTCGAGGCGTTCGGTGTAGAGGGGCAGCAGCGAGTTCGCGGTCACTTCGTCTCACCCCAGACCATGCGAAGCGCGGCGTCGAAGACCGGGTCGTGGACATCGACGTGCCCGTAGACCTCGTCGACCATCGCGGCCGACGCCCAGCCGCCGGCGTCCCGGGCGATCAGGGTGTTGCCGTCCGCGGCATCGAGAACCGCCGAGGTAAAGGTGTGCCGGAAGGCATGGGGTTTCACCAGCCCCAGACCAGCGCGTTTCCCGGCCCGGCCGAGCATCCGCCGGGCGCCGACCGGTGCCCACGGCTGACCGGCACCGGCGCCGTGCAGCTGGACCAGGAGCATGCCGTGCCCGGCGCCGCGCGGGTACTCGGTCGTCATGTACTCGAAGTAGGAGTGCACCATCGCCGGGCTGACTCGCTTAATCAGCCCACCAGTCACCGTCCCGCGCTCGACCCGCCAGGGGTGTTTGGTCTTGGCCTCGGCCCGGTTCGGGTTGCCGGGCCGGTGGCAGACGTGCAGGTGCGGGGTGCGGCACTCGCCGCAGGCAGCGTTCTCCCGCAGGTGCAGATCGACCAGGTGCAGCCCGCAGAGCTCGCCGATCCGAAGCCCGCCGTCGGCGAGCCAATCGACGACCAACCGGTCCCGGGCGGCGTTCACCGTCTCCAGCAGCCTCTCCCTGGCCCCCTCCGGCAGCATCTTCGGGTGCCGGCGGTGCGGCCCCTTCGGCGCCAGCGGGTTGGTCGGCAGCGTGTTCTTCACGTGCCCGAGGAACGAGCGGCGCTTGTCCGCCCTCGTCGGCAGCCGGGACTTGTCGAGCTTCTTGCCGAGCTCGCCGTTGATGCCGCGAGAAGCCTGCTGCAGGTAGAAGCCCTTCAGGCAAGCCGCCGCGGTCGACAGCGCCGAGCGGCCGTAGGGGCGCTTGCCCACCCGCCACGGTTCCCCGAGCGGTATGCGAACCTCGGCGCCGACGATGCCCATGTACCGTTCCAGGTCCCGCAGCTGGACCGTGTCGAAGGCCAGGCACTCGCGCTCCAGCCACCGCAAGTGGTCCACCAGGTAGTACGCGTAGGTCTTCTGCGTGCCCGAGCCCTCGTGCTCACGCAGGAACCGGTCCGCCTCCCCGGCTTCTCGATCATCATCGAGTGCAAGCGCACAAGAGGCAACACCACGAAAAAGGGGCTCCGCCGGTACCTCGGCCAGACAGTCGCATACCAGGCTGGCGGAATCACGCTCGGCATGCTCGTCGTCCTCGACCTCACGCCGAAGAACAAGGACTGGATCCCCAACATCCGCGACAACATGTGGGCCGATCGCGTCGCAGCGCCCACAGCCGAGCAACGAGACCGCTGGGCCGTCGTCATTCGCGTCCCCGGAAATCGGGTCAAGCCGCACGAAATGTAGAGCAGAGTCCTGTACCACCACGCACCCCTTGAGGGCGCAGCAGGTTAAAAAACAAGGTGAGAGCCTGTCTTTAACCTCGCGAAGCACACAGCGTCTCTGGTCGGCCAGGCCCGGTGGGACGGCGAGAAGGGAGGGGCTGCAACCACGCTGTGGGCGTAGATAGTCGTATTGGAGGCGAGAAGGGGAGATGCCATGAACGCCGATACGGTGACCGCTGTCTGTGCCACTGCCATTGCTTCCGCCTCGTTCGTTGTCTCCGTCCAGCAGAGCAGGGCGAACCGCCGACACAACCGGCACTCAGTGATGCCGGTGCTCACGCTGTGGAACTACCGTCGTGTCGGCGGAGTCACCGGGATAAGCCTGGAGAACCACGGTTTGGGACCCGCCTTCGTCACCACTTCACAAACCTGGCTCGACCAGCTACCCCTGGGCCACTGGGGGCACGACACCGTGGTCTCGATCTGCGCGGAACTGAGGGAAACGCCGCGCGTGGTGGAGATGAACCGCAAGCCCTGGGTGCTGCCCGCTGGCGCCTCACGCCTCCTGCTGTCTGTGGACAACTATGACGACGCCCGTCACTCCGATCTATGGGATCTGATCAAGAACCGCCTGGCGATGAAGATCGTGTACGAGTCTGTCTACGGTGGCGATGCACACGAACTCGATTACCGGATTGACACTCTCCCAGGTGGGACGCCAGGCCTGTGACCCTTGCCGCCCGGCAGAGGCGGTTCAGGCGGCTTGAATTGTGGATTGCGAGCGGGGCCGAGCTGCGTTGGGAGCAATGGCGGCCCGGGTGAGACGCCGGGTCATGAGGGTGATCGCGGCGAGGGTGAGCATGGCTTCGGAGCGTTCGGGCCGGGTCTCGTAATCTCGCACGTTCCGACGCGCGTGCAACAGCCACGCCAGGGACCTCTCTACCACCCAGCGCCTCGGGAGGATCACAAAACCCTTGGCATCCTTGGGCCTGCTCACGGTCTTGATCGTCAGGTGGAGAAACACGCCAGTCGCGTGAGCGGTAGCAGGAGCCGTTGTCGGTCAGAACTCGCTCGACGGTGATCCCGGCCTGGGTGAAGAACGCCTGGGCCCGGTTCCAGAAGCCGGTGGCGGTCTCCTTCTTCTCGTCCGCGTGGATCTCGCTGTAGGCGAGGCGGGAGTGGTCGTCGACGGCAGTGTGGATGTAGCTGTAGCCGTCCCGGAACGGGTTTTGCGGCCGGCCTGACGGCCCAGGACCTTGTGTCCGCCGCCGTCGGGGATATTGCCGAGTTTCTTGATGTCGACGTGGACCAGCTCGCCGGGTCTTGCACGTTCGTAGCGGCGTATGACCCGGCCGGTCGCGCGGTCCAGGTGGGCGAGGCGGGCCAGGCCGAACCGGGTCAGCACGCGGTGCACGGTCGAGGGCACCAGCCGCAGGAGGTGTGCGATACGAGCCGGGCCCCACCGGCGCAGGAGGCGGACCTTGATGATCCGGCGCTCGGTGCGGGTCGGGGTCCGGCGGGGGCTGTGGTGCGGGCGGGAGGAGCGGTCGCACATCCCGGCCTCGCCGAACTGCCGGTAGCGGTCGGCCCAGCGCTGGGCCGTGGTCGGCGAGACCTGGAAGCGTTCCGCGGCGCGCCTGAGAGGCCAGTTGTCCTCGACCACGCACCGGGCCAGGCGCAGTCGTCCGGTCTCGGTCAGAGGTGCATTACGGTGGGGCACGAGGGCCTTTCGTCGTTCGGTGGAGATGTCGCAATCCACACCGAACCCGGAAGGCCCTCACTCATTCAAGATCACTCTCCAGTGATCGCTGTCACCAACCTCCGTGGACAGAACAACTAGGCGGGGGACCGCAAGTGTGACCGGAGGTGGGACCCCCCGAATCCGGTGATCTCCCATCTGCACAGGCCAGAGGCCATGGGCAAGCCCCTTTCGGGAAACGACACCTCTAACCTCGCGGTAGCCGAGGGGAGAGGTCTATCCTGTGTCCAGCGGCCGGCGGCGACGCTGAGGGGGACATGTACCGGTACGGCTCCTGCTAACGACGCCAGGTGATGACCTTCTCGCGTACCAGCAGCGGCTTGTCGTCCGGTCCTTTCACGTGCTCGCTGATCCAGATTGGGCGGTGGCTTTGCAGGCGTGGGTGCCATTGACGCCGCCAGTGCCCCCGGACGACCCAGCGATGCGACCACTCGACCTCTTGGGCCTCGTCGTTGTTTCCGCCCGTCGCTGTCTTGCGCCGCAGGGTGACGACTGCCACGGGAGCAGCGGGTATCTGTCCTGCCCGTTGGAGTCGCCTCCGCTGAGGGCGGTCCGCCTCCAGATCGCCAACGGCCACCAGCGGCTGCTGCATCAGGGTCCACATGGTGCGTGCGTATCGGCACAGGGCAGCAGACTCGGGACGCATGGCGCCGACCTCTACCGACTGAGCCATCTGGAGAGGGCGACCCGCTGGCATGAACATCCCGTTCCCCACTGGCGCGACGGGTGATCCGAAGAACTTGCGTTCTTCCTCGCCAACGACAGGTCCGATCCATTGGATAAGGATTCCGTCATCGTGCTGCTCCTCCGCCCACTTGGTAGCGGGGAGGATTCGATGGACGGGACGCCACCGCAAGCCGCTGAACGGATGGTCAACTGCACACTCCGGATCGGCGCACCGAATTGTGAAGGGCTCAGCGAGCACGAGGAATCCGTGACTCGACGGCGGCTCCTCTAGGAGAACGTCTTCGTCAGGCAGGGTTTCCTGCGCCGCTTCCACGATGCGCACCATGTCCGGAGCCACCCAGTAGTTCTGCGCGATACGCAGACTGTCCAGCTCGTCTTGCGGGGAGTTGCTGAACCCCTGTCTCGCGTAAGCCTCGGCTTCCATCTCTGCCAGCTCCGCGGCCGGCTTACTGGTGAACCAACCTGCGAAGGCCAGCTTGATGTCCATGGTCTCCTCGGGCCGCATCGGCCTCCTTCCACACCGCAGTGCAGACATGTACATGGGGGGCATTCTTCAAGCCGGGGGCCGCGCGCGCAGTCGTTTGGCCGATTCAGGCCGACGGCCCGAACGAAGTTCAGTGAGGGCCTGTCCGCAGCCGCGGGATCACTCGCCTTGGCTACAGGCTGGTCGTCTCCTCCTGCGCGGTGTTCCCGTCTTCGGCGGCATCGGGGGCGTCCTCGGCGCTCTCCGCGGTGCGGCGGTAGTAGGGGTGGGTGGAGTCCATCCTGCGGGCGAGGTGGAGGGGGGTGGGGGTGCTTTGGCGGACGTCTGAGGTGATGCCCTGGTTGGTCAGGACGGCGGCGACGGCTCCGATGAGGTCGCAGTCGGCGTCGGGGCTCTGGGCGATGACGGTGAACCGGGTGGCGGTGTGGGCGTAGCCGTTCTTGCTCTGGCTGCCGCTGTCGAAGCGTGTCTCGTCCTTGCCGAAGCGGCCGGCGGGGCCGGCGGCCCAGGTGCGGGGGACGTTGACGAGCAGGAGGTCGGGGTAGGTGACGGCGCCGTCGTCGGTGGCGAGTTGGAAGAGGCTGTTGGTGGTGTCGGTGGCACGCCAGGTGCCGTCGCTGGTGCGCATGTGGGCCCCGGTGGGGCGGCCGATGCGTTCCAGATCACCGATGACGCGGACGGTGGCCAGGGGGCGCTGGGCGCGGGGGAGGCTGTGGCCGGGCAGCCAGGACGCCGGCCGGGGCATGCCGGGCGGCGGGTCCTGGCCCAGGGCTTCGTCGGTGAGGCCCGCCCAGATGTACTCGGCGGCGTCGCCGTCGACGTAGAGCACCGCGGGGGCTGGTGCGGGAAGTTGGGTGCGGACGGCGATAAGGGCCTGCTCGACGATGTCTGCGGCGGCGCGGGCCTGGAGTGTCTCGTCCGCGGTGGCGCGGTATCCGCTGACGTCCCAGGCGAGGTCGGCGGCGTGCAGCGCGGTGGTGGCCGGGCTGAGGGGCTGCCACTGCCCGGCCTGGGGGCTGTAGGCCCAGAACTGCCAGGGGTCGTCCTTTCCGCCGGTGGGGCGCATGGCGGCGAGGGTTGCGGTGATCGGCGCCGGTTCGGTGGTGCGGCGCTTGCCGGGTGTGCGGCGCTGGGCGTGGCGGCGGACGTGGATGCCGATGTGCCACCAGTTCTCGAGCGACAGTTTGCCGAACGCGGCACCGAGGCGGTGGTCGGTGGCGCCGACCCCGCTGAGGATCTCGCGCAGCACGTTCGCGGTCGAGCTGTCGAGGCCGCTCTGGCGGGAGGCGACCTTCTTCGCACGGTACTTCTCGTTGTAGGGCTTGCCCTCCCGAGTGTGGGTGGGGACCGGCGGCGGGGCCTGCTTGATGTACTGGGAGGTCGCTGCGAGGCGCGCGAGAGCCTGCTTGGAGGGCCACTTGCCGTCCTCGGCCTCGGCCTTCTCACGGGCTTCGACACTCGGGTACCAGCGCTCGGGGTCCCAGTCGGTCTCGCAGATCGCCGCGACGAGCGTGTCCTCGCGGGTGTGGGGAGCGAGCATCTGCGCCAGGTCCCGCTCGCGCTCCGCGCTGGTGCGCGGTCCGTGGCCGAGGGCACTGGCCTTGTCGTGGAGGAAAACGACCTCGATGCGCCCGCCGACGGCGGGTTCGGCGACGCCTTCGACGGCCTTCCAGTCCTCGCCGAGGCCCCACTGGGCGGCGATCGCGGCCTTCACCCGGGCACGGACCTCGTTGGTGTTCCACAGGACGGGAACGAGGAGGGTGCCCACGCCGGCGGCGTCCAGGGCGGCGGGGATCCGTTCGAGGGGGATCGGTCCGCTGACGCGTGAGCCGCTCTCGGTGGGCGGCACCTTGATGCCGGGGACCTCGATGAACACGGGGCTGCGGTGGCTGTACTTCTCGCACCGGGTGTCGATGGCCTCCTCGACGCGGCGGAAGAACTCCATGCCGTGTCCGCGGCCCAGGCCGGGGGTACGGACGCTGGCCGGGGCGACGGCCCAGACCGGCCCCGGGGCGGTATCGGCCAGGGCGTCGTCGGCGAGATGTTCGGGGAAGGGCGGCACGTTCGCGCTCAGGCGGGGCAGGGCGGCCAGGCGGCGGCTGGCGGCGACCGCGGGGACGTTCAGGCGGCGCTTCCACGGCGGCCCGTCGGTAGCCGCGGCGACGACGAGCGGCTGGTCGGGGTTGGCCAGCAGGACGGTGGCGACACCCTTCCAGGAGGTGGCGAGGAGAGTGGTGGTGGCGTTCACGGTCAGCGCGTGGCGCCGGGAGTGCCCGCTGGCGGCGGTGCCGATGGTGATGCGGGGCAGCAGGTGGCGCACGATGCCCTTGCGGTCGGGTTCGGCGGGCAGTTCGTGACCGATCGCGGCCAGGCGGCCGTCGGTGCACAGTGCGAAACGGACGGGGGCGCCGTTGTTGCGGGGCCACTCGAGGGCGGCGAGTTCCTCGGCCAGGCGCCAGCGGGCGAGTTCGCCCGGCCACCAGCCGCGCGAGCGCTTGCCGGTGCTCGGCGGCGGGGGCAGGACGGCGGAGCGGGGCTCGGCCTGGGCGAGGAGTTCGGCCAGCTGTTCGCCGATGCGCCGGCCGTCGGGGCCGGGGACCACGGCTTCGGCCCAGTAGCAGAACACGTCGCGCCGGTCCTCGGCGCTGATGGGCGCCGCGCACAGGAGTTCGTAGCAGCCGTCGTTCCACTGCCAGCGCGCCCAGGTGCCCGCCGCCGCGCGCAGGACACACTCCAGCGCCCGGTAGGGCGGCTGCACGTCCAGACCGGTGCCGACGTTGCGCTTGTACTCGCGCGAGAGCTCCATGGCCAGGTCCATGACGGGGGCGTCGGGCCGGTAGGCGATTACCTGGCCCAGGTCGGCGGGAGCGGTGCGGAATTGCAGCAGGCGGGCCTGCTTGCGGGCGACGCTGTCGAGCGGGCGACTCATGCGTACTCTCCCAGGTAGGCGTCAAAGCCCGCGCGCAGCGCGGGGAGCAGGTGCTGGGCGTGGGCGTACTCGGCGATTTCCTCGATGGTGTGGCCGTAAGAAGCGCCGAGCTGCGCGAGGTCGTCCTGCGGGGACTGCTCGAGCAGCCCGCGGATCAGGGTGGGCAGGTCGGATCCCCAGGTGGGGTCGTGGAAGGCGCCGTCGATGAAGTGGAGCTCGACGTGGGTCTGCCCGCGGCGTCCGCGGCCCGCCAGCTGAACGCTCTGCCCGAGGAGGGTGGCGACGAGTTCGTACTTCAGCTCGTCGGGCAGGGCGGAGAAGCGCTTGGGCGCGTTGAGGTTCAGGCGCAGGTGCGCGTCGGCCGCCGCGCGGGCCTGGGCCAGGACGGCGGCGGGGTCGTCGCCGGGCACGGTGTCGCGCCAAGCCCGGGCGGCGACACTGGCCGCCAGCACCGCCGGGTCGTCGGCCGGCATGACCGGCCGCACACCCATGGCGATCAGGGTGATGGCAGACACGGCGACGCCCTCGAACACGGTCAGCACGTTCAAGCCCCGCTCGGTGCGCGGCAGCGGCGAGATGAGCACCTCGCCGTCGAGGTCCGCCAGCTCCGCAAAACGGTCGCGGGTGAGCTGGCCGATCGCGTCGCAGACCGGCGGCAGAGACAGGTCGGGGGTGTCCGCGACGGCGACGTAGATCCGCAGCCGCCGCCCGAGGGCGAGCGCGGTGTCGTACAAGGTCTGGGCGAACAGGCGAGCCTGACGATAGGAATTGACGGTGATCAGAGCTCGCGCGCGATGCCGGGTGCGCGCCTCCGCGGCAAGCCGGTCCAGGTCGCGCACCAGGCCCGGCGCGTAGCCGGCGGCCAGTGAGATGACCCGCTGGTCGCGTTCGCGGTAGGGGGTGCTGCCGACGGCCAAAAGCTTTCCGTCAGCGACGGGGGTGCTGTTGAAGACGGTCAGCCCATCGCGGAGCGTGTCGGGCATCGCCCAGTCGGGGCGGGCGAGCAGGTGGGTGCGCGCCGCGCCCGGCATGAAGCCGGTGGCGGACATGCCCAAGACGGTGCGCTGGCGGCCGCACAGGGCGAGGGAGACGACGCTGCCGAGGAACTGCGTCTCGGTGTGGGGGTCGGCGCGCAGCACCTCCATCTTCAAACTCGCGTGACTGCCGGGGTCGTCCAGCCCCTCGAAGCGGAACCCGCCCAGCTGGCGACCCAGCGGCCCGAACGGGACGACGGTGCCGGCGCCCTGGTGGCCGATTGCGTCGGCGAGCTCGGAGGCCGCGTCGATGCCGTGCCCGGCGAGTTCGCCGGCCCTGTCCGTCAGGTTGAACATCGTGTGGACGATGGCCGTCAGCCACGTCTTCATGATCAGCGCGTGCAGGACGCCCGCGGTGACCTCGGTGCGCGTGGGCGCCCGCTCCGTCTCCGGTTGGTCGGGCCCGCGCTGCGCCGGCACCGTGGACTCGGCAGGTGTTTCGTCGGCTCCGCCCTCGGCGGCGCAGAAGGCGGGCAGCGCGGCGGAGACGATCTCCCGTAGTTCGTCCTTGAGGGGGGCAAGCTGCCACTCGCCGCCCTCGTCGATCGTGAGCATCCGCTCCAGCACGTCCGGGACGGGCAGCAGCTGGTCCGGCAGGACGGCGGAGGAAGGGCGGTCGCCTGGCCGGGTGGCCACGCGCGGGAGCAATGCCTGCAGACGGTCGGCCTGCTCGTCGGTGGCCGCAGCGTCAGGGGCCACCCCGATCAGGTTCTCCAGCAGATGCCGGTCCCACTGATGGGGCTGATACCAGCGCTTGCGGTCCTGCAGGACCTGCCGCGTCCGGCGCGGGTCCTGCCCGCGGGCCAGGGCCCGCGCCTGAGCGACCTCGGTGCAGACCTCCTCCCCGGCCACCAGGTCGAGCAGCTGCTCGGCCAGGAACACAGCCCGGGTCAGGGGCCGGCGCACGGCCACCGCCAGCCGCGGCGGCGCCTGGTGCAGGCTGTCGCGAATGCGCCGCAGCACCGTGGTTGGGCGGGAGCGGGACGCGAGCTCCAGCACACCGCACTCGTTGAACCCCCGCGACTGGTAGGCGTCGACCTCGTCGACGACCACATACGACGCCAGGCGCAGAAGGAACTCCCGCACGCTGATCCTGTTGCGGACCTCCCCGTCGACCTCCACCGGAACCTTGATCATCCCGGACTGGAAGCAGGCGTGGGTGGTCACGATGATCCTGGCCGTCGTCGCGGCCTCGACGTGGGAGAACTTCCCGCAGGACGACACATACGGGCACAGCGCCCGCTCCGGCTGGCCGAAAGCATCCGACGCCGTGACCGTGCACGGCTCCCTGCCGCCCTCGAAGGCGTCGCGTCCCTCGAGCTGCGCCTGCGCGGCGCACCCGTAGGCAGAGTTGTTGACGAGGAAGGCGATGCTCGCCGAGGCCTGCGCCAGCGGCACGCCGGTGCCCTCCAGCTTCGCGGCGGAGCGCAGCGCGAAGTTGTACCGGCTGTTGGGGGCGATGAACGGCGTGGCCGTCTCCTTGACTCCCGCCGCCCGCAGCTCCTGCTGCAAGGTGAAAGCCTCGCCGTAGACGTCGCCGTTGTCGCTGACCACCAGCACGGTGGTGCGGCCCAAGCCCGCCTGCTGGATCGCCAGCCCCCGACCGAAGACGTTCTTGCCCACGCCCGGGGGCGCACTCAGCAGGTGCATCCGGCCCGGCGGCAGGACGACGGGTTCCAAGGGGCGCTGCCCGCCACCGATGGTCCCGCGCAGCAGCAGCGCGATCTGCTTCTCGCGGAAGGCCGGGCCCTTCATGTCCTGGTCAGTGTCCCGACTCTGCCAGCCGAGCTCATCGGCGTCCACCACCAACTCCACCGACGGCGCGGTCACGACCCGAGGCGGCCTGTACACCCCCTGCTCGTCGGGGAAAGCGAGCTGGACCCGTCCCCGCGATGTCGGTGCCGACCAGCCCGATCCGCTCGCGACCCGCAGCAGCCGCCCGCGCCTGGTCGGCGCGAGCAGGCGTTCGGCAATGTCCGAAGGGTCCTGCCCGTGAGCCGGCAGCACCTCGAGCGCCCGCCCCCGCTTGCTGTACCCGAGCGAGTAGAGAGCGGGCAGCGGGTCGTCCGCGTCAGGGGTGTGGAAGACGTCGTAGACGGTCCGTTCGACGTGGTGCAGAAGCGCCTCCCCCCGATGGCGGGTGCCCAACAGCGCGCCGAGGCGCTGCTTGTCCGCCTCCGACCACTGCTCCCAGCCCACCACGGCACGCGGCGCGTGCCCGCTCAGCAGGACATGGGCGTCCGCGACACGCACCACCTGCCGCCCGTCGCGGAACCGGACGGGAAGAAGATACTCGGCCAAAGCCAGAGCCCCGGCAATCGTCCTGCTCACGCCCCCTCCACCTCCGCCACCAGGGCGGCATCGGTCAGCACGCGCGCCCCACTGCCCCGCACCACCCGGCGCAGCAGCGGCAGGTACCCCCGCAGGTGCTCAGGCACCACAAAGCACAGCTCGCCGGACCCCTCGGGATCCTCGCGCAGCTTCTGGGCCAGACCGTACGGGTCGGCCCAGGTCTTGACATCGACGCGCCACGCCCTGGACCAGCCAGGACGAGTGACATGCAGGTCATAGGCGTCGCCGAACGGCCACAGCCGCACCTCCGCACCCAAGGCGACCAGCCGGTCGCGCAGCTCGACCTCCAGCAGGCCCGGGAGCGTCACCCACAGCCACAGGGCGTAGGGCAACGCCACGTAGCCCTCCACGGGCAGCAGCTCCGGCACGGCGCGCAGCTCGCTACACGGGACCAGGCGCCAACCCTCCATCGCAGTCGGCTCGGCCCGGTACCGAGCGCCCAGCAGGCTGTGGCGCTCGTCCTCACACTCGACATCCACCACGCTATTGGGGCGGTAGGTGGCCCGCATCGTCCATCTGCAAATCGGACACGCCGCCCACAGGCCGCCGAACTGCCGCGTCGGGGAGATACCGGTGTACGCGCCCAGCTCGACCAACGCGGTGTTCCGGGACAAACCGCGCCGTGTCAGGACGGGCGTGCGGACCATCGCCTCCCGGCCCCGGGCGTACGCCTCGAAGCCGGCGGCCCTCAGCGCGCGGAAGATGGCGTGCTGGACGGTCTCGCCGGAGATTCGCGACAGCCCGGTACTCACCGGCAACATCCCCACCGCCCGCAGCAGGCTGTGCAGATGGCGGATGTCGGCACCGATCCCCGGGGCCTGGTGGCCGTGCTCAGAGTCCACCGCGAGCCGGTGCAGCGCCGAACTGGGCATGCCGTCGTCATTGAGCAGCCACAGCTGGCCGAGCACTGAACCCTGGGGCCGTCCCGGCAAAAGGTCGGCCACCCGGCTTCCGTGGAGCCGACGGGCGAACACCTCGTACGACGGTGCCTGCTCAAGGACCCCGAACGAGCGCACGTAGCGACCATGGCACTCCATCAGCAGCTGCATCCGCCACTGTGCCTCGCCCTCAGTGCTGCTCAAGGCCAGCGCCGCGACCACGCAGGCGTCGAGCGCTGCGAGCTGGTCCCCGTCGAGTTCTTGAACGGCCGCTGCCGTCCCGGCCACCGCCGACACTCCGGTCCTCCCCACACCGCATCGAGCCCATGCCGCAACCTCAACCCCTGCGCCCTGTGGGAGGGCACGGAGGTTCGGGGACCTCCCCCCGATTCGGTGATCACGGTCCGACGTGCGCGGTGCGGCGGTCTTCCGGACGGACTCGTGTCCGGCTGCCTCCGGATCGGGGCCAGCAGCGTCGTGCCCCCAACAGCGCCCCGTAGGAGACGCGGAAGCTGCGCGGGCGCCCCGCGGGGGCCGGTAAACGGAAGGCCCGTTGTCGGACCCGGTCCGTAGCCTGGTGCTCAGCCCCTTGGGCTGCGGTCCGGATGCTGGACCTTGGATCACGGGAAGCGGGACTTCATAGTGACGTCGATCTACCTCTCCTCCGACAACCCCCGGTGGATGCCGAAGACCGAGGCCGACCTCCAGGCCGCCGTCGACGGCGGGCTGTTCGAGGAGAGCCACCACCTGGACCTGAAGAAGGCGCCGAACAGCAAGGGCGACAACAAGGAACTGGCGCGCGATCTCGCGTCGTTCGCCGTCGACGGCGGCACCCTGATCATCGGCGTGCAGGAGAACAAGGACAGCCGCACCTTCGAACTCGCCCCTCAGCCCCTGAACGGGCTGCCGGAGAAGATCGAGCAGGTGGCCCGGACCATCCCCGACCCGCCTCTGACCGTCGTCACCGAGGAGATCAGCGCGGCGGCCGACGACGGCACCGGCTACCTCATCGTGCACATCCCGGCCAGCCCCGTCGCACCGCACATGGTCGACAACCGCTACTTCGGCCGCGGCGACAAGACGAAGTACCAGATGGCCGATGCCGAAGTCGTCGGCCTCCACACACGGCGACGCGACACCGAGGCCGACACCCTCACCCTGCTGCGCAAGGAGATGGACGAGGACCCGCTGCGCGATGTCGGAGCCCAGTCCCACCTCTTCCTGGTCGCCCAGCCGACCGCCGGACGACGGGACATGTGCCTGCCCATCACCGGCGCCAAGGACTGGAACCAGCGCCTGCACGCCCTGATCCAGCGTGCCCTGCAAGCCCCGCGTACCCGGGCAGCCCTTTCCGGGGGATTCAGCCCTGATCTGTCTTCCGCCCACCAAGGCCACCGTCGCGCGAGGGGAGTAGCCCTCAGCTCCTCGGGGATCGGGGCCGGCCGCGTCTACACCCCGCAAGGCGGCTCGTATGACGAGTCCGTCGTCGAGCTTCAGCTCTTCGAGGACGGCGGGCTGAGGCTGCTCATGACCCGCCTCTCCGAGGGCACCTCCAAGCCGTACGAGTCGCCAGACGAGGCCGAGCAGGTCATCTTCGACTCCGCCGCCGTCGTCTTCACCCGGCACATGCTGGACCTGATCTGCCTGATCTCCGATGACGTGGGCTACCACGGCAACTGGGCCGTGGCCGTCGGCGCCAACCGGCTCCGCGGCCGACGCCGCTGGAGCCAGCCGGCCATCTTCGCCAGCAACCACCGGTACAGCGCCGACACCTACGAGGAGAGCACCGGCGCCACGCTGGCCGAGCTGCGCGATGCGCCGGGCACGGTGACGCGAAGGCTCCTCGGTCCCCTGCTCCGCTCACTGGACTCCGAAGAGGCGTTCGCGAAGGCCCTGACCGACGAGGAGTGATCCTCGCCGCTTCGTGAGGCGGCACGATCCCCGGACCATCAGCCCTCCGTGTGTCGGTGGGGCCTGAGACCATAGAAGCAGGGCGAAACGGCCCTCACCGGACAGCAGTTGACGATGGAGACAACGCGCACCATGACACTGGCACTGAACAAGGAATGGGCCGTCGGCGCCCGTATCGGGGGTGGAGGCTTCGGCGCCGTGTTCGAGGCGGTGAGCACCGACGGCGAGGAGGCGGCGGTGAAGCTCGTGCCCAAGAACCCGGGCACCGAGCGCGAGATGCTGTTCACCGATCTGGACGGCGTCCGCAACGTGGTGCCGATCATCGACAGCGGCGAGCACGAGAATCAGTGGGCACTGGTGATGCCCCGGGCCGAGAAGTCCCTGCGCGACCACCTCCAGGACCACGGCCGACTGCCCCTCAAC
Source organism: Streptomyces sp. NPDC059169 (assembly GCF_042755225.1). Classification (NCBI taxonomy): domain Bacteria; kingdom Bacillati; phylum Actinomycetota; class Actinomycetes; order Kitasatosporales; family Streptomycetaceae; genus Streptomyces; species Streptomyces sp. NPDC059169. The sequence goes on along the minus strand of NZ_JBHZCF010000023.1, from coordinate 17,795 downwards.
GAGGCGGTCGCCGTCCTGTCCGACGTCGCCGAAGCACTCACCGACCTCAAGGACCGCGAGGTCGTCCACCGCGACCTCAAGCCGGAGAACATCCTGCTGCTCGGCGACCGCTGGTGCCTCGCCGACTTCGGCATCGCCCGCTACGCCGAAGCCAGCACAGCCAACCGCACCTTCAAGTTCCACGGCACCCTCGCCTACATGGCCCCCGAACGCTGGAACGGCCAGCGGGCCACCAGCTCCAGCGACATCTACGCCCTGGGCATCCTGGCCTACGAGCTCCTGGAGGGCACCCTGCCCTTCACCGGGCCGGACGAGCACGACTTCCAGGACCAGCACCTACACGGAACCCCGCCGCCCCTCGCCACCGCTCCGCCGCTGCTGGCCGCGCTGATCACCGAATGCCTCTACAAGGCGCCCCAGGCGCGCCCCGCGGCTGGCAACGTGCTCGCCCGGCTGGGACGGATCCCCGCCGCCGCGCTCTCCGGCGGGCTGGCCGCGCTCGCGGAGGCCAACCAGGGCGCGGTCGCACGTCAGGCCGAAGAAGACCGCCGGGCCTCAGCACATGCCACCGAGACCGATCGCCGCAAGGCCCTGCTCGAGGCCGCCACGACCTCCTTCGCCTTCATCGCCGACCCCTTCCTCACAACCCTGACGAACGCCGCCCCGAACGCGGAGGTCCGCAAGGGCACGCAGGGCGGGTGGACCGTCCGAATCAACGACGCCCAGCTGACCCTGTCCGGACCGAGAGAGACCGCTCCCGAGATCTGGCGTACCGGTTCGACACCGGCACCGTTCGACGTCATCGCCTCCGCGACGCTCTCGCTGAAGGTCCCCGCGAACCACCACGGCTACAACGGACGAAGCCACTCCCTCTGGTACGCCGACGCACAGACGGAAGCCGAGTACCAGTGGTTCGAGACGGCCTTCATGGACACGCCGCTCCGCCCCGTGGCGAGCACCACGGAACCCTTCGCCCTCGACCCCCACCACGAGGCGCGCACCGCCATCAGCCCGACTCTCGGCATGCACCAGGTCGCCTGGCCCTTCATGCCCCTCGTCATCGGGGACCTGGACGAGTTCATCGACCGATGGGCCACCTGGCTAGCCCAGGCGGCGAACGGTCGACTTGCTCACCCCAGCCACATGCCCGAGCGCAACCCCCAAGGCTCCTGGAGGCGCTGATCAGCCCTTCCCATGTGCTTCGGCTACACCAGGACGGCGGCCACGCTCTCCAGCACGGTGCGCTGCCTTGCGTCCAGCGGTACGTCGACTTGCTCCAGGGAGCGCAGCGTGGTGCCGTTGACGCACAGCCGGCACAGGCCGACCAGCGGGAGCGGCCCGGCGCCGATGAGCATGCCGGATGAGGAGCTGTCGTAGACGGGGCGGTAGCAGCCGGGGCACGGCGTGCTCTCCTCGGGCTCGTCGGCCGGCGGCGCGTCCGGGCTCAGGAGCGGGACGATGCGGCGCAGGTTCTCCCCGGCCTCCGCCCACAGCGCCATCGGCCGCTCCGCACGCCGCTCGAAGACGATGGCGCCGTCCGGGCCGTCCTCGGTGCGGATCCGGGCCAGGGTGCCGACGCCTTCCTCGGGATGGTTCGGGATGAACATCAGCACCCGCTCATACCCAGACCCCGTCTCCCCGACGATGCCGTGCGGCTGCCCGGAAGCGAGCGCCGTGCCCAGCTCGGTCAGCCCCTGGCCGTCGTCGTCGTTGCTGATCCGCAGCGGCCACCCGGCCAGCACACCGTCGACCTCGGCCGGGGCACTGGTGATCAGGATGCCGTTTCCGGACTGCCTCACGTCCAGGTGCTGCATGCCGGCAGTGGAGTGGAACGCGGTGCCGAACCACTCCGTGGCCGATTCGCCCGTGACCGGCTGTGCGCTCCCACCGCGCGAGCGCCGCGGCTTGTGCTGCTTATGACGTCCCATGAAGTACCTCGCAGAAGTGGCCCCGTATACGGGCCGAATGGTCCGCTCAAGCCCCAACCGACAGCCCGACCAACCGGGCACGCCCAGAGCACTGGCGCTCACCCATTCGGCCCCCGGGGACTGCAACACCCCCGCGAGACAGCAGGGTGTAACAGAGCAGTGTTGCACCTCTGATCTGCGGAAACACCCGACCTCGCTGGAGACCGAGGGAGCGCGTTGCACTGCCTGAATGCGATGTGCCGGGTTGGTGTCGGTGGTTGGGTGTCAGTGACGGCACGTCAGAACGGGGTGTTTTTGCTGGTGGGGTCCTGAGTAAGGGCGGGGTCACTGTCGTGGGGTGGTGCATGCGACGGTCGCAGCTGTCATGGGGTGGTACACCACCCTCCGCTCCACTGTCTTGGGAACGGTACTTCTGATCCTTCCGAGGGCTGCGTGGCTGCACCGTGGTGGGTGTCGGTGGCCGTGGTGGAAGGGTGTGGGGTGGGCGAGCCGGGTGTGTGGGGTGAGGTTACGGCAGGGCTGAGGGTGTCCAGGCCGGTGCTGGTGGCGCGGCTGCTGGAGCTCGATGCGGCCGGGGCGTTGACCACGGCGCATGTGCGTGCGGGTGCGCAGGTCGGTGGGGTGACTGCGCGGACGGTGTGGCGGTGGCTGGAGGCGGCGCGGACCGAGGGCCGTGTGGAACGCAGGCGCCGGTCCCGGCTGGAGTTGTCCGACCATGCGTGGGAGGTGCTGGCGCGGGCGGGCGGGAACGTGGCGGTGCTGCACCGGCATCTGAAGCAGGCCGGGGGCGAGGTGCCATCGCTGGCGTCGTTGTACCGGGTGGTGCACCGGGACCTTGAGGCCGGCAGGGTTCTGCCGGACCGCGCGATGGTGCGGCGGGATCGGGAGGAGCAGCAGACGAGGCAGGCGCTGGCTGACCTCGCTCTGGCCGCGCCGCGCGAGGGCGGTGCGGCGAAGGTGGTGGCGCGCCGGCCGCCGCACCCTGCGCCGGCGGCGGGCGCGGGCGTGCCATCGGGGGAGAGAGGCGCGCTGGAGGGGGTGGCGTTGCCGGCGGGCGCGCAGTTGGTGCGGACGTCGTCGGTTCGGGCGGTGGCCGAGGCGGTCGGGCAGGCGATGGCGGTTCAGGGCGCGGTGTGTGTGTTCGGCGACCCGGGCCGGGGTAAGACCGTCGCCGTGCGGATGGCGCTCCACGCAGTGCCTCCTGGTTGGAAGGTGACGTGGGTGCGGGTGCCGGTGCGCCCGTCGGTGGCCGGCATGCGGCGGGCGGTGTTCGACGCTCTGGCGCTGCCGGGCCGCTTTCCGCACACCTCTGCGCTCGCCGACGCCGCGGTGGCGGGGGCTCTGGGCGAGGCTCGGGTGCTGGTGGTCGATGAGGCTCAGCGCCTGCCCATGCCGTGCCTGGAGTACCTGCAGAGCCTGTGGGACAACCCCGATACGCGGATCACGCTGGTGCTGTGCGGGGCGGGCAGCGAGCGGTCGTTGGCCAGGCTGCCGCATCTGGCATCGCGGATCGGTGCGTGGCAGGAGGTTCCACGCCTAGCCGGAGCGGAAGCAGAGGCCGTGATGACCGGCTTCCATCCACTGTGGCGCACCGTCCCGGCCCCGGACCTGAGATGGATCGACCAGTCGTGCGCCCACGGCACATTCCGCACGTGGGCCGCTTTGACCGCGCACCTGCAGAACGCGCTGCTCACCACCGCTGACGCAGCCATCGACCGGACCTTGCTGAGGCGGCTGTTCCAGCGGGTCGCGCCGCCGCTGTGACGGGAGCGCTCATGCAGGGGGAGGGCGATTGCCTGCTCCCGGCCACGGCACGCACACGATGTCCCGCCCGGGTGAGGGGAGCTGGCATGGAGGACGGTGACGCGGTCCGCGCAGGCGGCGGGTTGCCTGATGCGTCGAGGATGGCACTGCGCGGTCCGGCTGTGCGGCGGCTGCTCGCACTGCGGGCAGGGAAGATGCTGACAGCAGGGCACGTGCGGGTGGCCGCGGATGCGCTGGGGGTGTCGGAGCGCACGGTGTGGCGCTGGCTGGCCGCCGCTCAGAGCGATCAGACCGCGGCCGCCTACCCCGGTGCCCGATCTCGAGCCGACGCCAGGTTCACGATCACGCCCGAAGTCCGCGGCCTGCTCGCACTGTGGAAAGGGAACGTGCGGGCAGTTCATCGCGAGCTGGTCCTGCGTGCCGCTCGGCAGTCCCCGCCTGCGGACGCACCGTCGTTGACGACGCTGCATCGGGCGATCCGCCGTGATCTGACGCCGGGGGAGCGGGCCGGGCTTGCCGGTGGTGAACGTGAGGCCCGTAAGCATGATGTGTTCCTGGCCCGGCCACGCGGCTGGCGCAACCACGTGTGGGAGACCGACCACATGCAGGCCCCCGTGCTCATCGATGTCGACGGCACCGCCCGCAGACCGTGGATCACCTGGTTCACCGACTGCGCCACCAACGCGATCACCGGCGTCGCCGTCACCCCGATACATCCCTCCCGGGAGTCGGTGCTGGCCGCGCTGCGCTCCTCGGTCCTGCGCGAGGACCCCTACGGACCCTTCGGCGGCCTGCCCGAGAAAGTGCGTGTCGACCGCGGCAAGGACTTCCTGTCCCGGACGGTGACCGCCGCGTTCGATCTCCTGGACGTGACGGTGGAGGACCTGCCCGCCTACACCCCGCACCTCAAGGGCACCGTGGAGGGCCTCAACCGGGCGGTGGAGAGCATGTTTCTAACCGCGCTGCCCGGCTACGCCCGCCAGCCGCGCCCCGGCAAACGCCCTTCCCGGCCGAAGGACGAGGTGCTGCTCGGCTTCGAGGACTTCACCGCCCGGCTGCTCGCCTGGACACGGTGGTGGAACACCGAACACCAGCCCGCGCCCTTGCGGGGCAGGACCCCGTTTGAGGCGTGGCAGGACGATCCCACCCCGCTACGGGACGTGGCCGCGGCGGATCTGTGGACGTTCACCCTGGAGGACGCCGGCACCCGCACACTGACCACCCGCGGTATCCGCTTCAGGAAACGCGACTATGTGGGGCCGTGGATGACCGGTCAGTCCGGGATCCAGGTCCGAGTCCGCTTCATGCCCCACCACGACCACCGCATCGAGGTCTACCACGCGGCCACCGGCCGCTACCTCGGTCCCGCGGACCTGGCCGACCAGGCCACCGAGGAACAGGTCAGCGCTGTACGGCGGGCACGGGCCGCCCGCGCCCGCCGCCTGAAGAAGGACCTGGAGGCTTCACAGCGCGAGCGCTACGCAGCCGTGAACCAGCCCGAGGCGCCCCGGCGGCTCGGCACCCTGACCACCGCGCAGGCCGAGGCCGAGCTCGCCCAGGCCGCCGGCACCGACCTGTCGGATCTGGCGATGCCGGACCTCATCCCGCCCGCCGCGCCCCCGGCCGACTGGCGCACCCCGCCATCCCTCGTCACCCGGACCGCGCCCGGCCGGCCTGCTCCCGTCCCGCCCGAACCTGCCCCCGGGCCTGTACCCGGATCGACCGCTCAGACCACTGAAGACGGAGACGCCTCGTGACCGCGGCCACCTACCAGTACGTCGACCTGCCCGACGCCTCCGTGGTCACCACCCGCGCCCTGCTCACCGCGCGGGAGAACATCGGCGATACGGTCGCCGCCCGCGCGATGATGTGTATCCACGGCGGCGCCGGCTTCGGCAAGACGCTCGCCGTCAACACCTGCTTGCGTGAACTCGAACCCGGCGAGGACGTCCGCAAGATCACCTTCCGGGCCCGTCCCACCGCCCGAGCGGTGCGCTACGAGCTGTTCACCGCGCTCGACCTGGCCGGCGAGCCGCCGCGCCACCCCAGCGAATTCGACCGTCTGCTGAAGACCGCTCTGGCCGAGCGCCCCCGCACCTTCCTCGTCGACGAAGCACAGTGGCTCAACGGGGAGGCGTTCGAGTATTTCCGCTACCTGTGGGACGAGCCCTCCACCCAGCTGGCGATCATCTTCGTCGGCGGTGAGGGCTGCCATACCGTTCTGCGCCGCGAACCGATGCTCTCTTCCCGCATCTTCATCTGGCAGCACTTCACCCGCCTCACCCCCGACGAGGTCCTCGACGTCATCCCGCTGTTCCACCCCATCTGGGCCGACGCCGACCCCGAGGACATCACGTTCGCCGACAGTCACGCCGCACACGGCAACTTCCGCGCCTGGGCCCAGCTGACCGCGCACACCCGCACCGCCCTGGCCCGCACTGGCCGCCCCCGCGTGGACCAGGAACTGCTGCGCTGGGCCTTCAGCCGCCTTGGCTGACCACCACACCGCCATGTTTCTCGCCGCGCGGCCGCCGTCCGTCATCGTGGTCATCGACCGCGATGACGACGTCATCCACACCCACACCGCCCTGGCCGCCCACCACCCGCCGTCCGGCCGGATCACTCTGCACCCCGGCCCAGGCACCACCAGCGAGACCGGCCTCGCCCACGACCTTCTCGCCGCCCTGGGCAAACCGCCTCTACTCACCGGGCGCTTCCCCGCCGGGCGTCAGCCCGCCTGGGAAGCCGCCACGGCCTGGATGACCGCCCTGCCCGTCACCCGGCTGACTGTCCTGCGCGCCCATCGCCTCACCGCCCGCCGCACAGTTCGCCTCCTGGAGTTGCGTGCCCTCACCGGTATCCAGCTGACCCTGGTCTGCCACCGCCCCCACCTTCCCGCCGCCCTGCACCAGGCCCTGCAGACAGCCGACTACTCCCTCACCACCGACCTCGACGCAGCCCGCCGCCACTACTACGGCACACCGGTCACCGAACCCCCACTCGCAGACGAGCCAGCCGGGCCGACCGGTCCGTGGCTCACCCTGCCCGCACTGGAACGCCTCATCTCTACGACAGCCCCCGCCCCTGCACCGACCCGTGCACCCCGCCCCCGATCATCTGGCGGCACCGCCCACCGCCCGCTCCTCTCACCGCACACACCGCCCAGCGAGTCGCCCACCGCCTCCACGCAGCGACCGCACATCCGCGCCTGGCCGCGGCCGTCGCCGCCGCGCTCTTCACCGGCGCCTCCCTCCAGCAACTCGCCACCTCCCGCCCCCACGACTACGACACCGCCGCGGCCACGCTCGCCCTCCACGACCGCGCCCGCTACACCGACGGCTGCGCCGCCCACCCCGTACCACCCTGGGCCAGCGTCTTCCTGCGAGCGACCGCCTGCTTCACCCGGCTCGTCTCCGGCGAGGACCAGGAACTGCTCGCCGCGCCAGGTGACCGTGCGCACCTGCTGCGCGTGGCGGAGACGGCCAAGCTGCGCCCGCCCCAGCCGCCCGCAGCCCGCCGCCAAGGCCCGGTCGGCCGTGTGGAGTGGGACTGGCGCGAGCGGCAGGAAGCTGAGCGGTACGAAGCGATGCCGGCCAGTCGCGTCAGGCCCTTGCGACGCCGAACACCCTGACGCGGTCGCTAGAAGGGGCAGGCTCAGCAGATCGAGAAGTCGGCGAACTCGACGTCGCTGAAAACGGTGTGCAGACCGTGGGCGCGGCGGCCCCATTCGCGAAAGTAGGCGTGCCCCAGCGCCCGGGCCAGGATCACCGTCTGCTGCTGCTCGCCCGCGCCGGCATCCCGGGCGGCGAACAGCTCCCGGGCTACCTCTCCCGGCAGATCCTGGGTAATCCACCGCACCCGCGGATCGTCCGAAGAGCCTGCTGGCGCGGCGAACCCGAACCGCGCCCTCGTATGGAAGACGAAGCCCTCCGCCTCGGCCCGGGCACGCCGACGGGCCCGTATCCGGGGCTGCCACCGAGCCAGAACTGCTTCCTCGATCGCTCGGACCTGCATCGGGCCCGGCGGACGACGTGCTTCGGACCTCTTCGTCACCCACCGCTGCACAGTGCGCTGCGACACCCCCAGCACAGCGGCTACCCTCCGGGTGGAACCCTGGTGCGCCGCCAGCAAAAATCGCAAGCGGGCCCCCGTGCTTGACGGAACGGGCCGGGTACGCAGCGCGCGCTCCAGTCCGTGCGCGATCTCTCCCACGTTCAGCCCCCTTGATCGGCCTGCGGGTCGCCTTCCCGCGCCTGTGGTGTCAGGTCTCGCACACCCGGCGGCTCATGCCCGCCGGTTTCGGTGTCTTCGTGACAGCACCGACCGCCGTCGGCTACGGCATCCCTGCACGTGCCGGTGAAGGGGCGTGCCGCACGTCTCCGGCCGGCGATGTTCATCCGACCCGGGCATGGCGAGGCGTTCTCGGTGAGGGGAATGCCAAGGGGCAGCCGGACTTGCTGACCGGAGCCGGGGCTGGCGAGCCGTCAGCCGCGGATTGCGTTGTTGCTGCTCAGTAGTTCGACGAGACTGGTCTTCGAGATCTCGACGCGCGGACACAAGAAAGTGCCCCGGGGGCCGAGGCCCCCGGGGCGGGGCGGGTGCTTTCGGTGATCAGGAGCGGGGAGGCACAACCCCGCTGAGCCCTGATTCGTCGTCACGGCCCGAAACCATCTCCTGGTGGACGACGGGCTGCGACTGCCGGTTGACCCTGCGGCAGGCACCGTCGATCACGCGGAGATTGGGAGGCACAACCCCTCCGGTGATCCGTCCTCGGCCTGCTGTGTCTTCGACGGTACAGGACCCCGCCGAGGGAGAGCAACAGGCTTATGCGGAACGCCCATTGGGAACCCTACCTTTGTGCCGGACAGGCGACGGCAGTACCCTGTTGTTTACCAACCTTTGTGCAGGGGTGGTTCGTTGCTAGCGCCAGGCACTAAAGTACCTAATTAACTTCTCCTACTTCGATGAACAGTGAGGACCCGGTGCAAGCGGAACGGACGTCAGAAGCGACCAGGGCCCCCTCGGCGCGCTCGTTGAGGATGGCTGAGAGCGCGGCGCGGCTGGGGCGGCGCAGGGCACAGGTTCGGTACACCTTCGTCGAACGGTTCACCCATGCCCACGAGCCGCCGCCTCTGGCCCGCATGCTCCGCGGCGGCCGGGGCGGCCAGGTCCGGCTCAAGCTCTACCTGAGCTATCTGTGGCTGCAGAAGGACGACACCGCCCGGGAGCTGGCCATCCGGCACAACGCCTGGGCCACGCTGCTCGACCTCCCCGATCCCGAGAAGGCGGGAGCCCGCCGGATTGCCGACGCGCAGGCGTGGCTGGAGGAGCACGGCTTCATCGACGTGACCCGCACCGGCCGCCTGAACCTCGTCACCGTTCTCGACGAGACCGGTGTTGGAAAGCCTTGGATCGCCCCGGGTGCGGCCGCGAAGAAGGAGAAGGAGACCAGCGACCTCGGCGCTCTGCTGCACCGCTACATCCAGATCCCGCAGACCTTCTGGACCCAGGGACACATCGCCGTCCTCTCCGGCGCCGCGGTCGCCATGTTCCTCACCCTGCTGTGCGAGAACGGCGGGCTCGGCGAGGACCGCGCACTGTGGTTCAGCCCCAGGGAGGCGGAGAGTCGCTTCGCGCTCAGCGAGGACACCCGCAGCAAAGGGCTGCGGGAGCTGGCGCACGCAGGGCTCGTCACCACCAAGCGTCGCCCGGTGAACGAGACCGACTTCCAGGCGGAAGCGCTCTACATGCGCAACGTGCACTTCCTGCGGCTGGAGCGCCTCACCGAGCCCGCAGCCGTCACTCCGCGGCGGCGCGTGGTCGGGGTCCCCGATCAGCGCGGCACCTCGGCGGACACTCCTTAACCGCGTCAGCCCGAAGATTCCCAGGGCACTGCTGTGGGCACGAGCTGCTCGAGGAGGACGCCGGCCTGCCACTCCGGCCCGGGACAAGAGATCTATCCAGGTCGGAGCAGTAGGGCCCGGCCGGCGTGAACGGGCGTTCGGTGTAATGGCGACTAGCCCTGTACTTCGCGGGTCACTGATTCAGGTCTGTGGCCAGCGGGTTTGCGTGACTTCAGTGCCGAGGAGTTCGAGGAGGTGGAGTTGGACGCCGCGGTTGATCTGCACTATCGGCCGGTCGGCGATGGTGCCGATGCGCAGGGTGAGTTCGCCGAGGTGGTAGAGGATCATCCGGCCGGTGGGGCGAACCCGGCGGTTGTCCGGGTAGAGGCCGACCATGGTCTGCTCGGGGCCGAGCGCCCGTCTGACCTGGCGCTCGATCAGGCAGAACACCAGCAGTGCGAGGCAGATCACCTGGATCAGGGCGGCGACGCGGTGGTTGTGCTGCACGAACACCGGTGCGACGGCGAGCGGGCCCTTGAAGTCCGCGTATCGGCGCTCGACCGCGCCTTGGCCCTTGTACTGGACCAGGACCTGCGCGGGGTCGGCCTTGTCGGCGGGCATGCCGGCCAGCAGCGCGTACCAGCCGTCGATGGCGGCCTCGGCGTCCAGTACCTCCTAGTCGAAGTGCCACTGAAGGCTCGGGACGCCGGTCTCGTCCTCGGTGATGTGCCAGCGCAGGCAGGACACGACGCGGCGGCGGGCGGCGATGACCCCGACCCGGGCGGCGATCTTCTCACGGGTCCTGTAGTGTCGCCCGCCCGCCGCACCGGCGAGCTTGTCCAGCTCCTCCTGCGCCTTGGCCAGCCGCTTGGCCCGGGCCGCCTGCTGCCCCTTGGCGTTGCCGGTGGAGTGGACCAGAATCCGTCGCACGGTCAGCACTGGGTCGCGCTTGCGCGGCCCGGTCAGGGTGTGGACGTCCTCCAGCACCCGGTAGACCTCCCGCTCCCCGGGCGGTCTGCCCGCGTCCCGCTCGGGCACCCAGTCCACAACGCGGGCCTGTTTCAGATCGAGGGCGGCGTAGACCTCGTCCTTGACCTGCGCGGCCGGGACCGGCGCGATGAACTCCACCTCGGCAGCCAGCAGGGCGGCGACGTTCGCGTAGGACACCAGTTTGGAGTCCGCGACCATCAGGAACTCCTGTTCGCCCGCCATCGCGGACAGGTCCCGCATCGCCCCGACGACCTGGCTGACCTCGGCCGTCCCGCCGCCGAACACGCGGGCGTGGACGGGGATGCCGCCGTCGGCGGACACCGCGAGCCCGGCCTGGACCTGCTTCAGGTCCACCCGCCGGTCCTTGGGGTGCCCGTAGCCGATGACCGGGTACTGCTCGTCCTGGTCCCCGACCGGGTAGGCGCCGTGGACGGACATGCTGGTCATGTCCCAGTGCAGCCTCGACACGTCGATGCCGAACTCGGCGATCGCCCGCGCGCCGACCGTGCCCGCGATCTTCTCCAGGTGCGGGGCGACCGCATCCAGAGCCCGGGCCAGGCGGTCGTCGTTGAGCAGGGCCGGCTCGATACCGAAGACCTCCTCAACCGCCCAGGTCCGAGCCCAGTCGCCGACCCGCACCAGCGGCGCGGGAGAGGTCAGCCGATTCGCCACCATCGCCTCGATCACCTGCCCGTGGGTCAGGTGCGCACTCGCACCACCCGGACACAGCCCGTCGACGACCCCCGCCACATCCAGCCGGCGCAGAAACTCGGCAGCGACAGGCAGAGCGCCCAGACGCTTCTCCACCACGGACGTCACCACCACATCCAGGCGCTGACGCTCAGACCTTGGCCGCGGGGACCGGGAAGTCATCGACACACCCCACCCAACGCCACACCACCGGCCCAGGACACCCCCAGGCCGGTCACACCATACGAATCAGCGACCCGCGAAGTACGGGACTAGCGTTGGAAGCTCGTGGACGGCCCAGTGGCCGCGTCTGGAATCCGAAGCGTGACCTGGTTCATCATCGAGGCATGGCTGAACAGATGGACCTCCAGCGGTTGCGGAGCCTGATCGAAGGCGTGTGCATCACGCTGTACCAGCGATACCGCCATGAGGATCTTCCATCGCTGTGCGAGCGCCTCGGCCTGCCCTCGCCTTCTCCCAAAGACCAAGCGACCAAACACGAGCGCTTGACCGCGAGCCTGGGGGCCTGCCCGGACGACCGACTGCCTCATGTGGCCCAGGCCGTTCTCGACAGCGAGCCACTTTCAGCTCCCGAGCAAATGGAACTGCAGGACGTTGTGTGGCTCGGCCGCGACTACGTAGAAATACCCGGCCGCACGCGGCGAGAGCTGGCCAAAGAGTTCGACCTCTCCGACCACCTCAGCTATCCGGACCGCTTTCTGGCCCTGCTGGGCCGCCTGTGGGACCTCGGTGAAGACGACTTCAACGTGTGGGGCCCCCACCTCGGAACCCTGCGCTCCGACATCCAGCGCCATGTGATCAGGTTTCCAGGCGACTGGTCGACCGAGGACCTCTTCGAGCAGCTCAGAGCTTTCGAAGCCACACACCCTCGATTCGGTCGCTTCCTCGAGGGCCTGGCCGCCCCGGAGACGCTTCCTGACGAACAGGCACAGCGCCGCTTCGTCGAACTGGCCAACCGCCATCTGCAGCCGATCGGCGCGCAGCTCCGTCAAGAAGGGGAGACGGACGGATACCCCCAGTTCCACCTGCACAAGCTCGGCCGCGGCACCGCCCGCCGACCGCGCAACCTCATCTTCGCCACCCAGGGGAAACCCGACATCCGCTTCACCAGCGCCCTCGACAACGACATCGAGATCGCCGAACGAGCCGACGAGATCCTGGTCTATAACCACCCCGTCGGCAAGAACGGGCTCCTCTGGAGCGACCTGCTGTCCTGGTGGCAGGAGACCCGCAGCATCAAGGACACGGAGAAGGCCAGCCACTCCCTTTACAACCGCATGCAGGCTTCCCTGCCACGTGAATCCGCTGGACAGAAGAACCTGTTCTGGCTCTACCACAACCTCTACAGGAGCCACCTGCACGACGTGCCTGCTCTCCTGCCAGAGATATGGGTGCACTGGGATCCCAAGACCGTCCGCGAGCGTGGGGAACGCGCCATGCAAAACCTCCGCATGGACTTCCTCATGCTGCTGCCCGCGAACCGCCGTGTGGTGCTGGAAGTCGACGGCATGCAGCACTACACGCGCGACGGCGGAGCCGTACCCGACAGCGCAAAGTACGCCGCGACCATGGCCGGCGACCGCAACCTAAAGTTCCGCGGATACGAAGTGTTCCGCTTCGGCCACGACGAACTGCGCGACCGTGAGCGTGCCCGGCCCGTGCTCACCGACTTCTTCCGAACGCTTCTGGACCGCACACCTGATAGCTGTACATAGCTGCTCCACTGACGGCGAGTGCCCCTGCTCAGCACTGCGGCAGGGGACACCGGATGGCCAGACGCGGTCAGCTGCGTCGGATCAGCGCTGCTGGATCACATGAAGTCGAAGTCGGGTTCCCAGTCGTCATCCACCTCTTCCTCGGTGCGCAGTGAATGGCCTTTCATGCCCGCGAGCTCCAGTTCCGGGCCAGTCAGCGTGAGCTTGCAGACCCGGCACCCGAAGAAGCGCGGGAGGAACCAGATATCCCCGTACTCCCCGTCTTTGTCGCGCCCGCTGACGAGGGCGGGACTCTCGCACGCTGGACACTGCGTGGGAATGTACAGGTACCACCGGCTGGGCAACGGCGCCGCCGACAGACCCGCGATCACGGCTGCTTTCTCGCTGTCTGTCATGCGTTCCGTCAGCTTTGCGAAGGTCTCCTGCGCCCGTCGGACCTTCACCTCGTAGCGCAGCTTCAGTTCGGACGTCGCCTTCTCTACAAGGTTCTTGCATGCCTCGTAATGGACCTCCCAGAACCAGCTCGGCTCCTTCTCCAGAGCAGGCAGCAGGGAGTCGATATACGTGACACCGGCTGCCAGCAGCTCCCTGCACTCGCTGGAGGCACGCCCCCATCCCATGTGAGTGATGCCGTTGCGGGCGTCTCGCAACGTCGCGAGATGCGCTGGCGGCTTGACGTTCTGCACCTTCGCGAGTCTCGTCACGGCCTCCGCACCGCCGACGGTTCGGAGGCTCGCACGCCCCCTTTCCACCTTGCCTTCCTGGCCACCGAGTACCAGCAGGTCTTCTACGGAAGGCCTGACGTCGGCCAGCAACGTGAGCGCGATGGAGGCCAGACACCCCTTGGCTAGATGTTCGACAGCCACAGCCATGTGATGGACTGCGAAGTCCTGGTCCACCGGCTCCTCGAAGTAGGCGTCGAGGGCTGTCCGAGCCCATCGCTGTGCAGATCGCACCAGCTCATCACGGATCTCATCCTGGTCCATCGAAGAACCGTAATGCGCTTGGCGCTCGATGTACGACACTCGGTGAGTTGTCGCGTGAGCCCGATGGGGTCGGCCAGCGGTCCGTGGTTCTCACGCCCAGTCGACGCCCAGTTCCGCGAGGGCGGCGAGTTGGTCGGCGTCCAGCCGGTCCCTCCTGGATTTCGTGTTCGAAATCCATACGCCCAGCTTGACGGTCATCGGCTCCGTCTCGCCGTCGACCGCGATCTCCACGACCGCGCCGCGCGGTACGGGCCGGTGGGCGCCTTCCCGCTCGACCCACTGCGCCAGGGCTGCCAGGCCACGCTGGAACGCCTGCTGTGCCTTGCTCGGGCCCTTCGCCGTACGGGGCGCCGCCGGGGCGGGAGACGGGGCCTGGGCGGGCTGCACGCCCAGCTTGGTCAGCCGTTCCTGCTGCTCTGTCGACAACTGCGCCCAGGTGCCCGGGTTCTTCTGCCGCTGAAGCCACCGCCCGATGTCGTCGCCCTCGAAGAGCACCCCGGGTTCGATGGCCGGCAGACTGCCGTCGGCGTCGACCAGGTCCGCGAGGACGCGGTAGTGGCGCTGCCAGTCCAGTGGCCACGGGCAGTTCCAGTCCTCATCGACCGCGGCCAGTTGCTGCGCGCGCACGGCGACCCGCTCCGCGTCCTTGCCCAGACCGCCCTTCCGTCGGAGGTTGGCCATGTGCTGGCCGACCGGCACCATCGCCTCGCCTTCGCCCCACACCGCGTCCTGCCGCGGCGCGAGGTGCCCCATGGCCCGCCGGTAGGACCTGAGCGCGGCGAGCTTGTTCTCCCACGCCTCCTCGCCGGGCTCCCAGACCATCCCGGCCGACGGGGCGTCCAGCAGGGTCTTGCGCCGCTCCTCCAGCTCCCCGGCCCGCAGCGTCTTGCGCTGCTGGTGCACCCACCGCCCCAGCGGGAAGTTCTTCGTGACGCCGACCTCGACCTCAACGTCGTAGGGCACGGCGTAGAGGCCGGTGATCTCGTTCTCCTTCCGCCAGCGGAGCAGGGCCTGGTAGCCCTCGAGCCACACCAGCGACTCCGGCCGGTAGACCCGGGTGCGCAGGAAGGCCGCGATGGTTGCGGCGTCGCGCGGGCTGGAGAAGTGGAGCAGGGCTGCTTCGGCGGCGGCCTGGGTGTCGTCGTCCTCCTGGTCCTCGCCGTCGCTCTCGCCGCTGGCCCCGACGATCCGCCCGTCCTTGTCACGCCGCAGGTGGACCTTGCGCTTGCCGCTGGTGAGCGCCCGGGAGGCGAGCTGCTCGACCAGACGTTCGTCATGCGAGCGCAGGCCCTGGAGGACCGCTACAAGGGGGCGGAAGCTGGCGCTGGCGACCATGTCGGTGGGGTCCTCGTCGGGCTCCAGGAACACCGGCACGATGATCCTGGCGACCTTGGTGGAGCCGTCCTTGTTGAGCCGGAGCGCGCGGCCGATGTTCTGCACGATCTCGACCTGGGAGCCGCGGGTATCGGCGAAGCAGATCGAGTCGACTCCCCGCTCGCCGGTGATGTCGACGCCTTCCCCGAGCACGCGCACGCTGGCGAGGAAGGCACGGTGGACCCGCCGGCCCTCGGCGTCGATGCCGTTGGCGAACTGGCGCAGGACCTCGCGCCGTTCGGTCACGAGGTGGTCGCCGCACAGCCACGCCGACCAGACGCGGTCCGGGGGTACGTGGCGGCCGGCCTCGAGTTCGTAGAACTCCGCGTCGATCGACGACGCGGGGAGCTTCTCCGCCTTCGCCAGGTCCTCGTCCGAGGCATCGTTGACGTACAGCTCGGCAGCGGTCTGAGGCAGCTTCTCCGCGAACGCGGCGGCCTCCTCCACCTTCTGGTGGAACGTCATGACCGTACGGAGGTTGTGCGCGGCGGCGTGCTCTAGGAGCGCGGTCTGCAACAGGGCCAGGCGCCGGCCGCGCCGCGCCTCCTCCGATTCCCCGAGAACGGGGGAGGGGTCGCGGATCTCCAGGACGTCGATCTCGAACCCGGCGAGGATCTCCCGCTCGATCGCCTCGCTCAGACCGAGCTCCGCGAGCCACGCGCCGTACGTTCCGTTCGGGTCATCGGCCATGGTCGCGATCTCCAGCTCCTGGCCGTCCGCGCCCTTCTGGGGCCGGGGCGCGGCGAGGATGCGGGGGGTCGCGGTGAGGTAGAGCCGGAAGTCCGCCGGGACACGGGCGTTGTCGTGGATGGCGGCCCAGGGCCTGCCAAGATCGCCTGCGGTTGAGTGGGCTTCGTCCACGATGGCGAGCGAGAAACCGTCCATCTGTTGCCCGTACAGCCGGTCTCCGCCCGCGAGAGCGGCCTCCAGCGGCCCGCGAACGCGTCCCTGGCCCTCGGGCGCGTCGATGTCCTCGCGGTCCACGAGGGAGGCGTACGTGGCGAACACGACCACGGGGCCGTGCCCGGCCCACAGGGCGAGCTGGATCGGGTTGGTGGTGGTCCGCACCCCGAGCGAGTTGAGGACCGCGTCGTTCTCCAGCGAGCACACCGCGATCATCGGCGCCCGGTGGCCCATCAGGCGCCACGCCTGGGCGGTCTGCGCGAGCAGGTCCAGGGTCGGCACGGTCAC
The DNA here is from genome assembly GCF_042755225.1 of Streptomyces sp. NPDC059169. Taxonomy (NCBI): domain Bacteria; kingdom Bacillati; phylum Actinomycetota; class Actinomycetes; order Kitasatosporales; family Streptomycetaceae; genus Streptomyces; species Streptomyces sp. NPDC059169. The sequence goes on along the minus strand of NZ_JBHZCF010000023.1, from coordinate 1,293 downwards.
GAGGATCCGGCCGTCCGCGAACGACTCCAGAGCGCACGCGGCGGCTGTGATCGTCTTGCCCGATCCGGTCGCTGACACGATCGTGCCCCGGGCACCCTGCGGGGGCACAGATGACCTTGCAGGGAATCCCACCCACCTGCGAAACGCGGAACGCTGATCTACCTGGTGTTCCTTGAGCTGAATCGCTGACATTTTCATACCCTCCCCGAGTGCTGAATTCATGTGGTCTTTCAGAGGGCCGCCTGCGGAATGCAGGCCGCGCCCATGTCGTTCCAGATCGACGCATCCGCCTTGTGCCAGCCGCCCGGCTGCCCGTCCTTGAAGGGCGGCTTGTCGTCCACGTCGTAGTGACCGGCATCGAGAGTGCAGACGATGACGTCCCCGTCCACGTCCGGGCCGTGCACAGACCGCCGGCCTCACCCAGCGCCTCCAGCACCCGACGCCGCGCCGTGGTGTGCGGATGGGTGCCCGGCAGCACGTTCTCCCGGACGAACCTCTCCAGCCGCACCAGGTCGACCCGCTCACGCTGCCTCACGTCCGCGATGTGTACGGCCAGTTCAGCGGCCCCGGCCGACCGGCCGCCATGCCGGGACCACTCCCGGTCCGCGATGCCCACCAGGGCCTCGCTCACGGCCGCCACGCCGTCATCCCAGCCGTCCGCGAACAGTGAGCCCCGAGAGGCCGTCGCCATGCCGCCCAACTCCACCACCTGGCACTGCGCCCTGGCGACCGCCCCGGCCTCCAACGCGGCCACCAGGTCGTCCGCCTCGCTCGCAGGCACGCCCTGCCCCTCCAGGAGCGCGAACACCTTCAACCGGGCGTTCACGCCCGCAGTCTGGTACTGCGTCACCCGGCGCACAGAATCGCTGCTCAGCACGGGATCAGGTCCGGTAGATTCGTGGTGACCGGTCATCCGCGGTCGTTCCTCTCGGAATTCCGGGAGTTCCCGGTTGGTTGCGAGGTGTCCCGTGTTTCCGCCAACGATACATGGTGCATCAACTGATGCACCCACTACACTGGAACCCACCCGAACGCCCCCAACCCCTCGCAGCCAGCCCGGCCCGCGTCAGCGGGCCCAAGGTTCTGGAGGCGCAGCCGGAAGGACCGTCAGGCGGGGGAGCGCAGCGGACCCGCCCGCCAGGCTGGAGCGAAGCGGAAGCCTGGTAGCGGGACGCAGTCCCGCCGGTCCGGGAGCGCAGCGGACGGACCGTCACCTTGCCTGCGCAGCAGGCAAGGTGTGCGGGTGACGCAGCCACCCGCTGGCGCTCACGCGGAGCGGGAGCGCAACACCCT
>NZ_JBHZCF010000022.1:60351-148307 GCF_042755225.1 Streptomyces sp. NPDC059169 | reverse complement strand
GAGCCATCGGAGGCAGCCAGCATGAAAACCATCCCTGCCCCACCCGCGCAGTCCCAGAGTCGCGAACTCACGGGACGCACTCAAGAAGGTAGGGCTGCATGACCTTCTAGAAGGGCGGTCGCTCGGTGTCCCTGCCCATCCTGATCGTCTCCATGAGCTGGGTAAGAGGGACGAAGCCGTCGGCCATTTCCGTGTTCCCTCGGAGTCGGGCCGGCCGGAGCCGTGCGCAAGGTGGCGATGTGCGCTCGGACCATGCCATAGGTGACGGGAGCCTGCTCGGCGACCAGCTCGCTGTGCAGTCGCGTGACGCTGGTGCATCCCTCGGCGAATCGCCGTTCCAGGTAGGGCTTGTAGGGGTCCAGCCTGCTGGACCGGGGCCGGTTCTCGCGGAGGGTCTCCCGCCAGCGTGCGGCGTTCGCGTATCGGAGCACGGTGTTGAGACCCCAGCCCAGTTGCCGGGCGATCGCCCGACGTGAGTGGCCCTGGGCGAGCATCTCGTGGACCAGAGCGTGCGCTGCCTTCTTGCGCTCGGCCCGCCGGCCGACGGGCTCCGCGTCGGTCTGCGGCCGATCCGAAGCCGGTCGAGTGTCCTGTGACAGGAGAGGCCGTTGGGCCTTGCGCAAGCAGTCACGATGCGCGGCGACGCAGGTCTCCTCGACGCGGTCGAGGCCCCGCCACAGATGGAACCGGTCGGCGACCTGCAGAGCTTCGGGTGCGCCGCGCCGGGCGCCCTCGGCATAGGCGCCCGCCCGGTCCCGGCAGATGATCTCCACGCCAGGGTGGCGGTCCAGCCAGGCAGCCAGCGGCCCGGCTTCACGCCCCGGGAGCACATCGACCACGCGGTGATCTTCAACACTGGTCAGCACGGTGGAGTAGGTCTGGCCACGACGGATCGCGCGTCGTTCTGCATGGCCAGCACCATCACCGCCCATCGCCGACTACAGCAGCAAACGGGGGCAACCTGAGGGAGCGTCACTTTCAGCTGTCATGGGACAAGACATACGCCGTCTCGCACGAGCCAGTCCCTCGCAATCGAACACCGACGTCACGCTCCGCGATGGCACCCCAAGATCTGTGCCAGAACCCAAAAGAAGGCACCTACGTGAGACCGGCGTTCCTTCACAGCGCGGCAGGACCTCCGCGATCCGCCAACTCGTCCTCCACGCAACGGCCCCCGTCATCGCGAAGGCACTCGGCTGCCACGACAAGACCGCCATCCGCCTGGTCACCGAAGCCGGAGACACCTGGAGCCGATACGCCCCCGGTGACCCCACGCGGTGAGTTGTCGTTCCACTCCAGCTGGCATGCTTCGTCACTCGGGAAAGGAAACCCCAGGTCACGCAGGCGGGGCAGGCAGGCTTCGAGGCACTGCTGCACCGACGCGACATCGGTACGCACGAGGACGTCGTCACGCAACGGGGCGCCACTGACCGCGAACGTCCAGGGCTTCCGCCTCTCTGCCATCCGCTCGGCATCAGCCTTGAACAGCACGGTTATCCCCTGTTCAGCCAGCGCTTCCATGATCGCGACAGCGTCCACCGGTGCCCCCAGAAGTGACTCGGACACACCGCGCCGAACCCATCCGCCCAAGGACGGACCACGAACACGGGCCTCGCCACGCAGAGTGATCACCGAGGACCGTCCACGATGGAATGCGCGACGCCTCACCATGCGGGACTACCAGTCACACCCGGGCTTTGTCCGGTCAGCCCACGAGCGGGCCGCCGACCGAAGCGGCAGGCACGGCCTGCGCACCCTTGGGAGGTGACGCCACGGTGACGGGCTTGCCCATATCAGTCAGGTTCATCGTCGAAGAGACCTTCATGCCGCCGAGCTCGCAGACCAGAAGGATGCGGGTGATCAGTCCGTCCTTGGTGACCCACACGTCAGCGGTCGCCGGAAGCCTGTCGCCGATCTTCACCATCGGCTCTTCCACCTTCTCGCGACGCTCCTTCACCATCCGCAGCAGCAAAGGCTTGTGGTTCAGCTTCCCGGTGTAATGCCGGGCCGCAACTCCGTTCACCTTCTGCTCGCCGACCACAGTGAGGCTGTGCGCCATGCTCACCTGGCGCAGCACGAACTCCGGATCGTTGAGGGGTGCGCGCAACAGTGCGTGGACTTCGGCCTTGTCCCGGGAAGTAGAGCGCCAGCCGGTGTCGCCGTTCGTTTCCTCGGGCATCCGGAAATAGACGGTGCTCCCGTGGAAGATCTCATCCAGGGGGACCGCAGCATCGGAGGAAGTGCCGGTCTGCGCCAGTGAGACCCTCAGGCGCCCATGGTCGGCCTTCATGTCAAAGGAGCCCTTGACCGTGGTGGTGAAGTCCTGGCCCATGCCGGCCACCCTGATCCGGTCGTCGATCCGGGCCGTGCTCTGCTTCGTGGTGTCGACCGCGGCCTGTACTTCCCGGCCCGCGTCGACGGCCGGTGCCGGAGACGACGCTGCGGACGTCGCCTGGCCCACGGAGCCCGACGAGCAACCGGACGCGAGTACAGCTATGGCACTGATGCCGATGAGAGTGGCTGAACGCCGCATGTGATCCCCGTAGATGCTGGTCGACAAGGCGGAGCCCGCCTTGCCTGTTACAGAACGGGCATTCTATTACCACGGCTCAGCCCGCCCACCCGCGCCGCAACTTGACCGCGGCCCCACCCCTCAGGGCAGAACATGCCCGGCGGCTGAGGCCGGAGCCCCCTACTCGCAGAGCCGCTGCGATCCCGCCTGCGATCACTGCTACGTCCACCGGCACGCCGACCAGAGCCGGCGCGGCCGCCCGGTGACCATGACCCGGGAGATCTTGCGGCTCACGGCCGACCGCATCGCCGAACACGCCGCCGCACACGGTCTGGCCCGGGTGCATGTGGTCTTCCACGGTGGTGAGCCGCTGCTCGTCGGAAGGGCAACGCCTGCGCGGACTCGCGCGCGAGTTGCGCCGCGCACTCGGCGGGGGTGCGCGACCTCGACCTGCGCAGGCAGAGCAACGGACTGCTGCTGGACGACGCGTTCTGCGCCATGCTCGCCGAGGAGGGCATCGTCGCTGGCGCCTCCCTCGACGGAGACCGCGCCTCCAACGGTCGGCACCGGATCAGATCCGACGGGTACGGCAGCTACGAGAGCACGGTCCGCGCCATCCGCCGGCTCGGGGCGCCCCGGTACCGGAGTGCCTTCGGAGGCATCCTGTGCACTGTCGATGTGGACAACGACCCGGCGGCCGTCTACCGTGCCCTGGCCGAACTGGACCCGCCCGGAATCGACTTCCTGCTCCCCCACGCCTCCTGGGATCGGCCGCCACCACGCGACGATTCATCCGCCGGCGGTGGCGAGCCGGGCGACCGCCTCGGCGATCTGGGTGGCGCAGTCAGCTCGTATGCGTCTCGACGGCCTTCGCTGCGAAGTTGAGGCCCTTGTGGATCGCGCTGGCCACCGCTTCGGTGGTGGCGACTCCGGCGGCCATTGTCTTGTTGTCGTGGGTGAGCACGGTGATGGTGTAGTCGTGCCCGTGGCCGGTGAAGGCGCCCAGGCCGTGCACCCGCCAACCGTGCGTGGCACGCGACAGCCAGCCGTTCTTCACATGAAGCACCGCGGAGCTCGGCGCGCCTGCGGATGTACCCCAGCGCTGTGAGGCGACGACCTTGTTCATCAGCTTCAGGGCGTAGGCGCGCGCCTTGTCGCTGAGCACGCTGTTCCTGCCCGTTATCAGGTCCATCAGCTTTTGCTCGTCACTGGCCGTGATCTGGGTCAGGCCCCACTGGCCGTTGCTGCCCGGCACTGTCCGGGTCATGTCTGCCGCAGACAGAAAGTTCTTGATCTTCGGCACTCCGAGCTGCTGCCACAGCGCGGTCGTCGCATCGTTGTCCGACTTCGTGATCATCGCGGTCGCGAGTTCGGTCTCACGCGTGGTGAGGTGGCGGTTGTGCCTGTTCACGTCCCACAGCAGCGTCGCCAGGACGGTGACCTTGACGGTGCTGGCGGAGTCGAACTTCTGGTCCGGCCGCAGCGTGCACACCGTGTTCGTCGTGCGATCGTGCAGTGAGACGGCAGTGATGGCTGTCCTGCCCCTGAGCGCGGCGGTGATGTCCCGCTGCAGCTTCGCGGCCAGCCCAGCCTTCTCCGAGCTGCACCTCACCCTCGGTGTCGCCGCGACGGCGTCCGCCGCCTCTGCCCCCACGACCACGGGAACGGCCGTTCCGGCGACGATCGCGGCGGTCAGGACACACTGGGATGATCGCATTCGTCCCACATTGCTCCGTCTCTTCTTGAAATCGGCCGGTTTGCTTGACCAGTGTTGGTGAAGAGGTCATGAGATGGGATGTGATCTCGGCCACGGAGGAGCTGGGCGGCCAGGGTCACGACCCTCGTGTCGGGTGCGGTGGACCGCTCTGCGCGGTCCCGCGCCAGGCCACGCCTTCCCGCCCCTGCCGGTCGCGGCTCAGCCCGGCTGTGACGAAGAACTCATCGTGTCCGTGGCCAGGTACGACCGCTCCGAGCCTCCCCGCCAGCGCGGAGTGTCAGCCGTACGACGGGCGAGGCACGAGATGCGGAAAGAGCGCCCACCACGGCTCCTTCTCGACGCTCAGCGGGCGCGTACGGCACAGCCGGCCGTAGGTCTTGTCGGCGTCGGTCGTGTCGGTGTCCCGGTCGATCGGGTGGATGTTGTCCAGCGACGTGATCCCACTGTCCTGTTTCGGCTCAACGGCGACGACCGGGCTCTTCCCCGGCAGCGGCGCGAGCCTCTGTGCCCGCTCCGGAGTGGCCACGGCAGGGGTATGCCAGCGACCGTCCGGGGCGACGCCCCAGATGCGGACTGCTCTCCGGTCACCCTTGCTTGGGTCGTAGCGGCCGATTGTGTTTCCAGCACAGGGTTTTTCCTCGTCGGGGAGGCCGGTCAGGGAGGCGCAGCAGGTGGTGGAGGGGTGTCAAGCCCTGGTTTCTGGAGTGACGTAGGAGGTTCGGCCGCGAGGTAGTGGTCGGCCTCGTGTTCAACGGAGGCGATGTGGCCGAGTTCGCCGTGGAGGCGGGCGCCGGTCGAACCGGTCGAGGTACTCGGCGACCGCGACCTCGGCGTCGTTGATGCCGGCCCGCCAAACCCGGAACTCTCCTCCGAAGGGCCCCGCGGCCGGTCCTCTCGGGCGAACAGCGTGGCGTAGTCGTCCGCGGAGTGTGCCCCGGTACAGTCGCGGGACATCCGTGCCGGGGAAGGAAAGCTTGCCGCCCGTGAAATGGGGACGTTATACCGACCTTGGCCCTGGATTCCGGTTCATCTGGGCCTCCGTGGCCGTTTCGGGCCTCGGCAGCGGGATGAGATTCGTGGCGCTGCCGCTGCTCGCGGCTGAGATGACGTCCGATCCCCGCAAGGTCTCCCTGGTCTCCCTCGCGGGCCAACTGCCCTGGCCCCTTGTGATGCTGTACGCCGGTGTGATTGCAGACCGCTTCGACCGGCGCCGGGTGATGTACACCGTGGACGCAGCGCGTGCCGGGGTCGCCGGTGCCCTTGCCGCCGCCGTCGCGTTCGGCGAGACAACGCTCCTGCTGCTCATGACGGTCGCCGCGCTGCTCGACCTCGGCCAGCGTTTCTACACCGGAGCCTGGGCGGGAATGGTGCCCGCGGTCGTGGCACCGACCTGGCGGGACAGAGGCAACGCCGCACTGCAGGGTAGTTCGGTGGTGGCCACGCTGCTCGTCGGGAACCCTGTGGGCGCCTTTCTGTTCGACGTGGACCATGCGCTTCCGTTCACCTTCGACGCGTTGTCCTTTGCCGTCGCGGCATTGCTGATCTTCTTGCTCAAGGGAGATTTCCGACTCCCGCACGAGACAGGACCAGGTGTCCGGAAGAGCTTCCGGCAGCAGGCCGCGGACGGATTCCGCCTCCTGTGGGGCCACCCCGTACTGCGCCGCATCGTCGTCCTCTCGGCCCTCTTCAATCTGGTCGGTGCCGCACAGATCGCGATCGGCGTCCTGTTCGCCAAGCAGGACCTGGGGCTGAGCAGTACGGGATTCGGCTTTCTCGTGGCCGCGTTCGGCGCGGGCAGCCTCGTCGCCTCCGTCTTCGAAGAGCGCCTCGTCCTCGCCATGGGCAAGGGACGTCTTCTCGTCACGGCACTGGTGACCTCCACAGCCGCCGCGGTGAGTGTCGGCCTGTCGGAGTCCGGCGGGCTGGCCGGCGTCTTCACGGCACTCTACGGTGCGTCGACAACCTTCTGGACCGTCACCGTGACGACCGTACGCCAAGACTGCGTACCCGCAGCGTTCATGGGCCGAGTGACCATGACGCACAAGACGGTGGTGCGCGCGGCAGCCACCCTGGGCGCCGCCGCCGGTGGAATCGTCGCGCACGCTCTCGGCCTACGCTCGGTCTTCCTCATCGGTGCCGTGCTCCTGCTCGCCGGAGTGCTGTCGGGTGGCCGACTGCTCCTCAGACATCCCCTCCCCTGACGGTCCACGACGGAGCCCATCTGTCACGGTCGCGTCGTCAGGGTGTCCGTCCCAGAGCGAGGACGTTCTCGCTGACGGTCGCGGTCTGGCCGTGGGGGCCGGTGGCGGTGCGCCGGGTGCGTGGCAGCGCTCGGTGCGCCGGCCGTCGCCGAGTTCCAGCGAGGCCAGGGTTTCCTCCGGAGTGGGGACGTGCACGTCTTGGTCCGCCTGCCAGGTCCGGGGCGCCACGGAGGTGTGCTCCATGACGATCAGCAGGCCTCCGGGGGGCGACAGTCCGGGTCGCGCGGCGCAGCACCTCGGCTCGGGGGATGTCGATGGAGGTAGGGAAGTCGGCGGCGCCGACCAGGTCGACGTCCCTGAGGAGAAGGTCTGGGCAAGGTCGTGGAGAGCAGGGTGCACCCGTTCGGACACGCCGGTGGCCTTGGCACCGGCGGCTACCCGGTCGAGAGCGGTCCGGGCGACGGCGACGGCGGTGACGTCCCAGCCGCGGGTGGCGAGCCTGATCGCACCGCCGCCGTGTCCGCAGCCCAGGTCCAGAGCCGTGCCGGGCGCGGGCGCGAGAGCGGTGACGAGGTCCTTGACGACGGCGTTGGGCCGCGGGTGCCCCACTGGTTGTCGAGGCGGAAGTAGTGGTTTTCCCGGAAGATCGCGGGTTCGACACCCATGTGCCCCACTGGCTCGGCCCCGACGGCGAACGTACCGTCGAACTCCTCGCCCTGTTCGGGCGCCAGGGAGAGCGGGCCCATCTCAAGGCCCGCACCACCTGAACCCGTGTCGCAGGACCGGCGCCGGACGCCTCAACTGCTGCCGGGGTGCGGATCCAGCCCGTGCGCCCGCACTCCGCGTGCACGCCGTGACACTTCGGCCTCCACCGGCCCGCTGAACACTCCCCCACCGGCCGCCCACGAGACGGCGGCCGCCCTGGCGTCAGCGGTGAGCAGGTCCATGTGGATCGCTGCCGCTGCGGTGACCCCGGCCGCGGCAGCGGCCGGAACCCCCGCGAACACATCACTGATGTTCCCGGCCGCCCAGACACCTGGCACCCCGGTGAATCCGGATCTGTCCACCTGTAGTTGCTCACCCGCCCCCGTGGGATGCCCACGCCGCGTCAGCCCCAGTCCGTCGAGGAAGTCCGCACGGGCGACGAAGCGGGGAGCGACCGCAAGTGCCCGCACCGGCACCACCGTCCCCGATGCCAGCCGCACCCCGGCCAGCCGGTCCTCGTCGTCGATCTCGAGGCCCGTGACCTCGCCGTCTACCACGGCGACGCCCAGAGAGGCCAGCTGCTCCCACTCCCCGTAGGCCAGTTCCGCCTCGGTATGCCGAAACAGCGTGACGTCCTCGGACATCTGGCGGAACAGCAGCGCCTGATGGAAGCTGCCCAGCACCCCGATCGGCGTGTCTCGGATCTCCCAGCCGTGACAGTACACGCAGTGCAGCACGTCCCGGCCCCAGCGTTCGGCCAGCCCCGGCACGTCCGGCAACTCGTCGATCAGCCCCGTGGCCAGCAGAACCCTCCGCGCCCGGACGCGGTATCCGCCCTCGGTGACCACCGAGAACTGCGCGCCGTCCCGATGGATGCGCACGACCCGGCCCGAAACGACACGACCGTCATAAGAAGCGACCTCTTTGCGACCGAGCCGCAGCAGCTCCAACGGGGAGATACCGTCGCGGCCGAGAATCCCGTGCGCCCCGACATCGTCCGCCGGAGCGTTACGCGGTTCCCCCGCGTCGATCACCAGCACCGACCGGCGGACCCGGGCCAGGTTCAGGGCGGCCGAAAGACCAGCCGCCCCACCCCCTATCACCACGACATCCCATCCCCGCTCTCCTGCCTGCGCCAGCTCGCATTCGCTCATGACGCCACCATCCGGCCTGCAGCGCCCGTCCAGCAAAGCCTCTTGCCGTTCCAGCAAGCGGAGCGCGGAAGTCGACGTCCTGAGTCCTGCAGCAGCGTCGGACGACCTCGCCGGTCGACGGGCGCCAGGCCCTGCGTACGCCTGTGGAAGGTCGGCATCAGACGGCGGTCACCAGCATCGACCGCATGCGGGGGAACACCGGCAGCCCCCACAGCATCCTGCATCGCAGCGATCTGACGGCCCGTACCGTGCGCACCGTCTGGACCGCACGCCGCACTGCCCGACCCGTGATCAACTCGGCATCCCTGCTCCCAGGTCGGGTACCGAAGCCCAGACGCAGCACATCTCCCCCACCGCCGCGGCTGCCCACACTGAGTGCGGTCGCTGCGGAGCGGAAACGCATCTCGGTGATCGTGTCACCCCGAACGTCACGTCGCGGGCCGGGGGATGCTGACGCCGCACCTGTCCCGGGGCACGTTCACCCGGGCCGATGGGGGGACACGGAGGCTTCTGCATCCGACCGCGGAGCGGTCGAGGTCGGAACACGGCGATGGGCGCCCCCGTTCCTCGGTGCACTGGGACTGCCATTTCCGGGCTGCGCGGTGGGGCGGGGGCTGACTTGCTCGAGCGGCACCGAGGGAGCCGACGGTGCGGGGGCTGGCTGAGTGGGGTTCCGCGGGACGGGAACGACCGTACGGTCGCTCACGGGGGGTGGCGACAGGGGGACCGCCGGGGGCGCGGGTGCCGCGAGGCGTAGCGGCAGTGCGACGAGGACGGCGAGGACACAGCACACACCGATTCCGGCCGCGGTTCGCAGCAGCCGTCGGCGGGCTGCAGCGCGACGGACGGCCGCGAAGTGGCCGGGGGGCGGTCCGAGGTAGGCCGACAGGGGCCGCAGGATCACCGCCAGTGGATCGTCGGCGGGATCGGCGGCGTCGGATTCCGGGCCTTTGTCAGGGCGTGTGGTCAAGGCTTCTCCTCATGTGCAGGCGGAGCAGTTCGCGGGCCGCGTGGAGGTCGGCTTTGACGGTTCCCTCCTTGCGCCCGGTCAGCATGGACACCTCCCGGATCGGCATGTCTGCGTAGTAGTGCAGGAGTATCGGGATGCGCAGCCGGTCGGGCAGCGACTGCACGATCAGCCGTACCGAGGGGTCGGTCTGTTCGGTGTGCTGCCGTACGGCGGCTTCGACCGTGGCCCGGCGCACGGCTCTGCGCTCGCGTTCCAGCTTTCGCCAGTGGTCCCGCACCAGGTTGGCCGCGGTGACGTAGAGGAAGCCGCGGGGCTCCTCCACTCGCGTCCAGCGGGCCCAGAGCCGGGTGAACGCCTCCGAGGCGATCTCGTGGGCCGTCTCGTCGTCGTCGACGAGACGGCGGCACCAGCCGGCGAGGCGCGGGTAGAGGGCGGCGAACAGCTCGGACGCTGCCTTGTCGCGGGTCCGTTTCAACGCTCTCCAGGTAGTGAGGGCACTTGATGGGACTCGGGGAGTCCCGGGAAGCAGAGGAACTCAGGACGCGGTGGAACCCAGCGTGGCGAAGACGATCACGTTGTCGAGGTAACCGTCACCGCCGCGGGAGCCTCCGCAGGTGATGACCCGCAACTCGGGCCGGTCCACGTCCCCGTAGACGTCCGCCGCCGGAAAGTCCGCCTTGGCGACCGTCCGCACCGAACTGACGGTGAACACCGCGGCGGTACCGTTCTCCAGGCGCGTCACGATCCGGTCGCCCCGGTGCAGCCGTTCAAGATGGCGGAAGACACCGTCCCCGTAGGAGCCGACGGTGACGTGGCCGAGGATGACCGACGGTCCGGTTTGGCCGGGGGTCGGCGAATGCCCGTACCACCCCGCCGGATCGTGCGCCGTGACCGGGGGTACCTGCACGGTGCCGTCCGCAGCCAGACCCAGCCGTATGACCGGGGTGTCGACACCGATGGCCGGTATCTGCAGCCGGACCGGAACCGAACGCCGCAGGGCGTGCACGGTACTCCCGGCGCCCGACGTGGACGGTGACGTACCCCGGGACGGCGCGGACACCGCACCTCCGCCACGTCCGTGTCCGCCGCAACCCGCGAGCAACGCGACGAGCACGGACGTGGCCAGGACGCGCCTGGAGAACGAGGTCATACGCCGGTCACCCGGCGGCGGCGTACGAAGTAGACTCCCGCGGCACCCGTGACCGACACCGCGGCTGCGCCCGCGCCGATCAGGCCTTTCTGACCACCGGAGACGGAGGACACCGCCACTCCGGTGTCGGGCGCGCCTTTCGGCACCACGGTCACCTGCCCCTGGCCCGTCCGCTCGACCGGAACCGGGCTGGCCGCCCCTTCGCCCCGGGTCGGTACGGCGCTGGGCGCCTCCGAGGGGTCGGCCGGAGTGGCGGCGCGGGAGGGGGCAGTGGTGGGGGTCGGGGACGCCCCGTTGGCGAACGCGGGCACGGTGCCCGCGAGGACGGCAGTGCACGCCAGGGCCATGGCGCTGAGGACGGTTCGGCGCATCGGATCGCTCTCTCTCGTCGGTCGGCCGACCCGGTGTACGGCGGGTCGGCTTACGGATCGAGCGGAGAGACGAAGCGGCGATACACCAGGTTGCAAAGAGAAGGTAAAGCCCTCGCCCGGCCATCACGAAGCTCACCAGGGATCGGTCGGCAGCCACGGAAGTGAAGGGGCGTCGGTATCAGGCGCCCGCCTGCCGCACGAAGCCCTCGGCAGTCCATTCTGGCCCTGAAGCCACCGAGCACGATCAGAGCTGCCAACGGGCCCGCGATCACCGGGACGGTGCACCGCATCAGGGCGGGCAGGCCCAGGTCGAGCGGGAGTCGAGCGTGCTCGTCTTGTACTGGCCCTGCGCCGTGTCGCGGCGTCGAGCCGCTTGTGCACGTCGTCGTCCTGCGCGGCGGCCCAGGCGACGACGCCGTCCGGACGCACGAGCAGGCTCGGCCGCTGCGAGTTCCTCGAGGTGGGTGACGATGCGGTTCTGCGACACGATCGGGATCTCGCGCACGGTCGCTGTTCCGGCCGCCTCCCGCCCTCCCGTCTGCCGCACCGCACTCCCACTTCCTCTTCGCGCCAGCGTCATGCCAGCGGTCTGCCAGCGGTTGGACCGCTGAACGGTGAGCGGCACGCGCTGGAATGGCCCCTAACTCACGGCGTACGCCGCCGGACGGCGGAGGAGCGCCTCGACGTATCGGGAGGCAGCATGAACAAGGACCTGAGCACCCTCGCGGACGAGATCCTGGAGCTGGAGGCGGAGACCTTCGAGATCTCCGACTACTCGGACGCCAGCGAGGTCGTACTGGCCGGCTGCACCAGCACCAGCTCGACCTCGACCTCCAGCTCCACCTGCAGCACCACCTCCTGCTCGGCCTGACCCTGCGTCGGGTGCGGCAGCGCCCGGTCGGCATCGTCCCCGCCGGGGGCGGGTGTCGACCGGGCATCCGGCATGCCCCGGGGCGGGTGGCCGGGGGTGCCCCTGCGGCGCGGATCCCGCGTTCCGCTGCATCCGCCTTCTTTGGCGCAACTCGGTTTTTTCAAAGGAAAGTTATGGACTTTCGGACGCGGCGGAAGTCCTCTCCCAGGTGTTACCCCAACCCCCTTGACCGCTGTTCTACGCCGGTAGAAACTCACCACTGCCGCACGACCGGGCGTTGCGTGACGACGTTGTCGCATGCATACCGGCCTGCCCTGGCCAGAGGGCGGACCGGTGTTCTGTGCGAGCCACCGCTCCCGACGGGGCGGACGGGGCGGCAGGAACACGCTTCCCGGGGGTGCCCTGGTGCACCGGTGCGGCAGGTGACCGACGGCCAACAGGGGACTCCGGTGCGATTTCAACTACTCGGCCCGCTCAGCATCACCGACGGGCGCGACGTGGTCGTCCTCCCGCCGGCGAAGCCGACGTCGCTGCTCGCGGCGCTGCTGGTCCGCCCGGGCGAAGTGGTCCCCGCGCACCGGCTGCGGGAGGCCGTCTGGGGGGAGGAGCAGCCCGCGACGGCCAAGGCCGCGCTGCAGAGCTGCGTCCTGCGCCTGCGGCGCCTCTTCGCCAAGTACGACATCGAGGAGCAGGCCGTCGTGGCGGTCGCCGGTGGGTACCGCGTACCGGCCGACGGGGACACCCTGGACCTGCTGCACTTCCGCCGCCTGGTCTCCGAGGCGTCCTCGGCCGGGGAAGCGGAACTCCCTCTGCTGCGCACGGCTCTCGGGCTGTGGCGGGGACCGCTCCTCGCCAACGTCCCCTCGGAGCTGCTGCACCGCGACGAGGTTCCCCGCCTGGTCGAGGAGCGCCTGCGCGTACTGGAGCGCGTCTGCGAGATCCAGCTCGCCCGGGGCCGGTGCCGCGAGGTCTTGGTGGACCTCTGGGAGGCCACCAGGACCCACCCGCAGCATGAGGGGTTCGCCGCGCAGCTGATGCGGGCGCTGTACCGGGTGGGACGCCAGATCGAGGCGCTGGCCGAATACCGCAGGATCCGGACCCACCTGCGCGAGGAGCTGGGCGTCGATCCGGGGGCGGAGCTGCAGCGCCTGGAGTTGGCCATCCTGCGCGGGGACGACCCCGGCGGTCCGGGCGCCCCGGCGGCCGCGGTGGCGGTGCTGTCGGATGCGTCCGACACCACCGGCGGACGGGAACCCGCCGCGGCCCCCGCCGTCACCACGGGGCTCCCTCAGCCGGACGGGCCGCAACTGCCCGAGATCCCCGGTTTCGCGGGACGGGCCCGGGAGACCGCCCTGCTGACGGAGGTGCTGAACGGCGGTCCCCGTGACGCGCGGCGCACCGTTGCCCCGGTGCTGGCGGTGGTCTCCGGCGGCCCCGGCATGGGCAAGACCGCACTGGTCCTGCACGCGGCCCGGCAGGCGGCCGGCCACTACCCCGGAGGGGGCGTGCTGCTGCCGCTGACCGGGCCCGACGGCCAGCCGCGAACCGCCGATGACGCGACCTCGGCGCTACGCGCCGCGCTCCCCCACCCGCGGCACGGGCCCTGTCTGGTCGTGCTCGACGACGTGGTGCACCCGGACCAGGTGCGGGACCTGCTGGACGTACCCGGTTGCGGGGCCGTCGTCGTCACCAGCCGCATGGGGCTCGCCGCCCTCGTCGCCACGCACGGCCCCGTGGTGCTGCCGCTGGCTGCGCTCACCCCCGTCGAGTCGCGGGACCTGCTCACCGCCGTGCTGGGGGGCGGACGTGTGACGGCCGAGCCGGCGGAGGCAGCGGACCTCGCGGAGATCTGCGGGCACGTTCCGCTGGCCCTGCGGATCGTCGCGGCCCGGCTGCTGACACGGCCCAGGCTGCGACTGGCGGACTGCCTCGCGTTGCTGCGACGGGACCCTCCCGCGTGGCTGGCGCTGCCGGACGACCCGCGGATGTCGGTGCCCCTCATCCTCGAAGGAGCCCTCGGACGGCTGCCCTCCCCCGTCGCCGAGGCCCACCTGCGGCTGGCCCGCTGTGAGGGGCGGATCACCCCGGCGGTGGCCGCCGCGGAGCTCGCGGCACCCGAGGCGGACGCCGAGGAGCTGCTGGAACGGCTGCTCGACGCCGGGCTGCTGGAGGAGGAGCAGCCCGGGGCCTTCCGGATGAACGCCCTGTTCCGCGCCCACGCCCTGCGGGCGGCCCGCTCCGGCGGCCCGCCCCCACCATCCGTCGCGGTCCGGCGCGCCCTGCCGTCCGCGGCGGGCTGATGCCCCGCGCGGCGGGTGGAGGCTCGCGAACACCCTGCCACGGCGCCCCCACCCGCCCTTGACCACCCGTTGCCGACCCGAGCGGCCGCCACGGCCCCGAAGACCCGAGAGGTGCGACGCCCGCATGCCCCCCACGCCGTACGAGGAAACCGCCGCCACCCGGCCCAGGGTGCGCCGCGACGTGCTGTTCACCGAGACCCCCAAGGGCGTGGTCTTCCACAACGCCGACGGCGGTTTCCAGCTCAGCTCCCCCTCCGCCTACCGGTTCGCCACCCTGCTCGTGCCGCATCTGGACGGCAGCCGGACCGTGGCGGAGATCTGCGCCGGGTTCGGCGAACCGCAGAAGGCGATGGTGGGCGGCCTGGTGAAGGCCCTGTACCAGCGCGGGTTCGCCCGCCCGGTCCCGGACGACGCCGAGGCGGGCGAGCGGGTGGAGCCCGCGGTCGCGGCCCGGTTCGCGGAGCAGATCGCCTATCTCGACCACTACGCCGACGGCGCCCAGGCGCGGTTCGCCCGCTTCCGTGCCACGCGCGTCGCCGTGTTGGGCGACGGCGGGACGGCCCACTGGTGCGCCCTGTCCCTGGTGCGCAACGGCTGCGCCGCCGTGGGCGTGGAGGCCGCTCTGGCCCAGGGTCCCGCGACCGTGGAGGGGTTCGGCCGGCTGCGGGCCGAGGCGGCGGAGCTGTCGGAGGAGTCCAGCCCGGTCGAGGTTGCCGTCCTGGCCCGCCCGGGGTCGGGCGGGGCGGCCGACTGGGCGGCGTACGAGGGGTATGACGTGGTGGTCGCCGCCTGCGGCGGGGACGCGTTCCGCACCGCGCTGGGCCTGCTGGGCCAGGGCGTGCCGCGAGGGCGTCTGCTGCTGCCGGCCTGGACCTTCGGGGACCGGGCCGTGGTCGGGCCGGTCTCCGGCGCGGGGACCCGGGGATGCGTGTCCTGCGCCGCCCTGCGGCTGGGTGCCACGGGGGACGCAGCGGTGGCGGCCGACCTCTGGAGCGGGCTGGCGCTGGGAGCCGCGCCCGGGGCCGCGCCGCGCGGCCCGCTGGCCGCGATGCTCGGCAACCTGCTCGGCTACGAGGTGTTCCGGCTGGTCACCGAGGCGCTGCCGGCCGAGACCCGGGGGCAGGTGCTGCTCCAGGACATGGCCTCCTTCGACGTCCTGGCGGAACGCCTCCTGCCGCACCCGCGCTGCGGCCTGTGTGCCACGGGGCCCGGGCCGGTGGAGCCCGTGGACCTGACCGCCGCGCCGGAGCGGCCCGCGTTCCGGCCGGTGGCCGCCGCGGCCCCGGAGGACGGCGCCGACGAGGGGCCGCTGGCCGAGCTGGAGCGGCGTTCGCCGGCGCTCCGTCCGTCCGTCGGGCCCTTCACCCGCTACGCGGACGAGCCCGTCACCCAGACCCCGTTGAAGGTCGGCGCGGTGGAGGTCCCGCTGGGCTCGGCCGGGACCCGGACGATCTCCGCCTTCGACGTCCACCACACGGCGGGTGCGCGGCTGCGTGCCCTCAACGCCGCGGCGGAGGTGTACGCCGAGCACGCGGTGCCGGCCTTCCCACAGGGGGACGGGGCGCGGAGCGGGCTGCGGCCGGGGGCCGAGGCGCCCCGCCTGGCCCCGGAGACGCTGACCACGGCCACCGGAGCCGGCGGGGACCCGGTGGCCGCCTGGACCCCGGCCGTCTCGCTGCTGACCAAGAAGCAGATGCGGGTGCCGTCCGGCGCGGTGCGGCCCTTCGGGCCGGACAACGGCGACCGCCGCTTCGAGCCCTCGCGGGCGGGGGCCGGGGCGGGCGGGGGCCTTGCCGAGGCCACGGCGGCCGGGCTGCTGTCGGCGCTCGCGTACGACGCGCTGCGCCGGGCCGTCCGGGGCACGGGCTCCGCCGCGGTGCTCGCCCCGGCGAGGCTCTCGGCGGATCCGGAGGCGGTGTTCCTGCTGCGCTCGGCGGGGCACCTCGGCCTGGAGGTGGACCTGATCGACCTCGGGGAGCGGGAGCGCACCGGGGTCACGGTGGTGCTCGCCCGGAGCCGGGCGACCGACGGACGGGGGCGCTGGGCGGTCGCCGCCGCCCTGGACCGCTCGGCGGCGGCCGTCGACGCCCTGCGCGACCTGCTCGGCGCTGTCCAACTGGGAACGGAGGGGGTGCTGGGCGTCCCCGACATGGGAGATCCGCTGCTCGCCGACCTGGACGCCTCCCTCGTCGCGGCCGCGGCGGAGGAGGAGGCCGCGGCCCGGGACACCGCCGGGCTCGCCACCGCGACCTGGTCGGGCGTGCTGGATCGGCTGGCGGCGGCGGGGCGGGACGCGCTGGTCGTGCCGACCCATGCGGCGGACCTGCCCGAGGCCGGCATCCACACGGTGCGGGTCCTGCTGACGACGGAGGCGGACGATGGCCGCTGACGTCGACACGGGCACCGTCGGCGCCGGCGTCCGGAGCGAGGCGTGCCGCCTCTTCGCTGAGCGGCTGCGGAGCGCGCTCGCGGACCAGGGGACGGCGGGGCCGGGCGGTGGTGTTCCGGAGCCGGCAGTCGCCGCCCTCGGGGTGGACGACGCCTTCGCCGCGCCCGTGGAGGACGGCGCGGCCGCACGCGGCGCCCTCCCGGTGCACCTCCACGGCCGCCAGGTGATCGTGGGCCCCTGGCCCCTGCCGGGGCGCCCGGGCTGCGGTCGCTGCCTGCGGCGTCGCTGGCAGGGGGTGCGGTCGGTGGGGCTGCGGGAGGGACTGGAACTGCGCGGCGGCACCCGCGAGGCGGGGAACTGGCCCTACGACACCCCTTTCGCCGCACAGGCGGTGGCGGCCCTCGTCGCCCGGATCGCCGCCGCGGGCGGGGACGCCGCGCGGCCCTTCCCCACGGTCTGGCTGGTGGACGCCGAGTCACTGACGATCCGTCACCACCCCTTGGTGCCCGAGCCGGACTGCCCCGTCTGCGCGGTCCCCGAGCCGATGACGGCCGCGTCAGCCGCCTTGGTGCTGCGGTCCGCGCCCGAGCACCGGCCGGGCGCCGGGCGGGTGCGGCCCCTGGAGTCCTACGGCTTGCCGGTGGACGCCTTCGCCAACCCCCACTGGGGTGCCGTCGGGCCGTCGGTGGTCTGCGACGTCACCTCGCCGACCACCGCGGCCACCGTGGGGTGCTTCTCCAGCCGCTCGGGCGACTACCTGCGGGAGACATTCTGGGGCGGCCACGCCGACTCCTACCGGGCCAGCACCCTCGTCGGCGTTCTGGAAGGGCTGGAGCGGTTCGCTGGAATGCGCGCCCGGGGGCGGTCCGTCACCCTCACGTCCACCCTGGACGCGCTCGGTCCCTCGGCCGTCGACCCGCGCGAGACGGGGCTGTACACGGCGGACTTCCACCGCGCGCACCCCTTCGTACCGCCGTTCGCCCCCGACCGGGAGATCCCCTGGGTGTGGGGCTGGTCGCTGCGGGACGCCAGGGCCCGGGCGGTCCCCGAGGTCCTCGCCTACTACCACAAGCCCGGTATCGAGCACCGTTTCGTGCAGGAGAGCTCCAACGGCTGCGCCTCGGGGGGCAGTCTGGAGGAGGCCGTGCTCGGGGGGCTGCTGGAGGTCCTGGAGCGGGACGCCTTCCTGCTCGCCTGGCACGGGATGCAGCCGCTGCCCGAGATCGATCCGGCCACGAGCACCGAACCGCACACCCGCGTGATGGTGGAGCGGCTGGCCCTGTACGGGTACCGGGCCCGCTTCTTCGACACCCGGATCACCTTCCCCGTCCCGGTGGTCACCGCCGTCGCCGAGCGCCTCGACGGCGGTCCCGGCCGGATGTGCTTCGGGGCCGGCGCGGCCCTCGACCCGGAGGCGGCGCTCGCCGCAGCCCTGTGCGAGATCGCCACCGACGCGGTGCAGCTGCTCGATCGGTTCCACCGCGACGAGGCCGGCTACCGCGCCATGGCCGCGGACGTCACCCGGATCACCGGCCTGCACGACCACCCGTTGGTCTACGCGGTGCCGGAGATGGGCCGTCACGCCGACTTCCTGCTGCGCCGCCCCGCGCCCCCGGCCCCGTCGGCCGTGGCAGACCTCCGCTGGGAGACAGCCGACGGCGCCGGGCCGGACGTACGGGACCGGCTGCTCGCCACCGTGCACGCGGTGACCTCGGCCGGCTTCGACGTGGTCGTGGTCGACCAGACGGCGCCCGAGCAGCGGGCACTTGGCCTGTCGACGGTGAAGGTCCTGGTGCCGGGGCTGCTCCCGCTCGACTTCGGCTGGACGCGGCAGCGCGCCCGGCACATGCCCCGGATGCGCACGGCGCTGCGCGAGGCGGGGCTGCGGCCGGACGACCTGGGCGCGGACGACCTGAACCCAGGCCCCCACCCGTTCCCGTGACCGCCGCGGCGAACCACCCCGGCGCGGGCATCGCGCCGTCCAACCGAGACCGACCACAGAAGGGGGAGCCCGTGGGGTACGCCCATGAGTACGCGCACGCCGTCCTGCACCGCGGCCGCGTCCCGATGGAGCCCACCGACCACGTGGTGGACTGGGCCGACGGGCCGCGCAGGGGCAAGTACTACCCGCACGCCGAGGTGTTCGCGCTGCCGGGGGCGGAGGACGTCCCGGACGTGCCCGTCGCCCCCGGCCTGCTGCCGGAGACCGCCGGCCCACTGCGGGAGACCGCCGGCGAGCCGGGGCGGGCCGGCACGCCCGGGTTCAGCCTCCCGCTGCTGTCCGCGATGCTCCGGGACTCCTACGGGCTGACCGGGCGGCGCCTGGGCATCCAGGCCAACACCGACCTGGCCGGGCTGCCCTTCTACCCGCACGCGAACTGGTCGCGCGGAACGGCGGGTGGCGGCGGGCTGTACCCGGTTGGCGTCCACTGGGCGTCGGGCGCCTCCGGCCCCCTCACGCCGGGGCTCCACCACTACGACGTCCACCGGCACGCCCTCCAGCGGCTGCTGGCCGGGGACGTCACCGACCTGGTGCGCGACGCCCTGGGGCCGGACGCGCCCCCCGAGGCCCTGGCGACCGACCAGTACCTGGTGCTGAGCGTGAAGTACTGGCAGAAC
This sequence comes from Streptomyces sp. NPDC059169, assembly GCF_042755225.1. Lineage (NCBI taxonomy): Bacteria > Bacillati > Actinomycetota > Actinomycetes > Kitasatosporales > Streptomycetaceae > Streptomyces > Streptomyces sp. NPDC059169. The sequence continues at coordinate 129,348 of NZ_JBHZCF010000022.1, read as the reverse complement.
TCGTTCAAGTACAACAGTTTCTCCTTCCACGTGGTCTGCACCGACGTCGGCACCCTGGTGCAGACCTGGCGGATCTGGGCCGCAGCCCGGGGCCTGCGGATCGCCCCGCTGCTCTGGTTCGACGAGGCCCGTCTGGCCGGGCTCCTCGGCGCGGAGGAGGGCCGGGAGGGCGTGTTCGCGGTGGTGCCTTTGCACTGGGACGGCGCCTCCTCCGGCGGTCGGGGCGCCGCGAGGTCGGCCCCCCTGACCGGTCCGCGTGACCGCCCCGCGGTCCACCACCGCCCGGCCGTCCGCCACCGGGACGCCGAACGCTCCCGCAGGCTGCTGGACTTCGGTGCGCTGGACGCCATGCACGCGGCGACCGCGGCGTGCGCCGACCGGCGGCCCGACCCCGGTGCGCTGGCCGCCGCCGCGGCACGCCCCGTCGCGGCCGGGGGCCGGCGGGAGCCGCTGCCCGCGCCGCAGGTGCCGGACACGGGGGTGCGCAGGGCGCTGCGGGACCGCCGCTCCAGCTTCGGGCGGTTCGACGCCCGACGCCGGCTGACTCCGGTCGACCTCTCCGCGGTCCTCGCCGCCTGCGCGGCGACCCGGCTGGCCGGCGACACCGACCCGTCCGGTGCCGTACGACCGTGTGGGCTGTACGTGTTCGCCAACCACGTGGAGGGCCTGGAGCCAGGGGCGTACGCCTACGACCCCGAGCCGGGTGAGCTGCGCCTGGTCGCTGCCGGGCCGCAGGGCGCGTTCCTCCAGCGGAACTACTTCCTGTCCAACTACAACCTGGAGCAGGCCGGTGCGGTCCTGGTGCCCACCGTGCGGACCACGGCCTTCCTGGACGCCCTGGGCGAACGCGGCTACCGGCTCGCCGTCGGCACGGCCGGCGCCGTCGCCCAGAGCTTCTACGTGGCCGCCTCCGCCCTGGGTCTGGGCGCGGGCGTGGCGCTGGGCTTCGACAACGTCTCCTTTGTTGAGCGCCTCGACCTGTCCGACGGCGACGAGGCGCCGCTGCTGGTGATGGCCCTCGGCCACGAACACCCCGCTCCCGCCGACTTCCGCCACGAGATCGCCTGACGGCCCCGGAGGAGAACCCCATGAGATCCGCAGAGCCCCGCGCCGCCGACCCGGGCGCCACCGTGCCGACCGAGGTCCGGTGGGAGCCCGGCGGACGCTTCGTCCTGCGCGCGGCGGGCCTGCCCATCGAGTCCGTCCACGGTCTGCGCTGCCCCGGCACCGGGCGCTGGGCCGACACCGTGCTCGCCGAGGAACGACGGCTGACGGAGGAGGGCGCGGCCCTGAGCGACCTGCTGCACACCCTGGTGAAGGCCACCACCCATGCGGACGGGGCCGCTGGCGGAGCCGTCGAGCGCCGCTCCCTGCTGGCCCTGCGGCGCGGGGTCTTCAACAACCGGCTGCCCGCGGACCCGGAGGCGGCCGCCGCGCTGGTGACCTCGCTGGACGCGGCCACCGGACGGCACACGAGCCGGTGGCTGCAGGGCCGTGCGCGCTTGGACGCGCTCCGGGCGGAAGGGGCGGAGCTCCTCGCCGGAGAGCTCCGCTCCAGCCGGGCGGCCTTGCGGAGCCTGCTGGAGGACCCCCGGCTGCGCAGTGGCCTGCTGCTCGCCTCCCCGACACTCGACGCGCGGCTCGACGCCTACCTCGGCGACCGCGCTCCGGTGCCCGGCAACCGCCTGCGCAAGGTGGAGCGTTCGGCCCTGGCGTACGTGTACCGCACGGCGTGCAAGACGAGCCCCTTCAGCACCTTCACCGGCATCGGCCTCGGTGGTTTCTCCGAGGACGGGCCGGCGGGCGGGTCCGCGAAGCGCGCTCGGGACGCCACGGACCTGCGCACCGGCGAGGGGTGGGTGAGCCGGGTGCGCCTGAACGTGGTGGTGCTGGCCCGGCTGACGCAGCTGATCACGGCCGACCCGGGGCGCCGTCGCGACCTGCCCGTGGTGCTCTCCCCGGGCTGGGGGCGGGACGCCGACCGCGTCCGCTTCGTCCGCCACGTGGTGGCGGCCGGGGACGACGAGGCCGCCGTCACCTTCGACGCGGTCCGGGACCGGCTCTTCTACCTGCGACGCAGCGGCACGCTGGAACAGCTTCTGGAGTGGCTCGGCGGCCGCTCCGGGCCGGTCCGCCACCGGGAGCTGGTGGACTGGCTGGAGCTGCGGCACGACGCCGGGCGCGAGGAGTGCGAGCGCTACGCCTCGGCCCTGTTGGAGCTGGGCATGGTGCAGGTGCCCGTGCTCCGGACCGACGTGCACGACGCCGACCCGCTGCGCGTCTACCGAAACGCCCTGCGCTCCCTCGGCGTGCCCTGGGCGGACCGGCTGGCAGCCCTGCTCGACGGGGCGGCCGAGCGCCTGGCCCGGTACCCGGAGGCGGACGTCGACGAGCGGCGCCGCCTGCTCACGGCCCTGCGCGAGGGGCTCCTGGAGGCCCAGCGGGAGCTCGGTGCCGCCGAGCCGTCCCTGCCGGGGACCCTGCTGTACGAGGACGTCGGCACCGGCGGCACGGCGCTGTGCGGTCCGGACGTCCTGCGCGGCGAGACGGGCCGGTCGCTTCGGGCCGTCGAGGACGTGCTGCCGCTGTTCGACCTGACGCTCCCCCAGCGCATCACCCTGACGGGCTTCTTCGTCGCCCGCTACGGCCGCGGGGGGCGCTGCGACGACCTGCTCGGCCTGGTGCACGACTTCCACGAGGACTTCTTCGACCAGTACGTGTCCTTCACCGCCCAGCGGTCCGCCTTCGACGAGCAGGGCGAGTACCGCCCCGAGGAGAACTGGCTCGGGCAGGAGGAGATGACCGCCCTGGACCGGGCGCGACGCCACTTCCACAGCGGCATGCGGGCCCTGTGGCACGACGCTGGGGCCGGCGGGGCGAAGGAGATCGAGATCCCGGAGCCGCTGCTGAGCGGGGCCGCTGAGCACCTCGCGCCGCTGGCGGGCCGCTTCGTGCCGCGGAGCCACCACGTGCAGCTCTCCCGGCCGCCCGGCGGCCGGCCTCTGCTCGTCCTCAACCGGTCCTACGGCGGACCGGCCTTCCCCTTCAGCCGGTTCACCCACCTCTTCGACAGCGGACCGGACGGGCACGGGGACGCTCCCTCCCTCTGCGACGTCCTGCGCGCGGAGACCGCGGCCCGCCGACCTCCCGGTGCCGTGTTCGCCGAGGTCACCGGAGGTCCGGTCACCAGCAACCTCAACCTGCACGGCCGCCTGACCGACCACCGGATCGTCTGCCCGGGCGAGGGCGGCGGCGTGCCGGAGGGGTCCCGGATCCCGCTCGAGGACCTGTTCGTCGAACACGACCCGGAGGAGGGCCGGCTGGTGCTGCGCTCCCGGCGTCTGGGCCGCGAGGTCGTGCCCGTCTACCTGGGGTACCTGGTGCCCCTCGCCCTGCCGGAGATTCCGCGCACCCTGCTCCTGCTCTCCCCCAGCACCCTCTCGCCCTTCGACGTGTGGGCCGGGGTGCCCGAGGGTGAGGCGGTCGACGGGGTCACCCACCGCCCCCGCGTCCGGCACGGGGACGTGGTCGTCGCCCGGCGCTCCTGGACGGCCCGGGCCGACACCCTCCCGGCCCGTCCGACCGGTGCCGGCGAGGCGGAGCACTATCTGGCGTGGCGCCGCTGGCAGCGCACCCACGGCCTGCCCGACCGGTGCTTCGCCACGGTCTCGCGCGTGGGCCGGGGGCCCATCGGCGCCAAGCCCGTGTACGTCGACTTCGACAGCCCGCTGTCCCTGGACGCGCTCGAAGCCCAGGTGAAGCGGGACCCGGACGTGCGGGTCGCCTTCCGGGAGATGCTCCCGGCCGAGGACGGGCTGCACCTCACTTCCCCCCGCGGCCGGCACGTCGCCGAGCTCGCCGTGGAGACCTTCACCACCCGCCATCTGCCGCCGTCGTCCCCGGAGGTCGCACCCTGATGCCCGAACTGACCGAGCCGGCCGCATTCCGTCCGGCGCCCGGAGAGGACGGCTCCTCCCCCTGGCTGGCGCTGCACGTCTACTACGCCGCCAACCCCCAGCCGCTGCTGGTGCACTGCGTCCGTCCGCTGGTGGACCGGCTGACCGAGGAGGGACTGCTGTCGGGGTACTTCTTCATCACCTACTGGCTGGAGGGCCCTCATGTGCGGCTGCGCCTGCGGCCGAGCTCCCCGGCCGCGGAGGCGGAGGTGCGGCGCCGCGCCGAGGAGGCGGTGAGCGGCTTCCTGGCCACCCGTCCCGCGCTCTACGAGGTCGACGCGGGCTTCCTGATGGACTTCTACAACGCCCTGTTCGACATCGAGTTCCCCGGTGAGGACCGGGCCCGGTACATGGGCGAGGACGGCCGGATGAACCTCCGGCCGAACAACTCCTTCTCCTACGAGGTCTACGCACCCGAGTACGCCAAGTACGGCGGGCCGGCCGGGGTGGAGCTGGCGGAGTGGCACTTCCGGCACTCCAGCGACCTGGTCCTGGAGGCCTACCGCACCATGAACCTGCACCTGAGGACGGTCCTGCTGGGCACTTCCGCCCAGCTGATGATGGTGATGGCCGGGTGCTTCCTCCCCGAGGAGGAGCGCCTCGCCGACTACCTGGATTCCTACTACGCCTTCTGGCACCGGCTCTTCCCCGGAACCGGGTTCATCGGGTCGGCCGAGTACGAACGGGCCTACGCGCGCATGGCCCCCTCCCTCGGGGCGCGCTTCGCCCACGTCAGGAAGGCCCTGGCGGACGGGGAGCCGACGCGGCTGCCGCCGTTCCTGCGGGGCTGGGCCGCGCACTGCCTGGAACTGCGGGAGCGGGCGGTGGAGCTCACCCGGCGCGGCGACCTCGCGTTCCCCGCCTGGGACGGCCCGCCGCGCGAGGACACCGGGCAGGAGCGCACCGCGGACCCCCAGGCGGCCCCCCTGGTGACGGCGACGCACGTGCCGGCGGTCCTGCCGAGGTTGCTGTCGCCGTACATGCATATGACCAACAACCGGCTGCACGTGACGATCCGGGACGAGGCGTACCTCGCCTTCGTGCTGGGCCGGGTGCTGCGGGAGTCTGCGGACGGACGGCGGGACGCCTCGTGAGCACCGCAGACGCGTCCGCCGGCCCGACCGCCGCCGACCGCCCGACCGCCGCCGGGCAGGTCGGGTCCGCGGGGTCCTCCGGCGGGCCGGCCGGTCGCGGTGGAGCGCTGTCCGGTGCCGCGCGCGCCTACCGGCCCGCCCTGCGCGCCGGCGTGCAGATCGGGCCGCCGCTACTGCGCGGACCGCGCACGGTCCACCTCATCCGACACCCGGTCAGCGGAGCTGCGTTCGAGGTCGGCCCCAAGGAGCACTTCGTCATCAGCCGCCTGGACGGCACCCGCACAGTCGACGACGTCGTCGCGGAGTACGCGGCCCACTTCCGCCTCCGGCTCCCCGAGGAGCAGTGGACGCGGCTGCTGGGGCTGCTCGGTGCCCGCGGGCTGCTGGAGGGCTCGCCCGACCCCGAGCCGCCGGCGCCGCGGCCGGCGCGCACCGGGAACGTCTGGAAGGGCAGCAGGAGGACCGTCGCCGACGCGCACGCCACCACCGGGCGCCTGCACCGGCTGCTGCGGCCGCTGCTGCGGCCCTGGGTGCAACTCCCGCTGGTGGCGGCCGAGCTGGCGATGATCGCCGTGCTCCTCGCCGATCTCCCGGGTCTGGTGGCCGGCGCGCGCGAGCTGGCGGCGCGTCCCTGGGTGCTGCTGCCCTTCGCCGTCTTCCTCTGGGTGAGCATCTGCCTGCACGAGCTGGCCCACGGCATCGCCGCCCGGCACCACGGCGGCGTGGTCTCCGAGATCGGGGTGCGCTGGCGGTTCCCGGCCGTGATCATGTACTGCACGGTCGACAACTACCTCTTCCTGCCCGGCCTGCGGGCGAAGCTGGTGGTCGCCGCCGCCGGGGCCCACGCCAACCTGCTGCTCCTGCTGCCCCTCGCCGTCGCCCGGGCCCTGCTGGACGCGGACGACCCCGCCCGCCCGGTGCTCACCGGAATGCTCGCCGTCGGCGTGGTGCAGGCCCTGAGCAACCTCGTTCCCCTGCCCCCGCTGGACGGCTACCGGATGCTCGGGCACGCCCTGGGGTCGGCCAACCTCGCACCGGAGACCCGGATCTACCTGTCGCTGCGCCGTCGGGGACGCGAGGCCGTGGCCGCCTACCCGCGCCGGGCGCGGCGGATCCACACGTCCTACGCCGTCGTGGCGCTGGCACTGGTGCTGTCGGCACTCGCCGGCACCTGCGCCGCCGCCGTCCTGCTGGTGCTGGGCTGACCGCCCCTACCCGGTGCCGACCGCCCGTGTCCGACCCTTCCGACTCTTCCGACCGCCCAGACGTCCACCGGGGCGCCGTCCGCCCCCGAACCGAAAGCCCCGTCCCATGAGCGAGGTACACCGATGAGCACCACCTCCCCCAACCCCGACCCCGAGGTGCCGCCGCCGGCCGTGATGGTCGACGGCGTCACCAAGAGCTACGGCGACCGGCGCGCGGTGGACGGGGTCACCCTGAGCATCCCGCGCGGCGAGTTCTTCGGGCTACTCGGCCCCAACGGGGCGGGGAAGTCCACCCTGGTGGAGATCATGGAGGGGCTGCGCAGGGCCGACGCAGGGACGGTGGCCGTCCTCGGCCGGTCCCCCTGGCCCCGGGACACGGGACTGCTGCCGCGGATGGGAGTGCAGACGCAGTCCTCCGCGTTCTTCGTCCGGCAGACCGTCCACGAGCACCTGCGCACCGTCGCCGCCCTCTACGGCGCGGACCGCGGGGCCGTCGACGCCACCCTTGACGCCGTGGGGCTCGCCGGGCGGCGCGATGTCCGGGTCGACGACCTCTCCGGAGGGCAGCGCCAGCGGCTCGCGATCGCCTCCGCGCTGGTCCACGGACCCGAGCTGATCTTCCTTGACGAACCGACCGCCGCTCTCGACACGGAGGGCCGGCGGGACCTGTGGGCGGTGCTGCGGGCACTGAAGGCCGAGGGCCGCACCATCGTCTACACCACGCACCACCTCGACGAGGCGGAGGCACTCTGCGACCGGGTGGGCATCCTGGTGGCCGGACGGCTCGTCGTCACCGACGCACCCCAGCACCTGATCGGCGCCTTCGGTGCGACCAGCCGGCTGCTGGTCCCCCTCGGCCGCGTCGACGAGGAGCAGGCCGCCGCCCTGCCGGGCGTGGACGGCGTCGCTGTCCGGGGCGGCCATCTCGTCCTGGAGACCCGGGCCACCGGCCGGGTGCTCGCCGCCCTCGACGCCCTCATCGGGCTTGACGGCGTGCAGACCCGCACGCCCAGCCTGGAGGACGTCTACCTGGAGCTGACCGCCCGCCACACCCCCCTCGCACCGGACCACCAGGAGCAGGCATGAGCGCCTACACCGCGCTGACCGCGGCGGGCTACCGAGCCCAGGTACGCGACAAGACCACCGTTTTCTTCACCTTCGCCTTCCCCCTCATCTTCCTGGTGGTGTTCGGGCTGGCCTTCCGCGGCCGGGACGTGGAGGAGAGCGGCTTCTCGTACCTGTCCTACACCGCCTCGGGAGTGCTCTCCTGGGGTGTGGCCAACGCCGCCGTCTTCGGCATCGGGTTCACCTTGATGCAGTGGCGGGCGGACGACATCCTGCGGATGATCCGCATGTCGCCGGCCCCGCTCTCCGCCGTGATCGGATCGCGCTACGTCCTGGCGCTGGGCGTGGGACTGGTGCAGTCGGTGCTGTTCGTGGGGGTGGCTATGCTCCCCGGGTTCGGTCTGGTGCCTTCCGGCCGCTGGCCCCTGCTGGTGCCCGTCCTTCTCCTGGGGATCACCACCTTCCTGCTGCTCGGGGTCGTGATCGGGAGCATCGCGGACACCCCCGAGTCGGTGGCCGGGATCGCCAACTTCCTGATGCTGCCGATGGCGTTCCTGTCCGGCTCGTTCTTCCCCCTGGACGCCATGCCCGACTGGCTCCAGCAGGTGTCGCGGATCCTGCCGCTGCGCTACCTCAACGACGCGGTGTCCGCGGCGCTGACGGGCCGCGGCGGCCTCGTCGACGTGGGCACGGGGTGTGTGGGACTCGTGGTGTTCGCGGTGCTTTTCGGGGCGCTCGCGGCACGCACCTTCCGTTGGACGAAGAGCTCGTGAGCGCGCCGCCCCTGCGGCTCGCCCGCCCGATGGATGAGGCGTGCAGCGCGCTCCAGGAGCACCTGGTCGCGCGGCTCGGCACCGACGGCGCCCCGCAGGTGGTGCCGCTCGGCGCAGTCGGCGCGGACCGCGCCCCCGAGGCACAGGGCCCCGAGGACGGGCACCGTGACCCCGGTGGGCGCCGTATCGGCGGCGACCCCTGGGCCGCGGTCCGTCCCCTGGCCCGGGTCCACATCAGCGCCTCGGCGATCCTGGTCGGCCCCTGGGGGGGCGACGGCGACGCACCCGCGTGCGGAAGCTGCCTGGGGTTGCGGTGGCAGCGGCTGCGCAGCCGCAGCGAACGGGACGCCCTCGAGGCCGGCGGGCCCGACGGGCCGCGCCCGGCCGGCAGGTGGCCAGTTCTCACCGACCACCACCGCGACGCCGTCCACGCCCTGTGCGCGGCGCTGCTGTGCGGACCCCGCGCGAGCCCCCCGGCCGGCGACGCGGCGGACCGGGCCCTGCCCCAGGTGACGCGGCTGGACCTGGCGTCGCTGACGGTCCGCACCTACCCGCTGCTGGCCGACCCGCTCTGTCCGCACTGCGGCCCCCGCTCCGGGGCCGACGGCGGGCACGCCGGCGCGCGGGGGCTCGCCCTCGCTCCGCGTCCCAAGCCGGACCCGGGGGTGTACCGTCTGCGCTCCGCCTTCGACCACCCGCTGCCCACCGCGGCGCTGGCCAACCCGGTCTGCGGGGCCCTGGGCGCCGGCACCTGGACCGACATCACCTCCTCGACCACCGCGCCGGTGGCGGGCAGCGTGTTCGTGCGGGGGTACGCGGGGCTGCACGACGTCACCTGGAGCGGTCAGGAGAACTCCTTCGCGACCAGTCGCCGGCTTGCCTTCCTGGAGGGGCTGGAGCGGTATGCGGGGACCCGCCGGCGGGACGGCGCCGAGCCGGTGGTCGGCTCCTACAACGCCCTGCGCGACGACGCCGTCGACCCCGCGGCCTGCGGCCTGTACGCGGCGGACACCTACCGCGACGACCCGGCGGTCGAACCCTTCGACCCCACCCGGCCGATCCCCTGGGAGTGGGGGTGGTCGCTGCGGGACAAACGGCCGGTGCTGGTCCCGTCGCGGCTGGTCTACTACAGCAGCCCCACGGCGGGCGACGCCTTCGTCTTCGAGTGCTCCAACGGCTGCGCGATCGGCGGCTGCCTGGAGGAGGCCGTCCTCGGCGGCCTGCTCGAACTCGTCGAGCGGGACTCCTTCCTGATCGGCTGGTACGGTGCCGCCCGGCTCCCCCGCATCGACCTCGCCACGGTCGGCCGGCCGGGACTCGCGGCCATGGTCGAACGGGCCGCCCTGCAGGGGTACGACCTCCACGCCTTCGACAACCGGATCGACCTCGCGATCCCGGCGGTCACGGCACTCGGCGTCCGGCGGGACGGCGGACCGGGCACCCTGTCCTTCGCAGCCGCGGCCTCGCTGGACCCGGCGGCGGCCGTCGAGGGCGCCCTGTCGGAGGTGCTGAGCTACCTGCCGCACCTGGCCCGGCAGACGGCCGAGCGCCGCGGCGAACTGGAGGCGATGGCCGACGACTTCAGCCGGGTGCGCCACCTCAAGGACCACCCGCAGCTCTACGGGCTCCCCCGGATGGCAGAGTACGCCCGCGCCTACCGGGAGCCGTCCGTGCCACTGCCGTTCGACGAGGTGTACCGCGACTGGGAGGACCACGGCCGTCCCCGCACGGGCGATCTGCGCGACGACGTCACGGCGGTGGTGCACACGTTGACCGACGCGGGGTACGACGTCGTCGTGGTCGACCAGACCCCTCCCGAACAGAAGCGGATGGGACTGCGCACGGTCAGCACACTCGTGCCGGGGCTCCTGCCGATCGACTTCGGCTGGAATCGTCAACGGGCCCTGGTGATGCCCCGGTTGCGCACCGCGCTGCGGCGCGGGGGGCACCGCCCGGACGACCTGCCGGACGCGGAGGTCCTGCGGGCCCCGCACCCCTTCCCCTGACCCCTCCCGCTCCGGGGCCGCGGCGCCGGAGCGGATCCCGTCGCATCCCCGGAGCCCGCCGTGACGCCTTCACCCCCCGAGACGCCGCACGCCCCCGGCACCCGGTATCGCCCCGATGCCGCAGCCCCGGAACCGTCCCCGGAGGACCTGCTCGCGCGGGCCGGCGGGGTCCTGCGGCCCGCGCTCGGCCTCTACCTGGACATCCACGCGGATCCGGAGCTCTCCGGTCAGGAAGCCCGCACCGCCGACCGGTTCGCCCGCGGCCTCGCGTCGGCCGGCTGCGAGGTGGTACGGGGCGTGGGCGGCCACGGGGTCGTCGGCGTCCTGCGCAACGGCGGCGGGCCGCACGTGTGGCTGCGTGCGGAGCTGGACGCCCTGCCGGTGCGCGAGAGGACCGGTCTGCCCTACGCGAGCACCAGCGAAGCCATGCACGCCTGCGGCCACGACCTGCACCTGGCCGCCGCGGTCGGGGCCACCGAACTCCTCGCCCGCCTCACCGACCGGTGGCGGGGCACCCTCGTGGTGGTGGGGCAGCCGGCCGAGGAGACGCTCACCGGCGCCGAGGCCATGCTGCGGGACGGCCTGTACGAGCGCTTCGGTCGGCCCGGTGCCGTGCTCGCCCAGCACGCCGCGCCACTGCCCTCCGGCACCGTCGCCCACGCCGTCGGCGGTGTGCCGGCGGCCGCGGCGTCGGCGATGCTCGACGTGGTGCTGCACGGCACGGGAGGCCACGCCGCGGCCCCACACCTGGCCGTGGACCCGGTCGTGACGGCAGCGGCCGCCGTCATGCGACTGCAGACCGTCGTCGCCCGCGAGACCGCGCCACAGGACCAGGTGTCCGTGACCGTGGGCACCCTGCGGGCGGGCACGGCAGCCAACGTCATCCCCGACAGCGCGGCGCTCGGGATCGGAGTCCGGGCGACCGACGAGGCGTCCCTGGACAGGGCGCTGTGCGCCGTGCACCGTGTCCTGGCCGCAGAGAGCGCCGCGTCCGGGGCTCTGCGGGAACCGTCCGTCACCGTCACCTCCCGTTCCGCGTCGCTGCGGTGCGACCCGGCAGTCACCTACGCGGTGATGCGGGCACACTCCGGGCTCCTGGGCGCCGCGCGCGTGCTGCCCTGGCCGGGCTCGATGGCCGCCGAGGACTTCGGACTGTTCGGGGACGCGGGCGCCTCGGTCCACGGGCTGCGGGGTATCCCGCTGTGCTACTGGATGCTGGGCGTCGTGGACCCGGGAGTGTGGGACCGGGCAGCGACCGGCGACCGGGGCTCCCTGCCGGCCCCGAACCACTCCCCGCACTTCGCCCCCCACCTCGGCAGCGCCCTGCGGCCCGCGGTGGCCGCGCTCACGGCCGCGGCCCTCGACCGCTTCGCGGGGCCGCGCGTGGCGGAGGGCCGTCCCGGGGCACGGGCCGACGGAGGGAGCGGGCGTACGGGCCCGGACGACGCGTCGTGAGGTGCGTCGGAGGCGCCCCGCCGGGTGTCACGACGCGGACCTGAGGCCCGGGACGCCCGGCGGGAAAGGCCGCACCGCCCGGTCAGCCGTCCCGCTCCCCCGTCGAACTCCCCCGGCCGGGGTGCGGGTTCAGCGATCCGGCACATCCGTGCCACTCCGTCCGGCGGGGTCCGCCGCGGCTTCGCCTGCCCTCCGGCGTTGGTCCCCTCCGCCGCTCTCCGGGCGCAGCTCCAGCGGCAACGGACTGCCGTCGAAGGATCCGGCGGGCACGAGGGCGAGGGTGGGGCCACCCTGCGGGCGGATGGAGGCGTTCGTCCGTGTCCGGTCGCCGGCACGCGCGGCCGCGCCCGCAGTGCGCCGGCACGGTTCGACAAGGCAACCGCGCCGCGGATCGCCGGCGGTGAAGGCCGCGATCGCCGCCGTCCCCATCGCGACGGCCTCGTCCGCGACGCCGCCGTCACCGGTGCGTACGAACAGGGACACCAGCGCGCTCTGCAGGTTGCCCGTCACGACGCCGCGCAGGGAGTCGCGGCGGTCCCGGGTGAGCGTCTCCGCCTCCTGTCCACGGCCACCGCCTCGTCCAGGGCTGCCCGTTCCCGGATGTCCTCGCCGTACAGCGAATGCTGGGAGTTGCACAGGTCGGCCATGCAGCCCCGCCGGTATGGGTCCTGGCGTCCCGAACGTCGTACGGCTTCCCGGTTCACCTCAACCGCTTCGGCCAGCAGGCAGGTGTCTCCCCCGTCGTTGGTGGAGTTCTTCCAGGGCCGCGCCGAGATTCAACGGCAGGGCGACCCGCGAGGCCGTCCGGCCGCCGCTTCACGGTCCCGCGCCCCCGGCCCGTCTCGACGGCCGCGGCCGACACTACGGTCTTCCCGGTCCGCTGGAACAGGGTGCAGCAGAGCGCCAGCGGGCTGGAAGAAGAGGGCCCGGAGGCCTGAAGGTTCCGCGACGGCTCTTCTCAGCGCACGTACGGCCTCGCGCAGCAAGGCGTCCGGGGCCTCCGTGCGCCGGCAGGTGTCCAGCCGTTCGCCGATGGACAGCCTGTGTGATAACTCGGGATCGACAAGCTCGGGAACGTCCACGTGTTCTCCCCGCTTTGCCGCTCTGTCGGGCTTTCGTCCGACCGAATGACTACGCTTCGTACTGCATACACCGCGCGCCACGAGCCGCGGGGCGGAACGTCCGAGTGCGGACGGTCATGACTCGTCGGGCCGGCGGGCCCGTACAGCGACGGAAGCGAGCCGTGTCCATGGAGTTCCTGGCCGAAAGCGCAGAATCCAGTGCCGAGTTACCCCCGCAGGAAGCCCAACCGCTGGCCGAGGTCGGGCTGTACCTGGTGGACGACGTCCGCTCCTGGACGGCACACCCGACGGGGGCCGCGGTCGGCAACATCGTCTTCCACGGCTGGCAGGTGCGGTCCCTGCCGCGTACGCCGTCCGGGCTACCGGACGTCGACGCGTATCTCGTGAAGGCGCGGTACGACGTGGATTTCGACCCGGAGGTGCCGGGGCCGCGCTGGGCGGAGGCGGGCTTCTCCTTCGACACCAGGGACCTCGTCGTCACCGCGGCGCTGCCCGCCGGCGTGACCGAGCCCGAGCCAGCCCAGACCTACGTACTGACGCGGGACCTGGACTTCGCCCTGCCGGAGGCAAACGGCACGGGGGGCTGGGACGGCGGCGGTGACGGCCCGCTCACGCGCGTGCCGCTGCCCGCGCTCACGCCGGACATCACCGTCTTCGGCGTCGGGGGACACACCTGTCGCTGGCGTCACCGCGCGGTGGACGGCGGCGAGGTCCGGCTGGGCTCGCACACCGGATGGTTCGTCCTGCTGGTGCCGGCCGATCGCGAGGAGGTGCACGTCACGGCGAAGGCGGGCTACGCCCTCGCCGAGGAGGCGACGCTGGGCATGCGCCCCCACACCGGCACCGAAGGGTTCACTGTACGACTGCCCGTGCCCGTCCCCGCTCTCCAGGTGGCCGAGCCGTCGGCGCCGCCCATGGCGCGGGACCCTGCATCCTCGTACGGGGACGGGGCGGAGGTGGCGAGCCGCTTCACCGAGATACGCATGGGCTTCGGCGTCGATGTGGTGGGCTACTCCGACCGGGACGCAACGGGCAGATCGGCCCTGCAGCGGCGTCTGGACCGACTCATTCACGAGGTCCTCAGCGACCTCGGGTTCGACCTGGCGCAGGTGAACCACCAGCGCAACGGGGACGGCATGAACGTCGTCCTGCCGCTGCGAACCGATGTGACCCGGGCCTTGCCAGGGCTGGTCAACTCAACGGAGGCCCGGCTCCGTCAGGACAACGACCGGCACACCGACCGGATGCGCCTGCGGATGGCCTGCGACGCCGGTACGTTCACGGCGGGCGCCAACGGCTACGAAGGCGAGGCGGTCCTCGGCTTCTGCCGCTTGTTGGACAGCCCTCCGCTGCGCGACGCCCTCGCGCCCCATCGGAACGCCGAGCTTGGCGTGCTGATCAGCACGTTCCTCTACGGGCAGGTACTGGCTCCGGGCCATCCTGGGCTGGACCCGGGCGACTTCACCCGGGTGACCGCAGTGGTTAAGCGCTTCCAGGCGGACGCCTGGCTGTACACGTCTCCGGCTGCCGGGGCCACGAGGTGACCCGGCCCGCGGCCGACCGCGCGGCCCTCCTCGCGACCGTCCGGGCGTACGCCGAGACGTCCGCCGGCGACGGCAGGGATGCCGCTGAGGATGCCTTGGCTCGCCTGCTGGAGCGAACCGGCGACCTGTTCGACGACGTCGAGGTGGCCGTCGCGGCCGGACGATTGCACCTCCGACACGCGGCGGCCCGAGAAGCCGACGGGGAAAGCGCGGAGGCGGAACTGCGGACGGCCGCCTGGTACTTCCTCCCCTTGGTCGCCGAGGGCTCGGAGCCGCCTCTGGCCGTCCGCGACCTCTACGAGCGGGCTGCGGTGACCGGTCTGCCCGGCGTCGGCCCCCCGGCGGCCCCTGGTCTCTCCCTCGGCGCGTGCCACGACGGGATGGTGACCGCGATGGAACGGCACGGACAGGGCCGCCGCGGCGGAACGGCCCTCCGGCCCGCCCTGTTCGTCCTGCGGCACCTGGCGGCCACCGAGCCGGCCGGCACCGGCCGCCGGGCAGGCTACCTGTCCAACCTCTCTGCCGCTCTGCTCACCCTGGCCCGCTTCGATGACGCGGCTGGGCTGCTGGACGACGCCGTCGCGGCGGCACGTGAGGCTCTCCGGCCTGCCGAGACCACGGCGGCCGCGACGACGGAGCCCGCCGAGGCCGCGCACCCCCGCACTGGCAGCGGCCCCGGGTCTGATCCCGGGTCCAGCCCCGGAATCGGTCCGGCTCCGACGGCGCAGGACGGACCGGCCGCCGGACCAGGCGACCACGCCCTGGCCGACCGCCTGATGAGCCTCGTAGGCGCCCTGCATGCCCGCTACGACCGGACCGGTGACGTGGAGGACCTGCGCGAGGCACTGGCAGCGGGCCGCAGGGCCGTCTCCCTCGATCCCGCACCGTCCGGAAGCCGGGCGCGCAAACGCACGAACCTCGCCTTGGCCCTCCTGTCGCACTACGAACTCACTGACGACGAAGACGCTCTCACCGAGGCGGCGACCCACGCTCGGCTGGTCGTCTCCCTCGAGCCCGACGGTCCCTCGGCCGCCGTACCCCTCGCCAACCTCTCCGCCGTCCTGGGAACGCTGGGAACACTCTGCGCGGACGCCGACACCGTACGGGAGTCCGTCGACGCGGCCAGACGAGCCGTGCAGTGCGGCGGCGACGCCCTCGACGGACCCGAGGAGTTCGGGCTCGCGCTGGCCCAGTCCCTCTTCGACCTGTACCGCGTCACCGGCGACCCATCCGTCCTCGACGAGTGCTCCGGGATCTGCCGCGGGGCTCTCACGGCATTGCCCGCTCGCCATCCGGAACGGCACCGGTACCTGCTGACGCTCGGCCGGGCACTGCGCGCGACGGCACGTTCCGCGGCGGACTGCGGACCCGCGCTGTCCGCCGTCGAAACCCTGCGGGAAGCGGTGACGGCCACGCCGCCCGGCCACCCGGCCAGAGCCGACACGCTCGGCAACCTCGTGCTCGCCCTGCAGGACGTCTACGACCGTACCGGCGTTCCCCGGATCCTGGACGAGGCGATCGACGCCGGCCGGTTCGCCGTACAGGCCGCAGCCTACGGCGGATCCGCACACCTGAAGATCCAGGGCAATCTCGCCAACTCCCTGCTCGACCGCTACTACCGGACCGGCGCCACAGCCGATCTCGACGAGGCGGTGGAGATCGGTCGCGGCGCGGTGGCTGCGACGCCGCCCGGCCACGCCGACGAAGCCGCACATCTCACGTCACTGGCTCACCAGTTGTTCGTCCGAGCCCAAGCGGTGGGGGAGGAGTCGGTCCTGGAGGAGAGCATCACCACGGCGCGCCGGGCCGTCGACGCGGCGCGCCCGGGGAGCACCACCGCGGTCGCCGCGCGCTCCAACCTGTCCACCGCGTTGGCGACGCTTTTCGAGCGGACCGGGGAACTGGCGGTCCTGGACGAGGCGGTGGCGCTCCGGCGCGAGACAATCCGCGCCACGCCGGCCGGCTCACCGGCGCTCGCGGGCCTGCTCTCCAGCCTCACCGGGGTACTCCGCATGCGCTACGACCGCATCGGAGACCGTGCCGCGCTGCGGGAAGCCGCGGAGTGTGCCCGCCACTTGATGTCTACGCTGCTCCCGGGGCAGCCGGAGTACCCCCTGCGCATGGCGAACGCGGCCGCCACTCTCCACCAGTGGAGCGACCTCGCCCAGGACGACGACGCGGGCGAGGCGGCCGCGGCCGCGGCCGGGCTCGCGGTGGACTCGGTGCCCGAGACTCACCAGGCGAGGCCTGCCCTGCTGAGCAACCACTGCGGCATCCTCCTCGGGCGCTACCGGCGGACCGGATCCCTCGCCCTGCTCACCGACGCCATATCCGCGGCCGACGCCGCCGTCCGCACCGCGCACCCCGACGACCCGGACCGGCCGCTGTACCTGCTGAACCTCGCGATGGCATCGCGGTCGCGGCACGAACGCGCCGGCGAGCCGGACGTCCTGGTCGAGGGCCTCCGCGCAGCCGAGGAAGGGCTTCGCCTCGCTCCAGCTGGCCATCCGCTCCGGCCTCGGCTGCTGTCCCAGATCAGCCTGGGGCTCCAGGCCCGCTACCAGCGCGGCAACGAGCTGCGTCACCTGACCGAGGCGGTCGAGGCGGCCCGCGAGGCCGCCGAGGCGTGCCCGTCCGGTCACCCGGACCGGTCCATGTACCAGTCGAACCTCTCAGGAGCCCTGCTGATCCTGCACCAGCGGCAGGAGCCGCAAGACGCCGAGCGGACGATCCGCGAGGCCGTCGCCGCCGCCCGTACCGCGGTCGTCGTCACCGAGCGCAGCCACCCGGACCTACCCGTCTTCCTCTCCCACCTCTGCGCGGCGTTGATGTTCCAGTACGCTGTGACCGGCGGCGCGCGGGAACTGGCCGCCGCCGTCACCGCCGGGCGCCGGGCCGTCGCCCTCTCGCCGGCCGGACACCCCGAGCAAACGCACCGTCTCGCCAACCTCACAGCCGCGTGGCGGCTCAGGTACCGCCACGACTCCTCGCCCCGCGCCCTGCGCGAGGCGGTGGCGACCGCCCGTCAGGCCGTCGCCTCCCTGGCCTCCGACCATCCCGACGAGGCGTCCGTCCTGACCGGCTGCGCCGCAGCGCTTCGCAGCGCCTGGCGCGCGGGGGCGGACCGGACCGACCTGGAGGAGGCGCTGTGCCTCTTAGACCGGGCCGTACGCTCCGCGGTGAGCCCGGTCGGCGACCGCATCCAGGCGGCCCGCGCGCTCGGCCGGGCCGCCCTGGAAGCCGCCGAGCCCGATCGGGCGCTGCGATCTTACGAGTCCGCCGTGAACCTGCTCGCGCAGCTCGCTCCCTGGCGGCTGACGCGCGCGGATCGGGAGTTCGGGCTCGGGGAGATGGAGGGGCTGGGCAGCGAGGCGGCGGGAGCGGCACTGAGCAGCGGTCATCCGACACGGGCCGTGGAACTGCTGGAGCAGGCACGCGGAGTGATGCTTCAGCAAACCCTCGACATGCGTGGCGACCTGGACGAGCTGCGCGCAGCCTCCCCGGAGCTGGCCGACGAGTTCGAGGCCCTGCGGAACAGACGGGACGCCGCCGACCACATCAGACTCGCCGAGGAGTTCGACGAGGCGTACGCCGGGCGGCCCTATGAAACGTCCGGTGCGGACAGCCCCGGCGGTCGCAACAGTGCCGACGGCGGTCCGCATGGTCCCGGTCGGGCCCTGCGGCGCATCGCCGCCGAACGGGCCTCGATGGACGCGGAATGGCACGCACTCCTCACCCGGATCCGGGCCCTTCCCCGACTGGAGGGCTTCCTGGGGCGCCCCGCCTTGGAGACACTCCGCGAGCAGGCGGACGGCGGCCACATCATCATGCTGGCGGTCGGCAGGCACCGGGGTGACGCACTGGTGGTGACCCCGGACCCCCGCTCCCCCGTGATCGTGATCGGCCTGCCGGACGTGACCGAGAACCAGGTGATAGAACGGGCCGAACGGCTTCTCGAGGGACGTGTACCGGGCTCCCCGCCGGTGACCGACTACGCGCAGGCCAAGCGGCGCATGCGGGTACTCACCGAGACCCTGGAGTGGCAGTGGGACCGGGTGGCGGGGCCCGTGCTGGAGCGGATCGGACTGACCCGGTCGTTCGGGCCGGAGGACGGCCCCGGTGAATGGCCTCGGATCTGGTGGTGCCCTGCCGGTGTCACCGCCTTCCTTCCCTGGCACGCCTCCGGCCACCACCAAGAGGACGCGACACGCGGCGGGCCCGCCCGCACCGTCATGGACCGGGCGGTCTCCTCGTGGACGCCGACCATCCGGGCCCTGGCCCACGCTCGGCGCCCCGCGCGGACGACGGCACCGGTCACCGGTTTCGGTGCCACCGCGCCCGGGACCGGTACGGGTGCCCTGCTGGTCGACATGGCCCGACCGGCCGGAGCTCCCCGCCCGCTGCGGCACGTGACCACCGAGATCGAACGCCTCGCCGTCCTGCTGCCCGGCGCCACCCGGGTCGGTCCTCCGCACAGCACGCCGCGGACCGTGCTGGACGGGCTGCCCGCCCACCCGGTGGTGCACTTCGCCTGCCACGCCGTCAGCGAATGGGGTGCTCCGGGACGCAGCGGACTGCTGCTGAACGACGACGGCGGCAGCGGACGTGATGGCGGGACGGCGCGGCTCACGGTCGACGCGATCTCCTCCCTGCACATCAAGGGCGCCGACCTCGCCTACCTGTCGGCGTGCAGTACCACGCTGACCAACCAGCGGCTGGTGGACGAGTCCGTGCACATCACGGCCGGGTTCCTGCTCTCCGGCTACCGCCGGGTGATCGGCACCCTCTGGCCCGTCGACGACACCGCGGCCGCGGAGATCGCCGTGGACTTCTACACCCGACTGACGGAGAACGGTGGTACTGCTCCGCAGACGGGGGACTCGGCGTACGCGCTCCACCTCGCCCTGCACCAAGGGCGAGCGCGGCGGCCGTGGGCCCCGTCCCTCTGGGCGGCGCACCTGTACGCCGGTGCGTGAGCGGGGCCGGGCGCGATCAGGCCGAAACCGCGGCGAGCACCACGAGGGCGAGGCCGAGCGCGAAGGAGACGAGGGACGACTGCAAGTGCCGGTGCTTGGTCCAGGCGATTCTGCTCATGATGATCAGTTGCCGGCTGAGCACGGGAAGCGGCTCGGCGCGCCGCAGCGACTCGGCCAGTTCCTCGGCCTCACGGTGCATCAGATGACCGAAATAGACGAAGTTATCGGGCGCTTCGGCTCGCAGGTCGGAGGTCCGCAGGCGGGGCGTGACGACGAGGGCCGCGAGAACGGCCGCAACAAGGATGGACGCACAGCCGGACCAGAGCAGGCACCGGACCACCCAGCCATGCGGGCCGAAGAAGATGTTGCCGTTGCCGGAAAGCGCGATGATCCCGGCCCCGGCGGCGGATTCGAGGGTGAGGGCGAACGATGCCTTGGCATCAACCCGAGCCGTCCACTCCCCCACCGCGGCGTGAACGCGCCAGGCCGTGTCCACGGCCTTCTCCTCGGCCTCGGGGCTCACCGCGCCGCTGGCGGGCATCAGGGCCTCCACCGGGGGGAGATGTGGCAAAACATCGTCGGTGTCCTCCTCGCAGGCGGCGCACGGCCCTTGCCGGTGCCGTGTTTATCGGAGGGCATACCCAACTTCCGGCCGGACAACGACGCGTATCCGGCACCCGCTCCCTGTCCTGCATCTCGCTGCCGGGTGGAGATGACGAGATGAACCGGGGTGAAGGGCGTGTGCCCTGGCAGGACAGAGGCATTCGGCGCAGTGCACCTCCCGTGCGGCCGGGCGCGGTTCATGCCGCATGTCGACCGTGCGCGGCCCGCGGAGGACGTCCCGGGCCGGTATGGTCGGCACCGGGTCAGGACAGGCTTCCGGACGGCCACTACCCTTCCGATCGCCGGCGGCTGTGCCCGCGGACCGGGCCACCGGCGGACTGCCCCGACCGGAGATCCGCATGCCGCCGTCGACACTCATCTCTCTCTGCCTCTCGTCACCGCCCTCCACCACCCGGCCAGGCCGGGCCGCCGGTCTCCCGGCCGAACCGGACGACCTGCGGGGTCGTGCTCCCCGAACCGCCGACACCCGATCCCCCCACACACCGGGCGGCGCGTGGCACTGACCCGCAGCATTCACAGTGTTCACCGAACCGAAGAGCCGCGGTCGGACGATGTGCCACTGCTGGTCTGCGGCAGCTTGAAGGATCTGCCCGATGCGTGGAGGCCGTCTGCTCGCACCCTTGTCCAGACGTGCATGGTTCACCTGCTGCGGAACCGGTTTCGCTGTGCCGCCCGTCAGGACTGGGACACGGTCGCCGAGGCCCTCGAGCTCGTCTACACCGCCCCGAAAGAGGACGCCGCCACGGAGCGGTTCCCGGAGTTCCAGGAGTCCTGGGGCCAGACGCATCCAGCGACCGTGAGGCTGCGGTCGAACGCCTGGGCCCGGTTCGCGTCCTTCCTTCCTTCAACGTCGAGAAACGCAAGGTCATCTGCAACACGCACGCGATCGAAAGCGTCAACCCTCGTATACGCAAGGCCGTCCGAACCCGCGGACACTTCCCAGACCAGGCCGCCGCCCTCAAGTGCATCTACACGGCGCCGGGGGCGTCCACCCGACCGGGGCAACGGCCGGCGCCGCTGGACGATGCACCGGAAGACACCGCTGAAGGCCTTCCAGATCGCCTTCGAAGGACACCGCATCCCACCAGCAGCCGCCGACCCTCAACCGACCGAGACGAGCCGTTGATTGGACACACTCTGAAAGGCGGCCGGGGATCAGGATCCGGTGAGGGAGATGGCCACATCCGTGATGTTCAGCGGGAACTGGCCGATGGATGTGGCCTGGCCGGTGAAGACGTCGACGCTGTACAGCGAGGGGGTGCTGGCACCGTACGGAGTGAGGGAGGCGAAGGCAGCGTTGTCGACCGTCTTCCCGCCGGACAGGGTGCTGTAGATGTCCAGGCCGGCGTTGATCCCGGCGTCGATGCCGAGGTTGCCGGTCGGGGCGAGCGTGCCGTTGTTCGCCGGGGACTGGAGGACGACCTGGTCGCTGGTCGTGTTGATGTCGATCAGCGTGGTCGCGGTGGACGCGTTGAGGTCGTTGTTCGTGTAGGCGGCGGCCGAGACTCCCTTGGTCGTGCCCTCGAGTGGTGGAGTGGTGAGGTTCAGGTCCTGGATGGTGCTGTGGTCGTTGAGGTTGTGCCGGAGGTTCTGGCCGTGGTCGCTGATCACGCGCAGGCGGTCGGCCGCCGGGTTGAAGTCGACACCGAAGTTCGTGCCGCTCAGCGCGTACTGGAGCTGGGACACCTTGGTCACCACGACGTCGGGGGTGGTCGGCGGGGTCTTGATCGTGTAGATGCCACCCTTGTTCCCGACGCCGTACATCAGGCCGTCCTGCACCCTGAAGTCGATCCCGACCAGACCCGTGTCGCCGCTGAGGCCGATGACGACCCTGACCCAATCGAGGACCTGCGGCCGGTTGGTCGTGAACGTGGCCATCAGCGTGCCATCGCCACTGATCCCGAACGCGCGCAGACTCGCCGTGGCGGCGGGGGTGGCTGAGCCGGTGCCCGGTGTGCCGAGCATGAGCGCCGTCGAGGTGACCACGACTGCGACCAACGCCGTGATTCTCTTTCTCGCGCCTGCTCTCATCAGAGTTTCCCTCCCGTTTGGGCGAGCGCCATTCGAGGCGCCTGACTGATAATCCCCCGCTCCTGCCCGTACTGATCACCCAGCCATGCCGGAGTCACTCCGGAACGATTCCGAAGGTGTTCCCACTACAGGCTTGTATGAGGTTCTCATCAAGGCTGGTTCACGACTCCCCCACAAGCAGAAGGAGTTGAGAGAACGCCCGGAGCCGGTAACTTTGCGCACTACAGCAGAGGCCGCGCCGATACGGTCGCCGCCCTGAGCGAGACTTCGCACCGAACCCGTCCGGCCGGGAGGCCGGGAGGCGCCAGGTCGGCCCTGTCCACCACCGTGCCGCCCCGCAGACTTCATCGCCGGTCAGCGTCCTTCATGTCTGCCGGACACCGCATTCACACTCCGGACGGTCAGCCGCGTGCCCGAATCACCGAGCGATATGATCACACGTCGACATGCAAGAATTGAAGGGAAAAGAGGCTGGGAGTCGTCATGTAAAGGCCTCACGACTCATCTCTGGGAGCAGCCCTCGACTATCGCACCTCAAGGCCCAGGATGATGCCGTCGAAGTCGAATCCGTTGGTATCCACGGCGAGTGGACTCCGGCCGCCCCCCTGCCCGGCCCAGGGAGTGTGGGCGGGGATGCCAGGCTGGTTTTTGTCGACCGCGGTCACCGACAGCCGAAAGTCAACGAGCGACGCCGACGAAGGCCAGGCACGGGAGTCGAGGAAGAGTCGGTACTGGTCCGGGTCCCATCCGTTGTCGTCCGTGACGAGGGCTGATTCCCCGCCGCCTGCACTGGCCCACGGCGTGTACTGGATCGGCCCGTAGTGGCTGCCCTTGTCCATGGCTTGGGCGCCGATACGGAAGTCGCGCCCTACCAGAGGATCGCCCGGGTTGGTTTCCAGATTCAGCCGCACGGCGTCGGGGTCAAACTTGTTCGCATCGCCGGCCCAGTTTGACGAACTGTTGCCGAACTTCACATTGTTGGTGAACTGCTCCAAGCCGAACTGGGAAGAGCCTCCGTCGTCGGCCAGTTGGATACCTACCCGGAACGTAGGGAGATCCGCAGCTTGCGCGGCGGCCGGGCTCATCAAGAACGAAAACCCGGCCACAACCGCAATCGAGCCTGACAGAATTCCAGACTTCACTCTCGTCGCCACTTTCCCCTGTCGAAGAAATCCATTGCCAGTAGACCGCCCATCACATTAGAGAAGTTCACTCGCACGCTGAAGAACACATTTGGCCAACTCCCTCAGGGCATGATCGGTTGAGTTGGCCTCCGTCCTTCAGGCCTGATCGCCGCCGGTTAAACTACCGCGCTGCACACCGGCTGCACTATCTGGCACAGCAGGTGCATGCCGTGGCTCGCAAGGGGGTCGCGGACGGCACTGCCCATCGAGGCAGGCGTCGAAGCCGCCTCCGGCTCGCGCAGTCGCTCCCGCACACCGACCTGACGCGGGGACTGCTCACCCAGGACGGCCAACAGCACCACGTGCCGGACGGTTCCCATCTCGTCGCGGATGCCCAAGTGCCGTGGACGGGACTACCCGCCCGTTCCGCATCGGCAGGACAGCGAGCGACCACTCAGCACATCGACGAGCGCCCTCCCGAGCGTCACCAGGGCTCACTTGAGTGGGCTCCAGATCCTCGCCTGAACTCGATCGGACCGTAGACGGCCGCCTCGGACTGCGTGGCCAGGGCCCAGTACCGATCCCCGAAAGACCAGTGCCACCACTCCGTCGGATAGTTGACCATACCGACAGCGGTCAGGGCAGATGCCAGGATCTGCCGATAGGTTCGAGCTTCCTCGCTGATGTTGTCGGCCTGCGTGTAGCAGGCACCTGCGCTCACCTCCGGATTCGCATTCACCGGGGATCCAAGGTCAAGCTCGCGGCCATCGGCATCGGCGAGCGTCAGGTCAACGGCCGCCCCAGCACTGTGCGGGGCGACCTCAGGCGGTGACACGTAGCGGCTGGCTGCCGAACGGATCCGCTCGGCCGGCCAGTCGGGATGGGCAGCACTCAGCCCGGCGGCGTACTGGTCGAAGTAGCGCCGTTGCAGAGTCGACGGACGGTACCCCTCGACGAAGAGCACACGCAGTTTCTCGGGAAGGTTCTTCTGGGCTGTCAGGAGGCGCTCGAAAACACCCTCCCGTAGCTGGGTGAACGCGCCGGAGCCGTCCTGTTGCCGCTCGTCGATCAATATCTGACCGCCGCGGCGCGCATCCACGAGCCGCTCGCCACAGTCGCGCGTGGGTACGGCGGCAACCTTCGGATCGGACATCAAGATGATCTCGTTCATGGGGTGATGGCCTCGAAAAGGAAGTGCGTCCTGATGATCACTGCTGGGGCTATGGGGGTGCGGGCGGAGGTGGGAGGCCGTCGGCCGTGGCCTGTCGCGTCCGGTCAGAACTGAGGGCTGAGTCTGATCCGGGTGCTGCCGGGAAGGACGGGAGCGCCTCGACAACAGCATGGTGGGGCGGCGCTGTGGAGTGGCGCGGGACCGGTTGAGCGGGACGGCCCCTCTGCTGCCGTGGCTCCTCGGTGACCGTGCGCCCCTCGGTCGCGGCGGACTCAAGGGCTCCATGTCATACGACCGCTTGCCGCGCCGAGCAGGGTGCGCAAGCCACCCCCGGCGGCTGGACGCGGGGTGGCGGCCGTGTCTTCGCCCGGAGCTTCGGGGGGATTCGACGGTTCCTGGAGGGCGCCCGACTGTGGGATGAGGTAGGCGTCGACGTCGCGGTGGTACAGATGGTGAGCTAATGTCCAGGCAAAGTGGACCAGATCTTCCTCGGTCTCGGTCAGCGCGTGAGCGACCAGTGGTCGTTCCAACTGGGGCCACTCGGTCAACAGCACGCCTCGAAGGGCGGCTGCGCGGACCGGCGGCTGCGGGGCGAAGAGGGCTGAGATGATGGCTTCCCCCACGTCAGGACAGTAGCGATCGGGAGCTGATGCGGCGACGGCCGTGAGAACGCGCGGTTTGGCCTCAGCGCCCGTTGAACGCAGCAAGTTCAGCGCTTCCGTTCCCGTGAAGCACCGGAAGGCGCGGCGCACCATGGCTTCTGCCTCAGCCATGGCGCGTTGGTGGAACTCCGGTTCGGCCGCGCTCACCTCCGCGATGGCCACGCAGACGTCGGCTTGCGGGTAGAGGCGGATGACGGCACCGTCGAGGCTGGACCACGTCGGTGTGGGGCCGAACCACCCGTGTTCCACTCGGCCGGAATAGGTCCAGCCCGTGCGTGCCGCGAAGCCGCCGAACGCCTTCTCGTCCGGGGGGTCGGTGAAAGCGACCCTGCGCCATCGCCACCAGCCTGCCATGTGCGTTTGCTCCTTTCCGGTGATCTCGCGGGTCGCGACCGGTGGCGCGCCCGTCGTGACGGTCACGGCGCGCTAGGGCGCCAACCGGCCGCCTGCGCCCCGATGCAGACTCCGGCGCCCTTGTGCGAGCCCCTGGGGGCGCATGAGTTCACACCAGATGCGTTTGCCGTGTGCGAACGCGTCCTGACCCCACCGGTCTGCCAAGGTCTCGACCAGGTCCAGGCCCCGTCCGTGCTCGTCTTGTTCCGCGGGTTCTTCCCGTTGGGCCGGCCTGGTCGAAGCGTCGGTGACTTCGACACGCAGCACGGGATGTCCCCCGCGCCAGGTGTGGAGGAGCAGGAGCCCGACTGGTCCCTCGGCATGTGTCACCGCGTTGGTGACCAGTTCGCTGACGAGCAGTTGTGCGGTGTCCAGGACGTCATGGGGAATCAACCATTCGGCGAGTGCGTGTCGCACCAGTCGACGGGCAGCGGACGGGGTCCGGATCGTCTTGGGGAGTTGGAAGGCCTTGCACCGGCTTCCGGTACCGAAGGGCTGGAGCGGTGTGGTCATGGCCGTGCCAATCGTCGGGAATCGACGGGGGTTGCATCTCGCGGATCGGCCGGATCCGCGGCGACGGGTGTGTGGTCAGCTGCGGACCGGTGTCAACCGTGTCTCTCCCCCTATGCGACGGATGGTGCGGAGAGCCGGGGCACGGAGCACGATGGACGGTGCACGAGCGGATCACGGGCGGCGCCCTTCGGTGTCTGGGTCGGTCGGGCCGTCGATGGTCTGCGTTCCGGTACCAGACGCCGGCGCCATGCCCGTCACGCGCCGCGGTTTCGCAGGGGGTCCGCGGCGCGTGACGCGCTTTCAGTTCATGATCTCCTCCAGGGGCTGCCATGGCTCGGTCAGGCCGAAGGCGGCCGGGCCGAAGACTTCGAGGGCGGCGGAGGTGCGCATGATCGGCGGAGTGGAGATCCCGAAGACACGGACGCGCATGCCGTAGCGGAGGGTTTCCGTGGTGATGGGCATCGCCGTGTCGGCGTCGAGCAGGGTGATCAGATCCGGCACGATCGCCACGACTCGGCCGTCCACGGTGGCCAGCAGGTTCTCGTTGCGGAACTCCACGCGCATTCCGGCGGTGCCGCCGCCGAACTCCTCGATGAGCGCGTGTCCTTGGGTGAACCCGTCGCTGACTCGTCGTACGACGTCGACCACCTTGCCGGTGAACAGCACCCGTCCATGCTCGTAGGGGGTGTGCCGCAGCGCGTCGACGAGCGCATCGAAGGGGTCTTCGTGGCGACGCTTTGCCTCGCGCGTCGTCCGGCCCAGGGTGAGTGCCAACTGCAGCGTCCTGGGGATGGCAGTGCGCTTGACCTGCTCTCCGGTCATGGGGTATTCAGCGATGTGTGCCGAGCCTCCCATGCGGATGGTCAGCGCGCGTGCGTACCACTCGGTCCGCTGGTTGTCGGCACCCGTGTCCACGATCGCCGTGTGGCCTCGCTCGTCCGCGATGGCCAGGGGGGACGCCGATATCCCGTAGACGCTGAAGGTCTCCATCTGCAGTTCGGGAAAGGCTCTGCCCATCCCGTCGGCGTCCACTACCGGCAGATCTGCGCGGGCGGCGACGAGGAGCGGGATCATCGAGTTCAGACCGCCGCATTCCATCGGGATGATCGCATCCGCCTTCCGCCCGAGATGTTCCTCGAGGCGGCGGAGTGCGGTCAGCGACTCGAGGCCCGTGGGGATCTTCTCCAGCACCACTGTCGGTGCTCCCATCATCGCCGACGCGACGACCAGCGTGTCCTGTTGGAGTTCGTCGGGGTCAAGGACCCGGATTCTGCAGCCGTCGGCAAGGGCCTGTTCCACCAGGAGCCGTCCGATCAGCGGGTCTCCTCCACCACCGGTGCCGAGCAGCGCGGCACCGGTTGCGAGATCGACGAGGTCTTCTTTCATCAGTTCGTAGGCCATGATGGCTCCTCCCTCGTGGGTCGTCAGGACGTGGCAGCGAGGTCGCCGGCGGCCTTCACCCGAATGCGGGTGGCGTTGCCGGGCAGATAGGCCAGCGGCACTTCGTCGACGTCGACGATGTGCACGGTGGAGGGCTCTGCACCCGCCGCGACAGCTTTGGCCACCGCCTCCTGGCGTGCCTGGTCCAGGACGGCGTCGCGGGTTCCGGGAGCGACGGAGAACACCCGGTCCACTTCCGCTCCGATCTGGGCCATCGCCGCGCCGACGGCGTTCGCCACGGCGAAGTGCTCAGGCCGAAGCACCTTGGTCGCGCCATCAAGTTCGTCGGGGACGAGGATGCTGCCACCGCCGACGGCGACCACGGGCACCGGAGTCGGGCTCGTGCGCATCCGGTCGACCACGTCCTGGATGCCATGGGCGATGTGTTCGAGAGCCGTGCTCACCAGGGTCTTGTCCAGGTGGGCGACACGGGCGGGATCTCCGATGTCGGCGCGCCCCGCGGCCACCGCGATGTCGGTGGCCGTGAGGGTGTCCCCGCCGAAGACGAGGGCCTGTTGGGTCACCTGGTAGCCGACGCTGTCCGGGCCCACCGTCACCGGCCCGTTGCGGAACACCCGGCTGCCGCCTCCGATGCCGACCGAGAGGACGTCGGGCATCCGGAAGTTCGTTCGCACGCCGGCGACTTCCACCTCGGTGGCCGCTTCCCGTGGGAACCCGGACTGCAGCATGCCCACATCCGTGGTTGTCCCACCGATGTCAACCACGACGCACTGATCCACTCCGGAGAGGTAGGCGGCGCCGCGCATGGAGTTCGTCGGTCCGGACGCGAAGGTCGCCACCGGGTAGCGGCGGGTGAAGCCGATGTCCATCAGGGTGCCGTCGTTCTGGCTCAGGAACAGCGGCGCGGAGATACCCGCTCGGTTCAAGGCATCGCCCAGTGCGGTACAGACGTGCTCGGCGACATCGCGAAGACATCCGTTGATCACCGTGGCGTTCTCCCGCTCCAGCAGCCCCATCCGTCCGATCTCGTGGGACAGACTCACGTGAACTCCCGGAAACCTGCTGGTGATCAACTCTTCTGCCTGCCGTTCGAACTCGGCGTTCACCGGCGAGAACACGGAGGAGATGGCGATGCTGCGGATGCCGTTGTCGACCGCGTCCTCGACCGCAGCTACCACTTCCCCCTCGTCGAACGGGGAGATGGTGCGCCCGTCGAACTCGTGGCCCCCGTGGCAGAGGTACGACCTGCCCTTGATGGCTGCAACCAGTCGCTCGGGCCAGGCGATCAGTGGTGGCAGACCGGAGGTCGCGGGCAGCGCGAACCGGATGGCCGCCGTCGGTGCCAGCCCCTTCGCCTCGACGAGTGCGTTGACGAAGTGCGTGGTTCCGATCATGACGGCTTGGATATCCGCAGGGTCGAACTGCGCCTGCCGGCGCAACATGTCGACGGCCCGCGAGATTCCGGTGGTGACGTCTGGTGTGGTGGAGGTCTTCGCCGTGGACCGCACCTGGCCGCCTTCAGTGAGGACGGCATCGGTGTTGGTACCGCCGACATCAATCCCGATCCGCATTGCGGTTCCCCTCTCGTGACAGTTGCTCACATCGCCACCAGTGTCTTCGGCGCCTCGATAGCGGTGGGCTGAGTGGAGGCGGGCCGGATCAGCCCAGTCTTGCCAGCGAGTGTGTAGAGCACGATCGAGGCGATGAGCGAGTTGAGGGCACCGATGCCGATCGGGGCGTACCAGCCGATCAGAGCGGATGCCAGCCAGACGACCAGAGTGGCGGGTACCCAGGTGGGCTCACTGGCAGGCAGCGCCGTCCCAGCGGCTTCGAGCTCGCCGCGGAAGCGCTTGACGACGAAGTACTCGGCGACCATGATCCCGGCGATCGGTGGGAAGGCGACCCCGAGCAGGATGAGGAAGTCGATGAAGTGCCCGAGGATCCCCGCAGCCGCCAGCACACTGCCCACCAGTCCGACACCAGCCGTGACGACCTTGCGATTGAGTGAACGTCCGGTCGTGGTCGAGACGAAGTTGACGACACCGAGGGAGCCGGAGTACAGGTTCCAGTCGTTTATCTTGAGCGTGCCGGCGATAAGGATCAGTGTTCCTACCCAGCCGGTAGTCGAAGTGATGATGTTGACGATGTCGCTGGTCCTCAGGGCATGAGCAAGCAGTACTCCGGCCAGGGCGACCATGTACTCCCCCAGGGTCACTCCCACCAGCGTCTGCTTGACGACGTCGCTGGGCTTGCGGTTGAAGCGGGTCATGTCCGGGGTTATCACCATGCCCACCATGAAGCCGCCCGCGACGAGGGTGGTCCCGGCAGCCAGACTCAGCGCCTCCCCTGGCGGGCCTTCGGTGACGAGTGCGCCGATGTCGTGCCGAGACAGTTCGGAGACGATCGACCACCCAGCCAGCGCAAGGAAGGCAGGAACGGTCAGGTAGGCGGCCCAGGCCATCGAATGAAAGCCGAAGATCACTACTGAGGTGACCACGAGACCGAAGAGGAGAGAGAGCACCCCCACCGGCAGCCCCGGTAGGAACTGGTGCAGCCCCTCAGCGGATACGGCGCTCTGCACACCGAACCAGCCGATCAGGCTCAGCGCGATGACCAAGCCGATGAGGCTCGAGCCGTACCGACCGAAGCCGGTCCACCGCGCGAGCACCGACGTGCTCAGCCCCTCCCGCTGGCCGATCAGGCCGGTGCAGATCGCCACGGCTTCGAGGATCACCGAACCCAGCGTGATCGCCAGCACGGCGTGCCAGAACGTCATGCCGAATCCGAGTGCCGCGCCGAGCAGAAACTGCGACAGAGCGGAGATCTGGCCGAACCGCTGGACCGCGACGGTCCACCAGGAGTAGCGGGCACCTGCGGGGACACGCTGAAGCACGTAGTCGTCCCCGGCCTGTCTTTGTTCCATGGAACACCTCTGTTCAAATCAGGATGAACTGGACCACTGCGGTTGTCTCCGACGCTAGGTCTTGAAGGGGGGACTGTCAGTGGGCAAACTGTCCATGAATCACGATGCAGGTGGGTAAAGTGCCCTCTCCGAGACGAGAGAGGTGACCATGAGCTGGATCCTTGACGCGGCCGATCTACGGCCTCTGGCCACCGGGGCCTCGGTACTGGGCTCAGGGGGCGCTGGGGACCCCTGGCTGTTCGAACTGTTGGCCCGGGAGGTGCTGGCCACGTACGGACCGGTCACCGTCTACGACCACGCTGATCTACCGGACGAAGGCATGCTGATCAGCACCGGTCTGGTCGGCTCCGTCACCGCGTTCACCGAGAAGCCGAGCAACGGCTATGAATGCACCCGTGCGTTCACCCGGCTACGCGACGCACTCACCCCAACGCGCCCCGTGTATGTCTGCGGCTACGAGACCGCCGGCGTGAACGCCTTCCTCCCCCTGATCGTGGCCGCACAGACACAAACGCCCCTGGTGGACGTCGACTGCATGGGGCGAGGGCTGTCCTGGCTGGACCAGACCACCTACGACGCGGTCGGTATTCCGATCGCACCGTTCACTCTGAGCGACTCTCGCGGCCACACCATCACCGCCGAAGCCATCACCGGCCACGAAGCCGAGCGGTACATTCGCACCCTCACGGTGACGATGGGTGGCTGGTCGGCGTTCGCCGGGTATCCCGTCGACACTGCAGCTGCGGGAGCAGCAGGCGTCCATGGCGCACTCGCCCGAGCACTGGGACTCGGACGCTCCCTTGACGCCGAGCCGAGCCGTCACCTCGGATCCGGGCGTGTCAGCGAGGTGACGTGGCAGCCCGGAGTCGAAGCCGCGCACGGCAGCGTTGTCGTGTGGCTGGGCCCACCGGACAATCGCCCGCTACGCATCGAGACCCGCAACGAGTTCCTCATGGTGCTCGACCGGGGCCAGATCGTCGCCACGGCACCGGACATCATCTGCCTGCTTGACCAGCGCACCAGGACGCCCTTGCTCACGGAGACGGTAGCCGCCGGCTACCAGGTCGACGTGCTTGTCTACCCAGCCCCCAGCCGGTGGACCGAACCAGCGTTCTCCCATCTCGCTTCACCCGCGGCATTCGGATACAGCTGGGCTCAGTCATGACCGGTCATCCCACAGTCCGTCAACTTCTCGCCGGCACGGTGCTCGACGGAGCATCCCTGCTCGGCGGGGCCGGGGGACTCGAGCAAGCCGTGGCCGACGTACACCTGTGCGCCCCGACGGAACCGGACCTGACCAGGTTCAGTGCTCATGCGGCCCTGGTCCTCGACGACCCGAGCGGATACCAGCTCGAGACCTTGCTGCCGAGGGCCCGCGTATCCCAGGCCAGCGCACTGATCGTGCACACCGCAACGGCGTCGGTCCTCAGCTCTACCAGGTGGCTGGCCGATCGCCTGGCGCTGCCCCTCGTCTCCGCGTCCGGAGCCACGCCATTGGACCTCGCGCAACGCCTGCACGCCCTTGTACACAGCGCTGAAACACAGCGGGGACTCACCTGTGCCCGGCTCGCGGCGCACCTCAGTCGACGCCCCGCCAGTCCTGCGAGCACCGTGCGAGCCCTGAACACCCTTCTGCCCGCTCGCTGCGCGATCCTGAGCTCCGAGGGGACCCCGCTGGCCGGGGAGGCTCCGACCCGACAGTTGGACGACACGCTGCGCACTGCGGTTGCCGCGACGATCCGAGACGAATCCGGGGTGCTCGTCGCACTACCGGCCGGCACGACCGGCAGGCGTGGAGCACCGCTATGGCTGATCGCCGAGACACCCGACGTCACCGACGCCGAACTCGACACCGTCAAAGCCGCCCTCGATATCGCCGCTTGGGCCGTCACGGCCTGGTCCACGACCAACCAACTCGAAGCCGCGCGTGATGCCGCCTTCCAGTCCTCGGTGCTCACCGAACTCCTGACCCTGGGCGACCAGGTCACGCCGCCAACAGTCGAGCAGGCCCTCGAAGCAGGCTGGACCCTGGACGGCTGGCACATCGGCGTACGCATCCGCCCGACGGCGACGACCACCCCGCGGAGCCAAGCCACCACTTCACGCCTGCGCCACGCCCTGGAATTCCAAGGGCTCGTCGCTCCCCTGGTGGAACTCGGCGGCAGCTGGGCAGCGTGGCTGAGTGAGCGAGACGAACCGACTCCCAGTCGGTTCTCCGCCATCATCAACGCCGTCCGCCGATCACTCACCTCCATCCCCGGCACGGCCCTGGTGGCTGGAATCGGCAGAGCGCAGCCGGGGCCCTCCGGGCTGGCCAAGTCCCTCACCGAAGCCTGGGAGCTCGCCCAGATCGCAGGATTGTCCCCGGGCCGGCACCGGGTCGAGCACGCCGACACGACGGATCCCCGCCGCCTCATCCTTACCGTCGCGTCGGGCAACGAGACCGTACGCCGTAGCCACCTCCTGCTCGGCGCACTGCTGGAACCTGCCAACAAGACACTCCTGGACACCCTGGAGACGTATCTGACACTGGAGTCCTCGGCTTCCGCCACCGCCAAGAGCCTCCACGTCCACCGAAACACCGTGCTCAAACGGCTGGACCGGATCGAGAAGCTACTCGACATGCGGCTGGAGGACCCAGCCATCCGATTCGCCCTGCGCATCGCCTGCCGTGCAGCGCGCTGAGTTCTTTCGTCCGTGGTGGTGTACCTCTTCGCGGTACGGCCGATCAAGCGCTCGGATGCGCGGGTCATCGCCGCATCGACGCGGCTCGGGCCGTCCATGGCGCTGATGGCAGGTCAGCCGTCCGCGGCACAAGAGGCATACCGCGACGATCACATATCGCCAGCCCCGACGACAGCACGCCAAAGTCAGCGGCTCGACTCGGTGCAGGGTGAGTTGTGCAGGAGCCTTCCACTTTGATCGTGTACACCGGTTGTCACTCTGCGATGGCCAACGTAGTTGATCTTTGTTCGAAGACGGCTGACGTGGGGTAGCCGATCGTGGAGTGTCGGCGCAGGCGATTGTCGAAGTCGAGCCAGCGGAAGACCACGAGCCGGGAGGCTCGTTCGGTCGTGCCAGCCACGCCCGTCGGGAAGGATCTCCCGCTTGAGCGAGGCGAAGAAGGACTCCGCGGGGCGTTGTCCGCGGAGGTGCCGACCGCTCCCATGGATAGGCGGATCCCGGCCTGGTGGCAGGCGCCGGTGAACACCTTCGCCCCGTACTGAGCCCCGTGGTCGCCGGGAGGTGCGGTGCGGTCGCTTCAACCCCACAAGACGGAAAGCAACCCGTCTCTACCGTCACGGAATCGGGACGCACTGCACCGTCCTGAGGAGCCAGGATTTTCAGCTGCGCGACTGTCGCGAACGTCCTACGCTGCGCTTCGACGATCAAGGAGAGGGCATGGAATCCTGCGCGGAGTGCGGTGTGTCCCTGGACCAACGATCCTGTGGCGATCTTTTCCATGTCCTGCTCGCGTTGGACCATGAGCGGCAGGCACCCTGGGGGCCGTTGCACGGCGTCTCGGTCGCTTGCTTCCTGTTCCAGCATCCCAGCCGGCTTCCCGCTGACGGCGGTGCGATGGCATGGACGCTCCTACACACCTATCTCGAAGGCGGCCTCAGCGAAGTGGACCGGCTTGTCGGTCGGGCTCGTCGTGGCAACTCCCATCGCGTGACGGGCATGCCTTCACGAGTCGCCGGCGAGGCAGCACTGCCGCAACGGGACACGCCGCCGCTCCGTTTCTCTGTCACGATCGAAGATGTCGCTGTCGACGGGACGTTCCCCGCCGAAGAGTTCACGGAACGCGTCCGGGCCTGGGCCGCCGCCACCGTCGACGCGTGGAGTCGCAGCACGTGACCGACCGTGGGCCCGTCGAGGAGTGAACCCACAGCCTGCTGGGGATGCTGAACGTGACATGGGTGATGCCGGTCAGCCATTCATGATCAGGCCGGTGCCGGTGCGGCAGCTATCGAGCAGGTCCGGGCGGTGCTGGATCTGCTTGAGCCGTTGCTTGACGGCCCTGGTGATCTGGCACAGGTCGGCTACGGCGCGGTTGCGGACTGACCGGCCTCGTCCTCGAACACGATCCAGCCGCCTCACTCAGCCGTGGTGCTCTGGCCCACGGCCAGTCCTCCTTTTTCCACAGCTCGACCGCCTCGTCGCTACGTTCGATGGCTCGGCACGCGGGCGGCTGCCGGGACCAGCCGTGCTGTTTGAGCAGCCGCCACGTGCCTTCCACCGTGTAGGAGACGCGGAACAGTCACCCGATCAGCGTCTTCACCCGCGCCAGCGTCCACCGCTGGTCCACCCACCCGTGAGCAAGCGGACCGCGCTCCAGTTCCCGCTCCAGCCTGGCGATCCATCCCGGGAGCCCGTCGCATGAGGCAGCGGCAACGTGAAGGCAGCTGCGCCAGGCTGGTTTCCGGTGAGGGGCCGGGTTACGGCCAGCCTTGCGTCACCTTGGCGGGGGCTGTGTTCCAGCTTTTGGGTATGAACGTGATCACGTAGGCCCCGCGGTCGAAGTCTGCGTATCCGGCAGACCAGTTCCGGAATTTGCTCTCGTATACCCGCATCGGGCCCATGCCACCGTTGGGCGAGTGATAGTGGTTGGCATGCGTCCACACGGTCTGGTTGCGATCTGCTACTTTTTGGTCCCCAAACCATCCGTAGTCGAAATTGACATAGCTTTCGCCGGAGTTGCTGGGGTTGCGCGAGGTGTTCCTGTCCTTCGACATGTCGACCAGGCCGGTGCTCTGGTTGGGGCGGAAAGCATCAGGGTCGCCGTACTTCCTCTTGTCGGAGGAGCTCCGCGGGTCCTGTCCGCTCCAGAAGTGCTTGGAGTAGATGACCGCCTTCATCCTGGACGGGTCGTAGTTCCCCCCATCTCTGCTCCTGAAGGAGGGGGTGTTCCTCAGCGCCGCGTAGAAGTTCGAGCGGGCGTCTTCGTTGCGCAGTGCGTCGTTGTTTCTTGCGAGTTCTGCCTTGAGGTTATCGAGATAGGTCCCCTCGTCGTGGGCGTTCTCCAGGGCCTTGTTCATGATGGATGCCACGTCGCGAGCCCGTTTGAATCCCTTTCCTTCGTCGAAACTCTCCTTGGCGATGCGCCCTTCGAGCTCTGCCTGTGTCTCGCCTGGCCGGGGGTTGGTGTTCTCCAGAGCGTTTTTGTATGTGCTCTCGTCGAAGGAGGCGAACGCCAGTCTGTTCGTCGGGTAGGGGCCTGAGTTGACCCAGGTGACGCCAACGCAACCGTAGGACAGTTGCTCTCGCTGCTCTTCGGTCATCTGCCGTACCCGGCCATCGCGGTGGCTGTAGACCTGTTGCCACTTGCGTATGTAGTTGCTGACGCCCGTGGTCGCCCTTCCCCCGTACGCTCGGTAGGCGTCAGGGATTCTGTCAAGCGGCTCGGCGGGAGGCGTAACCCTGCCGCTTGCCGCAGCGGAAGCCCCAAGGGATTCGATGGGGCTCGGCAGCGACACCCCTGACGGCTTGCCGGGCTGCCCCAGGCTCAGAGCCTTCTCGTTCAATGCGTTGATGTGCCTGACATCATCTGCCGTCAGGCCGTGCTCTGTGGCGTAGGACTCCCTTTCCTCCCCGTCAACCCTGTTGGCGGCCTGGCTGACCGAAGGTACGAAAGCAGCGGTGCACATCACTACGCCCACGGTGGTGAAGGCGAGAAGTCTCGAGCGTTTGTGCATGAAAATCACGAACTCCTTTGCAGTGAAACGTCATGGAGCGACGGCATGCGAGAGGGACGACGCCGTACAGGGGAACGTCGTGCGCTGCCCTCCGGGACCTGGCCTCGCACTCCTGCGTCGCTGCACCGGAAGCGGTGAGGCATCGGCGCAAGGAGACGCACGGGGGTGCGGGGGACGGCGATGGTGAGTCGCCGGACAGATGGCCACGTCGTCTCAGCCGACCGGAGACCACCACGATCAGGATCCGGTCCGGCCGGACCGATCAGGCAGGGCCGCCGACCCGGCAGTTCGGGCCCCGGGACGACGATGCGTCCCGGACCGGGTGGCCTGGGTCGCGGTGGCGGACCGCGGCACGCGGGGCGGAGCCCATGAAGCTGACACCGTCAGGCGCCGACCGTGGTGAACGTGCGCGTGCACGGCGTCCGTAGCGCGGAAAGAACCGGGACGGCCTGAGTTCGGGCCCGGGCTGAGGACTCTCCTTGGGCTTCCTCTGCGCGACGGTTTCCAACGGTCCCGGGATCGGATCCTTTCACCGTGGTCTCCGGGGACACGGGGATCGGAAGCCAGCCCGCAGGCCGTCCAGTCCGTCCCGTTGAGGGGTTGGTGCATCACATCTCGACTCCCGCACGAATGGTCAGGTTGTACGAGAAAGGATCATGTCCCGGTGCCAACTCCCCGACAACTCAGTGGCTTCACATTCGGCCACGCCGTCGCACAGGGCAGTATTCGGTCACCGCTCCGAGCCAGCCCAACTCTGGAAACGGAGCGGTAACACTCTCCGTACCCCGGGCACATGGTCTGAGGTGAGGCTGCTGGCAGTGAGGTCTCTAATCCCGGGGAGCGTTCGATGACGGCGCTGCCGACCGGGACGAAGGGCCCCGTAGAGAGGTGGTGACCCAGCTGCGGAAGCCGCGGTCAGCACTCGGCAGTTCAAATCCATACGAACCACGCCCGCCTCCAGAAGCGCTGGATCTCCGCCATTCGCCACTGCGAGCTCTCGCTCGCCTCACTCCACCGACAGCCCCGTCACTCGCCCTTCCCCTCTGTGAAAAGGCTGGTAAAGCTCCCTCCGGCCATCACGCGAGTATTGACGGTTCCGAGGCGCCTGGTGTTCGGTTCAATAGTTCAACCGGGAACACTCCGGCCTAAGGGCTCCGTGTGAAAGCGCCTTCGCACAGCTGAAGTCCCGGGAATTCCTGGCGAGTCACATGCTCCACCCACCGGATCGGTGCCATCCTCCAGGCCGTCCACAGACTGCTGGCCCTGAAGCCGCTCGGGATGAAAACGTCCTCCACCGACTGCGTGGGAGCGGCTCATGAGTGCTCCGGGACGCTCGGCGGTATCGGTCTGTGCCAGGACGCCGTGCACCTGACCTACGCCTCCCGATGCGGACACGTCCTGATCGAGCGGGAGTTGCACCTGGCGGCCGGCTGGGCTGGGGACGAGGAGCGCCGTCCGCTGCGGCACGTGCCGGACGAGATCGGTTTCGCCACCAAGCCGCAGCCTGCCGCCGTCATGCTCCGGCGAGCCGGCCCCCTGCGGCATACACCCGGCCGCTGGTTTGCCGGAGACGAGGTATACCGCGGCCCGGCGCTGCGCCGCACCGCCCGCTCACTCGGCTTCGACTACGCCCTGGCCGTCACCGCCGACCACCGCGTCACCAGCGGTGCGGGCCCCTTCACCATCGCCACGCTGGCCGCCAGGGGCCCGGCCCGCTCCTGGATGCGGATGCGCACCGGGCACGGCTTGAAGGGCGACCTGCACTATGACTGAGGCCCTGATCGACGTACGCGCCCACGAAGCCCCTGCCGAGGACACCTGGCACAGCGGCGGACAGGCCGTCGTGATCGTGTGCCGCCACCGCTGCACCTGCGAACTGTCCTTCTACCGCTGCCACTCCACCACCCCGTCAGCCTCGCCGACCTCGTGGACATCATCTGCACCAGATGGGAGATCGAAGAGGACTTCCAAGGCGCCAAGGGCCACCCCCGATCTCGACCAGGGCCAGGTCACCTGCTGCAACTCCTGGATGCGCTGGAGTCTGATCGGCCTGCCGGCGGCGGCCGTCCTCGCCGTCGCCCACAGCCGCGGCTGCAGCCGCGAGTTCGGCGCCGCCGATGCCGAACTCTTCCCCGCCGGCCTTCAGGAACTGCTGGCCATCCGGCGCGTCGTCGTCATCCCTGCGCCTCGCCGCGACCTGGAGCACGTCCTGTTCTGGTGCGCCTGGCGCCGCCATCACCAGCAAAAGTAGCAGTCGGCCGCCGACTCTCGAACAACCTCATTGCAGAGGCGACCCGTTGATTCAGCATCACAGTCAAAACTCACAGCTGCCGTGTACGGGCAGCACATACAAGTCCCGTATCATTTCTACGTATTGACACATATTCATCTCGACATACGAGATGCTCAGATGTAGGAGTGAATCGAGAAGATACCTTCCCTTACATTCGCTGCCACAAAGACCGGCAAACGTAGGGCTTTTGATGTCGCGCTACCACGGTCATACATGAGATTGCAAAGGGAGAACTGATGAAAACTCTAAAGATCGCAGGAATTTCCGGAGTGACGCTCCTCGTGGGCGTGATGGGCACGGCGACCGCTTCCGCCGACACGGCCCAGCTGACCGACCTGGACAAGACCATCGCGTCGCAGTTGCCCTACTGCAACGTCGGGAAGATCGGTGACCCCCAGCCCATCATCAAGATCGACTCGACGGGGGTCACGAGCTCCCATGTCACGGCCGTGCAGGACGGTGATCCCGACATCAGCGTCGGCGACAGCTGGTACCTGGGGACGAGCGAACTCACCAACTCCACGGACAAGACCATCAAGCTCACCAGCCAGTCGTTCACCAAGGCCATCTCCGAGAGCGTGAAGAACTCGGTCAGCCAGGGACTCAAGGTCACCAACAAGATCTCCGCGAAGTTCCAGATCACCAAGGGCATCTCCATCGGTGACGACTTCACCACGGAGTACTCCTTCAACTCCACTACGGAGAGCAGGAAGGAGGAGACGTTTTCCTTCACCTCCCCTCCGCAGGAGATCGACGTCCCGCCGCACACCGTGGCTCATGTCACGGTGAACCTGCAGAAGGTCGAGGCCACCGGGAAGGTGGCGCTGAAGGCCACCCTCGGTGGAACCTTCGACGAGGTCCAGTACGCCCGGGACCACTCGTACGGCATCGGCGAGAAGAACCTCTCACTGTACGACTGCCTCTCCACCGCCCAGAAAACGGGCAGGGCCCCGGCACTTCCCAGCACCCTCACCCTCGACGACGCCAACAAGAAGGTGAAGTTCAACGGCACCGGCACCTACACGGCCACCTACGGGACGAACTACCTCGTGAACGTGACGTTCGCTCCGCAGGTCCCGGGGGCCACGGTCCCCAAGCCCTTCAGCCGCACCATCAGCACGAACGAGAAGGCGTGAGATGTGGCGAAAACTGCGCTTCGCGCCTACGAGGGAAACAACAAGGGCGATGAAAGTCGTCGGACTCTCCGGCTCGTTGCTGCTCGTCGGTACGCTCACGGCGCCGACCGCTTCCGCCGACACGGCCCAGCTGACCGACCTGGACAAGACCATCGCGTCGCAGTTGCCCTACTGCAACGTCGGGAAGATCGGTGACCCCCAGCCCATCATCAAGATCGACTCGACGGGGGTCACCAACGCCAACGCCGTCGCCCACGCGGTCGGTGAGCCCAGCGTCAGCCTCGGCGACGGTTGGTACATGGGGACAAGCATTCTCACCAACGACACCGATGACGCCCTGAAGCTCTCCACCCAGTCCTTCACCAAGAAGGTTCCCGAGGCCATCAGCACGTCCGTCAGGAACGGTGTCACCTTCAAGGGCAAGGTACTCGGCTTGTTGGCCCAACTCGCCAATGTGCCGAAGAAGTTCACCAACACCACGGTGAACTTCGGTGAGAAACAGGTTCAGGAAGTCAATGCGGTGGGAACCTACACCTCGCCCACGCAGCAGATCGAGGTCCCGCCGCACACCGTGGCTCATGTCACGGTGAACCTGCAGAAGGTCGAGACCACCGGACAGCTGGCGCTGAAGGCCACCCTCGGTGGAACCTTCGACGAGGTCCAGTACGCCCGGGACCCCTCGTACGGCATCGGCGAGAAGAACCTCTCACTGTACGACTGCCTCTCCACCGCCCAGAAAACGGGCAAGGCCCCGGCACTTCCCAGCACCCTCACCCTCGACGACGCCAACAAGAAGGTGAAGTTCAACGGCACCGGCACCTACACGGCCACCTACGGGACGAACTACCTCGTGAACGTGACGTTCGCTCCGCAGGTCCCGGGGGCCACGGTCCCCAAGCCGTACACCCGGACCGTGACCGCGCACTAGACGGACGAGTCCCGATGCCGTCGGCGGCCGTAGGCGGTCAGCGTTCGATGGAAGTGTCGAACACGGCCTCCATCAGCCGACGGGCAGGGGAAACGCGGGTCTTCAAGGGCAAGGTGCGGAGGCAGTGACGCGTAGTTGAGCGGCATCCGCCCTGGTCAAGAGAGAGCGGGAGATCGCATACGAGAACGGGACCTCTGGTAGTGCAGTGGATCAACCAGGATCTACCAGCTGCCAGAGGTCCCGTTGACGTGTCAGTCTGCCGTCACCATTCACACGCGCACATCCACGATTGCCAGTTCACTGGGGAGCCTGTCCAAGGGCAGGATGATCGAGCCCTTGTCGTCGCGCTCGGAGATGACCTGGAAGCCAGCACAAACGAGGGGATGCGGAGGCGCTGATCGGCATGCTGGGCCTCCCCCGCGCTGTTCCCCCCTCCCAGCACGCGACGTCCTGATGTACTCGCGGGGCCCGGCACCGATGACGGGCTCGCGGGTGGTTTCGTGGCGTTGTCATAGGTCGAACTCGAGGTGCTCGACGTCCGAGAAGCGGATCTCCTCCAGTTGGCCGGCTCGGCGGCCGCCGTCCTGGAAGTACACCTCCTTGAGCGCTTCGGCAGCGATCTCCTTGAGTTCGCGGTCACTGGCGCCGGCCTGCTGGGCGTCGAAGAGGCGGGCGGCGTAGTGGGGCGGCAGGGCGACGGTCAGGTGGCGGATGCGGTCTTCGTCCGTGGAACCGATCGGCGCGGTATAGCCGAGGCGAGCGCGGGTATCGATGACGATGCCGCCCGTGGTCGCCGCCTTCTGCCGGGCCTTGGCCCGGATCTGCGGCTGCCACCGCTTCTTCACCTCACGCTCCAGGCGCGCGGCGAGGGCCGTGCGAGGGTGGCGGGCCTGGCCGGCCACGTACCGTTCCACCTGGCGCTGGGAGATCCCGAGCAGTTCAGCGACCGCCTTGGTGCCCTTGAGCTGTTTGACCAGGTACCGCACTTGCGGGCCCGCGTGCTTGGGCGCCGGGCGGGTGAACGCCTTATGCACGGCGGTGTCCAGGCCGTCCCCGAACAGACTCATCGTCCATCTGCTCCATTACTCGCCGTTGTCGACGTCGGTGACGGTGCCGTCCTTGATGTACCGGGCGAGGTTGAGTTCCGGTGCGTTGAACCGCTCGCGCACTTCTTCGCCCCACAGCACCTCCTGGGTGCCCTCGTGCTTGACCAAGCCGGGGTTGACGCCGAGCTTGAAGCCGCCGGGCAGCGGCTTTCCGTCCCGGTACGGCAGGAAGTTCAGCGGCGAGGGGCCGTTGGCCGCGTAGACGACGCAGTCGGAGAGGATCGCG
Source organism: Streptomyces sp. NPDC059169 (assembly GCF_042755225.1). Classification (NCBI taxonomy): domain Bacteria; kingdom Bacillati; phylum Actinomycetota; class Actinomycetes; order Kitasatosporales; family Streptomycetaceae; genus Streptomyces; species Streptomyces sp. NPDC059169. The sequence continues at coordinate 87,965 of NZ_JBHZCF010000022.1, read as the reverse complement.
ACCGGGTACTGCCCGGTGAAGGCGGCGTGCTTGACGATCTTGCGGTGCAGGTTGATGCGGGTCCGGGAGATGACTGCCGCGCGGATGTCCGGCCGCCAGGTGGGCCGGGACAGGGCGCGCCACGGTTCGCCGGGCCGCCAGCCCTCGCCGCGCGGGCGCTCGCGCAGCTTGCCCAGGCCGCCCTTCACCGTGGCTTTGATCGCCGAGGCGACGATCGCGAGCTCCGGGTCGCGGCCCTTGTAATCGTCCATCGCCGTGAGGAAACCCTCCGGCGACAGGTCGGCGTCGACGCCGAGGTCAGCCATCGTGGCGAGGTAGGCATCACGCAGCCGGTTGTACCAACCGTCCAGGTAGCGACCGTTCTCGCGCCGCACCCACGCCTCCAGCGGACGCACCTCGTAGCCGAGCTCCACTGCGTACGCCACCGTCGGAGTCGCGTACCAGGCCGGACCCCCGGGTCGGTCGCCCTTCGGCGTGAACGGAGAGGGCAGCAGGCTGCCGTCCAGCGCCACCCACTCCTCGCCGACCTTCACGCGGGACAGGTCGACGTGGCTCAGGTCGACGCGCCACGAGCCGGGCAGCTTCGGGTCGAACGCCGGGGCCTTGACGTACGTCGCCGCTCCGAGGCCGACGGACAGCCCGTTGGCGCCTGCTGCGAAGGCCATGTTCACGTCGATGCCGACCAGGTACCGCAGGGTGCACTCGGCATCGGTCATCGGGCGCGCCCAGTCGTAGGCCTCCTCGAACAGCTTCTCTTCCGGTCCGCGCACGTGGAAGCGCGGCAGGTCCTTGAGTACCGGGTGCCCGTCGGGAGCTTCGCACGGCGCCGGGTCGACCGGGTTCTTACCCAGGCTGCCGGGGTTGCGCTCGGAGTGCCGCTTGCCGTCAGCGTCCGGCTCGGAAGCGCGGGTCGCCGGGTGCAGCGCGGTCATCAGCTCCAGGCCGGTCACGGCGGTGGATCCGCGCGGCGTCATCACCCGCGAGGCGTACACGCCCAGGACCCGGGCCAGTTCGGCCGGCGGGAGCTGCCCGGCCGCGCCCCAGTGTCGGGTGTCCAGCGCATGCCACGACGGGATGCACAGCTGTACGCAGGCCCGCTCCGAACCGGTCGCGGGGCGGTAGATCCGCGCCCACGGCCCCAACCCCCGCTGCGTGAGCTTCCACTCCGCACGCACGAGTTGCTTGACGACCTTGTGCCCCTCCCCCAGACGCCCGGCGAGCCGCTCCTCCTCCGTGAGCGTGACCGGGAGTCCGTAGCGCTCGAGGGCGGCTTCGGTCAGCACGAGCAGCGGGTCGGCGTCCTTGCCCGGCCCGGACAGCTTCGCCTGACCGAGCTTCGCCTCCTTGAGTGTCCAGTCCACCAGGTACGGCAAGCTCTTGGCGGGAACGTCCAGCACCAGGCCGCCGGTGCAGTACGCCAGAACCTGCCCGTCTTCGACGTCGACGACCGCCAGCGGCCCGTTCTCGAACCGCGGGTCGGCGCCGCCCGTCGAGACTCCGGCCGACGCCGCCTTCCGCGCGCCGGGACGGCGCGAGGTCGACGACGGCCCGGTGGTGCGCGCCCGGCGGGGCGCAGCGGCCGGAGCGGCGGGGCGCCGTGCGCTCTTCGCAGGCTCTGCAGTCGGGCTTGTGACTCCGGTGCGGTCTTGGACCGGTTCGGCAACCGACGGTGCAGGAGCGGTCACGGCCGGAACGGCAGGCGTCTCGGGAACCGCCGTGTCTTTAGGGGGCACCGGAGCATGGGCGGGGTACAGCTGGGCGAGTTGCTTGAGCATGCGGGCGTATGCGTCGCGCTCCGGCGGCCGCGGCTCGGTCCTACCGCCCTCCCAGCCACTGACCGTCGCGCGCCGTACCTTCAGTGCGGCGGCCACCTCGTCCAGCGTCAGACCGTGCGCCTGGCGCAGTCGTTTGCGTTCCGCCGGGGGCGGCAGCGGAGATCGGGAGGCGACCAGCGCGTCGACCGCGTCGAACAACTCGGACATGGGATACCTCCTGGCGATCAGGCTACCCCATGAACCGTACTTTTCACGTACATTGCACGTACGAAGGTCGCCCCTATCGCGCACAATTCCTTTGATGGTCGTGACGTGTGAACGGCTCCGCGATCACGTCCGCGCGTGTCCTGTGCCATCGAAGTGTGATCAGTGCGGAGTGCGGGTGGTCAGGGGTGGGGGCGGGGCGACTCGCGGAGGCGTACGCGGATGCGGATCTGGCCGCGTGCGAGACGACGTCGACCAACCGGGACCGGGTCCCGGGACGGGTGGTTCAGTCCGGGTGGTGCGTCGAGTCTCGGTGCTCGGCGGAACCGAGAGACCGCGGTAAAGGTCTGAGGCGGTCAGGCAGCCGGACGCCGCCCTGCCCCACCATGAGACCATGGCCGAATGACTGCGAAGCTCGACAACGCACGTGGCCTGTACCTTCACGGGATTCGCGACGGCAAGGCACGTGAGGCCCTCGACCGGTACACCGGCGACCGGTACACGCAGCACAGCACGGGAGTAGGTGATGGCAAGGAAGGCTTCCTCTCCTTCTTCGAGCCCTTCCTCGCACGCAATCCCCAGCGTGACATCGAGGTGGTCCGCGCGATCGAGGACGGCCGGTACGTGTTCCTGCACGTGGCGCAGACCTTGGGCGGCACGACGCACTGGGTGACCGCCGACCTGTTCGACACCGACACCAACGACCGGATCGTCGAGCACTGGGACACGATCGCCGCCGGCGGGCGGACCACCCCGTCCGGCCACACCCAGACCAGCGGTGCGACCGAGGTCACCGACCTCGACCGCACGGAAGGGAACAAGCAGAAGGTCTCCGACTTCCTCGTCACGGTCCTCCAGGACGGACACACCGAGCGCATCGCCGAGTTCATCTCCCCGGATCAGTACGTGCAGCACAGTCCCGAGGTGGCTGACGGCATCGACGGCTTCACCGCGTTCATGGCGGGTCTGGCGGCTGGGGGAAAGTCGCTGACGTATACGAAGGTGCACCGGCTCATCGGCCAGGGGAACTTCGTCGTCGCCCTCAGCGAGGTCGACTGGGCGGGCACTCCCACGGCCGTGTTCGACATCTTCCGCCTTCAGGACGGTCTGATCGTCGAGCACTGGGACGTCGCCGAACCGATTCCGTCCCCTTCTGCGGCGAACAACAGCGGCAAGTTCTGACAGCCGGGCCCGGCCCGGCCCGGCCCGGCTCCGAGAGCGACAACCCCATCACCACAGGCCGGCGCCGAGTCCTGCCGCCTTGCCCAGACCGAGGCCAAGCAATCGCAGGCGAAGAAGCATCCGCCCAAAGCCGGCTGACCGGGGGGCGACTAACCTCCTTGGCCTCGGGCTCGGCGATCCAGGTACTCCATCAGCCGTGTTTCCGAACGTGCAAGCCTCTCCCGTTGTTCGCCCGGAAGCGAAGCGAGGGCGTCGTCCAGAGCCCGCTCTCGTGGTACATGCACCATGTTGCCGGAGTAGATCCGGCAGCGGGCACACCAAGCAAGTGCGATGCACCGCTCGAACATGGACGACTCGGGCGGATGGAATCGGTACTGGTACGAGCGGACGGTCGTTCCGCAAGCGGCACAGACCCGACGGTCCCCGTCGAATGTCGTGTCCCAGGTCGCGACCTTGCGCCAGGGCTGCCGCCCGGCCGGTGCTCTTCAAGTCGTCATGTCCAGCATTCTCTCCCACAGCGCATCGTTCGGCACAGACGTCCCGAGCAAGCCGGGACCGGAGGAAACCCCCGTACCTCATGAACCGGCGCAACTGCCGGCTAGCGATCCGTCGACCTGCTGGGGTACCAGGTCGTTTGAGAAGGCTGCGGCACAAGCTTCTCGAACGACCTGGCATGCGCGGACGTCGCGATCTCGGCAGGGGAAGGACCTCCGGTGGAAGGGTCCTGGGTTGGGAGAGGTTGCCGCCGGAGGACACCGAGCGGAGGACGGAGCTGCTGGTGGACCGACTCGCCCTGCTCTGACACACCGTTCGGGCGGACGGGCGGCCGAGCACAGGGGGCCGGCCGCCCCTGAGCCGTCGACCGGGCCCGGTACCCTCGCCCGGATCCCGCGCCGGCCCTGCCGGAAGTCTTGACACCGCACCCTCCACCAAGGCTAACTGATTGATCAGTCAGACTAGTGGGTTCGGTCAGGAGGATCCGTGCGGAGCACTTCGTATCCGACGTCCGCCGGCCCGGAACCCGCGCGCCGACGCGTACTCCGCCCGGATGTCCACAGCGGCACGGTGGCCCTGGTGACCGGTGGCGGCACCGGGATCGGGCGGGCCACCGCGCTGGACCTCGCGGCCGCCGGAGCGAGTGTCGTCGTCTGCGGCCGCCGCGCGGATCCCCTGGAGGAGACTCGGCAGGCCGTGGCAGAACTCGGCGGCTCCTGCCTGGCCGTGCCCGCGGACATCCGCGAGGAGGAACAGGTCACCAACGTGGTCGACCGGGCGCTGGAGGCGTACGGACGCATCGACGTCCTGGTCAACAACGCGGGCGGCCAGTTCTCCGCCCCCGCGGAGGAGATCAGCCCCAAGGGCTGGCGGGCCGTGCACCGGCTCGCCGTGGACGCCGCGTGGGCAGTCACCCGTGAAGTGGCCCGCCGGGCGATGATCCCGCAGTGTTCGGGCGTGGTCGTCTTCGTCGGTTTCTCGCCCCGCCGGGGCATACCTGGCTTCGCCCACGCCGCATCGGCGCGGGCGGCAGTCGAGAACCTCGCCTCGGGCCTCAGCCAGGAGTGGAGTCGCTACGGCATCCGCACCATCTGCGTCGCGCCCGGCACCATCGCCACCGAAGGGCTCGCCGAGAACTACTCCGAGGCCGAGCGGCGGAGCTGGGGCCCATCGGTGCCGCTGGGACGTTTCGGCCGCCCGGAGGACGTCTCCGAAGTGATTGCCTTCCTCGCCTCTCGCGCGGGCTCGTACATCACCGGTACGACGGTGGTCGTCGACGGCGGTGCGGACGCCTGGGGCGCCGGGCGGGCCGTCCCGGCGCGCGCGGAACCCCGGCGCGAATCCGGGGACGGTGACGCAAACCACGCGCCCTGAGCCCGCTGCCACCCCGAGCGCGCATCCGCCCGCGCTCACCCACTCCACGGAGCAACGATGGATTCCGACACCCGCCCCGACATGCCGGCCGGTGACGACACTCGTGTCCCGTCCGCCCCGGGCACCGTCGAGACGCGGCTGCACGGTGAGATCGCCGTGGTCACGCTGCGACGCGAGGCCAAACTGAACGCCCTTTCCACCCACATGGAATCGGCCCTGCTCGCAGCCCTGGGCAGCGACCAGGTGGCCGGCAGCCGCGCCGTGGTCGTAACCGGAGGGCCAGGGGTCTTCTCGGCCGGTGCCGACACCACCGAGCTCCGGGAGATGACCCCGGCGACCATCGCCGCGTACTACCGCTCGACCGGCGCGGTATACGAGACGTTCGCCGCCCTCCGCCAACCGACGGTCGCCGCGATCTCCGGCTACTGCCTGGGGGGAGGGCTGGAACTCGCCCTGGCAGCCGACATCCGCGTCGCCGACCCGACCGCCTCGTTCGGACTGCCGGAGGTCGCCATCGGTATCCTGCCGAGTTCCGGCGGTGTGACGCGGCTGGTCCGGACGGTCGGACCGGCGCGGACCCGCGATCTGGTCCTGCGGTGCCGACGGATGAGCTCCGCTGAGGCGTACGCCTGGGGCCTGCTGAGCGAGGTCACCGGACCAGGCGTACCGTGCCTGGACCGCGCGCTGGAGATCGCCGAGGAGATGGCCGCCCACCCGCCGCTGGCAGCCGCCGTGGCCAAGCAGATCATCACGGCCGCCATAGACGCCCCTCGCGAGAGCGCACTCCTGCTGGAGCAACTCGGCTACATGGCCGTCAACAACTCGGCCGTGAATGACCGAGCTTGTTGACTCGGTTCGGTACGGCCTTGTTCATGTTCCCGACTGCCCCCTACCGCAGGGCGGTCACGGGTCACATCTACCGGCCGCGCTCAGGCGGGGGCCGGGTCGGGCATGTTGACGAATACCCACACCGTGGCCCCGCGCTTGGCGATGTTGGCCCCAGCGGGCCGGGAGAACAGGTGAAGCGGACTCGACCCGGCCGTCCAGCATCCAGATCGACACCGTCCGCTGGTCGTAGTTCCACGACAGGCTGCGGTCGTCGTAGGAGTGGGCAGCGTGCGGGCGGAAGACGACCGGCTCGGAATCCGCCTGACGCCGCCGCTTCGAGTCCTGCGGTCCGAGGTTCCCGGCCCGGATGTTCGCCCGGAGCGTAGTGTACGCGTCGGCCACACGCTTGATGATGTGCTGCGCGGCCTGCGCACCGAACCCGCCGGCCTACAGCTCGCCGTAACACAGCTTCCGCAGCTGGGGGACGCTTCCCTTGAGCTTGAAGTACCCGAAGGAGACTGCGGATGCCCGGTTCGTGGCCTCGTTGACCGCGTGCAGGGTCCGCCCAAGCGCCGGGGCCTGCGCGGCATCCGGCGTGAGCTTGATCTGCACGACGACCTTCATATGCGTGACCGTATCACTGCTCCATGTCACCACGATGGGGACCAAACCCTGATGTACGCAGGGGAGGAAGCGTTGTTACACCCTCCACGCACACTTGGTCTTCACGTAACGGGGCGGGTCAATGTTCGACCCTGCCGAACCGCGCGGTCGCCTCGAGGATCGCGTCCTGCATCGCGGGGCTGCCCGTGTGGCCCGATTCGTCGATCACCTTCAGCTCCGCGGTCGGCCACGCCTTGGCCAACTCCCACGCGGTCTTGAGCGGGCTTCCCAGATCGAGCCGGCCATGAATCAGCACCGCCGGGATCCCGGCCAGTCGGCCCGCGTCGCGCAGGAGTTGCCCGTCCTCGATCCAGGCGCCGTTCGCGAAGTAGTGCGCGCAGATCCGGACGAAGGCCAAGAGCGCGTCATCGGGCTTGTCGCTGTACGCGCCGGGCCTGCCGAGTGCCTCGTGGGCGATGACGGCGTCCTCCCAAGCACACCAGTCGCGCGCGGTCTTGACCCGGACCGCCTCATCCTTGCTGCTCATGAGCCGGTCGTAGGCGGCCACGAGATTACCGCCTCGGTCTGCCTCCGGCAGTGCGTCGCGGAACGCCTCCCAGGGTCCGGGCAGCAGGCGCCCGACGCCGTGGTAGAGCCAATCGATCTCCTCGGGCCTGGTCATGGTGACGCCGGCGATGACGATCTGGGACACCCGCTCGGGGTAGCGCTCGGCATAGGCGACGATCAACGTCGAGCCCCAGGAACCGCCGTACAGGAGCCAACGCTCGATGCCCAGGTGCTCGCGGAGCTGCTCCATGTCGGCCAACAAGTGCTCTGTGGTGTTGTGATCGAGACTGACGGCCGGGTCGGAGGCGTGCGGCTGGCTCTCGCCGCAGCCGCGCTGATCGAACACGACGATCCGATAGACCTCGGGGTCGAAGAGTCGACGGCTGCTGCGGCCTCCCCCGCTGCCGGGACCGCCGTGCACGCACACGGCCGGCTTTCCGTCAGGGTTGCCACTGGTCTCCCAGTAGATCCTGTTGCCGCCGCCGACATCGAGAAGGCCGTGCGCGTACGGTTCGATGGGCGGGAACGGCTGGGCCATGACGGTCTCCTCCTGCGCGACGAACAACCTCCCGAGCCTAGCTAGGTTCTGTCTCTCTGGTGCACGAAGCGGGCCGTTCGAGGGGTGGTTGTGTACGGCACGCAGGGACTAGGGTCGTGATAAGCGGTCGCTTAGCGCTTCTGGAGCGACAGGACCAGCGGCGCCGGGAGAGAGTTAGGGAGTCTGATGCCCGTCATCGATGCGTGGATGCAGCACCCCTCGCTGCGTCACTCCAACCACGAGATGTTCGAGTCGCTGCGCCGATGGACGGGGCAGGGCCTGCTGGAGGAGCCGTTGCCGGTCAAGGCCACGGTGGCCGCACTGGCCGCGGCGGACGTCGCGATCGGCCTGTCGGCCGCCTGGTACGGGCCTCAGGGTCCGTTGATCAGCAACGACGAGGTGGCCGAGTTCGTTGCCCAGTCCGAGGGGCGGTTGCGCGGGGTGGCCGGCGCGGATCTCACCCGCCCGGTCGAGGCGGTACGGGAATTGCGCCGCGCCGTCGAGGAGCTCGACTTCGTGGCACTGCGGATCGTGCCCTGGCTGTGGCAGCTCCCGCCCACCGACCGGCTGTACTACCCGCTGTACGCCGCCTGCGTCGACCTCGGCATCCCCTTCTGCACCCAGGTCGGGCACACCGGCCCGCTGCGCCCGTCCGAAACCGGCCGCCCCATCCCCTACATCGACCAGGTCGCGTTGGACTTCCCCGAACTGACCATCGTGTGTGGGCACATCGGGTACCCGTGGACCACGGAGATGATCGCGGTGGCCGACAAGCACGCCAATGTGTACATCGACACCAGCGCGTACACCGCCCGTCGTTACCCGCGTGAGCTGGTCGACTACCTGCGTGGCCGGGGCCGCAGGAAGGTGCTGTTCGGTACCAACTACCCCATGATCACTCCCGGCCAGGCGCTGGAGCACCTCAGTGAACTGGGCCTGGACGAGGAGGCCACCGAGCTGTTCCTGTCCGGCAACGCCCGACGGGTCTTCGGCCTCTGACCGCACCAGGTCACCGTCGGGCCCACGAAAGGATCGCAGCGAAGTGGAGGCGGCCTGGTAGGCGAGAGCGAGTTCGTCGGTCCGCATGGCCAGGTCGCGCCCGCTGCTTGAACCGGCTGATGCACCGTTCGACAGTAGTGCGTTCCTTGCACGATCGGGCATCGAATGCGGGTGGGCGGCCTGCGGCACGGCCCCGTCGGACGCGGTGTCCTGCCTGCTCGGAGAGCTGTGGGATGCCCCCGGATCCCGCGTCGGCGGAGCTGCCCGCGGACAGCGCGGGAGGAGTACGCGCGGTCCGCAAGGACGGCTTCCGGTCGGGTCCCGGGTCTGCCGAGTCCGGTTCGCGGAACGCGGACCCTGGCCATCACCGCCTCGAACGCGGACGCATCCCTTGCCTGGCCTGCAGTGACATGCAGGGCGAGAGGTCCCGCCCGGCAGTCACTGGCCATGAGAGTCTTCAGGCTCGGTCCGCCGAGGGAACGGCCGAGGGCGTGATCGTCGGGCTCGGACCGGCCGGGCACCCCTGTTCCTCGGCTCCGGCGGCATGCTGGTGAGCCCGGCAAACGGTGGAGTCCACCGCCGCCTTCCGCCCCGGCTCGTGATGTGGAAGAAGGCACCGCCACCGATCGACAGGACGAGTCTCCGTCCTGTCGATCGGGCAACAGGGCGTCCCCCCTGCGAGCAGCCTCAGGCGAGAACAGTTCGGTGACGTTGCTCCCGTTGCCGCCCGTCACGGTGGCGGCAAGCGGATCCCCTCGGCGCCGCTGATCACATGAGAGTGCTGCCCGTTCTGGCACGCTCAACGGGAAGAGCCCCGGACCTCTGCGATCCGGAGCTCTCGCCCGTCAGCGGGTCATCGACGGCCCAACCACCTCCGTAGCCACGAACGAGGCGCTGGGCTCGGTGCGATCGGCTCGTGGAATGCGGGCGTGGAGAGCGGGGGAAGAGCTGTCCCGACCCCAGGCAGGGACGTTTCGCCAGTTGAGTCCGTGGGCCGGCGCGGTGTGAAGCCGACAGGGAGGCTTTTCAGGCGGCGGGACATCCAGTTGCCGACCACGTTCAACTCGGACGCGTCAATGGTGAGCATCATGTCGGGCAGTCGGGACAGCAGGAGGTCGACGCCGGTGTCCGCTATGGCGCGTCCGATGTCCTGACCGGGGCACTCGTGAGGACCGGCGCCGAAGGAGAGATGCGAGCGGTTGCCGTGGACGGGGATTCTCAGGTCGGGTCGGATCGCCGGATCGGCGTTGCCAGCGGCCAGGCCGAGCATCACCATGTCTCCGGCCCGGATCTCCTTTCCTCCCAGTACGGTGTCCCCGACGGCCCAGCGGGTCGGGACCACCGCGAGAGGAGGGTGGTCCCACAGGACCTGCTCGAGAGCGTCGGGGAGGGTCATGTGTCCGCCGGAGAGGCTGCCGCGGAAGCGTTGGTCCGTCAGTACGCCGCGCAAGGTGTTCGCGATCAGGTTGACGCAGTTCTCCAGCGAGGCGACGAGTGCGTGCCGGAGGTGCTCGACGACTTCTTGCCCGGTCAGCTGGGACTCGTGGCGGATCAGCCAGGAGGCGAAGTCATTGCCGGGCTCCGTCATCTTACGCTGGACCAGGTCAGTCATGGTCTCGACGATGAACGCGTTGGCTTGCAGTGCGTTCTCGCTGCCACTGATCACGTCGGCGACCGCGGTGCCCAGGGTGATCGCGTGTTCCTCGGCGATGCCGAACTGCTGGGCCATCACGAGTGCTGGCAACGGCTTGGCGTAGTCCGTGACGAGGTCAGCCTTGCCCCTAGCGGCGAAACCGTCGATCAACCTGTTCGCATACCGGTTGATGTAGCGGCGCATGCTGTGCCGGTTGACGTTCTCCAGGCTCTCGGTCACTGCACTGCGCAGCCGTACGTGTTCCGGGCCGTCCGTGAACGCGACGAGCGGCTGCCACGCGGTCATGGGCACGAGTGGGGAGTCAAGCGACAGTCGGCCTTCCCGGACGGCTCGCCAGTGGCGGGAATCGGACGAGAACCGGGGCGAGCGCATGACCTCCAAGTTCTCCCGGTGTCCGAGGACGAGCCAGACGGGTACGTCCCCGTAGAGCAGCACGGGCGCCACGGAACCGTGCTCTTGGCGGAGCACCTCGTAGAACTCGTAAGGCTGTTGCTCGGCCTCGGGACCGAAAAGCCTGCGCAAGCCGCTCTGGCCCTCGACATGTACCGGGCATCCCGGAGGCGGAGCCGTCGCGGTGCTGGTCGGGTCGTGGTGCGGGGTGGTCACAAAGCCTCCGAAAGCAGCGCGTTGAACCGGTTTGGACTGCCTACCTCGCACCGAGAGTGACGCAGCGGCAGCGAACCGCAGCATACTTCCGCTTCCACTCGGCCGTGCGGCCGGATGGCTCCTCCAACTCGACTACCGGCCATTCCACTTGGATAATCGTGATCTCCGTCAGTTGCCGTGGCGGGACTCCAGCCAGACCCAGCACAGCGCGATCGCATGCGCACCGTGGTGGTGAACGAACGTCGCGGCTCACGCGGTGACGCGCTCCCCCGTGGCTACAGAGAGGTAATGCAGTGTCAGCAGTCGGAATGATGCCGGCGGATGTGCGAACGGTGCCCCGGGCTCCGGGGGCGGTGCCGCTCCTCGGGCACGCGTTGAAGCTGTGGCGCGACCCGTACGGCTTCCTGGTGTCGTTGCGGCAGCACGGCGAGCTTGTCCGGACCGATCTCGGTACCATGCCGCTGTACGTGGCCACCTCCCCTGAGCTCGTCCAGGAAATCCTCGTCGACCAGGCACGCAGCTTTGAAAAGGGGCGGTTCTTCGACCGGCTGCGGCCCCTCGCGGGCAACGGTCTCGCCAACTCCGACGGGGAGATCCACCGCGCACATCGCCGCCTCATGCAGCCGATGTTCTCCAAGGAGCGCATCGCCCACTACTCCGAGGCGATGAGCCGCACCGCCCATGCGCTCGCCGAATCCTGGAAGCCCGGCCAGGAGATCGACGTCGAGCAGGAGGTGGCATCGCTGTCAGTCGAGACACTGACCGCGACGATGTTCTCCACCGACATCGGTCTGCCCGCTGTTGAGGCCGTCCGCAAGCACCTGCCCGTGCTGCTGGAGAACCTCTTGATACGTGCGGCCTCTCCGAAGTTCCTCGACCGCATTCCGATCCGCGCGAACCGGGACTTCGACGCTGCGACCGCGGCGTTGCGCCGGGTGATCGATGAAGTCGTGGCCACCGCCCGCCGCACCGGACGTACCGACCGGGGTGATCTGCTCTCGCTGCTGCTCACCGCCCAGGACGAGGAAAGCGGCCGGGGACTCACGGACACCGAGGTACGCGACGAGCTCAGCACAATCCTGTTCGCCGGAGTGGAGACGACCACGGCGACCCTGGCCTGGGCCTTCCATGAGTTGGCCAACCACCCTGAGGTCGAGGAGCAGATCGTCGCGGAAATCCGGGAGGTCGTCGGCGACCGTCCGGTCACCGTCGCCGACGTGCCCCGGCTGGAGGGAATCCGCCGGGCCCTGGACGAAGTGATGCGTCTGCACAGCGTCACCCTGCTCATGCGGCGCACCACCCGGCCCGTCGAGCTCGGTGGCACGCTGCTGCCCACTGGCACCGAAGTCGCTTTCAGCCTCTACGCGATCCACCGCGACCCCAACCTGTACGCGAACGCCGACCGCTTCGATCCCGACCGCTGGCTTCCCGAGCGACAGAAGGCGGCTGGTGTCACCCGCAAGACGTACATGCCGTTCGGCGCGGGGAATCGCAAGTGCATCGGTGACACCTTCGCCTGGACCGAGGCGACCATCGCCATCGCGACCGTGCTCGCCAAGTGGCGGATGGTGCCCGTACCCGGCCACACGCCGAAGGCGTCCGTGTCGGCCGTCGCCCACGCCGACCGCATCCCGATGACGGTCCTCCCCCGCACCAGCTGACCAGCGGTGGCGGTCTTCCCGTGGCCGGGTGGCCAGACCGCGCCACTGCTTGGGGCGATTGATGCAGCGTTCGACGGTGTTGCCGCTACCGGCGGGCGATGGTACTGCCGAGGTCCGCCGGGCACGCACCCCTGCCCAGGCGACCCCACCCACACCCGACGGGGGCGCGCAGTCATGAGGCCCGTCGCGGGCCCGCGTCACCGCGCGAGACGGGTGGAGTCGGCCCTTCTGCGATCGGTGGACTCAGGCGTGCGCGGGAGTGGAACGGAGATTGCCGTACGGCACTACGGTCTGCTCCAGCGGTTCTACCCGAGAATCCGGCACAAGGTCCCACCACCAGGAGATCGACGGGATGTCCAGGGGTTCCCGACTGTCGTCGGTCGGCCGGTCGGAGAATGAGGACGAGAGGGCTGCCGGGTCGTCCGGGGTGGTGTAGCGCAGGGAGCTGACGCTCCAGTCCTGGGTCGCCCTGATGAAGTCGGCCAGCGAGCTGACGTACTGCCGCACCTGGGGGCTGCCCTCGTCCTCCAGCTGCCCGCGCAGACTCAGGAACAGGCACATCACCCTGTCTCGCTGGGCTATCGCACGGGTCAGCGCATCGTCGGATCCGAGCCCGTACTCGTTCTCGAGGACCCGGATTGCGTTGAGGTAGTAGTGTCCAGCGCGGCTCTCCTTGTGGTGGGAGTAGATGTCGTTGTCCCAGGTGGTGATGAATGAGGTCATCTCGCCGGCGGCCCGCACCACCTTGCTGTCCCGTTCGTGCGGCTGGAGTTCGTACCCGTGGCCCATCTCGAGGAACGGCGGCACCACCGAAGTTGCTCCGACGTAGAGGCGCATGAGCGTGTAGTCGTTCAGGCAGGGGATTCGGCCGGCAGCCCGGTGCTCCGCCTCCCACACCACGGCGAAGAAGTACTCGCGCAGGGTGTCCACCCAACGGGCGGCCTGCAAGGGTGTTCCCCAGCGGGAGACCCGCAGCGTCAAGTCCCGCAACCCTTGGGCTAGGGGATCGTCCACGAGCATGGGAACCTCTGGGTTCTGAGCGATACGCAGTAGCCGACTCAGCGTCGCCGCCAGCTCACCCGGTTTGAGCCCGAGGTCCCCCTCTTCGCAGTAACCGTCGTCCACTCCGAAAAGCCAGATGACGAAGTCGGAGAGGAGGGAGACGACTTCCTCCCGCCCCTCGGGGAGGATCCGCGCGGCGAATACGCCGATGTCCTGGGTGATGAGCCGGCTTCGCCACTCGGGTGATCCAATGTTGTACTCATCGGCCCATGCCGCGGTCCGGGCATCGACGGCTGCGTGGGCCGGATGCAAGGCGGGGGGGATAGGTGCATATATGGGGGGAATTGCCAGTGCAGGCCTCACGTTTGAGTCCCTTTCAGTTGTTTAAATGAATGAAGTCGCTTTGGGGGGATGCACAGGACATGGCCGGATCTGCACTCGACACAATCAAGTACTAGGCGGCATCGTAGTGACCGAAAGCCGCTTACCCAAGAGGTCTTCAGCCCAGGGAAGCACGGGAGCCGGCGATGGCGCCCCGCCGAGCGGTAAAGCAGCGACCACCGCGAAAGCACAGGTCATGGGCAAGATACAAACAGTCGCGGACCGGGTAGACCTGACGCTACGTCATAGGCAAGAATCCATGGCGCGGCACTGCCCACCGTGCCACGAACTTCTCCGAGGCCAGGACGACGGGCTCGCCCTGGCCACCTCAGCAGAGACCACCTAGCTGATGAGCCGTCAGAAATCATCTTGGGAGTATTCGGCAGGCAGTGACGGGGGTGCGGGGTTTGTCGCCATCGGAGCCCCCTACCACGATGCCGTACGAGGAAGTGCTACGCGACACTCGCCCCGTGGAGTGGTTCGGGCAGGCCCGGGCAGCGGAACAGCGCCGGGATTGGCATGCGGCCATAGCGTTGGTAAGCGCCCACGCCGAGTGCTACTCCACCGATCCGTCCCGGCACGACAACCATCTGTGGCACATGGATTTGCTCGCCCGTGCGGAACGGATCTCGGAACTCACGGAGCGCGCTCTCACAGATGTTCACGCACGTCGAAGACTCAACGCATCGCTTGGCGAGCGGGGGATGGAGGATTCCCTACGCAACCGCGCCGAAGACAGTGATCGTGGTGCCCTGCATGTCCTTGTTCGGCTGCTGTGCGAGATGGGTCGGACGCAGGAGGCTCATCGAGCGGTACAAGACATCAGCCCGGACGACCCATACGCCCACGAGATCGTGACCCGCTTTCGATCGCCGTCGAGCGGTTCACAGTAGCACTGGGCACCTGTCGTGCCCGACCTGCCTTCACCGCTTCCGTACCGGCACCAGGTGAGCGAGCACGCCGGTCAGGCGGCGGACCATGACGTGGGTCATCGCCCGGTAGACGCGCGACGCGGAGGAGAAAGGCCGGCGCCGACGGTCACGGACCAGGCGCCGGCGCGACATCGAGACGCCGTAGGTCTGTTCGCCCCTCCACCGCTTCGGCTGCGGGGCGAACCCCGCCTCCTGCGGGTTTCGTTCGACGAACTCGGCGTGGATGCCGGGGCCGTTGTCGTGCACGACGACCTGGTTCTCCAGGTCTTGGTCGACCAGGACCCCTCGGCGCCGTCCCCGGTTCGGCGATGCGAGCAAAGGTCACCAGGAGCGCCTCGGGGCCTCGGTCTGGCCGGCCCGCGCAGCAGGCCGGCCACCGTGTCGCCGTGGGCAGCGAACTGGTGGGCGAGCCGACTGCCGCGGCGGTGCCGGACTGGACGGCCTCCGTGATCCCTCCTCGGTTCCCCCGGGGAGGAAGGGCACAGGTGGCCTGTGGACAAGCAGCCTCAGCGGCCCTGGGGGGCGTCGACTCCTTCGACGATGAACACGCGGTAGTCCGCACCGGCTTGGCGGTGGGGCAGCGCTGCTTGATAGGCGGGGCTCTCGTACCATGCCCGTGCGTCCTCGACGCTCGGGAAGCGGTGGATCAGCACACCCTCGAACGGCGTGCCCTCCAGGGTTTCGATCGCTCCGTATCCGACGACCGGTGTCACCTCGCGGCCTGCCCGGGCCGCCCGGGCCGAGCCGACATAGACAGCCAGCTCGGCCGGGTCGGTCACACGCTCGCGGAGCATGACGACGTAGGCACTCACGCGCCGCCCTTGGTGACCAGCTCGATCAGGGCATCGGCTGCGGGAGCCGAGGAGGCCGGGTTCTGCCCGGTGATCAGCAGACCGTCCGTAAGGACGTAGGGCTGCCAGTCGTCGGTCTTGGAGTAGACGCCCCCGAGCTCGGTGAGCTCGTCCTCGACCAGGAAGGGGACGACGTCGGTGAGCTGGACGGCCTCCTCCTCGGAGTTGGCGAATCCGGTGACGTTCCTGCCTCGCACCAGCGGGGTGCCGTCTTCGTTGACGGTGTGCCGCAGCACGCCGGGGGCGTGGCACACCAGTCCGACCGGCTTGCCGGAGCGCAGGGTCGTTTCGATCAGTCGGGCGGAGACGGCGTCCTCGGCAAGGTCCCAGAGCGGGCCGTGGCCGCCGGGGTAGAAGACCGCGTCGAAGTCGTCGGCCGAGACCGAGTCCAGGCGCACGGTGTTCTTCAGCGCCTCGGTTGCCTCCGGGTCGGCCTCGAAGCGCCGGGTGTCGTCGGTCTGGAAATCGACCTCGTTGCTCTTGGGGTCCAGCGGCGGCTGCCCGCCCTTGGGCGAGGCGAGCACGATCTGCGCGCCGGCCTCCTTGAGGCGGTAGTAGGGCGCCGCCAGTTCCTCCAGCCAGAACCCGGTCTTTTGACCGGTGTCGCCCAGCTCGTCGTGCGAGGTGAGAACGATCAGAACCTTCATGACACGCTCCTTGATGATCAGTAGACCAGTCTACTATTCGAGGGTGGGGTGCACTCCCGCGACCGGGGCGGTCACGGGGGCAGGGTTGATTACAGATGCAGCAGCCTGCGGGTCACCGCTTGCGCGGTGTCGAGCGGCGCCAGACTGCGATGGATCTTGCACATGACGCTCGCGCCGAGCCACATGTCGTACAGCGCCTGCGCGACGTCGCGGGGGTCACCGTCGACCGTGAGGGATCCCTCCTCCAGGCCGCTGGTGATGGTGCGCTCAATGCGGTCGACGACGGCGCTCGTGCCTTCTTTCAGGGCCAGACGCATCGACTCCGACAAGTCCGCGACCTCGGCGCCGAGTTTCACGGCCAGGCACTTGCCCTGACACTCCTCGAGGCTCTGCGTCTCCCGCCACTGCTGCCAGTAGGCCATCAGCCGCTCGGCCGCCGACTGGCCGGACCGGGCGAGAGTGCCGTCCATGTCCGCGAGATAGTCCGCGAAGTAGCTTTTCAGGATCGCTTCACCGAAGGCGTCCTTCGAGGAGAAGTAGTGGTAGAAGGATCCCTTCGGCACGCCGGCCTCCGCGAGCACCTCATTGATACCGACGGCGGAGTAGCCCTTGTGAGCCATGATCCGCTGGGCGGCGTCGAGGATGATCTGACGGGTGTCTGGTTTGTGCGCGGTGACCGGCATGCATGAACCATACCATTAGAGTAGACCAGTCGTCTAGAAGGCTTCTGCAGCACCACACCGCTCTCCTGCCACACCGTGGCCGCAGCTCCCACCGGCCGGTCGCCACCACCTCGAACGCCTCCGCAAGGCACCGAGCGGGCCCCGTCAGTGCGTGCCTTCTGGTACAAGTCTGGCCATCATGCATCCGCTCCAGGAGCGCAGGGTCCGGGTCAGGGCCGGATGTCGTCGCAGGCGATGGGCAGATGCCGGGGGCCGCGCAGGACCGCATTGTGGCGATAGGGCGGGGGGTCTTCCAGCAGCCGGGGGTTGTGCAGCCTGCGCGCCAGGTGACTCAGGGCGAGTTGTGTCTCCTGCCGGGCGAGCGGTGCACCGAAGCAGATGTGGATGCCGCTGCCGAAGCCCAGGTGCTGGTTGTCCCCGCGTTCGGGGTCGAACCGGTCGGGGTCGGCGAAGCGCCGGGGGTCCCGGTTGCCGGAACCCAACACCAGCCAGAGCGCGGAGCCACGGGGAATGGTGACATCCCCCATGTCGATGTCCGCGACGGCGGTGCGGTTCGGGAGGAGTTGCACCGGAGGCTCGTAGCGCAGCAGTTCTTCCACGATGCGCGGGACCAGCCCGGGATCGTCAGCCAGCCGCCGGAGGATCTGCGGGTTGCGCAGCAGGGTGAGCATCCCGTTGGTGATCAGGTTGACCGTGGTCTCGTGGCCGGCGATCAGGAGCAGGGCCGCCGTGGTGATGGCCTCTATCGTCGACAGCGGATCATCTGCCCCGGAGTCGTTCGCGAGTTCGGAGAGCATGTCGTCGCCGGGGCGGCTGCGGCGCTCCTCGATGAGTTCTGCCAGGTAGCCGCCCAGTTGCAGTTGGGCCTCGCGGGTCCGTCGGTTGCGTTCCGCCGGGTCCTCCCCGGGCATGGGGTCCAGGCTGGCCGCGAGGGTGTCCGCCCATGTGTGGAAGCGTGTTTCGTCCTCGCGCGGGACACCCAGGAGGCGGCAGATCGCGGTCACGGGGAACGGGTACGAGAACTGCTCGACGAGGTCGATCCGTCCCGTGTCCTCGATGCCGTCGATGAGGCCGGAGACGATCAACTCGAGTTCGCTGCGCATCTCCAGGACGCGCCGGGGCGAATGCGGCGGCCCGAAAGAACGGTTGGTGATGGTGCGCAGTCGGTCGTGCTCCGGGGGGTCCAGGCGCAGGAACGGTGTGGGCAGGGTCGAGTCCTCGCTCCCTTCCTCGGTCAGGCCGTAGATGTCCTTCACCGTTCGCTTGCGCCGGTCGGAGCTGACCCGCGGGTCGTGGAGGAGGCTCAGGATCTCCCAGTAGGCGCCGATGACGTAGGTGCCGTGCCCGTCGTGGAGCACCGGCGTCTCGCGGAGCTTGGCGTACAGGGGGTAGGGGTTCGCGCGGTTGCCGTAGTCGAGGATCTGCCGGATCAGCGGTTGCGTCATCACGAGTCCTTGGAAGTCCCTCGCCGTCGGTGCCGGGCGTCGGGTCCGGCGGCGTGCCGTGCGGCGGCGGTCGTACGGTCCACGGCCGCGGGCCGTGACGAACCGCCTGGTGGCCCGCGGCACGAGGGCGCCCCACAGGGCCTCCCTGACGACCCTTGCCGATCCCGGCAGCTACCCGGGCGCGCCGTCCGCCCACGACAGGTGGAGCACGCCGGCCCACCCCTCCCCGGTCCCCACCCCGCACGGTCACACGGCAAGGAGGACAGGGACAGTCTCGTCCGCCGGCTCCACCACCAGGATGACGGCCGACTGCCGACTGCGCGAACCGGAGCACGGCGGTGGTCCGATCACTACGGGGCACACGCGCTGCGCCGACCTCGGAGTGACGGTCTCGCCCCTCAGGAGAATCCACGGGTTGGGCCCGCCGTGGCAGTCCCACACGTTGCGGGACGTCCCCGCCGCGTAGTCGCCGCCCCGAGCACCTCCGGGCACCGGTCGTGTGTGAGGGCGCTGGGCAGGCCCGTGCCCGTGTCACCACGACTCCTGGTTGCGGCCGCCGAGGGTGACCACTTCGTGATCGGTGAGCCGTCGCAGTGCATGGAGCAGATCCAGCGTTGCCAGTCGCTCGGGGTGGGGCATTCCCCGACCCCATGGACTGCGGCAAGCCCCGCTCGACCCGGTCGAAGCGTCGCCCACCCCTTCGGGACGCAGGTGCTGCCCCGGGGGCGGCGAGGATCCCCCCGTAGCTTGGAATCCGTCAGCAACGGCTCGATCTCCTGCCACTGCGCGTCCGTCGCCTCACGTCACCGCACCGCCCCTCAGGGGAATACAACGAGTCAGTGGTTCTGGCGCGGCCCGGGCTGCTTGTATGCGGTCATGAGTACTGATCTCCCAGCTGCCTACGATGTGTCCACCGACGCAGCCCGCCTCGACCATGCAGTCATCCACCAGTGGCTGTCCGAAGATTCGTACTGGGCCAAGGGCCGGTCCCGGGAGAAACAGGACGCAGCCATGGCGAACTCTCTGAACTTCGGGGTCTACGACGCCGCGACCGGCGTCCAGCTCGGATACGCCCGTGTGGTCACGGACAAGGCCACGTTCGCGTGGCTGTGCGACGTCTACATCGCTCGTGACAGCAGGGGGAAGGGTCTGGGGCACGCGCTGGTCACTGCCGTCTGCGAGCATCTCGAGCCCTATGGACTGCGCCGCGTGCTGCTGGCCACCGCGGACGCCCACGCGGTCTACGCCAGGGTGGGCTTCGCGTCGCTGGAGAAGCCGGAGAAGTGGATGACGCTCGGCGAACAGTAACGGTCGGGGCAGTCCTTGCCTGCCGGGTGCGCTCGCCGTGTCCGGCCCGGCGATGCAGGCAGGGCGTCCCAGGTCGTTCTGCGACGGATGACCTGGGACGCCCTGCTCAGCGCACTCCGCGTGAAGATCGACGATGAGTTCACGGACACTCGATGGCTGGGCCGTCCTCCCCGGCTGACGGACTTCGAGATCGTGTCTTTCCGTGGCTCCCGGCCGTGGTCCTCGCCCGCACCGCCGGCGTCGGCACCACCGCCACCGTCAGGTGCTTCCTCGACCCCGAGGTACACCGAACGCTTACGGTCCCGTGCTCGACGCAGCACGGTGAACATCAAGCTCAGTGCAGGGACTTGAGCATCTCTGCGTCGAGGGGGGCGATGTCCGCGGTACGGCCGGCCAACGTCTTGGCTGCCCATTGGGGGTCGGCCAGAAGCGCACGTCCGATGGCGACGAGGTCGAACTCGTCGCGCTCCAGACGGTCGAGCAGTTGGTCGATGCCGCTCACGCCGGAGTCCTTGCCCTGGAAGGTGTTGAAGAAGTCGCTGTCCAGGCCGACGGAACCGACGGTGACAGTGGGCTTGTTGCTGATCTTCTTCACCCAACCGGCCAGGTTGAGGTCCGTGTCGCCGAACTCCGGCGTCCAATAGCGGCGGGTGGATGCGTGGAAGACGTCGACGCCGGCCTCGGTCAGCGGGGCAAGCAGTGCATCCAGCTCCGCGGGTGTCTCGGCGAGCCTGGCCTCGTAGTGGCCCGTCTTCCACTGCGACAGCCTGAAGAAGATGGGGAAGGAGTCGGACACCGCTGTGCGGCAGGCTGCAACGATCTCGGCCGCGAAGCGGGCCCGCGAGGCGATGCCCCCGCCGTAGGCGTCGGTGCGGCGGTTGGTGGAGGCCCAGAGGAACTGGTCAATGAGGTAGCCGTGGGCGCCGTGCAGTTCGATGCCGTCGAAACCCAGGCGCTCGGCGTCGGCAGCTGCGGCCGCGAACGCGGCGACGACGTCGTCGAGGTCCTGCTGCGTCATCGCGCGGCCGTTGGGCTCGCCCTGCAGAGTCAGCGCCGACGGGCTCACCGGCTGGGCGTCCTGTACGGGTGGCGCTCCCGGGGCCCGGGTGGCGCCGACGTGCCACAGTTGCGGGATGACCCTTCCCCCTGCTTGGTGCACGGCGTCCGCCACGGCTGACCATCCCTCGAGGGCGTCCTCGCCGTAGAACCTCGGAACCTTGTCGCTGGTGCCTGCGGAGGTGTGGTCCACGTAGGTGCCCTCCGTGATGATCAATCCCACGCCGCCGGCGGCTCGCCGGCTGTAGTACTGCGCCACATCGCGGCCTGGGACTCCACCCGGTGAGAACTCCCGGGTCATGGGCGCCATGACGATCCGGTTGGGCACCTTGAGTCCACGCACCTCGAACGGACGCGAAAGGCTGTGCGGGGTGCGGCTTGTTCCGAAATGAGTCATGTCATGTCTTCTTTGTTCGTAGGAGGCATCGTGATGTTGCTGGCGTGGATGCCTGTCGGGGCGTGGTGAATCCCGGGACCGGCTCTGTGCTCAGGACGCGCCGGAGGAGGTCCGGCCGTGGCTTCCTCAGCTGACCTCGTCATTCGGACAGCACCCTCTCGGCGTTTGCTTCCGGCAGGCGCCGCGCGTCCGTGGCGGAGGCGGGGGCGTCCTTCGCCTTCGTGCGACGTGCCGCCAGGGCTATGGCCACGACGAAGACGAGGGCGAAGGCGACGCCGGCGAGGGCGAAGCTCACGGTGTACCGGCTCTCCGTGGGCAGTGCGGGTACTCCGGGAGGCAGGTCGTCGATCGTCTGCGAGGACAGCAGCGAGGTGATCACAGCACTGCCGATGGCGCTGCCTGCGGAACGGGAGATGGAGTTGATGCCGTTCGCGATGCCGGTCTGGTGGGGCGGAACACCCATCACGATCAGGGCCGGCATCGCGGCGTAGCCGAAGCTGGCGGCGAGGCCGATCAGCATGCCGGCCACGATGACCCATGCCGTGCTGTCGTGTGCGAGGGTCAGCCAGGCGAAACCGATGAGACCGAAGCAGGCGCTGGCGGCGAGGGTGCCGCGTGCGCCGATGCGGCGCACCAGCGTTCCACCGAATTGGGCAGCGACGAGCGAGACGAGTGCGGCGGGCAGCAGGTACACGACGGACGCGTCGAGCACGGAGGCGCCGAAACCGTAGCCGGCTATGTCGCCGGGTGTCTGGACGAGGTAGGAGACGCCGATGAACAGGAAGAACAAGGCGAATCCGACGAGCAGTCCGGCGATGTTGGAGAACAGCACCGGAGGATGGACGAACATCTTCATGTCGACCATGGGTTCACGGACCGTCCGCTCGATGACGACCCAGACGACGGCGGTGACGGCGGCCCCGGCGAACAGCGTGAGCGTGCGTGCGGCGGTCCATCCCCAGGTGTGCCCCTGCGAGATGGGCAACAGCAACTGGACGAGCATCAGGGCGAGGACTGCGGCACCGAGCCAGTCGGTGCGTCCACCGGTCCGGTTCCGGGAGTCGGGTACGACGACGGCGACGGCGGCGAGGGCAACGACGGCCAGGGCGGTGGCCAGCCAGAAGACCCGGTGGTAGTCGGGATCGACCCCCTGGGTGAGGAGTCCGGCACCCACCAGCGCAAGGCCGCTGCCGAACGCCAGCGTTCCGCTGACCAGGGACATGGCGCCGGGCAGCCGGGCCGGCTCGACCTGCTCACGCAGAACGGTCAGGGCGAGGGGGAAGATCGCCGTGGCGGCGCCCTGCAGCACGCGGGCGAGGATGAGCAGCGGCAGGGAGCTGGTGGCGGCGGCGAGGACCGATCCGGCAACCATCAGCATCAGCACGCCGATCAAGGTGGGCTTGGTGCCGTGCTGGTCGCCAAGGCGGCCGAAGAGCGGAGTGAAGACCGCGGCGGACAGCAGGGTCGCCGTGGTGACCCAGCTGACCTCCACGGTGGTGGTGCCGAGGTCGCGCTGGATCGTGCCGAGGATCGGCACGACCAGTGTCTGCATCATGGACACGACCATGGCGGCGAGGCCGAGGGTCATGACGAGGCCGCGGCGCTGGTGCGCAACGGGAAGTGAGGGTGTCACGGGCTTCTTTCCGGTTGGATCGGCCACCGATGCACGCGCCCACATCGGTGGTAGTCGTCAATGGCTGAACACGCATGTACTTGAGGCCATCAAGTAATCTGGTGAAGGTAATCATCAAAGGTTGAAGTAGTCAAGCTTTCGCGGTACGGTCAGTCCGTGCAGTCCAACACCACCACCCCGGACAAGCGGCAGCTCCTGGAACTGCTCGCCCACTCGCTCAGTGCGCACTTCGCCGACTTCTCCGCCGCGGCCGCCAGTGCGGGCCTCACCGCCATGCAGGCCAAGACCCTCACGGTGCTGCGGCGCGCACCCGCCTCGATGCGCTCACTCGCGGACTCCCTGACGTGTGACGCGTCAAATGTGACCGGCATCATCGACCGCCTGGAGAAGCGTGATCTGGTGCGCCGCGAGGTCAGCCCCACCGACCGCCGGGTGAAGATCCTCGTACTCACCGACGAGGGTGAAAAGGCGATCGACATGATCCGCGAACGGATGGAGCAGGTGCAGACCGGCCTGGACAAACTGTCCGACAAGGAGCGCAGCGAGCTCTTCCGTCTACTGACGACCGTCTTCCCGCAGTGACCGGGAGCAGGCTCCGCGGTGCTCGCGACCTGACACCACTCTCGGCGGGCGACGGAGGGAGGGAGCGGGGCGTCGTGCCCCATCCCATCGCCGGTGGACACACCGACAGGCGTGGCCTCCGGCGCTATGAGCAGGCCTCATGCCCGGCGCCAACCGACACGCAACAACGTCGAGGAACGTCACCCCCTCGTTGACCCGGACCGCAAGCCTCCCACCCGCGTCCGATTGGTCCACATCACACACACCGCTCGGCCTGCCGAGCGGGCTTCCAGCCGACGCACGACATCCTGATTGCCCGGACGTCGCCTCGTGTGACACCCAGATGAAAGGCGCTGCACCGTGCCCACCGCGACCGCCACCCAACTGATGGTCGGCCCCTACACCTTCGATGCCCTGACCGCCGGCCCCCGCGACGGTGAACTCGTCCTGCTCCTGCACGGCTTCCCCGAGTTCGCGGACTGCTGGACCGAGGAGATCCACGCCCTCGCCCAAGCCGGCTACCAGGCCGTCGCCGTGGACCAGCGCGGCTACTCCCCCGGCGCCCGCCCCGAGGCCGTCGAGGAGTACGCCATCGACAAGCTGATCGCGGACGTCATCGGCTTCGCCGACGCCCTCGGTGCGGAGCGCTTCCATCTGGTCGGGCACGACTGGGGCGGCATGGTCGCCTGGGCACTTGCATCCGCCTACCCGGAGCGACTGCACACGCTCTCCGCGCTCTCCACTCCGCACCCCCACGCCCTCTACCGCGCCCTGAACAACAGCAGCGACCAGCAGGAACGCTCCAAGTACGTCGAGGACTTCCGCCTCCCCGGCCACATCGCCGAGCAGAGCATGCTCGCGCACGACGCTGCCGGACTCCAAGCGGTGTACCGGGGCGCACTGTCCGAGCAGCAGATCCAGTCCAACGTTCGCAGACTCGCCGACGGCGCGCTCACCGGCGGACTCAACTGGTACCGGGCGCTCAGCTCGGACCTTCAGGTACCCGCGGGCGAGATCACCGTGCCCACCCTCTACCTGTGGGGCACCGCGGACCGCGCGTCCGGACGCGAAGCAGCCGAGCTCACGGCGGAGTACGTCAAAGCCCCTTACCGCTTCGTCCCTCTGGAGGGCGCCCCTCACTGGCTCCCCGAAGCCAGCGCGGACCAGGTCATCCCGTTCCTCCTCCCTCACCTCGCCGGCACCAACTGATAACCGACCGTTTCAGAATGAGTTGAGCTGTCGGTCCTGTGCCCGGCGATCTTGGGTTGCAGTGTGTCCGGAGTGCGTACTGATCTTGTTCCGGATGACCTGTGGGAGCGGGTGGCCCCGCTGCTACCACCCGCTCCCGAACGGCGCCGACGTCATCCCGGGCGGCTGCGGGTTCCCGACCGGGCGGCTCTGGCAGGCATCCGCCGCCTCCAGAACTCGTCCTGAAACGATCCGTGCGGGCGTTCTCGCAGCTCGGGAGCTTGTCCGATTCATGACGAAGCCCCAGGCGCCGGCATCCTGGGGCTTCGCTGTTCCGGCTACGCCGGCTGGTAGACGCTGATCGCGTCGGTCACAGGCGTGCCGAAGGTCATGTCACCGGGCGGGATGGGGTGGTCGTCGAGGGAGAGCACCATCTTGGCCTCGTCGGGGCCGGCGCTGAGGGTGCAGGTGACCTGGTGGCTTCACTGCTGAGGCGTTCCTCTTCGGTGGAGGTGAAGATCGTGAGTCGGGGTGCCGTGGGCGGGGCGGTGCTTCGGGGGCCGCCCCGCCCACGGCCGGCGCGGCCGGGTCACAGGGCGAGCAGGGCGCGGCCGCCGGTCCCGGGATCGGCGAGGGGCCGGAGGGCGAGGCGGATCAGGGTGAGCGGGTTGTCGTCTCCTGCGACGCGATTGACACTGAGGTCGCCGCAGGAGACGCACTGGTGGATGACCGTCCACTCGCCGTCCGGGCGGACGGCGATGCCCAGCGCCTCCATCCGGCCCCGGCAGTCGGCCGCGCGGTCGCCGGGGATCCGCCGGTCGACATGCAGACTGGCCAGGCAGTTGGGGCAGTGGTTCCGGTGCGTGGTGCCGGGTGCGTCCAGGGAGACGTCGAGCCGGCAGGACACGCACCGGAAGTCGTTGGCCCGGTGCCGGCCCTGGGTGTGCAGGACGTCCTTGGACCGCTGCGGGCGACGCCGCCCGCGAAAGCCCCGGTTGTTGCGCGACATGGCGGTGCTCCTTCCTCGCCGGGCGTCAGAGAGTTCCGAACGCTTCTAGAGGGAAGGGCGGTTGGGCCAGCGGCCGGACCGCCATGCGCATCAGGATCAGCTGGTTGTCGTCCGCGCACACCGGGTTGGAGGTGAGCCCTGATCATCCAACGCGGCTTCGGCTTCCACACCGCCGACGGCCTCATCGCCCTCGTCATGCTCCCGCGAGACCGCGAGGGCAGCTTGAGTCCGCGGGCAAGGCGGGCATTCCCTCCGGGTGACCAGCGGGCCCACGTCGGCCCGAGAGCCGTACAGAGCGCTCCAGGTCGGCGAGCCTCCGCGGGGCGTCACGATCCCCCTGCGGCACGCCGCGCGGAGTCGGCGGGTGATGCGTCCTCCCGTCGCAGGACACTGCGGCGAACCGGCGCTGCGAGTGCGGAGAATCCCGTGAATATTGCCATGCCCATGCCATATATGCGCTGCTGCTTCTATGCTCTGCGGCTGTCCTTGCCGGTCTCCCTCATGGAGGCTCCATGTCGCTCCGTCGCGCCCTGGTCGCCGCAGCTCTGGCGATCGCCACCCTCACGTTACCCGCCCCGTCCGCAGCAGGTGCCCCCACAGCCGACACACCCTTCACCTCCGCCACGACCGTCGGCATGCACAACACGTACGAACGCAGCGCCTTCTCCTACCTCGCCCAGGCCCTGGACACGGGAACCAGTCTCATCGAGATCGACGCGTGGCCCAACATCTTCACGAAGAGATGGCACGTCAGCCATGCGAAGCCGCTCGCCAACGACAACAACTGCACCACGGCGTCAGGGCCGGGCGACCTCTACACCGGCGGTACGAGCAAGTACCTCGAACACTGCCTGGACAACGTCCGCGTCTGGCTCGAAGCGCACCCCGACAGCGGCCCACTGGTGATCAAGCTGGAACTGAAGCTGGGGTACGCAACGGCCTTCGGCATGGGCCCGGCCCAGGTGGACAAACTGATCCGAGATCACCTGGGGTCACGCGTCTTCCGGCCGGCGGACCTGCTGGCCAAGCCCGGGGGCGGCGCATACGCCTCCCTCGACGAGGCCGCGCGCGCCGGGAATTGGCCCACTCGGCAGCAACTCTCCGGGCGTGTGATGCTGTCCGTTATCCCGGGGACCGTCGAGAACAGGAACCCGTTCGACTTCTGGCCCAGCAACGAACAGTACGCCGGCCGACTGCGCGACCTCGCCGAGAAGGGGAGGATCGGGGACGCTCAGATCTTCCCCGTGGCCAAGTTCGGAACGGGCGACCCCCGCGCGGCCTACGGCAGCAGCATCCGTCCCTGGTTCGTACTGTTCGACTCCAACGCCTCGGCCTGGCTGAGCGACTCGGTGGACACTTCCTGGTACGACACCAACCACTACGTCCTGGTCATGACCAGCGCCCACGCCGTCCAGCCGCCCATCAGCAGCACCAAGCCCACGCCGGAGGAGGCGCGAGCCCGGGTGGCCCAACTGGCCGCAGCGCACGCGAGCATCGTCACGAGCGACTGGTCCACGCTCCCCGAGATCCAGTCCCTGGTCCTGCCCCGGGGGCCGTCGGCCTGAACGCCGCCGACGCCGTCCGTTGTGGGTCGGTCCGTACCGGCGTCCTGCTACAGCGACCGGAAGTAGCCGCCCCGTACCGCGGCCACCGCCGCCCACTCGGTCAGCACCCGCGAGGCCGAGGGGCCCCGCTCCCCCGGGTCCGACAGGCTGCGAGCCCGCGGGCGGCGACGGCGCCAACGACGAACACCACCGGGTCCACGGCGCCGGACAGGCGCGAGGAGCACCAAAGGCGCCCGTAGCCGAGCCCCGGCCGCCCCCTGAGAGGGCGGCCGGGGCTCGGTGGGTGGCGTGCGCAGCACGGCGAAGGCGATGTCGACCGGGTCTTGCGGTCCGGCGGCCCCGGAGGCCGCCCAGCACCCGTCGGGGCTGCACCGGGCCCCGGTGCGGGGGCACAGGACCCCCCCCACCCCCCCCCCCCCCCCCCCCCCCCCTGGGGCGCCCCCTTCCCCTCCCTTTCCCCCCACCCAACC
>NZ_JBHZCF010000022.1:0-60341 GCF_042755225.1 Streptomyces sp. NPDC059169 | reverse complement strand
AAAAGCAAGATAAAGGCGGTTTTAACTGGTTTTTGCGTTCCGTCGCCCCCGGAGCCCGCCCAACACCCGTGGGGGCGGCACCGGGCCCCGGGGGGGGCGCCGGGACCTCCCGGCGCCCGCCCGCCGATATGCCCCGGTCCGGGGCTACCCGTTCCCGCTCTGTCTCAGTCGGCAGACTCGCTGTCAGCGTCGGCATCGTCCGCAGCGGATTCGGCTTCGTCCAGGAGCCGTTGCATCCGGGCCAGCTCTTCGGGATCCGCACTCTGCGGCGCACCACCGTCCTCGGCAGCCGGTGAACCCTCGTCTCCGCCGGCCTCCTCAGGGGCCGCCGGGGACGGGTTCCCCGGTGCTCCGGAGTTGCCTGAGGCGGGGGCATTCCCGGCGCTCCCCCCGCTGCCGTCGGCGCAACCGCCGAGGAGCAGAGCGGCCAGCATCGCCACCGTGAGCACGGCGGCCGGGCGGCGCGGGAGCGACTTCATCAGTCCTCGTTCCCCTTCGTCTGGGCCTGGCACCACGTCTTGACCGCAGCCAGGTCCTTCTGGCGCTGCTCAAGAGTGGTCTTGAGTGTCTTGCGTGCGGTCAGTCGACCGTTGAGGAAGGCATGGACCTCCGTGTGGTCGGCTTCCTCGGCCGCGGCCACGCGCTGCTCCAGCCGGGCCAGCGAGCCGTGGTCGTCGGCACCGCCGTTGATGCGCTCCAGCGCGCGCTCGATGCGCTTCTCGATCTTGGGGACACGCTTGCACAGGGCTTGCGCTCCGTCACCGGCGCGGGCGCCGTCCCGTGGCGGCGTGCCGCCGTCGGCCACGGCAGCGCCCGCGCCGACGAGCAGGGAACCCACAGCGGCGCAAAGCACGGCCGCCTTCCTGAACGTCAACATGACAGTTCCTCCTCGAGCAGTTGCGGACGGGCGGGTGCCCGTCCGCAACGGACGTTAGGAGCCGTCTTTGTGGAAACCTTGTGGGTGTCCGTCGGCCGCCGACCACCCGAGCGGCCTCGCATGAGCGGCGGTCTCGATCGTCCGGTCGCGGCGCGGGGCAGTGTATTGCTCGCCGCTGCCCGGGCACCGCCGAAACCGGTCCGGCCTGCCGTCCCGCCGGCGTATGCCGTCGCCCATCGGCGGCCTGACCTCGAAGCGGGTCCCGGTGCCGTCCGGCGGATCCCACACCCCGATCCACCCCTGGTACAGGGCGACTTGTCGGGCGACCAGGCGGCCGAGGCCGACGGCGGCGAGCGTCGATGACCGGCTCACGCCGGCCGAGGGCGAGGGACTCGACCCACCCACCGCTGGACCGCGGACGTGTCCTTGCCCCGGCCGTCCGGTTGCGCAGCACACGGTTCTACGACCGGAAGTGCGGAGATCTGCATCGGCCGGGGTTCGACGCCACCCGTCCATCCCCCGTCGCGCCCCGCTCGCGCCGTCGCGGTGGCCATGGGGTGACGCCGCTGCAGTGCGTCCCGGCGCGCGACAGCGACCGTGCCGAGCTCTCCCGCAGGCCGGCGTCAGGTGACCCACAAAATTCCGCATTACGGACGAATCATCATACTCTGATTCCATGGAACTCATGGGCCAGATCACCAGCGACCGTTCCTTGCTCGTGCTGGCGGTCGAAGAAGAGGCCCAGTACCTCGACACGTCCCTTCCCGTCCTGCTGACAGGCATGGGCAAAGTCAACGCCGCGAGCGCGCTCGCCGCGGCACTGGCCCGCGGCCCGCTTCCATCGGACGTCGTCAACCTCGGCACCGCGGGAGCCTTGCGTCCCGGCTGGACGGGAACCCATGTCATCGGCACCGTCATGCAACACGACCTGGACAGCGACACCCTGCGCGCCCTGACCGGCAAGACCTACGGCGCGCCCCTGACCGTGGGCGCCCCCGGCGGCCCCACCCTCGCCACCGGGGACTCCTTCATCAACGACGAGACTGCTCGTGCCCGTCTGGCGACGCATGCCTCCATGGTCGACATGGAAGGCTACGCCTTGGCTGCGGCGGCACAACGCGCCGGTGTGTCTCTGCGCATCATCAAACACGTCAGCGACGACGCCGGCGAGGGCGCCGCCAGGACCTGGCGGGAATCCGTCGCGAAGTGCGCCCGCGCCCTGGCCGACTGGGTAGCCCACAACATCCGCACCTACTCCTGAGTCATTCCCTCCACCCGGGCCTGGCCGGCGCCCGGTCTGCTGTCTCCACCGGGATCAGGCTTGGGAGGTGGAGCACTTGCGGCTGGTGATGACTTCGAGTTCGTAGAGGCCGCCGCCTGATTCCGACTCGGTGCTCACCACGCGGATCTGGCCGCCGGCCGAGCAATACTTGCCGGTTCCTCCGGTAATGGCGATCAGATAGGGGGTCTGCGGGTCGCGCGTGGCGTTCTGCCAAGTGATCTGGCCGTCCTCGAGGACGTAGGCCCCGAAGCAGGTGGTGGTCTGGGGAGTGGACGCCGGGGACGCGAAGACACAGTTGGTCGTGACGAAGCCGACGATCTCGCCCTTCCAGTCGACCAGGTCGGCGGTGGCGTTCGGGAACTCCCCTTGAGAGTTGGTGGTTCTCAGGGTGAACCTCTTCACGCGGTCCTGGTCGTGATCGGTGCCCGCGTGAGCCAGAGGCGGGCTGAGCACGGCGGGGAGAAGGGCCAGTGCGCACAGCGGCAGCGCGAGTGACGCTTTCATGGGGTGTCCTCAATATCTCGGGGATCGAAGAGGTCGTTCCGAAACCGATCTAACCTCGGCCCGGCCCGGACTTCCTGCTGTGCACGGCCGGACGGGTGTGCCCGACACACGAACGCTGAGAGCAGGCCCGTCTCCACGACATCGTGGACGGCCACTTCCGGTTCAACCTGGATACGGTCGACCTCCTCCCGCAGCCCGCCCACGCGACGAGCGACGAGCGACGAGATCGCACTGTTCCAGCATCCCCACGACCGGACGGCATCCATGATCTCCTCAGCAGCGGCGACACGACAGACCGCCGCTCCCACAGCCTCGTCGACCCTGGGCACGACCAGCGGAACCCCATCCGCAGGCGCGGAGAGACAACAGCTTCTGAGTGCGCTGGTCAGGCGCAACCCGTGAGCTCTGCCACCGGCGCTCCGGCCGGATTGCTCATGGGTTTCGTGAACCCTTCTGTCTCGAATGGCGACTGTCTCTGTGACGGATGGCGCAGAGCAGGGAGGTGCGGTGAGCAAGGACGGGTTGCTGGTCGTGCGCTGTCAGCTTGGGGAACGGGAGGCGTTCCGCGAGCTGGTGGCCATCTGGCACAGGCCGCTGCGGCGCTACCTCCAGGGCATGGTGGACTCTGTGCACCTCGCGGACGATCTCGCTCAGGAGGCCTGGGTCGCCGTGATACGCGGCCTGCCGCGCCTGCGGCAGCCTGAGCGGTTCGCTCCGTGGTTGTTCACCATTGCCCGGCGCACCATCACCGACCATCTGCGGCAGGCGTACAAGGCGCCTGAGACGGCCTTGGACGAATCCGCCACGACAGTCGTTGCCGACGACGAGCTCGGCGGCGTGCTCACCACGATCCAGATCGAGGCAGGTCTGGCCGCTCTGCCGCCCTTTGAGCGCGAGGTGCTGATCCTCTTTTACCTGCAGGATCTGCCACTGACCGCCTGTGCGGAGGTGCTCTCCGTACCGGCCGGCACGGTGAAGAGCAGGCTGCACCGTGCCCGACGCATGCTGCGCAACCACTTTGCCGAGAAGGGATACCAGGCATGAGCGAGCAGAGCCGAGCAGCAGTGGGGGCCGTGCCCGAGCAACTGGAGCGAGTGCTAGCTGCTGAGGTGTCGTGGCACGCCCGACTGCGCCATGTGGCTGTGGGCCTGGTCGGGGGATGCGGCGCGGCACTGATCGCGGTGCTGTGGGCCACCGAGCCGGATGCGCTGCCCGGGCGTACCCAGGCCGCCTTCGCCGGACTGATCACGATAGGGCTGGCCTGGGCCGTCTTCGCCGGCTGGGTGCTGAGCAGGCGCCGGCCGCTGTTCGCCCGGGACCGGGTGCTGTCGGCCAGGATCGCACTCGCGGCCACCATGGTGACCGCTCTGGCGGGGGTGGCATTGGCCGCGGTCCGCGGCAGCGCCGCCGACCTGGTGGCCACCGCCGCGGGCGGGGGCGTCTTCACCGTCGCCGCGGTGCTCGCCCTGGTGCGGGCGCGCCGCCGGCGCCGCGAACTACTGCGACTGTGGGAGGTCTTCCAGCACGACACCCCCTGAGCAACCGCATACCACCGAAGTCATCCGGATCATCAAGGAGACAGCGATCGCGTCGCGTCTCCCAATGAGCGGTCGAGTCGTCGCGGGGCCCCGGGCGGCCAAGTCTCCTGAGCCATCCAACGGCGACGACATGACAGCCATACCCGGGACCCTCGGGCCCCACCGATCTTACGAATGACCAGTTCAGGCCCACATCAAGAAGGTAGGACAGGCATGAACGACAAGAACGCTCCCGTCGGACCGCTGGCCCTCGCCCTGCGCCTCTGCGGTGCAAGCAACCGCACCGTCCTCCTCGTCGCAGGACTGGCCTGCACCGTCATGCTGATCGGCGTCGGCCTGCTACTGACCTGAGACGCCATCCGCTTTCCGCACGTGATCGTTCGGTTCGGGCCGAGTGAGCATGAGCTCTGGTTGATGGCCAGAGAGACGGTGTGATGGTGCCGGGGCCGCCCTTGGCGAAGGTGGCCAGACCGTAGCGCTTGTCCGTGCCCCACTTTCCGCACCCGTCCGTGGATGCAAGCGTCGCGCCCCAGACCGAGTCGTACCTGTTGCCGCTGGAACGGCCCTGCAGCGAGTCACGCAGCAACTGCCACTGCCCGTAACACATCTCCTGCAGCATGACCAGGTCAGCCTCCCAGTAGTCCATGGCACCCGTGATCGAGTCACGCCAGGCAGTCTTGGACCCTGCGTAGATGTCGCACGAAGCGCCGCAAACGTTGTAGGTGACGAATCTCGGCTTCGGCCAGTTGACCGGGTCGGGGGTGTCCGCCTGCGCGGGATTCGAGGCGAAAAACAGGCTCATGGAGAAGAGTGTCGCGAAGAACACTCTGATGGCAGAGCGCATGAATCTGCATCCCGTTTCATGGCTTGAGTGCGGGTGGCGAGAATCTTCCCACAATGGCGGGAAGTGCGGCCCAGCCCGGTGTGTCAACTCAATGGCTGATCCTGGTTGTTGAGCTGTCCGTTGTTGCTCGGGGTCAGGCGCCCTCGAAGGCGATCTGGAACGCGTTCAGGGGTGTCCAAGCCGCGACTCGTTTCCCGGCAGGCCTCATATGAACCGTCCCTGCCGCACAGAATCCGAGGCTGTAGCGCGACCGGCCACGTATGGCCGGTGCGTTGACCTGTGCGGTGAGCGGCATCGGTTCCATGATCGGTGGCTACGCCCGGTCCTTGAGCGACCGGCTCGGGTCGTCCCGCAGGACGCCCGCGACCGAGGCTGCGTCACCGTCACTGCCCGACCGCCCCCCTTATGTCGATGAGGCGGGAGACGGCCCGGGCTGCCGCGATATCCGCGGACCAACTACAGCAACGGAGTCGACATCATGGGAATCGCCATGCCGCTCGCGGTCAGGAGGTTGGCGGCGCTCTGCGCGTTGGCCCTCGCCCTGTCCGTGTTCTGCTTACCCGGCACCGCGCACGCGTCCGAGGTGAACGGACCGATAGGGAGGGGCGAGGCGATGGACCGCTCCTGGTCCTGGATCGCTGAGCGGGTGCCCTACAGCATGGACTCGAACAGTCCTCACACCAACAAGTTCGGCACATACCGAAGGGATTGCTCGGGCTACGTGTCCATGGCCTGGCATCTCGACCGGTCCCGCACGACCTGGTCCCTGTGGGACGTCACCCATGAGATACCAGCGAGCGACCTCCAGCCGGCCGACGCACTTCTCCGCGACTCCGGCGGCGTCGACCACGTCGCGTTGTTCGTGCGGTGGGCCGACGCTGCACACACCCAGCCGGTCGTCCGTGAGGAGTACGACTACGGACATGTCGCAGAGGAACGCGTCTGGAGCAATGGCCTGCGAGGGTTCACCCCGGTCCGGTACGACTCCATCGACGACCTCGTGCCCTACGGCACCATCGGCGCCAAGTACGCGAGTTTGGGCGGGCAGGGCAGCCTCCTCGGTCTGCCGACCACGGGTGAACGCGACGCGTCACTCGGTGGACGCTTCCAGGTGTTCCAGAACGGGATGATCATCTGGCATCCGGATGTGGCCTACGCGGTCCACGGCGACATCCTTGCCAAGTTCTGGGCCACCGATGCCGAGCGCGCCTGGGGATTCCCGGTCATGGACGAGAGCCAGGGCGGGACGGCACAGAACGGCACCACCGGCCGATACCAGAAATTCGAGAACGCGCTCTTCCTCTGGTCGCCCGTCACGGGCACCCACATCGTCCATGGCGCGATCCGGCAGTCGTTCGAGGCAAACGGCAACGAGCGAAAGCTGGGATACCCAACAAGTGACGAGATCCCTTCCGGGGACGGCGGCAGGTACCAGACCTTCCAGAACGCGGTCATCCACTGGCACCCCGACCAGGGCACCTGGATCACCCGTTGAGTGAAACCGATCCAAACCCATTCCCCCAAGCCCCGACACCCCATGCCCATGGAGGATTGACCATGTCCACCGCATCACCCTCGCCTCGTCCCGGAATCACTCGCCGGAACGCACTCAAGACAGGCATCGGCCTGGCCGTCGGAACCGGTGTGCTCGCCAACGCCACTCCCGCCGTCGCCGTCGCGGGAGCCTCGCTGTGCGACCGGCCCGGCGACTCGGCGAGCCACTGGGGAGTGGGCTCCAGCGACCTGGCAATCCCGTACTACCGGGAGCACGACGGCAACTGGGGCTACGTCTTCGGCGACTCATGGACCGGCATCCAGCAGTACGGCGACTACATCGGGTCCCCCGTGATGCTCACCCAGGCACGGTTCGACCCCACCGGCGCGACGCCGATCACCTTCACCGGGACGCAGCCGGCCTCAGGCCCGGCCGGTCAACTGTTCGACTATGTGCCGAGGAGCAACAACGGCCATGGCTACGAGGTCAGCCGGATTCCCAACGACTGTATCGAGTTCGGCGGCCGCACGTACATCCAGTACACCTCCGTCGCGACCTGGACGCCGCCCTCCGGATACGACGGCTCGCTGATGTCCGGCGTCGCGTACTCCGACGACTACGGAGCCACCTGGTACGACTACCCCTACCACTGGGCGGGCGATACCCAGGGGAACAACCAGTCCATGTACGGGATGTGGTCGTTCGCGGGCATCGACGACGGCTGGCTCTACATCTTCTCCAAGCGCTGGAACGGCAGCCACCGCAACACCGCCGACGGCGGAGCCATCCAGTTGTTCCGCATCCGGCCCGACGACTTCCGCGCCGGAAACTTCGGCGCACAGGAGAACTGGGCGTACCTCAACAGCGCCTGGCAATGGACCGGGTCCGTCCCCCCGTCTCCCATCCTGTCCGGGAACAGCATCGGAGAGTTCTCCGTCAAGCGGATCGGCAGCACCTACTGCATGAGCTACTTCGACGTGAGCGACTACTCGATTCGCACCCGCACCGCCGACCGGCCGGACGCCGTGTGGACCTCGCCCAAGACGCAGATCGTCGGCGACAACACATGGCCGATAGGCCACTGGGGAAAGCCCCAGGTCGCCAATCTGTATGGTGGATACATCCACCCGGGCAGCGCCGGCCCCAGCTCCCTGACCCTGATCGTGTCGCAGTGGGACGGCAAGGAGCACTCGGCACCCTACTGGGCCCTGCAGTACGACGGAATCAGGCCGTGATCGGCATCGCCTGATTGAGCAGCGACGGGCTCCGGGGCCCGCGGCCCGACCCGAGCGAGAAGTCCCGGGAACGGCCAGGAGCCCCGGAGCGAGCAGGGCCGAGGACCCGAGCAGTGGCGTGTGACGCTCCTTTCCCAGTCCTCGCCGCATCAACTCGGCGCGGCAGGCCCGGCCGAGTCGCAGGAGGGAGTCAGTGGCGTACGCCCGGCACCGGCGCGCACAGGGCTCCGTCGTTCCCGCGATCGGCCCTCCAAAGCCGGTACGGGCCTGATGACCCAACCGGGCCGTCAGGGTGATGGATCGGCAGACGGACGCGCAGGCTCCGCTCCTGGTGATCACGGAGTGTCGAGTTCGCTGATCACCTCACCAGAAGCCCGTGCCTGCTGCGCCGTCACCGCCCCTCCCCCCGGAACTGGGCCAACTCGCCGGCCCTACCCGTTCCCAGCCGGGTCACCGCAAGATCGCCAATGCAGACTGGAGAACACGACGCACGGTGGCGTGAAGACGCCTATAGGCCATGGCTCGTCGATGGATCAAGTCTCAAAGCTTGAACACAAATTACCTACACACCCTCTCCATAACTGCTGCCAATGGTCTAGATTGACGGTGCTTCAGCCGTTCGAACGCGACACGACCGCTAATGATCTATTGGTGCGGCGCTACGGAAAGCCGGCGTGCGCATCCCCGGCGCCAGACGTGGGGTGATCGTTTCTCGGAGCCCGAGAGTGGGCCTTGGGTGCGGGGAGCACCCGAGGGTTCGACGGTTCCCCGCGCACCTCGAGAGTCTGGCAGGACGTGCGAGCCCGCTGCCGCCAGGTTGGATTGTTCAAACAGCTCTCCATAGCGGTGACGTGCGCGGGGTTGGGGCCCGGGGGGAGGAACAGCGCGACGCGGGGGCGGGGGGCCTCCGGGGGGAGGAGCAGCGCAGTACGGGGGGCGGGGGCCTCCCGAGGGGGGAGGAACAGTGTTAGGCGAGCACGTCGAACCACTGGGGAACCTGGGGGGTCTGTGCAGCAAGGGGGACTAGTCAGACCGTTACCTTCTGCGCGCGGGCGTCTGACGAATGGGGCGATCAGCCAGCCCGCCAACGTCTGGGAGCAGCGGTACCGCCGTACCGTGATCACCAGCGATACCGTGACCACCGCCTTCGTCGTGGCGGCGATCGGCGCGTTCTTCGGGGCACGGGACGCAGCCAACTGGCACGAGAAATGGGGAATTCTCGCATTCGGCACCGAGTTGCTGGTGCTGGGGGCACTGGCGGTGAGCAGGTCGTGGGCTCCGGCCGTACTCGGCCAGGGTGCCGAGGAATTCCGTCGGCTCGGGCGCGCACTGTTCACGGCGACCGTCGCCCTGGCGCTCGGCGGAATCGCCCTGACCTCGCGCAACATCAAGCTCTGGATCTTCGTCGCGATTCCCGCGATCGCGCTCACCACCATGACGGAGCGGTATCTGCTCCGCCTCCGGCTGCACAAGCAACGCAAGGAAGGCCAGTGCCTGAGACCGGTGCTCGCTGCCGGGAGCCCAGCCACCGTGCGCGACCTGATCACCCGAACCCGCAAGTTGCCGCACCTCGGCTGGCGGGTGGAGGCAGTGTGCACCACGGACGGTCGCGGGCCCGACGGCGACCAACTGGACGGAGTGCCGGTCGTCGGCCGGCTGACGGACGTCGCCAAGCACGTCCGCCACGACGGCTACCGTGTCGTTGCGGTCACACCGGACCCGCACTGGTCACCGGACCGGCTGCAACGGCTGGCCTGGAATCTCGAAGGCAGCGATGCCGAGATGGTCGTGGCCCCCGTGCTGATGGAGGTGGCCGGCCCGCGGCTGCACGTCGACGCTGTGCTCGGGATCCCGCTGCTGCGGGTCAGCATGCCGACCTTCACCGGGGGTCGCCGGGCGGTCAAGGAGGTCGTCGACCGGACCGGCGCAGCGATCCTGCTGATGCTGTTCGCGCCGCTGATGGTGTTCGTCGGGCTGCTCGTGCTGGTGGACAGTCGGGGCGGGGCGTTCTACCGCCAGCGCAGGGTCGGCAAGGACGGCCGCGAGTTCACCATCCTCAAGTTCCGGACCATGGTCGCCGGGGCCGACACGGCACGTGCCCAGCTGGCTCACCGCAACGAGGGCGCTGGTCCGCTGTTCAAGCTCCGCCGGGATCCGCGGGTGACCCGGGTCGGAGCGGTGCTGCGCCGGTACTCGATCGACGAGCTCCCGCAGCTGTTCAACGTCCTCACCGGATCGATGTCGCTCGTCGGTCCGCGGCCCCCGCTGCCAGAGGAGTCCGCCGCGTACGGCCCGGACATCCGGCGGCGGTTGCTCGTCAAGCCCGGGCTCACCGGTCTGTGGCAGATAAGCGGACGCAGCGACCTGCCATGGGAGGAGGCGGTCCGCCTCGACCTGCGGTACGTGGAGGACTGGTCGCTCGCCCTGGACACAGTGATCTTGTGGAAGACACTGCGTGCGGTGCTCCACGGGCAGGGGGCGTACTGATGCGCGGGGGCCGTCGTCCGGCCGACGCGTGGACCGCAGGCCACAAGGGCCTGCCTGGGGGGAGGGACGCGTCATGAGAGTCAGCGTTTTCGGGCTGGGCTACGTGGGCTGCGTGTCGGCCGCGTGCCTGGCCAGCATGGGTCACGAGGTCATCGGGGTCGACGTGAACCAGGTGAAGGTCGACCTGGTCAACGACGGCAGGGCCCCGGTGGTCGAGGAGCGGATCGGCGAGCTCATCGCCGAGGTCGTGCGGAGCGGGGCGCTCCGCGCCACCGGCGACGTCCGCAAGGCGATCGTGGACAGCGAGGTGTCACTGGTCTGCGTGGGCACGCCGTCGGAGCCCAACGGCAGTCTGTGCACCGCGTACTTGGAGCGGGTCACCGAAGAGATCGGCGCCGCGCTGGCCGAGCGGGGTGGGCGGCACACCGTCGTGTTCCGCAGCACCATGCTCCCGGGCACCTGCCTGAATCTGCTGGTGCCGATCCTGGAGAAGTACGTCGGCGGGACGGCCGGGGTGGACATCGGGGTCGCGGTCAATCCGGAGTTCCTGCGCGAGGGCACGAGCGTGCGGGACTTCTTCGACCCGCCCAAGACCGTCATCGGCGAGCTCGACCGGGCAAGCGGCGATGCGGTGTTGGCGCTCTACGACGGCTTGCCCGGAGAGGTGTTCCGGGTGCCGGTTCCGACGGCCGAGGCGATCAAGTACGCGGACAACGCGTTCCACGGCCTCAAGATCGGCTTCGCGAACGAGCTGGGCGCGGTGTGCCAGGCGCTCGGGGTGGACTCGCACCAGGTGATGGACGTGTTCCTGGCCGACCGCAAGCTGAACATCAGCCCCGCCTACCTGCGGCCCGGCTTCGCCTTCGGCGGTTCCTGCCTGCCCAAGGATCTGCGCAGCCTGGTCCACGCGGCGCAGCGGGCCGACGTCTCGGTGCCCATCCTCGCCCACGTGCTGCCCTCCAACTCCGACCATCTGCAGCGCGCGGTAGAGCTGGTCGAACGCACCGGCAAGCGCCGGGTGGGTCTGTTCGGGCTGTCCTTCAAACCCGGCACCGACGACCTGCGCGAGAGCCCGCTCGTCGAGTTGGCGGAGAGGCTCTTCGGCAAGGGCTACGACCTGCGGATCCACGACGCCAACGTGGCCCTTTCCCGGCTGGTCGGTGCGAACCGCGAGTACATCGAGACCCGGCTTCCGCACCTCGCGCAGTTACTCGCGGACTCCGTCGACGAGGTGCTCGAGCACGCCGAGGTGTGCCTGGTCGGGACGAGGGATCCGGCCGTGCTGGCGGCGCTGCCCCATGGCGACGCCCCCGTGATCGTCGACCTCATCCGCCTTCCCGACGCCGAGACACGTCGGGCCGAACCGGGGTACATGGGCCTTGCCTGGTGACACGACCAACGGCGACCGGCCGGACCGGCGCGCGCTGATCCTGGTGGAGAACCTGTCGGTGCCGTTCGATCGGCGGGTGTGGCAGGAGTGCACGACGCTGCGCGACGCGGGCTGGGAGGTGCACGTCATCTGCCCGCAGGGGAGCAAACGCGACACGGAGCCGGAGGCGGAGGTCGACGGGGTGCGGATCCACCGCTACCCGTTGCGCGCGGCCACCGGAGGACCGGCCGGCTACCTGCGAGAATACGGATCGGCGTTGTGGCACACGGTCCGGCTGGCCCGCAAAGTCGGCTCGGTCGATGTGGTCCACGCCTGCAACCCGCCCGATCTGCTGTTCCTACCGGCCATGTGGCTGAAGCGGCGCGGGGCTCGGTTCGTCTTCGACCAGCACGACCTGGTACCCGAGCTGTACCTCTCCCGGTTCGGCCGCGGCAAGGATCTGCTCTATCGCGCCGTGTGCGCGCTGGAGCGTCGGACCTACCGGGCCGCGGACATCGTGCTCGCCACGAACGAGAGCTACCGGGACGTCGCCGTATGCCGTGGCGGTCGGCGGCCGGAGGACGTCTTCGTGGTGCGCAGCGCGCCCGCGATCGACCGCTTCCAACCGGTGCCTCCCGAGCCTGAGTTGAAGCGCAGCAAGCCTCATCTACTGTGCTACCTGGGCGTCATGGGCCCTCAGGACGGCGTTGACTACGCCTTGCGGGCCCTTGCGAAGCTGCGTGACGAGCTCGGGCGGACCGACTGGCACGCGGTGTTCGTCGGCTCCGGCGACGCCTTCGACGCGATGGTGGAGCTGTCCCGGAAGCTCGGGCTCTCGGAGCAGGTTCAGTTCACCGGACGGATCACGGACGCCGACCTGGTGCGCTACCTGTCCACCGCTGACGTGTGCCTCTCCCCCGACCCGCGCAATCCGCTCAACGACGTGTCGACCATGAACAAGGTCCTGGAATACATGGCGATGGGCCGACCGATCGTCTCGTTCGACCTCCGGGAGGCGCGCGTCTCCGCCGGCGAGGCCGCCGTCTACGCACCCGCCAACGACGAGGCCGAATTCGCGGGGCTCATCGCGCTGCTCCTGGACGATCCGGAGAAGCGGGCCCGGATGGGCAAGATCGGCCAAGAGCGGATCAGCGGGCCGCTCTCCTGGCGGCACTCGCAAGCGTCGCTGCTCGCCGCCTACGCCGCCGCCTGCCATGACCCTGCTCCGCCGTCGGCGGGCGACTCGGTTCGCACAGGGAAGAGGCAGCACAGTTGAGCGATGACACCATCCGCTTGGTCACGATCGGCCGGATTCTCCGTCAGCGGTGGCGGCTTCTCGCCGCCCTCGCCCTCGCGGGCGCGCTCGTCGGCTGCGGCGC
This sequence comes from Streptomyces sp. NPDC059169, assembly GCF_042755225.1. Classification (NCBI taxonomy): domain Bacteria; kingdom Bacillati; phylum Actinomycetota; class Actinomycetes; order Kitasatosporales; family Streptomycetaceae; genus Streptomyces; species Streptomyces sp. NPDC059169. The sequence continues at coordinate 47,331 of NZ_JBHZCF010000022.1, read as the reverse complement.
CTCCTTGCTGTTCCCACCGAGATACACGACGTCGGCATCGGTACTGCTGCCGGGGCAGTGGGAGGAACGCGAGCTGTTGACCCAGGTGGACATCGCGACCAGTTCGGCGGTGGTGGACCGCGCGGCCGCCGCGCTCGGCTGGCCCGGCGTCAGCGGCGCGGACCTGCGGGATCGTGTCGACGCCAAGGCCGCCGGCGGGAACATCATCAAGATCTCGGGTACGGCCGACACCCCGGAGCGTGCGCAGCGGCTCTCCGACCAGGCCACCAAGGAGTTCGTCACCTTCGCCGCGCGGATCGCGGGCGGCAGCACCGACCTCGGAGCGGCGACGGGGCCCGAGACGCTGCGGAAGCAGGTGGAGGAGACCAACCGCCGCATCACCGACCTGGCCAACGCGGCCGATCCGGGGCAGACCGTGGAGAGCGTGCAGGCCCGCACCGAGCTCGAGAAACTGCGCACCGCGCTACATGATGCCATGAAGAAACTGGACGAGGCCGACCCGGCCACCACCAAGGCCAGCATGGTCGTCATGGGGCCGTCGGCCCGGCCGACGGGCGAGGCACCACCGACGAGGATGCAGCTCATCGTCGCCGGGGCACTGCTGTTCTTCCTGCTCACGATCGTCGGCCATCTCGCCGCCGCACGGATGAATCGGCGGCTGCGCACCGAACGGGAGATCGCCGCGGCGCTCGGCGCGGCGCTCCTCGGCACCGTCGACGTACCGGTCGAGCAGCCGGCCCACGGGCCGAATGTCCGTGGCTCGCGGGCCGGAATCCGCCGGCTCCTCGGGCTCGACAGACGGTGGGACATACCGACGCCGCGGATGTCCAGCGACGAGGACGGCAGGCGGATCGGCTACCGGCGCGTGTGCGCTCAACTCCGGGACCGAGTGCCGGACCCCCGGCGGCTGCTGGTTGTCGTTCCGGACGGAGACGAGATCGCCCGCCGGGCCGCCGGGCAGCTCTGCACCGAGGCCGGGAGCGATCCTTCCCCAAGCTCTTCGAGCAGGGGATGCCCCGTGCTGCGGCTCGTGGGCGTCTCGGTGGACCGGCCGGTGGTGCCGGACCGCGACACCGAGTCCGGAGTCCTGGTCGTCCTCAGCGCGGGCAGCCGGACCGCGGAGGAACTCGTCGGCATCGCCGGGGCGTGTGCCGACGGCAGGCACGAGGTCGTCGGCATCGTCGTCGCCGACACGGTCCGGTCCCGTCCGAAGCGGTCTGCCGGCCGTCGCCCGGATGAGGCCACCCTGGCGCTCGCGGTGCGCGGCCACGCGACGGGAGGTTCGGAGTGACGACGAGCCCGACGTCCCAGTCGCCGGTTGCCGTTCCGCTCCTGGACCTGCAGGCGCTGGTGGTGGCAGTACGCAGACGTCGCCGGCTCTGGTGCTCCATGGCGCTGCTCGGGCTGCTGATCGGCGCGGCGGTGGCGGTCCTGCTGCCGCCGCCGCCGAGCGCAGTGACCAAGGTGCTGGTCGCCCATCAGCAGGATCAGCCGAACGACACCGGAACGCTGATGCGCACCGATGTCCAGCTGCTGGGGACCACGCGGATCGCCGAACAGGCCCTGCGGTCGCTCAAGTCCGCGGAGAAGCCGGAAGACTTCATGCGGGACTACCGGGGTACCGGCCTGACCAACAACGTGTTGCAGATCGATGTGACAGGTGACACCGACGCGGAAGCGGTGGCCCGGGCCAAGGCACTGGCCGATGCGTTCGTCGCGGACCATGTGAAGCGGATACGGGACACCGCGAACGCCGAGGCCAAGGCCCTGCTCGACCAGCGTGCCCGCATGCAGAACGAACTCACCGACGTCAACAAGGAGATCGGCGGCCGACCGCCGGACAGTGACCCGAGGGCGTCGGCGAGCATCGAGTCGCTCTTCGCCCGCCGGGCCGACCTCACGTCGAGGATCGCCGATTTCGGTCAGCGCGCCGAGGAGGCGCGCATCGGCACGCCCCAGCTCATCGTCGGCACACAGATCGTGGACGCTCCGCGCGCGGTGCGGCACTCCCTGCCCAAGACCGCCGTCATCAACGCCGTGATCGGACTCGTCCTCGGGCTCGTCCTCGGGCTCTCGCTGGCCGCGGTCGGCGCAGTGGTGGCGGACCGCCCTGTGCTGCGCCGGGACGTCGCGGCGAACCTCGGCGCCTCGGTCATCGCCGAGCTGCCCCGCCGGTCGGGCAGGCTGTGGCAGCGCCGACGGACCCGGAGGGCACGGATGAGGCTCATCTCGACTCTGGCCCGCATCGTTCGCGGCTCCGCGGAACCGCTGTCGCTGCTGGAACTGGGTGCCGCGCGCAGCACGAGCGCACTCGCCCTGAACCTGGCCCGGGAACTGGCGGCGGACGGGCCGGTGGTCGTCATCGACGGCCTGCCCGACGCCCAGCTCGCAAAACGCCGTCAGAAACCCGGAGATCCGACCGTGGTCAGTGGTGAACGTGCCGGAGGCGTGTCGCCTCAGGAGCATCGGATCGGCGTCGGCTCGGTCGCGCCCGGCACGGCATGGACCGACCTCCAGTACCTCGGTACCGAGACCGTGCTCGTTGTGCGTGCCGGGCACGGCAGCGCCGCATGGCTGCACACGGTGGCGCGCCGGCTCGCGGACCAGCGCATAGCGGTGATCGGTGTGGTGCTGATCGACCCCGATCCGCGTGACCGGACCGACGGAACGCTGTGGGACGGGCTGCACATCGCGCTGCGCGGCCGGAGCGAGCGCCCGGCCCGGCAGAAGGGGACGGGTCGGCGGCTGACGGCAGAGCTGCCGATGTGGGCCGCACGGGTCCCGGACAACGACCAGGAGGCGCGGTAGGACATGTGTGGCATCGCAGGCGCATACCGCTGGCCGGACGGCAGGACCGTGACCGACCGGCTCACCGACGCCCTCACCCACCGCGGTCCGGACGGAGCGGGCCGGTACAGCCACTCCGTTGGTGACGGCGAAGTGCACCTGGGGCACCGTCGGCTGGCCATCATCGACCTGTCCGAGACCGGCGCCCAGCCGATGGTCTCGGACGGCCTCGTCCTGACGTACAACGGCGAGCTGTACAACGCGCCCGATCTGCGTGCCGAGCTGACAGCCGCCGGGGTGCGCTTCCGCGGTACCTCCGACACCGAGGTGCTGCTCGAGGCCTGGCGGCGCTGGGGCACGGACTGCCTGCCCCGGCTGCGCGGCATGTTCGCGTTCGGCGTCTTCGACGAGCGAACCGGCGAACTGGTCCTCGTCCGGGACCAGTTGGGCATCAAGCCGCTGTTCCTGCTCCGGCGCGGGGAGGGCCTGGTGTTCGCCTCCGAGCTCAAGGCGCTCACCGCCGCGACCGACGGGGCGTTGGAGGTGGACCACGCGGCGCTGGTGGCCTCGCTCCTGTACTACTGGGTGCCGGACTCACGGTGCGCGTTCCGCGAGGCGGAGAAGCTGCCGCCGGGGAGTTGGCTGAGGTGCCGGCCCAACGGGCAGGTGGAGCGCGGCCGGTTCTGGAACCTGCGGGACGTCGCCGCCGAGGGCCGGGAGCGGGCCCGGAGCGGCGCGCGGCCGGACCTGGCTGCCATCGTCGAGGAGGCGACGCGGCAGCACCTGCTCTCCGACGTGCCCGTGGCGACCTTTCTCTCCGGCGGTCTCGACTCCAGCTGGCTGACCGCGCTGGCGGCCCGCCACCGGCCCGGAATCTCCGCTTACACGATCGGGTTCCGCGCCGAGGACGCCAAGTTCGAAGCGATGCCGGACGACCTGCGCTATGCCCGGAAGGTGGCCGAGCGGTTCGACGTCGACCTGCGGGAGATCGAAATCTCCCCGAACGTGCTCGACCTGCTGCCACAGATGACTTACCACCTGGACGAGCCGATCGGCGACCCCGCCGCGATCAACACGTTCCTGATCTGCTCGGCCGCCCGGGAGGCCGGAGTCAAGGTGATGCTCTCGGGGATGGGCGCCGACGAACTGTTCGCCGGGTACCGCAAGCACCTGGCCAACCTGATGGCGGTGCGCTACCAGCGCGTCCCGCGACCGCTGCGGCGCGGCCTGTCCGGGGCGGTGGACCGGCTGCCGGTCGCCACGTCCCGCCGGGGGTACCGGTCGGTGCGCTTCGCGAAGCGGTTCCTCTCCTTCGCCGATCTACCGGAGGAGACCGCGTTCCGACGCAGTTACACCATGTACGACCGGGGCGAGCTGCTCGACCTGATCGATCCGGACCTGGCCGGTTCGGTGGACGACGTGCTGACCGAACACGCGGACGTCTACCGGGACAACGACCTCGACGACTTCGTCAACCGCATGTGCCTGGGTGACGCCCGGATGTTCCTGCCGGGCCTGAACCTCACCTACACGGACCGCTCGAGCATGGCGGCGTCGACCGAGGTGCGCGTGCCGTACGTGGACGTCGAAGTGGTCAAGGCGGCATTCGCCGTGCCCGGCGAGCGCAAGATCGTCGGACGGCAGGGCAAGGCCGTGCTCAAGGAGGCGGCCACGTCGATCCTGCCCGGCGAGATCGTGTACCGGCCCAAGGGCCTGTTCAGCGCCCCGCTGCGCGCCTGGATGAGCCGGGATCTGGCACCGCTGGTGCGCGAGGTGGTCAACGACGGCGAACTGGTCCGTTCCGGGTTCCTGCGCCGTGACGCGCTGGCCCGGATGGTCGCCGAGGACGCCGCCGGGCAGCAGGACTTCTCCAAACATCTGTGGCATGTCCTGACCCTCGAGTACTGGTATCGCAGCGCGACCTCCCGGTCCGGCCAGAGCACTCGGATAACAGCTTAGGAATCAGAGGAGTTCGGGTGAAGCAGGTTGTACAGAACTACAAGCGCGGCGAGCTGGCGGTGCTCGATGTTCCGGTGCCGGGGTGCAAGCCGGGCGGTGTGCTGGTCCGGAGCGCCTACTCGCTGATATCCACCGGGACCGAGCTCATGAAGGTGTCCGAGGCCGGCATGTCGATGCTGGGCAAGGCCCGCTCCCGGCCGGACCAGGTGGCCAAGGTCATGCAGAGCGTCACCACCAACGGAGTACCCGCCACCTACCGCAAGGTGATGGGCAAGCTGGACTCCTACACACCCCTGGGCTACTCGCTGTGCGGGGTGGTCGAGCAGGTCGGCACCGGGATCGATGACGTGGCGGTCGGCGACCTCGTGGCCTGCGCCGGCAACGAGCATGCGTTGCACGCCGAGCTGAACTGGGTGCCGAAGAACCTCTACGCCCCGGTGCCGGACGGCCTCCCTGCGCAGCACGCCGCCTTCGGCACGGTCGGGTCGATCGCGTTGCAGGGCGTGCGTCGAGGCGAGCCGCTGCTGGGCGACGTGGCCTTGGTCATCGGCCTCGGACTGATCGGGCAGTTGGTCGTGCAGCTCCTCACCGCCTCGGGAGTCCGTGTCGTCGGCGTCGACCCCGATCCCGTGCGCTGCGAGCTTGCCGAGCGGCTGGGCGCCGCGGCCTGCGGCGATCCCGCGTCCACCGCCGTGGAAGCCGCCGTCGCCGAACTCAGCGGCGGTCACGGCGTCGACCAGGTGTACCTGGCCGCCGGCGGCGGCAGCAACGAACCCGTCGAGCTGGCCGCCCGGCTCTGCAGGGACCGCGGCCGGGTCGTCGACATCGGGAAGTGCCGCCTGGACCTGCCGTGGAACGCGTACTACGAGAAGGAGCTCGACGTCCGGTTCTCCCGCAGTTACGGCCCCGGTCGATACGACCCGGAGTACGAACTCGAGGGGCGGGACTACCCGATCGGCTACGTGCGCTGGACCGAACGCCGCAACCTGGCGTGCTTCCTCGATCTCGCGGCCCGTGGCCGCGTCGACGTGGAACCGCTGGTCTCCCACATCGCCGATTTCGATGACGCGGTCGACACGTACCAGCGCCTGCAGGACGGGGACCTGAAGGCCGTGGCCGTGCTGTTCCGCTACCCCGGCCACGCGGGAGAAGCGGAGGAAGCTGGGGAAGCGGGGCAAGCGGCGGCGCCGACGATGGCCGTGCCCGCGGTGAACGTGGGGCGGAGTCCCGCCAGGGCCGCCCAGACACCGGTACGCCTTGCCTTCGTCGGCGCGGGAAACTACGCGACGTCGATGCTCCTGCCGCACCTGGCACAGCGTGACGGAATCGAGCTGTCCGCGGTCGTCACCACGACGGCCCTGTCCGCGGCCAACGCACAGCGGAAGTTCGGCTTCGCCGAGGCGACCACCGATCTCGACGCCGTGCTCGGCGACAAGTCCATCGACGCGGTGTTCGTGGTCACCCGCCACAGCTCGCACGCCGAACTGACCCGGCAGGCACTGCTGGCCGGCAAGGCCGTGTTCGTGGAGAAGCCCATGGCCCTCACCGAGGACGAACTGGCCGACGTGCTCACGGCGGTGGAGGAATCCGGCAACGACCGGCTGCAGGTGGGCTTCAACCGCCGGTTCGCGCCGCTGCTGCAGGAGGCGAAGAAGCGGTTCGGCACCCAGAGCGGTCCGGCGAGCCTGCGCTACCTCGTCAACGCGGGCCGGCTGCAGCACGGCAGCTGGTACCTCCAGCAGGGCACGGAGGGCTCGCGGTTCGCCGGCGAGGGAGGACACTTCATCGACACGGCGAGCTGGCTGCTCGAAGCCGACCCGGTCTCGGTGTACGCGGTCGCCCCGTCGGGCAACGACGACCTGCAGGTCGTGCTGCGCTACCCGGACGGTTCCACCGCCACCATCAGCTACGTCACCACCGGAGCATCCGGCTTCCCCAAGGAGACGCTGGACCTGGTCGCGGACGGCAAGGTGCTGCGGCTCGACGACTTCGCCCGTGCCGCTGTCTACGATGGCCGACGCAAGCGCTGGGTCAGTTCGCGGCTGCCCAAGGCCCGGGACAAGGGCCAGAACGCCGAGCTGGCCGCGTTCGTCAAGGCCGTGCGGACCGGTGCGCCGATGCCGGTGCCGCTGGAGTCGCTGGTCGCCACCACGGCGGCCACCCTCGCCGTGCGGGCCGGACTGGCCAGCGGCGCGCCGGTGACATTGGCGAGGGCGCGATGACCATGAGCGCGGGCTGGTACCTGCGGCGGCTGTCCCGGATGGGGCCGCGGGAGGTCGGCGGCCGGGCGAGCGACGCGGTGCGCAGACGGCGGTGGAGGTCCGCGCGGGCGGACTGTCCGAGCGTGACCGGCGCCCGGTTCACTGCGGTGCTGCCCGCCGGGACGATCGCCGCAATACCTCCGGACGCCGCGAAACGCCTCATCGCCGAGGCGGACCGTCTGATGTGCGGGCACATCGAGTACTTCGGGGTGGTCCGCGACGACCTCACCGATCCGGACTGGTGCTGGGACCCGAAGACCGGGCGCCGGGCCCCGTCGGGCTACGCCTTCGACGTGCCGTACCGGAACGAGGACGCGGTCGGGGACATCAAGCAGATCTGGGAACTGTCCCGGCACCAGTACCTCACCGTGCTCGCCGCCGCCTACGCGGTCACCGGGAACGAGCAGTACGCCGAGCGGGTAGCCGAACACCTGCGGTCGTGGTGGACGGCCAACCCACCGCTGCGCGGCGTGCACTGGATCAGTGGCATCGAGCTGGGCGTCCGGCTCCTCTCCTGGGTGTGGATCCGCCGGCTACTCGACGGCTGGCCGGGAGCGACCGGGCTGTTCGAGGACAACCCGGTGGCCCTGAAACAGATCTGGCACCACCAGCGCTGGCTGGCCGCCTTCCCCAGCCGGGGATCCTCGGCGAACAACCACGTCATCGCGGAGGCCGGCGGGCAGTTGGCAGCCGCTTGCGCGTTCGGATGGTTCCCTTCCTCGGTGCGCTGGCGCGCCGGCGCGCTGCGGTCGCTGGAGCAGCACCTGCGCGCCAACACCTTCGCCTCCGGCCTCAACCGGGAGCTGGCCAGCGAGTATCACGGACTCGTGCTGGAAATCGGCCTGGCTGCCCTAGCCGAGGCAGATGCGGCCGGAGTGCCGGTCCCCGCGTCCGTCCGGCTGGTGCTGCTGCGGATGACCGACGCGCTCGCAGCCGTCGTGGACAACCGGCTGAGGCCACCCCGCCAGGGGGACTCGGACGACGGGCACGGTCTGGTCCTGGACGGTGCGGGCACCGACCGCTGGGCCTCGCTGCTGGCCACCGGAGACACCGTGTTCGGTCGGCTCGACTGGTGGCCGACGGTCTCCGGCACCGATGCGCGCACTCCGCTGCTGTCCGCGCTCATCCGGCCGTACCCGAACAGCGAAACGGCACCGGCTGCGCGTCGTCCGGCAACTCGACCGGGCCACTTCGCCGATGCGGGCATGACCATCCTGCGCGGTCCGGAGGAGATCTGGTGCCGCTGCGACGGTGGTCCGCACGGCTTCCTGTCCATCGCCGCACATGCCCACGCGGACGCGCTGTCCGTGGAGGTCCGGCACGACGGGGTCGATGTGCTCGCCGACCCGGGAACGTACTGCTACCACGGACAGCCCGAGTGGCGGCAGTACTTCCGTTCGACCCTCGGCCACAACACCCTGCAGCTGGACGGCAGTGACCAGTCGGTCTCCGGCGGCCCGTTCCTGTGGACCCGGCACGCCGAGAGCCGGGTCCTGGTCTCGGACCCATCCGGTGAGGGGGTGGCCCGGTGGTGTGCCGAGCACGACGGCTACCAGGGCTCCGTGCACCGCCGCCGAGTGGAACTGACCGCCACGAGCCAGGAGCTGAAGGTGGTCGACGAGGTACGCGGCCCGCGCCGGGCCGTTCAGCTGGCGTTCCACCTCGGCCCGGCGATCACCGCGGACCTGGTGGGGAACCGGGCAGCACTCACCTGGGTCCGGGACGGCGAAGGGCGCTCCGCGGTGCTCGACCTGCCAGCGCAGCTGCGCTGGCGGACGCACCGCGGCGAGACCGACCCGCCGCTGGGCTGGTACTCCCCCGGATTCGGGCGCAAGGAACCCACCACCACGCTGGTCGGCACCGGCGTCGCCGGCGGTACGGCGGGCTTCACCACCGTGCTCAGGTTCGGCGGCTAGGGGGACGCGTGGGAAACTCGAGACGGCACTGGGCGTTGGCAGCGGCACCGCTGGCACTGGCCCTGCTTGCGGCGACCGGCTGCGAGAGCGCGCCGGGTACCGGGGCCGAGCCGGCCGCAGCGCCGTCCTCGTCCGGGGCGCGGTCCACGCCCGTGGCCCGGGTGTGCGCCCATCCCACGGCCGGGCCGGCCAAGGCGCCGGCGGGTGCGGTGTCGGTCGACCCTGCGGTGGTCGATGATCTGGCGGCGAAGACCAGGAACAGCCCCCCGCACACCACGTTCTGGCTTCGACCGGGCAAGCACCGGCTCGATCCTGACCGCTACGCCCAGGTCATCCCCAAGGAGGGGAACAGGTACCTCGGCGCGCCGGGCGCGGTGCTCGACGGCCGGAGAACCAACCAGTACGCGTTCGGCGGCACCTCCCGCAACGTCACCATCCGCTATCTGACCGTGCAGGGTTTCGTCGCGCCGCAGGACGAGGGCGTGGTCAACCATGACTCGGCCGACGGGTGGGTGATCGAACACGCAACGATTCAGGACAACTCCGGCGCCGGGCTGATGGCCGGTAGCCGTCAGGGGGTCCGCGCCAGCTGCCTGCGCGGTAACGGCCAGTACGGCATGAACGCCTACAAGGCCACTGGCCGTATCAGCGGACTGGTGGTCGAGGGCAACGAGATCGTGGGCAACAACACCGGCGATTGGGAACGGCGCCGGAAGGGTTGCGGCTGCACCGGAGGCGTCAAGTTCTGGGCCGTCGACGGCGCCGACGTACGCGGCAACTGGGTGCACGACAACCGCGGAACGGGGTTGTGGGCGGACACCAACAACAACGACTTCCGCATCGAGAACAATACGCTCGAGGCCAACGACGGTGCCGCGCTGATCTACGAGACCAGCTACAACGCGGTCATCCGGGACAACGCGATCCGGCGGAACAACTGGGTCGAGGGCCGCAGGGCAGCCGACAGCGGCGACAGCTTCCCGTTCGCGACCGTCTACCTGTCCGAGTCCGGCGGTGAACCACGGCTCAAAGCCCGCACCGACAAGATAGAAATCTACCGGAACGTGCTGGAGAACAACTGGTCCGGGATCACCTTGTGGGAAAACGCCGACCGGTTCTGCAACAGCCCGGCCAACACCTCGTCCGGTGACTGCACCCTGCTGGTGCGAGACACCGGCCGCTGCGCGAAGCCCGCGATCTCCAAGGCGCCGCTCTACGCCGACTGCCGGTGGAAGACCCAGCGGGTGGACATCCACGGGAACCGCTTCGTGCTCGACAAATCCGCCGTCAGGTGCGCGGCGATGTGCGACCGCATGGCACTCCTTGCCAACTACGGCACCTATCCGCACTGGTCGCCGTACCAGGGCGAAGGAGTGGCCGACGCGATCACCGAGAGGCAGCACAACCGCTGGCACGACAACGTCTACCTCGGACCGTGGCAGTTCGTCGCCCACGACCCGAGCCGGGTACTCGACTTCGGGCAGTGGCAGAGCACGCCGTACCAGCAGGACGCGGGCAGCACCCTCGACCCACGGGCCGGTGGTTGAGATGGGCGGGGACCTGATGCGCGACGGGCTGCCAGGCGGACCGAACTCGGCGGGAACGCAGCCCGGCGCCGAACCGGGTCCTGCAGGCCCGCCGAAGATCGTCGGGATCGTCTGGGGACTACTGGTCCTCAACACGCTCGGCTCCGCCGGGGCAAAGACCATCATCACGCTGCCGCGCTCCCTCATCCAGATGGTCACCATGGGTGCGCTGGTCGCCGCGTTCGCGCTGGCCCTCGCGGTGAATCTCCGGCTGCGCATCCGGGCCAACGCCTACGTGTTCCTGCTCACCCTGCTGCTGGTGCCGAGCCTGGTCTCCAGCGCTTACCTGGAGTCCGGGTTCGGCGCGCTGTTCCGCTGTGCCCGGCTGACTCTCTTCGTCGGCACGCTGTGGCTGCTCAGCCGCTGGTGGAACGGCGGCCTGACGTTCGTCCGGTACCACATCCGGACGTATTTCGCGGTGCTCGGATCGGTGGCCGCCGGCCTGGTCATCTCACCGGGCGCGGCCCTGCCCGACCTTTACGGCGGGCGGCTGGTCGGGGCGTTGTGGCCACTCACCCCGCCGCAGATCGGACAGTACGCCGCGGTGATCACCGGGCTCACCGTGCTGCTCGTACTGGGCCGCCGGACCGACAGGGCCAGCGCCGCAGTGATCATCCTGCCTTCACTCATCCTGCTCGCGCTGACCCATACCCGGACGGCGACGCTCGGCCTGCTCATCGGGCTGGCGTCGGCAATCGGCTCGCTCATCCTGACCAGCGCCGCCGCCCGCCGGTTCTTCACCTGGGCGGTGCTGTGCGCCACGGTGGCCGCGGTGGGATTCGCCTCCGCGCTGCAGGCATGGTTCCTGCGCGGACAGAGCAAGGAGAACTTCTCCAACCTCACCGGTCGGGCCAAGGTCTGGGACGCCCTGCTGGCTGCGCCCCGGTCGGCCTCCGAGAAGTTGTTCGGCGTGGGCCTGGGCGACAAGTCGTTCGACGGGCTGCCGATCGACAACAGCTGGCTGGCCGTCTACAACGAGCAGGGTCTGATGGGCGTCACCCTCGTCGCGGCGATCATCATCGTGCTGGGCGGAATCGCGTTGCTGCGGCCACCGTCGCTGCAGAGGGCCTGCGCGATCTTCCTGATCAGCTACTGCGCGATCGCCTCGTACACCGAAGCCGGCCTTGGCGACGCCTCGCCGTATCTGCTGCATCTGGCCCTGGCCGCCTCGCTGCTGGCAGCACCCGCCGAAGCCGTGCCCCTGCCGACACTCGAAGCCCCTCGGCTCTCGACGGCCGAAGCCCCCCGACGGCGCATCCCGCGATGGGCCCGGAAATCGGAGGTGACCTGAGCATGCACGTCCTCGTGGTGCACAACCGCTACGCCTCGGCTCAGCCGAGCGGGGAGAACAAGGTCGTCGACCAGGAGGTGGAGTTGCTGCGCACGGCCGGCCATCGGGTCGAGGTGTTCGAACGGCGCAGTGACGACATCGCCGCCAAGTCCGCACTCGGCAAGGCCGCGTTGCCACTCCTCGTACCGTGGAACCCGGCGGTCCGCACCGAACTCGCCGCCCGGTTGCGCACCGACCGGCCGGACGTGGTCCACGTCCACAACGTCTTCCCACTCCTGTCGCCCGCGGTCCTTGCCGCCTGCGCCGACGCCGACGTACCCGCCGTCGCCACGCTGCACAACTACACCCAGATCTGCCCGCCCGGCACGCTGCAGCGGGACGGCCGGCCATGCACCGAGTGCGTCGGCTCGACGCCGCTGCCCGCCGTCCGGCACGGCTGCTACCGGAACTCCCGGCTTGCGACGGTGCCGCTCGCGGTCAGCCTGTCGGTCAACCGGCGGCGTTGGTGGTCCGGCGTGGAGCGGTTCTTCTGCATCTCCGCAGCGCAGCGCGAGGTCCTGGTGCGGGCCGGCATGCCGGCTGAGCGGCTGGCGGTGAAGCACAACTTCGTACCGGAGCCGGGCGCCTGCCGAACGGGCCCCGGAGAGCAACTGCTCTACCTCGGCCGGCTCGCGGAGGCCAAGGGCGTACGGCTGCTCATGGCCGCGTGGGAGGAGATCGCCGCGGACGGCGGTGTGGGCGTGCCGCTCGTGATCGCCGGCGCAGGGCCGTTGGAGCGAGAGGTGACCGCCTGGGCGGCGGGCCGGGACGACGTGCGCTACGTCGGCCTGTACGACCCGGCGCGGTGTCGCCAGGCCATCGCACGGTCGGTCGCCGTGGTGGCTCCTTCGACATGGCTGGAGGCGTTCGGCCTGGTGGTGGTGGAGGCGATGGCGGCGGGGGTCCCGGTCGTCGCCGCCGGCCACGGCGCCTTCGTCGAACTCGTCGAGGACGGGGTCACGGGGCTGCTGCACCGGCCGGGCGAGCCCGCATCGCTCGCGTCCTGCCTACGCCGGATCACAGCCGAGTCGACCCGCAACGGGGAGATGGGACACGCGGCCCGGCGCCGTTACGAACAGGGTTTCAGCCCGGCGGTCGGCCTTGACCGCCTGGTTGACGAGTACCGCACCGCGATCGCGGGTCGATCAGCACTGTCTCGCGGCGGGGACACCCGCGCGAGCAGGGGGGATGGGGACAGTAGATGACACGATGCCGACTGTGCGGCTCGGAAGCGATGGCGAGCGTTGTCGACCTCGGGGCGACGCCACCGTGTGAGAGCTTTCTCGCCGCGGACCAACTGGATCAACCGGAGCCCGCGTACCCGCTGCACCTGCGGGTCTGCACCGACTGCTGGCTCGCGCAGCTACCTCCGCTGATCACGCCGGAGGAGACGTTCAAGGAGTATGCGTACTTTTCCTCGTACTCGACCTCCTGGGTGGAGCACGCGCGCACGTTCGTCGCCGACGCCGTACAGCGCCTCTCTCTCGGCCACGACGCCTTCGTGGTAGAGGTCGCGAGCAACGACGGGTATCTCCTGAAGCACGTGGTAGACCGCGGGATGCGCTGCCTCGGCATCGAGCCCTCGGTGAACGTCAGCGCCGTGGCGCGGGAGGCGGGCGTACCCACGCTCACCGAGTTCCTGAGCCCGGACACCGCCGCGGCCGCCCGCGCCGAGCACGGCCCGGCGAACCTGGTCGTGGCCAACAACGTGTATGCGCACATCCCCGACGTGGTCGGGTTCACCCAGGGGCTGCGCACCCTGGTAGCCGACGACGGCTGGGTCTCCATCGAGGTCCAGCACCTGCTGACGCTGATCGAGGAGAACCAGTACGACACGATCTACCACGAGCACTTCCAGTACTACACGGTCGCGTCCGCGATCCGGGCGCTTGCGAGCGGTGGACTCGCGCTCGTGGACGTGGAGTTGCTGCCCACGCACGGCGGCTCCATCCGGCTGTGGGCCCGGCCGACCGAGGTGGCCGGCGAGCCGGGCAACGGGGTCTCCCCTGCACGAGCGAAGTCGAGCGCTCGGAGCAGGGTGGCCGACGTGCTGGGCCGCGAGAAGGCCGCGGGGCTGCAGGAGTTGTCCGGGTACACCGAGTTCGCCGCCCGGGTGGCCAAGGTGCGCCGGGACCTCCTCACGTTCCTCATCGAGGTGACCGAGCGCGGCGAGACGGTCGTCGGCTACGGAGCCCCGGGCAAGGGCAACACCCTGCTCAACCACTGCGGCATCCGGCCCGACCTGCTCCCCTACACGGTCGACCGCAACCCCTACAAGCACGGCAGGTTCACCCCGGGCACCCGCATCCCGATCCTGCCACCCGAGCAGATAGCCACCGACAAACCGGACTACGTCCTCGTCCTCCCGTGGAACCTACGGACCGAGCTGGTCGAGCAGCTGTCCTTCGTGCACGACTGGGGCGGCCGACTCGTCTTTCCCATCCCGGAACTGAGCATTGTCGAGGTCGCGTCTTGAAAGAGGTCACAGCATGAAGGTCGTTCTGTTCTGCGGTGGTTACGGGATGCGGATGCGCAACGGTGCCTCCGACGACGTGCCCAAGCCGATGGCGATGGTCGGCCCGCGACCGCTGATCTGGCACGTCATGCGCTACTACGCGCACTTCGGGCACACCGAGTTCATTCTCTGCCTCGGGTACGGAGCGCACCACATCAAGGACTTCTTCCTCAACTACGAGGAGACGACGTCCAACGACTTCGTGCTGCGCAAAGGGCAGACCGAGCTGCTGTCCACCGACATAGCCGACTGGACGATCACGTTCGCGCAGACCGGCGTCGAGTCGCCGATCGGAGAGCGGCTGCGCCGGGTGCGTCACCACCTGGACGGCGACGAGATGTTCCTCGCCAACTACGCCGACGTGCTCACCGACGCCCCGCTGCCGAAGATGATCGAGAACTTCGCCCGGCGCGACGCCGGTGCGTCCATGATGGTGGTGCCACCGCAGTCCTCGTTCCACTGCGTGGACCTGGGCGAGGACGGCCTGGTGGGGGGCGTCACCGCGGTGAGCGAACTGCCGCTGTGGGAGAACGGCGGCTACTTCGTGCTCCGCCAGGAAGTCTTCGACCACATCCCGGAGAACGGCGATCTCGTTGCCGACGGATGCGCCCGACTGGCCAAGCGCGGACGGCTGGTAGCGCACCGGCACCGCGGCTTCTGGAAGCCGACCGACACGGTGAAGGAGCGGGCCGCGCTCGACGACGCATACGCCCGGGGCGACCGTCCGTGGGCCGTGTGGGAACGGGACGGCGCGGGTGCGAGCACGGTCGGAGCGAGGTCGTGATCCGTCTTGGGGCCGGGCCGCTGGATCGGATCGTCGCAGCGGGCGCACACTGCGACGACATCGCCATCGGCGCCGGCGGCACGCTGCTGACCCTGTGCCTGGCGCGACCGGGGATCCGTGTCGACGCACTGGTGCTCTCCGGCGGCGGCAGCGAGCGCGAGCAGGAGGAGCAGGCTGCGCTCGCCGCCTTCTGCCCGGGCGCCGACCTGCGGCTGACCGTGCACAAGCTGCCGGACGGACGGCTGCCCGCGCACTGGGAGGAGGCCAAGGCCGCGGTCGAGGAGCTGCGTCTGCGGACCGAGCCGGATCTCGTGCTGGCCCCGCGCACCGATGACGCGCACCAAGACCACCGTGGCCTGGCGCAGCTGATACCCACCGCTTTTCGCGACCACCTCGTACTCGGCTACGAAATCGTCAAGTGGGACGGAGATCTCGGCCGTCCCGCGGCATACCAGCCGTTGTCGCCGGAGATCGCCGAACGGAAGGTGCGGCTGCTGCAGGAGCACTACCCCTCGCAGCGGCACCGGCCCTGGTACGACCGGGAAGCCTTCCTCGGGCTCGCGCGGATCCGCGGCATCGAGTGCCACGAGCGGTACGCCGAGGCGTTCGCCGTCACCAAACTCACGCTCAATCTGGGGGGTTGAACCATGCGCGTACTACTGACCGGACACCAGGGATACCTGGGCACCGTCATGGCCCCGGTCCTCGCTGCCGCCGGACACGAGGTCGTCGGCCTCGACGCCGGCCTGTTCGCCGACTGCGTCCTCGGCCCGACGCCCATGGACCCTCCACCAGTCGGCGCTGGCGCGCCTGTGGGCGGTGCCCCCACGGGGACGAGGGTGGACCTGCGCGACGTCACGGCCGAACACGTGGCGGGGATCGACGCCGTGATCCACCTGGCCGCGCTGTCCAACGACCCGCTGGGATCGTTGGCGCCGGAACTCACCTACGACATCAACCACCACGCGTCCGTCCGCCTCGCCCGACTGGCCCGCGACGCCGGAGTGCGACGTTTCCTGTACGCGTCGACCTGCTCGGTCTACGGCGCCGCCGGCGGCGACGACCTGGTGGCCGAGGACGCCCCGCTGCGCCCGGTGACGCCGTACGCTGAGTCAAAGGTGCGGGTTGAGGACGACCTGCACGTGCTCGCCGACGGCGACTTCACCCCGGTGTTCATGCGCAACGCCACCGCCTTCGGCTACTCTCCCCGGCTGCGCGCCGACATCGTGCTGAACAACCTGGTAGGCCACGCGCTGCTGTCCGGCGAGGTGTTGGTGCTCTCCGACGGCACTCCCTGGCGCCCGCTGGTGCACGCCGCCGACATCGCACGGGCCTTCGCGGCCGCGTTGACCGCGCCGCGGGAAGCGGTTCACGACCGGGCGTTCAACATCGGCAGCGAGATCAACAACGTCACGGTCGGCGAGATCGCCGAGCAGGTCGCTGAGGCGGTGTCCGGCGCGAAGGTGGTGATCACCGGGGAGACCGGTGCGGATCCGCGGTCGTACCGGGTGGACTTCTCCCGCTTCCGCGCCGCGGTGACCGACTTCGACTGCGAGTGGACGGTGAAGCAGGGCGCGCTCGAACTCGCCGACGCCTACCGGAACCACGGGCTGACCCGGGAGGGCTTCGAACGACGCTTCACCCGCCTTGCCGTGCTGCGCGCGGCGTCCGACGCCGGCACGGTCGACGAGACCCTGCGGTGGCGCCGATGACCGACGCCGGCGAAGAGATGTACGCGCTGGTGGAGCGGCTGTACCCGCTGTGCCGGAGCATCACCGGAGACGGTGTGCGCGCCACCCTGGACATCGTCGGCGAATACGTCCCGATGCAGGTGCACGAGGTGCCCACCGGCACTCAGGTACTCGACTGGACGGTGCCGCAGGAGTGGAACATACGGGACGCGTACATCGCCGACGCCGCCGGTAACCGGGTCGTCGACTTCGCCGCGTCCAGCCTGCACGTGCTCGGTTACAGCGTGCCGGTGTCGGCGACCATGCCCCTGGCCGACCTGCGCGACCACCTGCACACCCTGCCCGACCACCCGACCTGGGTGCCGTACCGCACCAGCTACTACAAGCCGGAATGGGGGTTCTGCCTGGCCCAGGAGACACTGGACGCGATGCCGGACGGCGAGTACGAGGTGCGCATCGACTCCACCCTCGCGGACGGCCACCTCACCTACGCCGAGCACGTGGTCCCCGGGCAGGTCCCCGACGAGGTGATCGTCTCCTGCCACGTCTGCCACCCGTCGCTGGCCAACGACAACCTGGCCGGCATCGCGGTGGCGACGTTCCTGGCCCGGGCGCTGGCCGAGCAGACGCCGTACTACACCTACCGGTTCATCTTCGCCCCCGGCACCATCGGGGCGATCACCTGGCTGGCCCGCAACGCGGAGCGGGTGCATGGGATATCCCCTGATCACGGGGATCCCCCCGCGCGAGCGAAGCCGAGCGTGGGGGATGAGCCGAGAACCGGGGGGAGGGTCAAGCACGGGCTGGTGCTGGCCTGCGCCGGCGACCCGGGGTCGTTGACGTACAAGCAGAGTAGGCGCGGTGACGCAGAGATCGACCGGGTGATGCGGCATGTGCTGGCTGCCTCCGGACGTCCGCACCACGTCGCCGAGTTCACGCCGTACGGCTACGACGAGCGGCAGTTCTGTTCGCCCGGGTTCGATCTCGGCGTGGGCTCGCTCAGCCGAACCCCGTACGCCGGCTACCCCGAGTACCACACCTCGGCGGACGACCTGGACCTCGTCTCCCCGGATGCGATGGCGGACACGCTCGCCGTCTGCCGCGAGGCGTTCGCCGTCCTCGACCGCAACCGGCGGTACCTCAACCTCAGTCCCTACGGCGAACCACAGCTGGGCCGACGCGGGTTGTACGACGCGCTCGGCGGCCGCAGCGACACCAAACAGGCCCAGATGGCCATGCTCTGGGTGCTCAACCTCTCCGACGGCCGACACAGTCTGCTGGACGTCGCCGAACGGTCCGGACTCCCGTTCGACACCGTCGCCGCCGCGGCCGATGCCCTGCACGGCGCCGGGCTGATCAAGGCATGACGCCGATGACCGCCGAAGGGATGAAGACGACGAGACCGGCCGGATCCGCCAAGCGGGCCCTCGTCGGCCGACTGTCCTGGGGGCTGGCCGACCAGGCGGCCTCCAGCATGTCCAACTTCGCGGTGGGGATCTACGTGGCCCGCTCGCTGGGGCTGACGGCGTTCGGCGTGTTCAGCCTCGCCTGGGTGACCTACGGCGTGGTGCTCAACGTCTCCCGCGGTCTTGCCACCGACCCACTCGTGGTGCGCTTCAGCGGAGTCCCGGAGGCGTCCTGGCGCGAGGCGGTGGCCCGGTCGTCGGGTACCGCGCTCGCCGTCGGTGCAGCCATCGGCGCGGCGTGCCTGGTGGTCGGGCTCGGTCTCGGCGGCAGCGTGGGGCCCGCGTTCGCCTGCCTCGGCGTCATGCTGCCCGGGCTGTTGCTGCAGGACGCCTGGCGGTTCGCGTTCTTCGCCGCGGGCACCGGGCGGAAGTCGTTCGTCAACGACGTCGTGTGGGGCGTCGCGCTCGTCCCGGCCATGGTCGTGGCGGCCCGGGTGGGTAGCGTGGCCGCCTTCGTGCTCGCCTGGGGCGCATCCGCCACGGTGGCCGCGGGGTACGGCTACTTCCAGTCCGGCATCACGCCCCGGGTGGCCGAGGCACGCGGATGGCTTCGCGAGCAGCGCGATCTCGGCTACCGGTACCTGGTCGAGAACATCTGCCTCAGTGGAGCCAGCCAGCTGCGGGCGTACGGACTCGGCGCGATCGTCGGGGTCGGCGCGGTGGGCGCGGTGCGGGGCGCCGAGCTCCTGCTCGGCCCGTTCCTCGCCGTGCTGATGGGTCTCTCGCTGGTCACCGTCCCCGAGGCGGCACGGGTGGTGCGGCAGGCCCCGCACCGGCTCGGCGCGTTCTGCCTCGTGCTGGGCGGTGGGCAGACCGCCGCCGCGATTCTCTGGGGCGGGGCCATGCTGCTGATGCCGGACCGGCTCGGCGAGCTGGTGCTCGGCGGCGTCTGGCACTCCGCCGCACAGCTCATCGTGCCGGTCACTCTCGGCGTCGCGGGCGCCGGCCTCGGCACCGGCGCGGCGGCCGGGCTGCGCGCGCTCGGGGCGGCGCGGCGAAGCCTGCGCTGCCAACTGTTCGCCTCCGCCTGTTACGTCGGCGGCGGGCTCGGTGGGGCGGCCGCGGCTGGCACGGTCGGCTCGGCCTGGGGCGTCGCCGCCGCGACCGTCAGCGGATCGGCGGTGTGGTGGCTGCACTTGCGGTCCGCCCTGCGCGAGCACCACCCCAACACCGTTTCCGAAGTGAGGACTCCATGACCGCGCAACCCAGGCTGAGCATCGGCCTGCCCGTCTACAACGGTGAGGAGTACCTCGCCGAGTCGCTCGACGCTCTCCTCGGCCAGACCTACGAGGATTTCGAACTGATCATCTCCGACAACGCCTCGACCGACGGGACGCAGGACATCTGCCGCAGGTACGCCACGCGGGACTCCCGCATCCGATACCTCCGGCTGCCCCGGAACATCGGCGCCACGCCGAACCACAACCGCGTGCTCGCCGAGTCCCGCGGCGAGTTGTTCAAGTGGGCCTCGCACGACGACCTGTACGGTCGCGACCTGCTGCGGCGTTGCGTGGAGTCCCTGGACGAGCGGCCGGACGTGATCCTCGCGCACACCGACCAGGCGGTCATCGACGGCGACGGCCAAGTGAAGGTCCCCTACGAGTACGGGCTCGCAACCGACTCGCCGCACGCACCGGAGCGCTTCCGCAGTCTGCTGTTCGAGCCGGGGGGCGACGACTTCTACGGGGTGATGCGGGCCGACATGCTGCGCCGGGTGAAACCCATGGGCAGCTACCACCACGCGGACCGCACGTACGTCGCAGAGATCACCCTGCACGGGTCCTTCCACCAGGTGCCGGAGCTGCTGTACTTCCGCCGCGACCACCCCAACCGCGCCGAGCGGGCGAACCCTTCCAAGCGCTCCCGGTGCGTCAACCTGGACCCGCGCCGGGCAGGCCCGCTACACCCGACGCCCCGGCTGCTCGCCGAGTACGTCTGGGGCTTCGTCTCGGCGATCCGGCGGGCGCCGCTGTCCCCGGCCGGCCGGCGCGAGTGCTACCGCCACCTGACCGCCTGGATGACCAGTCGGGTCCGGCCGGGAGCCGGCGAGCGGGTCGAGGACCGTGCCCCGGTCGACCCGGCCCTGCTGACGGTCTCCGTCGACGCCCTCGTCGCGGGCCGCGAGGGGAGGCAGGCGTGAGGACGACGACACGTGTGGGGGTGTTCGGCCTGCTCGGCTCCGGCAACCTCGGCAACGACGGGTCACTTGAGGCAGTCCTCGGCTACCTCCGCGCCGAGCATCCGGAAGCCGTCGTGGACGCCCTGTGCGGCGGACCCGAGACCGTGACGACCCGGTTCGGGATCCCCGCTACACGGCTGCACTGGAACCGTGGGGAGTACCGGACCGCCTCGCGTGCGGGCGCGGTCGCGGCGAAGGGCCTGGGCAAACTCGTCGACGTCTTCCGCACCGCCTCCTGGGTGCGCCGGCACGACGTGGTGATCGTGCCCGGCATGGGCGTCCTGGAGGCCACGCTGCCACTGCGGCCGTGGGGCTTCCCGTACTCGCTGTTCCTGCTCTGCGCGAGTGGCCGGCTGCTGCGCACCCGCGTCGCGCTGGTCAGCGTCGGCGCCGCCGAGATCGGCAACCGGCCGACCCGGGCCCTGGTGCGCTGGTCGGCACGGCTGGCCGCGTACCGGTCGTACCGGGACGCCCAGTCCCGCGACGCCATGCGGGCGATGGGCGTGGACACCGCGCGCGACGAGGTCTACCCGGACTTCGCGTTCGCCCTGCCGACGCCGCGGGCGAGCGCGCCCTCGGCTTCACCCGGCCCGGTCTGCGTCGGTGTCATGGACTTCCACGGCGGCAACGACGACCGTCCCCGGGCCGAGGAGATCTACCGGCGCTATCTCGACGGGACGATCCGGTTCGTCCGCGCGCTGGTCGAGGAGGACAGGCCGGTGCGGCTGCTCACCGGCGACGCGTGCGACGCGTCGGTGGTCACCGCGATCCTCGACGCGGTGGACTCGCCGCTGGTCACCGCCGCCGAGGCGGCCTCACTGGCCGACCTGATGAAGGAGACGGCGGCCGCCGACACCGTGGTGGCGGTCCGCTACCACAACCTGATCTGCGCGCTGAAGACCGGCACGCCGGTACTCGCCCTCAGCTACGCGACGAAGAGCGACGCGCTCATGGACCGGATGGGCCTGGGCGCGTACTGCCACCCGGCACGCGAGGTCGACGCCGACCGTCTGCTCCAGCAGTTCCGGGCCCTGGAGAAGCGCTCGCCGGAGCTGCGGCAGACCCTCGCCGAGCGGAACCGGGCCGTCGCCCGGCAACTCAAGGACCAGTTCACGGCCTTGACCACGGCCCTGTTCCCTGCGGCCGACCACACCCACACCCTGCGGAAGGCTTCATGAAGGCGACCGAAGTCCCTCAGATCGCCGGTGCGTACCTGTTCGAGCCGACACCCTACGCCGATGAACGCGGCTTCTTCTGCCGCACCTTCGACGCCGACGTGGTCCGCTCGGTGGGCCTGGCCCCGGAGGCCTTCGTCCAGGACAGCGTGTCCCGCTCGGCCCGGGGTGTGCTGCGCGGCCTCCACCTGCGCTCCGGCTCGGGCGAAGCCAAGCTGGTGCGGTGCTCGTACGGAAGGATCTTCGACGCCGTCGTGGACCTGCGTACGGACTCGCCGACCTACCTGGGCCGGGCCTTCTTCGAGCTGTCCGGCGAGACGCAGGCGACCCTGTACATCCCGGCGGGGTGCGCGCACGGCTTCCAGGCGCTGACCGAGACCGCCGACACCTCGTACCGGATCGACCGCCCGCACGATCCGGCCGAGGACGTGACGATCGCCTTCGACGACCCGCAACTCGCCATACCCTGGCCGCTGCCGGTCACATCGATGTCTGAGCGGGACCGGGAGGCGCCGCGCCTCGCGGAGGCCCTGAAGCAAAAAGAGAGTTGAGGTCGGGGTGCACACCGAACACACGGAGAAGGCAACGGAGTTCACCCTGCCCCGGTCGCGGGTGGCGAACGAACGGCTGCACGCCATGGTCCCCGGAGGAGCGCACACCTACGCCAAGGGCGACGACCAGTACCCCGAGGATCTGGCCCCGGTCATCAGCCACGGCCGCGGTGCCCACGTGTGGGACATCGACGGCAACCGCTATGTCGAGTACGGCTCCGGCCTGCGGTCGGTCAGCCTCGGCCACGCCCACCCACGCGTGATCGAAGCAGTGCGGCGGGAACTCGACCGCGGCAGCAACTTCGTCCGGCCGTCCATCGTGGAGGTCGAAGCCGCGGAACGCTTCCTGGCCACGGTGCCGACCGCAGAGATGGTGAAGTTCGCGAAGAACGGCTCCGACGCCACCACCGCCGCGGTGCGCCTCGCCCGTGCCGCCACCGGGCGCCCACGGGTGGCCATCTGCTCCGACCATCCGTTCTTCTCCGTCGACGACTGGTTCATCGGCACCACACCGATGTCCGCCGGTGTTCCGGCAGCAACCACCGAGCTCACCGTGACGTTCCCCTACGGGGACCTGGCCGCCACGGAGGAGCTGCTCTCCCGGTACCAGGACGAAGTCGCCTGCCTGATCCTCGAGCCCGTTACCCACACCGAGCCTTCCCCAAGCGATCCGCGTCGTTCGAGCAGGGAAGACCCCACTCCCGGATACCTCGCCGGCCTGCGCGAGCTGGCCGACCGGCACGGTTGCGTACTGATCTTCGATGAGAT
This sequence comes from Streptomyces sp. NPDC059169, assembly GCF_042755225.1. NCBI lineage: Bacteria > Bacillati > Actinomycetota > Actinomycetes > Kitasatosporales > Streptomycetaceae > Streptomyces > Streptomyces sp. NPDC059169. The sequence goes on along the minus strand of NZ_JBHZCF010000022.1, from coordinate 24,363 downwards.
GATCAGCGGATTCCGCTGGTCCGAGGCGGGCGCCCAGGGCCTGTACGGGGTCGTACCCGACCTCTCCACATTCGGCAAGGCACTGGGCAACGGGTTCGCCGTCTCCGCACTGGCCGGACGCCGTGAACTGATGGAGCGGGGCGGGCTGCGCCACTCCGACGACCGGGTGTTCCTGCTGTCCACCACGCACGGGGCGGAAACACACTCCCTGGCAGCCGCGATGGCCGTGCTCACCACCTACGTCGAGGAGGGCATCACCGCGCGGCTGCACGCCCTCGGCGAACGGTTGGCCGCCGGTGTCCGCGACGCCGCGGCCGGCATGGGCGTCGGCGATCACGTCGTCGTCCGGGGCCGCGCCAGCAACCTGGTCTTCGCCACCCTCGACGAGAACCGGCAGCCGTCGCAGCAATACCGCACCCTGTTCCTGCGCCGGCTCCTCGCCGGCGGCGTGCTAGCCCCGTCGTTCGTGGTGAGCAGCGCGCTCACCGACGCCGACATCGACCACACCGTCGACGTGGTGGCTCAGGCATGTGCGGTGTACCGGAAGGCACTGGACGCCGCTGATCCCACGCCCTGGCTGGCCGGACGACCCGTGAAGCCCGTGTTTCGCCGCTTGGCGTGACATGGCGTCAGCGACGCGACCGCAGACCGGTAGCGGTCACCCGGTCGGCCAGCTGGTCGACCAGCCACGCGGCCGCCGGAATCACCGCCAGCGCGGTGCACCAGCCGCCGAGGACATCGGTCGGATAGTGCGCACCCAGGGCGACCTGCGCCCATCCCATCGCGGCACCGGCAGCAAACGCCGCGGCGAGCACGAGTGATGTGCGGGCCGTCCTGCGAAGGCCGAGCCGTCCGGTCGCGAGCAGCGCCACCACGAGGGCGAGCGCAGTGAGGAAGGCGGTGTGCCCACTCGGATAGGACAGGTTGCCGTCGCCGTGGATGGTGCGTCCCACCATGTGCTTGATCAGCCTCGTAGTCCCCACGGTCGTGGCGGCACCGACCACGACGAGCACCGCTGCGCGAGAACGCCGAAGCAGCAGGCAGCCCGTCACGATGGCCACGACCAGCACCGCCGATCCGGCAGGCTCCCCCAAGGTGTCCACGGCCAGCGCGACGCCTCGCCACGGCGACCGCACGGTGTCCGCCGTCGGCTGGGTGATCCACTGGTCCACCCTGCTGGGCTCGCTGTGGCCTGCGTACACGACCCCGAGCACGACGACCACCAGCGCAGCGAGGGCCGCGATCAGCAGCCACGGGCGCCGCGACGGGGGCAGCACCGGTGGTGCGGACCGGCCGGTCACCCGCCCACCACGTCCGGTCGACCCGCGGTGCTCTGCCGTGATCGGTAGTTGGTGGGGGGGACCTTGACTACTTGACGCAGAGTCAGGGTCCGGCCCTGCCTGCACTTCATCCCGGCGGATGCGATGCACCTCCCCCAGCCGTTGGCACGACGTCACCCTAACCAACCATGCTCTACTGGCGCAGGAGAGCGGCCGTGTGGGCGGTCCGCCAGACCGCCGGTGCGAAGTTCCCCGTCCGGGCATGCGGTTCACCGAGCCTCGGTCTTACCGTCAGCGCAGATCCCCAAGACCACGTTCGCGGAGATCGGCTACCGGCTGGTCCGGGGCAAACCGACAGCCGGCGTGTCGGGATGCTCGTTGTCTGCCCGAGCGCGAAGGCGCTCCGCGATCTGCGCCGCGGACTCGGCAACGCACCGGTGAAGTCCCCTGTCATCACGGAAGTCGGCCACCGTGTCGTTCGGTCGGGCGCCTGCGAAGCTGGGGGCTAGAAACCGATGGACCGTGAACCGGCAGGGTTCGTCGAACGGTCCCGCGGACGCAGGTGAACCCACAGATGCCAACCGGCCAGCGCCGCACCAGGGAACCTGTGCACCGGCAGGGGCGGCGCATGCATGAATCGCTTGTACGAGCGTGTGAGCGAAAAGTCGGGAAAGCACTGACGTACCGTGCGCGAGTCGTACACGCGGGCGTAGGGGTTGTCGGGGCCGTCGGTGTTGTGGTGAATGAACTTCCCCATGCGCAGATACTCGAACAGCCCGTTTGCACGAGCATTCCTCACATGAGCGGCGACGATCCCGGTCGGTTTCAGCAGGCCGAACCGGGCCAGCGGAAAGGTGACTGCCAGTGCCATGCGCCGGACGAGACCGATGGAGATGAGGTAGTTCAGTGACCAGCGGGCGTAGAGCATGGCCACCAACTCGCCTCCCGGCACCAGAACACGATGGATTTCCCGCTGTGCGGCAATGATGTCCGGTACGTGATGCAATACGCCGTGGCTGAACACCATGTCAAAGGATTCCGCCTCGAACGGCAGGTCGAGCACGCTGGCACGGTGCAACCCGTCGAAGGGCAGATTGCGCTGCGTGAGACGGGTTCTCACACGCTCCAGGGACGCCTCGGTGAGGTCAACGCCCGTCCATTTCGCACCGCGCCGGATGAGTTGTTCGGACTCTGCTCCCTGACCGAGCCCGATTTCGAGTACGCGTCGGCCCGCTACATCAAGGCCGTCAAGACATCGCGGGATGTGCGATTCCAACTCGTACTTGAACGCGTCGTAGTGGGTGAAGAATGCTACGTAGTCGCCCTGTTCCGCCCCTGCCGGACCGCCTGCCAACTGCTCGCCGCAGGGATGTGAGGACCAGAACGCGGCGATATCCGTCTCGCGCATTTACCCTCCTGTGGTGATGTCACGACAGAAGAAGAGCCGCGACTCGGGCGCGCCGGCTCTTGCCGCCAGAGCTTCGCTGCGGGGCGCGTCGGACAAGCGGAGTTATAGCGGACAGCTTCGGGGGGAGGGAAACCAGTAGGCGCGCCCGAACGGAGGATTCCTTACACGGGCGGCCCATCCCGACGCGATATTCAACAGCCTGCCGAGTGCGTCGCCTGGCACGGCGGACGGGCTTCCCTACTAACCTGGCCTTTCGTGTATCACGGCGTGAAAAGCGCCCGGCATGGAATTCTCGGAGGGCGCGTGGTCTGGAAGAGCAGCGTAGTTGCGGAACCCGGATCCGGCCCTGCCGCGCTGAGGGACGAGGAGCTCGAGGGGCATGCCGATCGTCTTTTCGGAGCCACATACTGTTTCAACCGCTTGATCGACGGCCCGCTGCTCCGCTCCTACGCCGACGAGCGGCCCCGCCTCGTGCTCCCCGACAGGCACGATCCGAACAATGATGCGACGACCGCTCGTACGGCCGTATGGGCGGCAGAGCGTGGCGATGTTCCCCGTGGCTTCGCCGGCGACGTACCGGTCGCCGTCGTCGACCCCTGCTGTGGACGCATTCCGGAGCGGCGGCCTTCCGTCAGGACGCGGCACCCGGCCCGCTTGTCGCCCCGGTGGGGTCTCACGCCCTTCCTGGACGCACTGACCGCATTGCGCACGACCCGACGCAACGGGTGAGCGGAGCGCATCGATGACCACGACCCTGATCTTCGCGGCGGCGCTGCTGACGGCGATCGGCCTCCTGGCCGCACTCAACCTGTACTTCGCCGGCATGGCGTGGCTGGTCCTGTCGCCCGTCCTCTATCCGTTCGCCCGCTACCCGGAGTCGGGCACGCTGCTCACCTTCGACCGGGTGTGTGTGGGAGCCCTCGCGCTGGCGCTCCTGATGGGCAAGATCCGCCGACCGCCCCGCGCGCCGAGTGTGCGCTCCTTCGCCGTCGCAGGAGTGGTCTTCGCGGCGCTCTTCCTGGCCCGCTGCCTGACGACCAGCCCCGACGTGCTCAGCGCGCTTCAGACATTCATCGACGCCGTGCTGCTGCCCTGCATCGTCTTCGCCGTCTGCCGCAACACGGCGGACACCCGCAGGAGACTCCGCGCATGGGCAGCCGGGCTGATGGTGTGCGGAACGCTCGTCGCCTTGCTCGGCATCACCGAGCGGCTCTTCGCCTACGAACTCGCCTCGCGCAGCGGAGGATCCGCGCGGGTGGACCACGAGATCGGCGGGATCGTCAGGGTCTCCGGCCCCTACTCGGTGCCGGAGGTCTACGCACTCGTCCTGGCGCTGACACTCGCCGCGACCGTGTTCTGGTGGACGAGCGGACGGGTTCGCGACAACCGCCGAAGGGGCCTTGTCGATCTCGTGGGTCCCGTGCTCGCCGCCGTACAGATCACGGGCATGGCCATCTCGCTCTTCCGCGCGGCCTGGGCCTGTGCCCTGTTGATCCTGGTGCTCGGATTCGGTCTGCGGAGCAGACGCCGGATCAGGCTTGCGGTCGCCGGTGTCGTCGTGGCCTTCGGGGTGTCGATCCTGCTGATGCCCCTGCAGAGCAGTGACATGTTCCGCGAACGTGTGGGCAACACGGACAACGTCGCCGGACGGTTGGCCACCCACAAGGTGGGAATCGAGATCTGGCGCTCCGCCCCGGTCACGGGCGTGGGAATCCACCAGTTCATCGCTGCCCAGCGACAGACGAGCCAGCAGCAGGTGTGGGGCGTCAGGTCGGTGGACTCGCCGCACAGCTCGTTCCTCGCCACCCTGGCGGAACAGGGAATCGTCGGTTTCACGGCTCTGATCGCCCTGTGCGCGTACGGTGTCCGGATGCTGCGGCGACTCGGCGAGACGTCCCGCGGTGATCCGGTGCTCGAGGCGCTGCGCGCCGCTGTCCTCGCCGGTGCATCCGCATACCTGCTCTTCTCCGTCGAGTTGACCATGCTTCCGCTGGGTCCGAGCAATGCCGTTCTCGCGGTGCTGCTCGGACTGGGAGCCGCGGCGATCGAGCACGGCCGCGCACCCACCGGGCCGGACAAGCGCACGGCGGCCACTGAGCACGGAGCGGTCGGACCCGTGCCCGTCGAGGCCGTGCATTGACCACCGATCCCGCCCCTGTCGTCCTCGCACCGGGGCTGAGGTCGAAGGTACGGGCTGCCTGCTCGTCCACGACGGTCCGCCAGGCTGCGAGCTTCGCCCTGTCGAGCATGGTTCTCGGCGGTCTGGGCATGGCCACATCCGCCGTGCTGGCCAGAGCGCTCACGGTCGACGACTACGCGAGTTACTCGTTCAGCAAGCAGGTGCTGCTGTTCACCGCGATGTTCTTCGAGTTCGGGCTCTTCCTGCCCGCGGCACGCCGAGCCGCGGCGGCAGGTACGGACGTGACGGAACGCCGCAGGGTCACCGGCGCGGCCGCCATGCTGTTCGTACCGGTGGCGGTCGCCTTCGCGCTCACCGTCCATGTGCTGTCCTGGGGTGTCGACGCCTTCTTCGGCGTTCAGGCGGGGCCGAGCCTGAGGCTGGTGGCTCTCGCCTCCATGGGTTACCCCTTGGACTTCGTCTGTCTGCAACTGGCACAGGGGCTCGGACGACTGCACAGCTACTCGGTGGCCGCGGTGTCCTCGAAGGTGTGCTGTCTCGTTGTGCTGGCGACCATGGTGGCGTCGGGGGTACGTCTCACCTCGTCAGGGGTCCTTCTGGCGGAGGCTCTCTTCCTGCTGGCCGGATGGGTGACGCTGCTGGCGTACCTGAGGCCGCTGTTCGGCGGACTCCGTGACGCGTTGACGTGCTTGGTCCGCGACGCTCGCGACTACGCGTTCTCCGCGTACGTGGGCCGGGTGCTGAGCATGGGCACGTACCACATGGACACGCTCATGCTCGGCGCGCTCAGCGATCCTCGCTCCTTCGCCTGCTACATGATCGCCCTGTCGCTCGCGTACACGGTCGGACTACCCGGCTCGGGCCTGGCCACGGCGCTGTTCGCTCGGCTGGCCGTGCAGCCGTGTCTGCAGGCACGCTGGATTGCCGCTGTCCTGGCGGTGAGTGCCCTGCCGGCCTTGGTCCTGAGCGCGGCGGCCGAGCCGTTGGTCCGGCTGGTCTTCTCGAGCGCGTTCCTGCCGGCGGCGCACCTCATTCCCGTTGTCGCCGCCGCACAGTTGATCAACGCCGTCACCCGACTGTTCAACACCTTCCTCGCGGCGCACGCTCTCGGCAAGGACCTGCGCGCCGCGGCGATCGCGCTCACGGTGTCGAACCTCGTCCTCAACGTGATCCTCATCCCGTGGTTCGGAGCCGCGGGCGCGGCATGGGCGAGCGTCGTCGCACTGTCTGTCAACCTCTTCGTCCACGTCGTGCGGTATCGGCGGGCTGTTACAGGGAGGGCGGGTACGGTCCTGGCCGGCGAGGTCGCCGCTGCCGCCGGCGGCACCGCCGGCCGATGTCAGGACGAGACCACCGGCCGGTAGTCACGCAGTGCCGCGCCCACCTGTGCGTCACCTCCGGCATTCTGCTCCCACCACACGGCCGCGCAGAACAGCCCGAAGACCGCCAACCCGCGCTCGCGTTCACCCTGAAGATGTTCCGACACGAATCGGTCCGCCACCGACCGGTCGAAGAGTTCGTCGAACAGTGCGGAACGCCGGACGTGCGGCCACAGCCGTGCTCCGTGCTCCCGGAGCAGGGAGCGGACCGGCGCGCCGAATCCAGTCTTCGAGCGGCGTGCCACGAAGTCGGGAACTCCGGCCGCCCGTGCCGCTGATCTGAATCGGGCCTTGCCGTCACCGAGCCGCAGTTGATCTTCCGGTCGCGTGGCGAGTGCGGTGGCGACGACCGGTTCGCCGAGGAAGGGCACACGCAGTTCCACACTGGCCCGCATGGACGCGCGGTCGCCGTAGAGCAGGTTCAGTCCCGGCAGGAAGAGTTTCCGATCGCATTCCGCGACGGCTCCGAGAGGACTGGCTCCTGCCGCGAGCAACGGATCCGCGATGGCGTGATGAGCGCCCGTGACCTCGTCGAGCTCCACCTTGGGTGCCAGGTCCCGCCATTCTGAGGCGGTGAAATAGGCCTGTCCGGCCCACGTCCAGTCCCGCGGGCTCAACGCGCACATCCGGCCGAACTTGTCCGCCCGTTCACGGAACCTGGGTGAGACCGGCCGGAGTGCGGCCCGTCCGAGAAGACGCCGGCCGGACTCCGGAATCCGCTGCAGCAGTCGCACCGCCTGGTAGCGCTCGTATCCAAGGAACAACTCCTCCACGCCGAGCCCGGACAGCAGCACCGTCGCTTCGCGTCCGGCGGCGCGAGCGAGGCGCATGAGAGCAATGGCGGCAGGATCGCCGAACGGCAGCTCCATGGCCTCCACCAGCTCCGGGATCCGCTGCAGCACGTCGACGTCGAGGTCGACGTGCTGCAACGTCATACCGAGGTGCCGGGCAACCCGCTCGGCGTACGGGGCATCGTGCTCGAACGGCTCCGCCGAGCCGCGGCGCGGCGCGCGATCACGCGCGGTGAGGACGGGACCGCTGAAGCCGATCCGGGACAGCTCCACACCCAGCCAGGTGCTGTCCAGTCCCCCGCTGAGGAGCAGCCCGACGGGAACGTCAGCCCTGACCTGCCGCTCCACCGACTCGCGGACCGCCAGGGCGATGTCGGCGGCGGGCTTGGGCGGTCCGGCGAGCCACAGCGGACGGGGCTGCCCGTATGCGGGTGCCCGGAGGCTGTGAACGGTGCCTGCCGGTGCCGCCCGCACGCCTCGCCAGCCTGTCCTCGGTGGAGGAGTCCACAAGAACATCGCTCCTTGGGCGACCGCCACCGGATCGACCTCGTCCAGCAGACCGATGCTGCGGAGCGGCGCGATCTCACTGGACAGGGCGACGACGCGGGACGAGGTGTCCGACGCGACGTACAGGGGTTTGATTCCCAGCCGGTCGCGTCCGTACCGCACGCGTCCGTCGGGCAGGATCTGGGTGAATGCGAACATGCCGTCGACGTGGTCGAGCAGTTGGAAGGCGTCCGGCTGGAGCAGCAGCTCGTGGAGGATCTCGGTGTCTCCGGCGGTCGTGAACCGGACGCCGCGGGAGCAGAGGATCTCACGCAGTTCGGGAGCGTTGTAGAGCTCCCCGTTGTAGACGAGGACGCCCCGGTCCGCGGTGCCGAACGGCTGGTCGCTGCGCGGGTCGACGTCGACGATCGCCAGTCGGCGAAAGTGCAGCGACGCATGCCAGTTCGCTCCGGAGAGATCCAGGTGTCCACACGAGTCCGGGCCTCGGTGCGCGATCGCCTCGCACGGGTCGCAGCTCTCGGCGCCGCGGTTCAGAACGACCACGAACCCGCACATCGCGCGTCCTCCTTCGGGCTCGTCGCCGGAAGTGCCGGCAAGGCGACCGTGCTGTGTTCACTCATGCGTGGTGCGGTCCGGCCGTACCGACGGGCTCCTGACGCGCGGCGGCTTCTCCGTCCGCGCACACCTCCTCGGGCCCGGGCTGCCTGCCGGCCGGCAGCGCACACCCGAGGGCCGCGGCGAGCGCGCGGGTCGCGGGAGCGATCTCGGCCCGCCCGTCCCGGGTCATGGCCTCCGCGGCCCGGCAGGCAGCGAGGGAGCTCCACAGGGCGAGCCGGAAGTCGGCATCGGGCACGTTCTCGCCCCGGAGCAGCCGGGCCAGAGCCGCCATTTCGGCGGCGTGCCCCTTGGAGGCGCCACGGAACACGGACTTCGACTCCTTTCCGCGCTTCCACAGCGTCAGGGAGGCGAAGTCCTCGATCCTCGCGGCCAGACCGTCACAGGCAACCTCGATCAACTCCTTGGGTGCCCCGGGCGGCGTGGAGCCGCCGTACACGATCGACGCGGTCGACGCGTCCGAGTAGACGAGATGCAGGGTGATGCTCTGGGCACGTACCGGGTCCCGGGTGTCGGCTCCGACCGCCGACACGCTCACGGGAAGGCCCGGCGCGAGGAAGCCCGCTGTGTCGATGAAGTGGCAGACCTCACCGAGCAGCCGACCGCCCTGCCGGGGATCGAAGTACCAGTGGTCGTCCGGAAGCCGGCCGGCGAAGACGCGGTACACGATCTGCAGCGGCGCCCCTTGCGGAAGCGCGGCGCGCAGTTCCTGCACGGCCGGGGCGAACCGGCGGTTGAATCCGGCGAGTGCGGGCGCACCGGACCGTGACCAGGCATCCGCCACGCTTTCCAACTCGTCCTCCGTCAGGCCCAAGGGCTTCTCGCAGTACAGCGCGATTCCGCGACGCAGCACCTCCGCCGCGTAGTGCCCATGGCTGTCGTGGCGGGACAGCACCATGACGCAATCGGCGTCTTTCGACCCGAGGCCGTGCTCGGCACTCTCCGCGACAGTGTCGAACCGCCAACGCCTGGCCTGCTGGACGGCGGTCAGGCCCCGGGCGCTCGCCAGCCAGGAGAAGGCGACGCCGGGCTGCCTGCGCACGTGAGGAAACAGCATCTTGGTGGCGAAGTTGCCCGCGCCGATCGCGGCGATCCTCGCTGTTCCGGAAGGACGCGACCACTGTGCGGGCTCAGGTGGAGCCGGTGGCGGGTCGGTCACCTCCGCTGTCCCCGGATAGCGCAGCAGCAGGGCGACGCGGCGCTCCGGCCGCCCGGTGTGAAGGGCGCGGTACGCTTCGGCGGCGTCGTCGACGGCGAAGACGTGCGGCTGGAGACTCTCCAGGTCCAGTGAGGGCGCGAGCCTCAGTACCTCCGCCAGATTGCGACGTTCCGTCCAGGGCACATAGCCCTCCGGGTACGGCTGGCCGGCTTCCTCGAAGCGGGGGTCGTAGCGCCCGGGGCCGTACGAGCGGGAATATCGGACCGTCAGTTCCTTGTGGTAATAACTCGACCGCGGCGGGGCGACCTTGACGTCCCCGACGACCACGACGGTGGCCCTGTCACGCGCCAGGCTTCCGGCCAGTTCCACCGGATCGGTGCTGGTTGTCGCCGCTGTCACGAGAACCGCGTCCGCCTTGACGCCGCCCCAGTGACGCGCGACGGTCCCGGCGAGGTCCTCAGTGTCCCGCGTATGGGCGGCGATCCCGATGCTGCGGGTGGCCTCGACTGCTTCAGGATCCCGGTCGACACCGACCGTGTCGTAACCGTAGGAACGCAGGAGCCGGACGGTGAGCTGGCCCACGAGTCCCAGGCCGATCACCACGATCCGGGAGCCGGGAACCGCTTCGGCCTGGTGGATGCCCTGGAGGGCGATCGCCCCCACGGTCGCGAACGCCGCCCAGCGGTCCTCCACGCCGTCCGGTACGGGGACGACGAGGTTGCGCGGCACGGCGACGATCTCCGCGTGGGAGGCGTAACCGGCACCGCCTGCGGCGACACGCATCCCGGGGGCGATGTCGTCGGCCCCTTCCCCGACCGCGATGACCTCGCCCGCGCAGGAATAGCCCAGTGTCATCGGCCGGTCGAGCCGGTCCTGGACCATCCGGTAGGTCTCGGCCACACCCAACTTCCGCGCTGTGTCGAGGACCTGTCTCACCTGGTCGGGTCGCTGGCGGGCCTTTCCCACGATGCCGCTGGCGCCCGTTTGGACTGTCGCCCGTTCGGTGCCCGCACTGATCAGCGAGTACCTGTTGCGGATGAGTACCGCTCCCGGCTGGATGACGGGAGGCGGAATATCGGCCACGCTGATCGAACCGTCCCGGGCCGATAGCAGTACTGCCTTCACTTCAAGCACCTTTCGGTGGAGGGGACGGTCTACCGGCCCGCCCGAGTTCGGTGTCGTCCGGTGCGGCACCCGCCGCGGCGAGTGCCCGGTACAGGTCCGTCAACGTCCTGCTCTCGGCCTCCCAGGAGTACTCGCCGCGTACCTTCTCGGCGTTCCTTCGGAACGTCGCCAGCTCATCGGCGGCTTCTCGCAGGGCGGTGGCGACCGACGCAGGACTTGCCGGGTCGAACAGTGCCCCGACCGGACCGACGGAGTTGTCGAGGACGACCCGTCGGACCTCTGGAAAGTCACTCCCCACCACGGCGAGGCCCGCCATCAGGTACTCGAAGAGTTTGTTGGTGTCCCCGAGATAGCAGTTCAGATGAGCGTTGGTGAGTGCCACGACGCCCACGTCGGCGCCTGCGGTCCAGGAGAGGAGGTCGTCGACCGGAACCGGGGGCAGGATGTGGGTCCGTTTCCCGATCCCGGAGGCGTGAACCAGGTCCCGGAGTTTCCCGACCGTCGTCTCGCTGCCGAAACCGATGATCACCCAGTGCCAGTCCGGCAGACCGCGCAATGCGGCGGCGACCGTGTCGAAACAGCGGGAATCCAGGTAGAACCCCCCTTGGAAGATCAGGACGAGCCGGTCCCGAGGAATGCCCAGGCGTGCTCGCAGATCCTTCCGTTCCGTGTGCGAGTCCGGTGTCCGGGGATAGTTCCCGATGACAACGGGACGTCCGCCGTGCAGTTCGTCGAGATACTGCGCGCGCGAGGGGTTGGTGGTGATCCTGGCCTGCGCGCGTCGCCAGACCAACCGCTCCCACGCTTCCACCAACCACCGCACGGGGCCCTGGTGCATGCAAGCCTCGAGTTCGTGCGCGTCGTACACCAGCGCGGCACGGTGGCGGGCGGCGACGAGCAGTCCGGGCAGACTGAGATGGAGGTTGTGGCAGTGCACGACGTCCGGCCGTGCCCGAGCAATGAGCAGCGAGGCGCGCACGAGGCCGAGGACGGCATGGGCCAACCGCAGCGGCTTGGGGAGATTCCGGGCGGGGAACGGAAGTACGTCGTAGTGGACGCCTTCCTCCACCCTTCTGTCCCGGCGGCGGATTCCGGAGTCGAAGCCGACGACGAGCACGGTGTGCCCGTCCGCCGCAAGCGCGGCGGCCTCCCGTTGCACACGCGCATCGCTCCGGATGTCCGACACGACGGCCATGAGGACCCTCATTCCGCGTCCTCCAACCGCCGGAACCGCAACTCCCATCGGCACGGGCCTTCGACGAACAACGTGGCCCGCAGGACCTGCGTGTCGAGGACACGGCCGTACGCGGGTGACCACGGCATCTCCTCGACACGGAAGGACAGTTCGGGGCCGGCGGTCTGGACCAGGCTCACCGCCGCTCCGTCGTCGGCGTACAGCCGGATCACACCGTCGCACGGCTGCGCCCGAACGCCTGGCGCGAGGGGAAAGCTGATCACGAGCGTGTGCGGAGCACCGCAGCCGATGTCGTCGGAGACGATCAGCCCGTCGCGGTCCAGGGCGAACCGGCGCCGGTGCAGGACCGGATCGGCGAGCCTGCGGTAACCCTCGTGGACCGCTTCGACGACCTGACGGCCCCGGGCGTCTTCGGAGCGGGCCACCACCCGAGCACGGTCCTCGTCCCGCATGGTGAAGAGAAGTCCGGGGTCGAAGCGGTTCTGCTCCTCACCGTCCACCTCCACCGTGGCGTGCGAGCGGGTGGCCCGCAGCCGGTTCCGCAGACCGGGATCCGGCGTGTACACCCCGGTACCCGGATCTGTGACGAACTCCCGGCCGTCCACGCAGAGCACGAACGACAACGTGTCATTGTGTCCGTGGCCTCCGTTGCCCAGCTGTCCCACTCCTCCGCACTCCGCAAGGCACCAGTACCCGCCGCACGTCAGCACGTACCAGCCGCCTGCCGGGAAGGACGCGGCGGGCGGCCGGGCGGGGGCCCGCCGCCCCGCCGCCCCGCACCACTGCGCCATCTCGTGCGCGGCCGTCTCCTCGGGTGTGCTCGGGTCGCTCACGGCCGGGGCGGCGGCGATGACCGGCGAAGCGTCCCGCGCGTCCCGGGCGGACTGCAGGCCGACCACGAGACCGCCGTCGTCGTCCCCCACAGCGGGGAGCAGCCCGTCCGGTTTGGTGAGTACGGCCAGGGCCTCGACCGCCGAGAGGAAGCGGGCTCCGGTGTCGGGCCGGACAGGAATGCCGAGGCGCCGCAGCGCGAGCAGGCCGATGAGGGCCAGCTCGGTCGAGAGGCGGTGGTAGCCGATGGACGCCTCGAAGTTGGACCCGTCCTCGTGGAACTGTTTGAGGATCTCCCGCTGCAGTTGCCTGCTGCCGAGGCGGAGCCAGAACCGGCCTGTGCGGCTGTGGCGCAGCGCCCCCCCGATGTGAACCAGCCCGACGAGGTCCGCGAGGTAGTGGTTGCTGGTCAGCCGCGGGGTGTATTCCAGGTTCGCGAGGATGAACCAACCGTGGTCACGGAGTGTGCCGCCGACCAGCTCCGTGAATTCCGGGTCGTCGAGGATCTCGGCAGCCCAGACCAGATTGGTGGCGCGGATCCCGGCCTCCATCGCGTTCGTCCAGTTCGGTCCCGAGCCGACCGGATTGGCATCGGCCCAGGAGCGCAGCAGCCTCGTCGCGCCGTTCCTGTACCGGGAGTCGTCGGTGTAGGTGTACGCGCGCGCCAGGGCCACCAGCCACTGGAGACGGCTCACCTCCCACGGGACCTTGATGTCCGCCCGTCCTGGCACAGGGCCGAGGGACCGGTGGTGACAAGCGGGCCAGGTGAAGTCGTGCACCGGGTCGTGCTGCCAGCCCGGGCCGTCCGTATCGACCGTCAACGTTCCGTACCCGAGCACGGTGAACCTGCCGTCGAGCGCGGCGTCCGCCTCGCGCAGACACGCCTCGAGTTCCAGACCCGTCGGCGCCGGCTTGGGCCGGGCCGATCTGTCCGGTCCGAGTACGAACGGCCGCCACGGCTCGGAAGGTGCCGGACGCGGTCTGGTCATCCGGTCCCGTCCGTCGGCGAGTACGCGGCATCCCGTGCGCAGGAGCCGCCAGCCCGCCTCGGCGGCCAGTACGCCGGCGGGAAGTCCGGCCGCGACGGCGGTTCGCCGCCGTAGCCGTGCCAGGCGCGGAGACCGGGGTTCGAGGCGGTCGGCGTGGTCAGCCCGCTTCAACGGTGCACCTGCCCAGCATCCGGTCGGTCAGCTCGTCCGGCGGAACTCCTTCGATCCAGACGCGGTGCCACAGGGCGAAGTTGAGGATCGTCCACAGAGCCCACTCGTTGCGCGCACGCCCCGCCTGGTGGTCGGCGACCATGCCGACGAGAGTCTCGGCACGGAAGTAGCGCCGCATCGCCGGGGCGGAGAGGAGCTCGAGGAGCACCTGCCCCATGGGCCCTCGCAGCCAATCCCCGATCGGCGCTCCGAAGCCCTGCTTGGCGCGGTTGGTCACGCGCTCGGGTACCACGTCGGCGAGCGCCCGGCGCAGCACCACCTTGGTCCTGCCCTCATCCAGTTTGTGCTCAACGGGCAGCCGGTAGGCGAATTCCACCAGCTCCGGGGCGAGGAACGGCACACGGGCTTCCACGGAGTGCGCCATCGAGAAGCGGTCGATCCGCATGAGCAGCAGTTCGGGCAGACGCACGGAGAACTCGTGGTGCTGGGTGTCGAACGCCAGGGTCTGCGTCGGCGTCTCGTCGTCCTTCGCCTCTGCCGGTGTCCACGGGGAGTCGTACCGGCCCGGCACGAGCAGTGACGAGCGCAGCGACGCGGGCAGCCCCAGCGGGTAGTGCATCGGAAGCTGTCTGCCGCGCGCGGCTCCGACGAGGGCGTCGAAACTCCGTCCGCGACGGGACGCGGGTACCAGTCGGGGAAGCATCCGGCGGGCCGGACCGGGCAACCTTTGGAACGCCCGCAGCTCGCGCTGCCGCCGCAGGGATCGAACATATGCGGGATATCCCCAGAACAGCTCGTCGGCCCCTTCACCTGCCAGGACGACGGGGACATCACGCTGCCGCGCCAGTTCGCAGACGAAGCCCAGCGGCATACAGACAGGGTCCGCGAGCGGTTCGTCCTGGTGGTGGACCATGGCCGCGAGCGCCTGAAGCGCGTCCTCGACCGACACCGTCACCTCATGGTGATCCGTGCCGAAGTGCCGGGCCACCCAGCGTGCCTCACGTCTCTCGTCGAGTGCGTGTGCTCCGTCGAAGCCGACCGAGAACGTGGACGGGCGGGCGACCTGGTCCCGCATCAGGGCGACGAGCGCGGTGGAGTCGAACCCCCCGCTCAGCAGCACGCCCACGGGCACATCGCTCATCAGGCGGGCCTGCACCGACTGTGCCAGCAGGTCCCGCACGCGTGACGCGGCCTCCCGCAGCGACACGTCGAGGAACGTTCGGGGCTCGGTGACGTTCCGGAACCGCCAGGTGCGGACCCCGGTCGCGTCGCACGACCCGGCCGTCCCCGGGGGCAGCTTGCAGATGTCACGGTAGAGAGTGTTCGGCGACGGCACGACAAGGTGAGCGAGGTAACTGTCCAGGACGCCGGTGTTCACCTCCGCCGTGACCCGCGGATGCGCCAGGATCGCCTTCGTCTCCGAGGCGAACAGAAAAGTGCCGTCCTTGACGGTCCAGTAGAAGGGCTTCTCGCCGAGCGGATCCCGGGCGAAGAGCAGACGTTCCCGTTCCGGATCCCACAGAGCAAAGGCGAACATGCCGGTCAGATGCTTCACGCACTCATCGCCGTAGTGCCGGTAGGCGTGGATGATCACCTCGGTGTCGCAGTTGGTGCGGAAGCGTGCCCCGCGGCACTCGAGACGCCGGCGCAGGACCCTGTAGTTGTAGATCTCTCCGTTGAACACCAGGCACTCACCGCGCTCGCCGGACATCGGCTGCGCGCCTTGGGCAAGATCGATGATCGCCAGGCGCCGGTGCCCCAGGCCGACCCTGCCGTCCTGCGTCACGTGAACCCCTGCGCCGTCCGGGCCGCGATGACCGAGCATGTCACGCATCCGCGTGACCGTTTCGGGCAGGACGTTCCCCACCGCACGCCCGTACTCGAATACGCCGGTGATGCCACACACGGTCAGTTCCCTTCCGCCGCCGCACAGGAGGCAGGCAGCGGCAGCCGTGCGAGAATCTGCTCGGCGCGCCTTTCCCAGGTGTGGTTCTCCAGGGCGTCCCTTCGGGCCCTGACGCCCAGCTCCGCCCCACGGTCCGGCATGGCCAGCACCTGCGCGACTCCGCGGGCGAGGTCCGCCGGATCGCCCGGCTCGGTGAGCACCGCGGTGACGCCGTCCTGAAGGATCTCGCCGATCTGGCCCAGCCTGCTGGCTACGATCGGTCTTCCCAGCGCCATGTACTCGAACAGCTTCGTCGGCGAGCCGAAGAACGGGCCGCTTCCCGCCCACTGGTGGGGAGAGACCAGGACGTCACAATCGGAGAGGACGCGAAGGGCTTGTGGACGGGGCAGGCTGCCGGACCACGTGATGCGGTCGTGGACGCCCAGCCGGCGGGCGAGCCGCTCGCAGTCGGCCCGCTGATCCCCGTCGCCGACCAGGACGAACTCGACGTTCGCCGGCAGATGCTGCAGGCTCCTGACGGCCGTCTCGACACCGTGCCACGGACCGAAGCTGCCGATCCATCCCACCACGGCCCGTTCGCGGGGCGGCACCGGTGTAGGTGCGGGGACGGAGTCAGGATCCACGGCGTTGGGCATCACCGCCACGGTGGCCGAGTCCGCTCCCATGTCCATGGCCATCTGTGCCGCCCCATGGGACACCGCGGCAACGAGGGAGGCACTCCGGACGGAATACCGCTCCACGCGGGTGCCGATCGTCTGGAACAGCCGGCTCAGCGGAGCGTGCCGATACCAGTTCCGGTTCACCCAGACGTCGGAGGCGTTCCACTCGAGCACCATGGGGACGCCCAGTTCACGGCTCACATCGGCGCCGGCACGGCTCAGGAAGGCGTTGCGCTCGTACACGAAGGCGGGCGGCATGCGACGCGCGGCGGCAAGGGCCGCACGGCGCATGGGTTCGTTGGCCGCGATCCGGGCGGACTCCCTGGTGAACCGGGCGCCGCGGGGCAACGGCGCCGCGACCTCAACCACGTTCACCGCGGATCGAAGCTGCTGAGGCGGTTCAGTGCTGGTCACCAGGACCACATGCCAGCCGAGCCGCCGGAAGCCGGAGAGGATCCCCGACACATGGCTGACCGCACCCCCGACCTTGCTCGCCCCCCCGTCCCGCCACAGCGCAAGCAGGCACCGGGACCCGGACGCCCGGCGCGGGAGGGGGACGGTCCCCTGGTAGATCCGGCTGGCCCTGAATTCGCGCAGGACGTAACCGCCGGCAGTCACGGCGTCCGCGGCACACCGGAACGTCAGCGATGCCAGGCCACCGACGCGCTCCTGCGACCCACCGCCGCTCGTGTCGATGAGGGTGCGCCGGCGCGCGGGTGCCAGCGCCACCACCAGCTCGTAGGGCGTCGCGTAGGGCCGCCGTGCCGCGTCGCTGCTGAGCAGAGCGACGCCGGACACTTCCTGCTCACGGAGTCGTGCACGGTATGCGGGGATGTTCCGGACTGCGTCGGACGCGGCCATGACGAGGACGGGTTCCTGCCCGAGCACTGACGCCGCGGTGTTCCCGGCTCCGGGCAACTGGTAACGCGACTCGGTCAGCACCGCCCACCGCTGTCGCCCGCTCGGGTCGACTCGACGGTCAAATTGTGCAGTCAGCGGAACCTCCAGTGGGCGACCTCTTGTGCAATCCGGCATACGTCAAGGTATGTGCTGAAAGGCTTTGTCTGACCGCGCAACACCGTTGGCCGGATGAATCACTGTCAGATGCAGCGAGGTGGTGATCCGCTCGGGTGACTGAGGGTATTGCCTGCCTCTGCGATCGCCTTCCGCGAGTTACGTGCGGCGGAGCGCACCGTGCAGGCCATCGGGTCCTGGTTGGGACTGTGCGACGCACCAGCCGAGTTCTGCTGGGAGCCGGTGCAGGAGGCCTTGTCCGGCGACGGTGGACTCGCCCCGCAGAGTGGCCCGGTCCGACACGACGGAAGACGCACTCCGCCTGACCCACGTCGGCGAGTGACGTGTCGGCCACGGCGGAAGCCCGACCTCTCGACGGGATCTGACTCCGTGCACGGAAGGAGACTCGCCGAAGGACAATTCCTTTCCCGAATCACCGGGCCCGGGAATTAAGCCGGTCGGCTTCCGGTCGCTAGTATCGAACTCATGGAGAACCACGCACGCGTCGCGGCAGGAACGCAGTGGCAGGAAAATCCCGCGGGCACGAATCACGCATCAGCCGCCCAAGGCACACCGGATTTCTACGAGCAGATGACTCGAACCCGGTATGCCCTGCAACCGTGGCTACCCGCGCGTTTGCGGTCATGGGCGCCTTCTGGCCGTGTCCTCGAGATTGGTTGCGGCGCCGGGACGGACCACTCGGTGATCGCGAGCATGGCCGACGAAACAGCCGCCATCGACCTGGCGCCTCGTGGCGCGTGGCTCACCCAGCGACGCCTGGATCTGGAAGGGCGACGGGGACTCGCGCAGGTGGCCGACGCCGAGAGCATGCCATTTCCGGCACAGACCTTTGACGCCGTATATTCCTTCGGCGTTCTGCATCACACCGATCATCCGGAACGGGCGGTGGCGGAGATGTGGCGGGTGATGCGGCCCGGAGGGAAGTTCATGGTCGCGCTCTACCACAAGCACAGCCTGTTCGCGGCACACAAAGCCATTGAATACGTCGTCAGGCTGCGCCGGCGTTCACAGAGCTGGCGGGACTTCCTGGCTGAACTCGAATTCGGCGCTGCTGAGATGACGCACCGCCCGCTCGTGCGCCTCTACAGTCGCCGGTCCGCCAAGGAGCTGTTCTCACGGTTTGACCAGGTGCAGGTGACTGTCGACCATCCGGCATTCCGCGGCAGTCTCCTGCCGAGATGGCTCCGGCCCTTCGGCTGGTATGTCATCGTGACCGGACGCCGGTGACCCGCTCGGGGTGCCGCTGGATGGGGTGCCGGTCCCGCAGGTGGCCCGGCAGACCGGTGCCTCGCGACGGTCCGTGTGCAAGTGGGCCGACCGGTATCACGCCGGTGGACTGGACGCGCCGGTGGACAGATCCCGACGGCCGTTTGTCTCGTCTCACCAGGTGCCGCCGAGGTCAAGGCCGTGGTAAGCGAGTTGCGCCGGTCGAGGGATGAGACGGCGGCGCATCTCCTCGGGGTACGGCGAGTACGTGCTGCGCGCTTCGGAGTGGGTGCCGTAGGAGGCCGTGATCCGCTTAACGTTTCGCCTCCGGCTCGGGGTCGCGCACTGGTGCATCCGAAACCTGGTTGTCGCGCGGTTCGGCGGGCACCGTGCAGGTGGCGTGCGGGTCAGCCGGCCGGATGCAGGAATCGCCCTTTCGGGTCGTCCCGGCTCTTCCCCGTGTGGCGCGCGCGGATAGCACGTGATCACGAGGACCATGGCGGGCGCAAACACAACAGTGAGGCCCCCGGAGGGCATGAGCTCCGCATGCTCGCGCGCGCCGTGCAGTGGCGTCTTCCATCCGAGTTGCATCGGAGTTGTGGGCGCTGCCGTGCCGCTTCTCCTCGCCCTGTGTGGACTATCGTGCCCGGTAACTGTCTCTGACCAGGCGGAGCACATGGAGTCCAGCTGTGGTCCTGTTCCTGCCGTGCCCTGCAATCGCGCGCGGGATCCAGCGACGACGGTGACGGCACGCCGTGAAGGGGAGCCGATGTGGGGGTGGTGCACCAAGTGACATCGCCCCGGGTCAGGGGGGTGGATACGGTGGGCTGCCGGATAGCGGGCGAGGAGCACGCTGTCGCAGTGGCGGTCCGTCATGACCGGTCGCTCCAGCTGCGTCAGGCACCGCGTCGGATCTCCGCACGACACCAGAGCGCCAAAGCTCGGTTCATTGCGCTGACGGTTCGTCATGTGATGTGACAGCGGAAGGGACACGGGCTGCAGGCGACCTGACATCCCAAGAGGGCCGTTGCCACGGGAACCGATCAGAGCTGTGCTCCAGGACAACGGCCCTTTCACCAGCGGGTATGGAGAGGATCAGCATGTTCAACACTGTCTCCGTCGTCGGTCTCGGATACATCGGGCTGCCGACCGCAGCCGCTTTGTCCACCAAGGGAGTCGACGTCGTCGGTGTTGACGTCGACTCGTCGACCGTCGACTTGATCAATGCCGGTCGGGCCCCCTTCGTGGAGCCCGACCTGGCTGTTGCCGTCAGTGGGGCGGTCGCGATGGGCCGCTTGCGAGCGACGCTCCATCCAGAGCCGGCCGAAGCCTACATCATCGCCGTTCCCACCCCCATCGGTGACGGTCGCGAGCCGGACCTCTCGTACGTCCGAGCGGCCGCGGAGGCGGTAGCGGGAGTACTTCAGCCAGGCGCTCTGGTGGTGCTCGAGTCGACGTCACCGCCGGGAACGACCGTTCAGTTGTCACGCTGGCTGGCTGAACACCGCTCTGATCTGACCTTTCCGCACAGCGCGGGCAACGCTGCAGACGTGCGGGTGGCACATTGCCCGGAACGGGTCCTGCCGGGCCGGATCATGATCGAGATGGTCACCAACGACCGTCTGATCGGAGGAGTGAGCGAAGCCTGCGGGACACGGGCCAAGGCCCTCTATGAGGTGTTCACCCAAGGCCAGTGCCATGTCACCGACGCCACCACGGCCGAGATGGCGAAGCTGAGCGAGAACGCTTTCCGCGACGTCAACATCGCCTTCGCCAACGAGCTGTCAGTGATCTGCGACCAACTCGGCATCGACACCGCGGATGTGATCGCGCTGGCCAACCGCCATCCACGGGTCAACATCCTGCAGCCCGGGCCGGGAGTGGGAGGGCACTGCATCGCGGTCGACCCGTGGTTCATCGTTTCCGCCGCCCCTGAACAGGCTCAGCTGATCAGAACCGCGAGGAACGTCAACGACGGAAAACCCGCCCACGTGATCGCTGAAGTGACCCGTACCTCAGCCCGGTTCAGGGATCCGGTGATCGCCTGTCTGGGACTGACGTTCAAGGCCAATGTGGACGATCTGCGAGAGAGTCCCGCCCTGCAGATCGTGACCGAACTCGCCGCCGGCGATGTCGGTCGGCTGCTCGTGGTCGAGCCGCACATCACCGAACTCCCTGGACAGCTGGCAGGGACCGGGCAGGCCAAGCTCTGCGACATGGAGTCCGCCCTGCACGAAGCGGACGTCATCGTCCTCCTCGTCGATCACGATGCATTCCGCCCGGTCAAACGGACGACACTGCGCGGCAAGGTCGTCTTCGACACCCGCGGGCTGTGGCACTGACCCACGGTACGGAGAGGGTCTACTGAACGCCAAGCTCATCAGCCGGGGCCGGCACGTGGTACGCGCTTCCGACCTCCACAACCCCTCATCGCCGCGCGTCACCTGACCTCGCGGCCCTCGGCCACCCGTTGAAGGTACTTCCGACGGGCTCGAGTCCCAGCGATCCGTCGGCCCTCACCGGGCGACGCGTGCGTCCGCGTCGCCCCCCATCGCACCCCGGAAGGGAGCCCACTCCACGGCGGGTCGGAACAGAGCGGACAACATGGCCACCGGCAACGCCACCCGACGGACCGGCAGTCGCGACAGAGGCCGTGGCGGACATCGTGCCGGCCTTCCGGCCGCCCCACGAGAACGGCCGGATCCGACACCGGTCCGACGCTTCCGGCACCGTGCGCAACCGCCGGCGGACACACCGCCCACGCGCGCGGACATCACCCTGGAGGCTTCCCCGGACCATCGCACCGGCCTCCTGAGGCCAGGGCTGCGCACCACACGGTGGCTTCCCGCCGGTGTCGCGGCGTTCACACGGTCGAGGCCACGAACTCCTCGGGGGATGCACACAGACCCATCCAGTGACCGATCGCGCTCACCACGCGGTCCGCGGCCCGGCCGTCGCCGTAGGGGTTGACCGCGTTGGCCATGGACCCGTACGCGGCCCTGTCGTGCAGCAGATGACGCACTTGTTTGACGATGCGGTCGCAGTCCGTGCCCACCAGGCGTGCGGTGCCGGCGCTGACAGCTTCCGGACGTTCGGTGGTGTCCCGCATGACCAGCACGGGTTTGCCGAGGCTGGGCCCTTCCTCCTGGATTCCGCCGCTGTCGGTCAGGATGAGGTGCGCGCGGTGCATCAGCCGGGCGAAAGCACCGTATCCGAGCGGTTCCACCAGTCGGACACTGTCCATTCCGCTCACCCACGGCAGGATCGCTGCCCGCACGACCGGATTGGGGTGCAGCGGAAGGACGATGAGCAGTTCGGGCTCCTGGCGAGCCAGGTCAGCCAGGGCCTGGCCGATGGCGTCCATGCCGCCCGCCCACGACTCACGGCGGTGCGCGGTCACCAGCAGCACCGGACGTGCGGTGTCATCCAGGTCGGCGAGGGCCCTGTCCTCGTAGCCTGCGCCGAGCGCCACCGCCCAATGCAGTGCGTCGATCACCGTGTTCCCGGTGACGACCACACGTGCCGGGTCGATCCCCTCGCGCAGCAGGTTCCCCCGCGCCTGCACGGTGGGCGCCAGGTGGATGGTGGCCAGCTGGGCTGCCAGGCGACGGTTGATCTCCTCCGGGAACGGCGCGTACCTGTCTTCGGTGCGCAGCCCGGCTTCCAGATGGACCACCGGGATCTGGTGGTAGAAGGCGGCCAGAGCTCCGGCGAAGGCCGTGGTGGTGTCTCCCTGGACGAGGACCGCATCCGGCTGCTCCTGTTCCAGCACCGGACACAATCGCTCCACCACCCTCACGGTGATGTCCGCCAGCGACTGGTGCGTGGTGAGGACGTCCAGGTCCTGATCCGGCTGGATCCCGAACAGGGCGTGGACCTGGTCGAGTAGTATCCGGTGCTGGGCGGTGACCGTGACCTTCGCTTCGAAGTCGGGTGACCTGCGCAAGCTCTCGATGACGGGAGCGACCTTGATGGCCTCGGGCCTCGTTCCGTAGACAACCATTACCTGCTTCACCCGAGTCTCCTCAACTCATCAGGTGTGCCATCAGTGCCCACTTCGCGGCCGGCCCGCCGGTCGTGCCGGTGTCGCACCACTTGCCGCCGTCGCGCCGACAGCACCGCAGAGACGCGGGCAGTGGCATGACGGTCGATGGCAAGCGACTTTCACACCGGTACCAACCCGACCGGCGATCCACACGGCCGGCGGGCGCAGCCACCCCGTCATTCACCCTGCCGCACGCAGATCTTGAGCCGTCCGGGGCGATGTTCGATCACACTGCCCCGCCACGGCACACCGCGGTTCGTACAGTGCGCTGTGGAAGCTGCCCGCGCTGGCCGACGAAGGCGAACCGGATGAAGACCGTGCTCCTGTCCCCCCGCACAGGATCCATCAGCGTCGAGGGCATCCCCGCTCCCTGTGTGGCCCCGCTCCCTGTGTGACGCCCGGGGCGGTCCTCGTCAGGAACGACTACTCACCCATCAGCGCGTGAACCGAACGAGTGACCGTCTCCACCGGCGCACAGAGCCTGATCCGCAAAGCCAGAGCCCACCTCGAACAGGTCAAGGCTGTTCTCGACACGCCGAAGAAGACGGGACTGGTCGATACCTGTCGCATGGTCCAAGACCATCTGGACCGTCCGATGCAACTCGGATACTCCTGTGCAGGCGTCATCCTGCAATCCGGTGTCGGCGTGGACGACCTGCGTTCCGGCCTGCGCGTGGCAGCGGCCCGGGCCCGGTACGCCACACACGCCGAAAGCGTCGCGGTCCCCCGCAACCTCGTCGTGCGGTACCCGACGCCGTGGAGAACCAGTGGGCCGCGTTCGCCACCGTGGGTGCGCTCGCACTCCAGGGCATCCACCAGACAGGGGCCCAACCCGGCTCCCGGATCGCGATCACCGGACTCGGCCCGGTCGGGCACATCGCGTTGCAGCTACTGCGTGCCTACGGTCATGACGGGGTCGGCATCGACAGCGACCCCCGCATGGTCGACCTGGCCGCAGCGGCCCAGCTCACCGCGTACCCGCGCGACACTGACGGTCTGCACGGACGCCTCACACGGCACTGGGGCGGCACCGGCGCCGACGCCGTCATCATCACTGCTGCGACCAGTAGCGCCGACCCGGTCGACTTCGCCGGACACCTCGCCCGCGACCGTGCCTGCATCGTCGTCGTCGGCGACGTCAACGTCCAGCCGCCGCGATCGTCCTATTACCACAAGGAGCTCACCATTCGTTACGCCCGGTCCTACGGGCCGGGCAGGTACGATCCCCGCTTCGAGGAAGACGGGCACCCCTACCCCGAGGGATACGTTCCTTGGACCGAGCGACGCAACCTCGCCGAGATCCTGCGCCTGACGGCGCGCGGCACCCTCGACCTCACCCAATTGAAACCACGTGTCTTTCCCATCGACCGGGCCCCCGACGCCTACCAGATGCTCAAGGCGTCCAGCGATACCGAACGCAGCGTGGCCCTGCTCCTGAAGTACCCCGGCACCGCCCGACTCCCCCACCAACCCACTACGGCCAGCACTGCCGCCGCCCCCTGGAGCACTCCCGGCGGCCGGGTGAGGATCGCCGCCATCGGAGCGGGAAACTTCGCCACCAAGATGCTCTTCCCTCACCTCAAACGCCACCAGGCCACCACCTTCTCGTGGATCGCCACGGCCCGGGGCTTGTCCGCCGCCCACCAAGGCCCACGCTGGGGCTTCACCACCGTCGCCGACACCCCGGACACGGGGATCGCCTCCCGCGACGCCGACTGTGTCATGGTCCTCAGTCGCCACGACAGCCACGGCCGCTACGCCGCACGCGTCCTGAGGTCCGGCACCGCCCTGTACTGCGAAAAGCCGCTCGCCCTGACCGAAGCCGAACTAGGGTGCGTTTCAGAAGTGGATCTTGATGTGTCAAGATCCACTTTGTGGGGCGGCATGATCTGACGAATGCGCAGTGGGCGAAGCTGGAGCCC
>NZ_JBHZCF010000021.1:146930-151306 GCF_042755225.1 Streptomyces sp. NPDC059169 | reverse complement strand
CCCACCACGCGTGGTCGGGAACCTCCTCGCCCTTCATCAGGAACGAGTCCGGTGCCAACACCGCACCGTCGCCCATCGTCACGCCGTAGTGGACGAAGGCGCCGACGCCGAGCGTGCAGCCCGCGCCGACCGTGCTGTAGTCGGACTTGAAGGTGCCGTCCTCCTGCGAATGGCACTGGACCACGGTTCCCGCGTTGAGCGTGCAGTCGTCCCCGATGCTGACCAGCGTGCGATCCGGGAAGGAGCAGCCGTCGTCGAAGACCCGCTTGCCGATCCGAACGCCCAGCAACCGCCAGACCACGCTCTTGAACGGGGTGCCGTCGAGCATCTGGATGTAGTGGACCGAGGACATCTTCCAGTAGCGCTCGTGCCGCCAGAACGAAGGCTCGTAGATCGAGCAGTACAGCCGCTCCAGCGGCCTGAACGCCCTGCCGGCACGTTCGACCAGGACGAAGAAGACGACGGTGAACACCAGGACGAGGAAACTCGCTGCGACGATCGCCAGCGCCCCCAGGCTGTCGTGCAGGGCCGCCGCGCCCATGACGACGACCGTGCTCACGCACACGTGGATCCACCGCGCGAGCAGGTAGAGGACCGCGGTGACGGCATTGTGCTTGTTCTTCGCGGCGAGGCGCCGGTGCAGTTCCTCTCCGCTCGCCAGGTGGTTGAACCTGTTGTCGCGTTCGACCGTGCGGGGGATCTCGAAGCTGGGCGAGCCCAGCAGTCCGACGTTCTCCCGCAGCGGACCTTCGACGGGCACCATGGCCTTCGTCGCGATCAGACAGTTGTCACCGGTCCTGGACCGCGACGGATAGACGATGCGGTTCCCGAGGAAGTTGCGCGGCCCGATGGCAGCCCGGGACAGTCGGAACGCCGTGCTCGAGAAGTCGGCGTTGACGATGGACAGACCGTCGGCCACCATCGTCCCCGTCCCGACGGAACTCAGGTAAGGGTTCTCGTGCTTGACCTCGGTGCCGAAGTTCGACCCCGTCTGCTCGACCCGGCACAGGTCGTAGCCGAGCCGGCGCAGGTAGTGGACGATGGCGGAGCTGTCCCCGAAGAGGCTGGTGAAGAACCTCCTGTTGGTCAGGAGGGCGATCGCCCGCTGGGCCGAGTGGTGGAAGCCGTACAGCGGATATACCCTGCCCGGCTCCATGAAGCGGTTGAACAGACGCGGCACGGTGGTGACGACGAGGAGGCCGGCGAGCAGGGCGCCGAAGAAGAGGAGGGAGGATCCCGCCAGGGCGTCCCGGAGGAACGACCAGCCCGACACGGCCCATCGCCCGGGATTCAGCAGTTCATTGAGCCGCGGCACGGCGGTCACCAGCAGGGTCGAACCGCCGATCGTCAGCGGCAGGTACACCGCGAGCAGCACTGCCACCTGCAGGGTTCCGTACACGGCTCTCCTGATGGTGGTGCATCCGGGGTGGCCCGGGGCTCCGTAGTCGACGTCGGTGTGCTGCGCCGGGGAGCCGTGCCGGTGTTCTCCCTCGGGCACGGCCTGCCCACGGTGGAGGGAGGAGGCGTGGCCCAGTTGGGCTCGGTCGCCCATCGACGTGTCGATGTCGAGCACCGTCTGTTCGCTGACGAGGACATCGCTACCGAGGGACACGCGACCGGTTTCGATGCGGCCGCCGTGGGCCCGGTAGCAGGAGAAGTACGAGTCCTTCCGGATGACCGTGCGGTCCCCGATCGTGAGCAGGTCGGTGCACACGGGCAGGTGCTTCGACAGCACCACGGCGCCGCGCCCCACCTTCGCGCCCAGGGACCGCAGGTACAGCACGTAGACGGGAGAGCCGGTGAACAGACGCGCGGGGCTGGTGCGGATGAGTACCTTGACGGTCCAGAAACGCAGGTACCCCAGGCTCCATACGGGGATGCTGCGGGGTGTGAACCGGCCGATCAGAACCCACTTCGCCAGGACCGGGAGGGCGCACAGGCCGACGAAGGCCGCGGAGCACACCAGGACGGACCGCACGTAGGCGTCGAGCACCCCGGCGCCGGAGGCGATCCAGCCGTAGCCGCGGACGGCGGCCAGGGCGGCGAGGAAGGAGAAGCCGAGGAACAGCAGGAGCTGCAGCGTGCCGCAGAGCAGGTACTGCCCTGTGCTCGCAGGTGTGGCCGGTGCGCCGGTTGCGTGCCCGGTCGGCTCGTCAGAGGGGACCCGAACCGCAGGGGACTGTGGTTCGGGTGGTGTGGGAGCCGCGCCCGCGAGGGCTTTCGCCAGGCTCCGGATGGTGGGGTACCGGTAGACGTCCTTCATCGACACGGTCGGCAGATCGGCACGCTTCCTGACCCGCGCGCAGAACCGGGCCATCACCAACGAATCTGCCCCGAGGTCGTGGAAGAAGTGACTCTCGGCGGACACTTGGTCCACGGAAACGACACCGGCCAGCAGCTCGGCGAAGTCCCTTTCGGCGCCGGACTCCGGGGCTGAGACTGGACGGGCCATCAGGGTCTCGGCGGATTTCCCTACCACGTGAACTCCTTGAGGACGCTTCGATCAGGTCGTGGAGCGGACGGTTGCGATGCCCGCCCCTCCAGTAGGCCCGCGCGGAGGGGCCGTGTCCTGCCCCTGGAATTCGGTACTTGACGTGTCACAGCGATACTGGTAGTCGACTCATCGACATTACGCTTCGCACAAGTTTGCTCACTCCATGCACATGTTTCGCACCTCGTTGCGGCACGTCACGCGATCGGGCGTCACGCAGGCGGGGCATGGCGACGGGAGCCGTACGGAGGGTGCGAGGAGGTGGGAGCTCGGGTCCCGCAGTTCCCCCGGACCGCAGCTGCTGGGGGCTTGCGACGGGGCTGAGCAGACCGAACGCGGGCTGGTGCGAGGCACACGCCCCGGACCCCGGTGACCGGACGACCGGGGAACCCCACACGCGGCGATCCGTCGCAGCAGAACGTCCGCGGGCCGACGAGCGCCCCGGCCCTTCCTGCACGGGATCCCGTCCGAATAGCCGCAACGGCAGCTGGTGTCAAGTCCCGAAATCATGTGGCATGACGCGATTGGCGCGATCCGGCGTACTGGAAGGGCGTCCGACGAGCCGCCCTCGTCGGCACATCCAGAGCCGCGTCGAACCGACGACCGGCACCGAGCGCGTGGGCGCAGATGAGGAGGCGACCGTGCCTGTCATATCCGTTCCCCAGGCATTCAATGAAGACGATCTCTACGTCGATCTCGACGGGATCATCGGGTACCCGCTGTTCCTCAAGTGCGAGGGCTTCAACTTCGCCGGTTCGATCAAACTCAAAGCCGCGACCGAAATGGTCGAAGCCGCCGAACGCGACGGCAGGCTGGCGGAGGGCTCGATCCTGGTCGAGTCGTCCTCGGGCAACCTGGGCGTCGCGCTGAGTATGATCGCGGCCAGCAAGGGCTACCGGTTCCTTTGTGTGACGGACTCCCGCTGCAACCTGTCCACCCGGCTGCTCATGGAAGCGCTGGGGGCGCAGGTCCACGTCGTCACGGAGCCCGTGCCCGTGGGCGGGTTCCTGGGGGCTCGGATCGGATTCGTGCGCGCACTGTGCGCCTCTGACGACCGATACGTCTGGCTGGACCAGTACACCAATCCCGACAACGGCATGGCTCACTACCGCCGGACCGCGCCGGCCATTGCCCGGCAGTTCCCCGAGCTGGACGTGCTGTTCGTCGGGGCCGGAACCACGGGGACGCTGATGGGCTGTGCACGGTGGTTCCGCGAGTGGCACCGTCCGGTGCACATCGTGGCCGTCGACAGCGAGGGGTCGGTGACGTTCGGCGGTGCTCCGGGCCGGCGCATGATTCCCGGCCTCGGAGCCGGTGTGCGTCCGCCGATGCTGGACGAGAGCTGCGTCGACGAGTCAGTTACGGTGACGGAGGCCGACACCGTCCGGACCTGCCACCGTCTGGCCAGGCGCGGATTCGTGTTCGGCGGCTCCACGGGCACAGTGGTCAGCGGAGCGGCCGAATGGCTCGCCCGGCACGACGGGGATCGGCCGCTGACGGCGGTGGCCATCGCCCCCGACCTGGGCGAGCGGTACCTCGAGACCGTGTATCAGGCCGACTGGGTGGAGAGCCTCTACGGCTCCGACGTCCTCGGCGACGCAACGCTGACCTCCGTGACCCGCGCAGCCTGAGCGGCCACGTCGACGCGTTGCACGGAAGTCCGAGCCTGCTTGGGCTCCCGGCCGCGCCCACGGCGGCCGGGAAGGGGCGACCGGGGCCGTGGAGTCCCCTCCGTGGGGAACGCCCTGGGGCAGCGGGGAAGGCAGATGGAGGAAAAAGGGGGTTTTCCGTGGTGGGGGGGGTCTCTTCTCCCCCCCTCCCCCCCCCCCAAACACACGCCAAACAAGGTCCGGGCTCCCAAGAGTTCAGCCCCAAGGATGGGGGC
>NZ_JBHZCF010000021.1:82498-146920 GCF_042755225.1 Streptomyces sp. NPDC059169 | reverse complement strand
GCCCCGGGGGAAGCGGGAGGGGTTGGCGTGTGTGGGTGGGGGGGGGAAAAGGGGGGCCGCGGCGAAAGGGTGGGGTTGGGGTCGGGGGAGGGGAGGGGGCGATGGGGGCGGGGGGGTCCCTTCGGGGGGGAACGCCCTGCGCCATCGGCGACGGCCGGTGGCCCAGCAGTGGTGTTCCCGGTGGTGGAGGATCATGCTGGTCGGGAAGGCTGTGATTGTGGTGGTCCACGCCTTTCGCGGGGCGGCGAGGGTGAGGTGAGTGGAGATGGATCGGCTTCCCGCCTCTCCTGGTGAGCGCCCCGGCGCGGCGCAACCGCCCGCCGGTCCGGCGGGCGCCGGGGCAGGGACGGGCTTCGGAGAGTGGGCGTTCGTCCAGTCGCCCTGTGCGCTGGCCGTGTTCGGAGCGGATCTCCGGCTGGTTCGGGCCAACGCCGGGATGGAACTCCTGCTGTCTCGGACCGAGGACGAGGTGCTGGGCCTGCGGTGGGCGCACATCGTGCCTGACCGGAGGGGCGAAGCGGTCGAGCGCGGGATGCGGCAGGTGCTGGATACGGGGGAACCGCAGTCGCTGGACGTGCCGGTCCCCCCGGTAGGACGGGGCGCTGGTGGTGCCGGGAAGTGGTCCGGTTCGGTGGGTGTGGTGCGGGACGGGGAGGGGCGGCCGTGTGGGGTCTGCCTTGCGGTGCACCCGCGGCCGACGGCAGAGCAGCGACCGCCCGCACCGGGAGGTACGGGCACCGGCACCTCCTCGGCCATCGGCGGCAGCAACGTCGCGGAGGGCGCACGGGAACTGGCCGACAGGTTCGTGCCGGGCCTCGCCGATGTGGCCGTCGTCGATCTGCTCGAACAGCCCTGGGAGGCGCCCACCGACGGTGGTGGGGGCCGTCCGCACGCCGACACCGCTGCCGGGTCCGGCCCCGGCAGCGCTCTGGACGGTTCCGGAGCGCCCGGTGCGGCCCGGGGCGGCGTCGGTGGCGGCGTCGTGGGGCTGCGGCGGATGGGGGTGCGGTGCGCACCAGAGGTGGGCGGGGAGGCGGTGTTGTTGGCGGGACTGGGACAGGAGGCGGTGTGCCCGGCGTGGTCGCCGGTGGCCGCGTGCCTGGGCACGCGCCAGGGGATCGTCTGCGACGCGGCCGGTCCCACGGTGGTGCGATGGGTCGGCATGGACTCCCAGGCGGCGTGGATCACCGGAACGGGGATCCGTTCACTGCTGCTGGTCCCCTTGCTCGCCGGTGGCATGACGCTCGGCATCGCCGTGCTCGGTCGCAGCCGCACCCGCCCCTTCGCCCACGAGGAGGTGGAGCGGGCCGCGGAGATCGCCGGCCGGGCGGCGGCCGGTATCCACGCAGCGCGCCGCAGAGCCCGTGACCGCACCTCCACGATGACCCTGCAGCGCAGTCTGCTCCCGCAGACCCTGCCCGACCAGGCAGCTCTGGAGATCGCGACCCGCTACCTGCCGGCCGGGGGGCCGGCCGGCATCGGCGGTGACTGGTTCGACGTCATCCCGCTGTCCGGTGCCCGCATCGCCCTCGTCGTCGGCGATGTCGTCGGCCACGGCATCCGCGCCTCGGCGACCATGGGCCGTTTGCGTACCGCGGTACGCACCCTGGCCGACGTCGACCTGCCCCCCGACGAACTTCTCACCCACCTCGACGACCTCGTCATCCATCTCTCCGCCGACGAGACCACCACCACGGGCAGCGACACGGCGAGCGGTATCGGCACCACGTGCCTGTACGCCGTGTACGACCCCATCACCAGGCGCTGCACCCTGGCCCGTGCCGGACACCCTCCGCCGATCGTCGTCACCCCGGACAACGACGCCTATTTCCTGGACGTTCCCCCGGGGCCCCCGCTGGGACTCGGCGGGCTCCCCTTCGAGACCGCCGAAACCGAACTGCCCGAAGGGTCTCTCCTCGCCCTCTACACCGATGGCCTCCTCCAGACCCGTGAGCGCGACATCGACGAGGCCCTCGACACTCTGTTCGCCGCTCTCACCCACCCCTCCACCACCCTCGACACCGTCTGCGACCGGGTGCTGACCCGGCTCCTCACCCACCCGCCCGACGACGACATCGCCCTGCTCATCGGCCGTACGCGCACCCTCCCCTCCCACAACGTCGCCACCTGGGAACTCAGCCCCGATCCCGCCATCGTGGCGCAGGCCCGCCAACACACCACCCGCCAACTCACAGCCTGGGGCCTCGACCACGCCGTCTTCACCACCGAGCTCATCGTGAGCGAACTCGTCACCAACGCGATCCGCTACGGCCACCCGCCCATCCATCTGCGCCTCATCCACGACCACGCCACCCTCATCAGCGAGGTCTTCGACTCCAGCAACACCACGCCCCACCTCCGCCGGGCTCGCACCTACGACGAGGGCGGTCGCGGTCTCCTCCTCGTCGCCCAGCTCACCGAACGCTGGGGTACCCGCCACACGCCCACCGGCAAGACGATCTGGGCCGAGCAGACCCTCGCCCCCATGTGACGGCACGTGGTGCGGCGGAGGGCACCGCGCCGGTGACCCGCCCGGCACCCGCGACCGCGCCACGCCCGTCCGATGGACGATCCGGCCCCGGCCCGGTGCCGGGCAGTGGTGGTTCCTCGTGGCCGGCGCGATCGGAACCGTCGCGGGTGACCGTAGCGCCTGGCGGTGAACGGGCCCTCCCGCGGGTGAGGGGGCCCTGTCGGCCGGAGTGTGGGCGATCTCGACGCGGCGCGCCTCACTCCGGTCCACGGTCAAGCCACAACGCCCGGTGTACCGGTCGGGAACAGATGTCGCAGACGATCGCGGTGCGCCATCGGTCGGGGCGGGAGGGCAGAGGCGACCGGGTCCCGGAGCCCCGAGCATCCCGGCTCCGGTCGGGCCGGTGGGAGCGGCCCCGGAGATGCCGGCCACGTCCGTGCGCGGTCCGCCTCATGAGGGGGGCAACACGTCGGCCCTGATCAACGCCGGCCAGTCGCCGCCCAGGAACTGCCGCTGCCAGGTCTCCACTTCGCTCTCCGGGACCCGGTACTTCTCGGCCACGTCGGCAACGGTCGTGTCACCGGACAGAACGATGAGGACGACGTGCACCTTGTCCACCACCGACAGGTCGTGCCCGGCCTTGTCCGGCAGCTCGCCCAGCGGCAAACAGCCCGCCAGACCGGGCCCTCCGGAGGCTCCGGGTTCGGCGGGGGCGCCACCGGCGCCACCCACCCCTCCGTGCACTCCGCCGCCGCACTCGATCAGCCGTCCGAGGAGGCCGCCGGCACCGGCGGCATGCCCCACGCCCGTGATCACGTGCTGCGGGACGTCCGCGGCGCAGGCAGTGCCGGAGGCGATCGCCAGTGAGGCCACCACCAGCAGGACGGGGCGACTCCAAGCACGTGTGGACATGACGGTCTCCTTTCAGGGCGAAAGACGTTCTTGAGAGGGGAAGTTGGGAGGTCCCGGCGTACTGCCCCAGGTGCGCGACACCGCCGAGGGGCGCAAGCGGCCGTCCCTGGGTGAAGGTGGGTTGGGGTGTGTCCCGCGTGGTCGGGCCGGTGGCCCGACGGGGATGGGGCCCCTACCCGCAGGGGACCCACCAGCAGCCCCAACCAGCACCAACACCAGCCGACAACCACCACACGAAAACACCCGACCACCAGAAAGAACGAACCCCAACCAACGACATCCGCCCTCCCGCCAGCCCCCGCCCCATTCCGACGAGGACCACACCACCAGTACGCCCCACCCCCCACACCACCGTCACGTACCGACCAATCGGGACTTGACAAAACCCACCACACCCAACCGTGCAAGACGGGGCAACGCTCTCGCGACAGGGCGTTGCGTCCCTCCGCCCGCCGCTACGCCCCCCGCCGGCTCCGAGCAGCACGGTCAGGAGGGCACCCGGGCCCCGGTACCGCTGCGTCGGACCCCCTGCGCGATGATCTGGTCGTGGCAGAAGCATCAGCAGCAAGGACCTACCTCGAACTCGTCGAGCACCGATTGGCGGCGGACGGCTGCGCTCCCCGTCGGGAACAGTGGGAAGGCGGCCCCGTGCTCGTCGGCCGCCGGGCCGACTTCCGCATACGGTGGGCGGCTACGAGGCTGCACCTGTTCACGGTGGCGGCAACGGTCCCCGTGGTCACGGTGCCCGTCATCGAGGCCTTCACCCGGCAGGTCCTCGACCACGCCCGGGCGAACAAGGGGGGGCTGCCGGTGGGGTTGCAGACCGGGGTGGCGGCTTTCCCCGTCCTCGTGGGCGAGTGGGTGGACCCGGCGGCGATGCGCTGGGCGGAGGAACAGCAGCGCAATCGCTTCGCCTGCTTCGCGCGCCCGGTGGTCGTGGACGTGTCCCAGGGCCGTGTGGGCTACTACCGGGGCGTCCCGCTCGTGGGCCGGGCCTATGCGTCGCACATGCTCGAGAAGGCCGCCCTCTACTTCCCGTGGGACGACCGCCCCACGGGCCCGGACGGTTCGTGACGCGCGGTGGCTCCCCTGGGCCTCGCTCGGCCGGATGCCCGGCCGAGCTGGAGGAGACGGCCTGCGACGGGACGGCGACCAGCAGGAATCTGGGCACGCCCGTCCTCGTTCCCGGAGGATCCCTCCCCGACCGCCCTGCGTGTCCGGGGCGTGGAGATCCAAGATCAGGCGTGGCCGGCCGCCGCGGACGCGAGCCGCACCAGGAACGACTTGACCCACGGCCCCGCACTACGACCGCGTGACACCGGATCCGCACGGCGGAATCCCCTGCCGGGCGGTCCGGTCCCTCGCGGACCGTCCCGACGGCAGCTCGTCACCGGTGCGTCGTCACCGGCCCGCAATATCTCCGATGACCGCGCGCCCTCGTCGCTCGGCGAACGTCCGGGCACCGCACGGACGTTCGCCCCGCTCCTCCACCGACACGGGGGTGGGCCCCGGGGTGTCGAGGTCCGGGAATCACTCTCCCGGCCCCGAACCCCCGTCAGAAGTCGCCGTAGTTGACCTGCCAGGTCGGCAGCCCCATGCGCCGCCAGACGGCGACGACGCGGTCCCGGTCGTCGAGGGACACCCGCACGGCGAAGCGGCGGCGGACGTGCCGGTCGAAGAGCTCCGCCTTCACGACGTCGTCGCGGCGGCCGTCACCGGCGGCCCGCATCCACAGCTCGTCGTACGGGACGTCATGCCGACGCAGCCACTCCTCGGTCCTCTCCCGGTGCTCCTCGCCGCGGCCCGAGAGCAGGACGATGACGTCGCCGTCGGCACGGCGGAAGGAGTGCAGGGCACCGCGTACCGACACGTTGAGAAGGTCCTCGTCGCAGCGGGTGAAGTCGTACGGCCCGCGGTCGCCCCGCAGGGCGAGCGTGCCGTCGATGTCGCACATCACCGCGGCGGGCAGTGCCGGGTCGACCGTGTAGGGCTCGACCGCGGGCTGGTCGTTGAGCCAGGCGTCGGTGAGTGCCCAGCCGCCCCGCTTGGCCTTCGCGTGCTTGTCGGCCAGTATCCGGATGATCTCCTCGCCGACCGCCTGGGGCCGCGCCGCGTCGCGCCGTATGCACTCCTCGAGCGGAACGTCGGTGAAGTCGTGCACCACGAAGGTGGCCTGCCCGGCCACCGCCGCCTTCAGCCGCTTGGGGATGTACGGGGTCAGGTGGGTGTTGTCCACCACGACATCGAACCCGTCGTCGACCGCCGTACGAACGGCTGCGTCCTGGATGGCCAGCACGGTCTGCTCGTGCGCGTGGGACCGACCGCGCTCGGGCGCCGGAACGTCGAGCATCGCCCTCAGGTCGTCGAGGTTGACCCGGCGCATCCGGCCGCCGGCCGCCGTTTGGAGGCCGCGCGCAGCGGTCGTCTTCCCGGAGGCCGGGAGCCCCGTCATGACGTGTACTACGGGCACGCTCAGTTCTCCTCGTCGGTGGTGAAGGGGTCGGCCGCCTCGGGCCGGGCGAAGCGGTAGGTCATGAGTACGGTGGTACGCCCGTCGAGGCGCTGGAACACCGCGGGGCGGACGGCGGGATCGGGCAGCCGGCGCACCGCACGGGCGAACGCGGCGCGGTCTCCCGTGAGACCGGCCAGGGACCGGAACGCCTCGTCGATCGCATGCTCGCGGTCGGCGACCTCCTGCTCGATCCGCGCGATCACCTCGCGCACCCAGGCGTCGAACTCGTCCGGGACCTGTTCGAGCAGCGCGTCCAAGGGCTTTCCACCCGAGGCGTCGATGTCCGCCACCGAGCAGTTCAGTGCCTGTGCGACCTGCTTGGCGGGCAGTCCGGCGAAGCGCTGGATGCCGTGGCTGCGCCAGACGTCCCGCTCCGTGACGCCGGTGAGCACCTTGTGGAGCCGTACGTACTCGGACAGCTTGGCCTTGGCGCGCACGCCCGAGGCGAAGCGCAGCACGAAGCCCTCTGCGTCGGTGCCCGTGGCGGTGCGCCCGCCGGGCAGCCGATTGGACTCGGCCAGGGCGAGCAGATCAGCGAGTGGCATGGCAGGCCAGACGGTGACGACCGAGCCGATGCCGGCCCATTCCCCGGCGACCCGCGCCAGCGCGATCTCCGTGCCGTCCTTGGCGAAGGCGGCGAGCAGCACGAGGTCCCGGCGGTCCCCGTAGTCGACGACGATGCGGTTCTGCGGGTAGAGGATCTCGGCCAGGTAGGTCACACCGGGCACCAGGGCGGAGGTGTCCTTGCCGTCGAGCAGGCGCTGTGCCCACCGCGCCTGGGTGCTGATGAACGATCCCTTGGAAGCGACGCGCCACCGGCCGGCGTAGTGGAACACCACGGCGAGGCTGCCGTCGACCTTGTCGTACACCTCGAACGGCTCGTCCGGGAGGGCCGGCGCGTACGGCTGATCGGATGCGTGCTCACCGACGTTGAAGAACTTCGGCAGCGGCAGCGCGACGACCTCGCCGGTGACGTCATCGGCGACCAGGCCCCGGCAGCGTGTGGTCACGTGGTTCCATGCGCGCTCGTACTGGCACGTCCTCGTGTACGTGTAGATGGAGAGCGGCAGTTCGGGGTGCCGCTTGCGGGTGATGTGACCCGCTTCGACGGCTGCCGCCAACTCCTGTTGCGGTAGCAGCTCGTGGAGAGTCAGGTGGTCCTGGCTCATGTGTTCCTCCCGTTGGTGGGCCTTGATTGTCACGTGCGGGAGGCGTGATCGCGTAGTGAATTAGGGTGGTCCGCGGGGTGAGGATGCAGGTACACCAGGCGTGCGCGGTGGAACGGACGTGCGCCTCATTGTCGCCGTGGGCGCCCGCGCCCCGGCGCCGCGTGCGGCCGGCTGCCGACTCGGCTCCGGAGCGCGGGCGTTCCCTCCCCCGGGACGCTCAGTCCGGCAGCGCCCTGAAGACGGGACGTGCCCAGGCCGGTGGTTCCGGCGGCGAACCGGGGTGCTCCGGATCTTCGGTGGACGCCGCGACCAGTGCGTCCACCTGGGTCGGTGGACGGGCCCCCTTCGGTGCACCACCGGTGTCGGTGGCGCGCAGGGCCGCCACGAACTCGAGACACGAGCCGTAGCGGTCGTCCGGGACCTTCGACAGGGCCTTGCCAAGCACGTCGTCCACGGCGGGTCGGAGCCCCGGCCGCTTTTCGCTCAGCGGAGGCGGCTGGTCGTACTGGTGCGCCCACAGCAGCGCCAGGTCCTCCTCTCGCTGGAAGGGCGGCCGGCCGGTGAGTGTTTCGTAGACCACGCAGGCGAGGCTGTAGAGGTCACAGCGGCCGTCCACCGGACGGCCCGAGATCTGTTCCGGCGCGACGTAGTCGAGCGTGCCGACGAATTCGCCCACGGTGGTGAACCCCGTCAACGACAGCGACTTCTTCGTCAGCCCGAAGTCCGTGAGGTAGACGTGTTCGGGATGCTCGCTGTCGGTGCCCTTGGCAACCAGGATGTTGCCGGGTTTGACGTCCCTGTGGACCAGGTCGTGCTCGTGGGCCGCATCGAGGGCCGAGGCCACCTGGGCGGCGACACGGACGGCGGTCGGAAAGGGCAGCGGGCCGTCCCGGTCGAGCAGCGCCCTCAGGTCCAGACCGGAAACGTACCGCATGGCGATGTACAGGACGCCTTCGGTCTCCCCGGCCTCGAAGATCGGCACGATGTGGGGATGGTCGATGGCCGCCGCCACCCGCGACTCATGGGTGAACCGGCGCCTGAAGGTGTCGTTGCGGGCGAGCTCGGGGGCGAGCAGCTTGAGTGCGACGGTGCGGTCGAGACGCAGGTCCTTCGCCCGGTAGACCACGGCCATGCCGCCGCGGCCGATCTCGCGCTCCACCCGGTAGCCCGCGATCTGCGTGCCGATCAGGCCGGAGGGCCTGCCCGCGTACTCGCTCATGCCGTCCGCTTCCGTTGCCATCGGGGTCCCCCGCCGGCCGTCCGGCTCCGTACGGTGCGGTTCCCGATGCCCGACTCGGCGACCGGATCCCCCCGACGCCGCTTCGGGCCGGGGCGGTGGGCGCGGTCTCCGCCGGACGGCGTCCCACCATCGGCACGGGCGTTCGGGAACGACCAGCCCCGCCGAACGCCGGCGGTTCCGTCGGGGTGACCACCCCACCCGGGGGCGGTCGACACGATGAACGCCACTCCCATGACCAGAATTCTACCTATGAGTACCACTTTGTACTGCCGCGCCCGTGCCCCTGCACCGACCGGGAACAGGCCGAACGCCGGACCGGCGCGACGTACCGTCACGGCACGTCGCACCACACGAGGCCGCCCTCAAGCGGGACCTCGGCCGCCCGGGGAACGACTCAGCGGACGGAGGCCGCCGGGGGACGCTCGCGCAACGCCCCGTAGGCGAGGAAGTACGCAGGGACCCTCCTCACCCAGGGCGACGCGGTCACCAGTTCCGTCGCCCGCTGCGCGAGCTTCGGGTCGCCGAAGGCGGGACGACCCGCCAACAGCGGTTCGATGACCCGGGCGTGGGCGAACCGCTGAAGTCCCTGCGTCGCAGCGGTGGTCGGCCACCGGCGGCGCTGGATCCCCCGCACCTCCCGCAGCCCGACAATCCCCTCGCGCAGCGGCTCGACGAGGTGGCGGGCGGCCGCCACCGCGTCCTCGACGGCGAGGTTGATGCCGATGCCGAAGACCGGTGACATGGCGTGTGCTGCGTCGCCGATGCACAACAGCCCCGGCCGGTGCCAGCGCCGCAGGCGGTCGAGCCGCACGTCGAGCAGCTTCACGTCGTCCCAGGACTTCAGCGCGTCCGTCCGGTCCGCCATCCACGGCGCTGCCGCCGCGAATTCCCCCATGAACGCCTCGAGCCCCGCAGAGCGGCGACGGGCGTCCGTCCCCTTGGGAATGAGCGCAGCACACTGCCAGTAGTCGCCACGGTCGATCATTGCGGTGAAGAACCGGTCACCGACGCCACCCACCAGCCCCTGCGGGTCCCCTTCACTCCGCGGCAGCCGGAACCACCACGCATCCATCGGGCAGGAGAAGCTCTCCAGGCGCAGTTCGGGCATGGCCCGCGCCAGCGAGCCCCGCCCGTCGCAGGCGACCGTGATCGTCGCCCGCAGCTCTCCCTCGACACCGTCGGAGGTCCGATAGCGCACCCCGGTGACCCGTCCCCGTTCCCTCAGGAAGGACGTCGCCTCGGTGTTCATGCGCAGCGAGAACGAGGGCTCGCGCCGAGCCTCCTCGGCCAGGAGGTCCAGCAGGTCCCACTGCGGCACCATGGCGATGTAGTTGTACGGTCCCCGCAGTGCGCCGATGTCCCCGACGGTGACGAGCGAACGACCGGGACCGAGCGGCAGCTGGACCCTGGTCACACGGCGTTGCGGCAGCCCGGCGAACTGCTCCGCCAGTCCCAGGTCGTCGAGCAGGGACAGGGTGGAGGGATGGACGGTGTCCCCCCGGAAGTCCCGGAGGAAGTCTCCGTGCTTCTCCAGGACCGTGACGGCCACGCCGGCACGCGCCAGGAGCAGGCCGAGGACCATTCCGGCGGGTCCGCCACCCACCACACAACAGGTGGTCCGCTCCATCACAGACGCTCCCTCCGGGAATCCGGCACACCAGCATGGGCACATATACCCTCAAGAAGTGATCATTGCCATGAATTCGGCCAGTGAACTGCCCGAGGAGTCACGGTGAGCGAGCAACCGGTCCTTCTGCCCTACGCCGACCCTGCCTTCCTCACGGACCCCTTCCCGCTCTACCGCAGGCTGCGCGAGGAAGGGCCCGTGTGCCGCGCGGTCATCGCGGGCGGCCTGGAGGCCTGGCTGGTCACCCGTTACGAGGACGGCCTGGAAGCCCTGTCGGACCCGAGACTGAGCAGCGACGTCCGCGACGCCTCGGACCCCCGGTTGATGCAGTCCCTGCCGGCGACGGAGCGCGAGTCGATGCTGAGCAACATGCTCCGCTCCGACCCACCGGACCACACCCGGCTGCGCCGGCTGGTCTCGAAGGCGTTCACCGCACGCCGGGTGGCCGAGCTGCGGCCCCGGGTCCAGGAGGTCACCGACCGACTGCTGGACGCGGTCTCCCCGGCGGGACGTGCCGACCTCGTCGCGGACTTCGCGCTCCCCCTCCCGGTCACCGTCATCAGTGAACTGCTTGGCGTGCCGACGACGGAGCGCAACGACTTCCAGCGCTGGACCGACGACATGATCCTGCGGAGGGCGCAGCAGCCGGACCCCGAGGTGGTGGACGCGGCGTGGCGCCAGATGCGCACGTATCTGACCGGGCTGCTCGCGGACAAGCGGGCCAGGCCCGGGGACGACCTGCTCAGTGCGCTGGTCACGGCCAGGGACGAGGAGCAGCGGCTGAACGAGGACGAGCTCATCGCGATGGCGTTCCTCCTCCTGGTGGCGGGGTACATCACGACCGTCAATCTGATCGGGGGCGGGATGGCCGCCCTGCTCGCCCATCCCGATCAGCTGGCGTTGCTACGCGGCGATCCCGAGCTGCTGCCCGGGGCGATCGAGGAGTTCCTCCGCTACGACGGGCCCGTCAGTCCGGGGATCGCACGCTTCGCGCGCGAGGAGGTGACCATCGCGGGCGTCACGATCCCACGCGGAGACACCGTCCTGATCGCTTCCGCGATCGCCGACCGCGACCCCGACCGGTTCCACGATCCCGACCGGCTCGACATCACCCGCCGGGACAACGCGCACCTCGCCTTCGGGCACGGGATCCACTACTGCCTGGGGGCACCCCTGGCCAGGCTCGAGGGCCAGATCGCGATCGGGTCCGTACTGCGCAGGCTCCCCGACATCGCCCTTGCGGTCCCGCCGGGCGAGCTGACCTGGCGCCCGGGCGGGCTGCGCGGACCCACACGCCTGCCCGTCACGTTCACTCCGTCGGCCCCCGTCGGTACCGGGGCGCGAGACGGCGACGGTGGGCGGTCACGGACCCGGTGACCCGCCGGACGCGGAAGACGGTCAGCCGAAGGCGACCGTGGTGGTCCCCGACCCCAAGGAAGGGTCGTCGCCGACTCACGTGACCCCGGCGAGGTGGCGACCGAGCCGGGCGAGGTGTCCGCGACAGCACGCTGTTGACGGCGCGGCGAGCGGGAACGGGGCCCGGCGGGGACGCCACCGGCCATCCGAGTCGGCCCGGCGGGACCTGCGGGCTGCTGCTGGGCGATGGCGCGCCGGTCCCCGGCGACCCGGCTCGGACAACGGTGTCCTCACCCGTGGGAGGTGCCCAGCAACCGGCCGGTGTCGAGCGGCAGCCCCAGGGCATTGCGACGACGGACGGACTTCCACTCCGCCTCCAGCGGTGAAGGCGGTACGGCCATCACCGAGCACGTGGCGTGCATGAGGCAGTAGCGGGCCACCGGGCCGGGCTGGAAGCGGCGGAGGGCACCGCTGCGGCCGGCACCCACCACGAGCAGATCGCCCTCGCGGTCCGCCAGGTCCACCAGGCTTCGGCCCGGTGCACCGTGTACGGGAAGGGCCCGAAGGGGTACCCCGGGGTCGGTACCGCCGAGCGTGCCGTCGAGCGAGTCCACGAGTGCGTCCCAGGCCAGGCTCCGGCACTGCTGCGCCATGAGGGGGTCGGGGGCGGCACGTCGAGTGGCGACCAGTCCGCCAGGAACCACCCAGGCAGTCACCGCCCACAATTCCGCTCCGCGGCGAACGGCCTCCGACAAGGCCGCACGCAGGGCCGTCCGACTACCGGGGGAGCCGCTGACCCCGACCACGACGCGCTCAGCGCGATGCGCGCTCGGCAGTGATCCGTATGCGTTCATGGCTCGCCGCTCCCGTGGTACAGAAGCATGAGGACCGGGCGATGCACTGTCTGTGCTTCACCACTCCCTACGGAGAGCCTCGCACAAACGCTCGTGCCATGCGCCGTCCGGGCGTGAGGAAGACATGCGTGAGGAAGATAGTGAGAGTGATCCGGTCGCCGTCGGATCCGCATCGCGGAGCGGTGCGGGAAATCGGGAAATATCGGCACCCGGCACGCTGAAACGGCGGAACGGTCGGGGCACCCGGCCCCGAGTACGCCCTCAGGAATCCCTCATGCTCGTGTATCGACTTTCGAATGCGTGGACGTCCGCGTCCTTCTCCGGATACACCCCTCGGCTGAAAGCCCGCGACATGACGCCTTTCTGCGTGCGCTCGCACACGGTGTTGTCCTGCCCCGCGACCAGCTCATTGAATTCGACGACGGCGCTGGGGTCGAAGTCCGGACTGGCGACGCTGTCCGGGTGGAACAGGTAGTCCGTGACGATCCTGCTGGACGCGGGACCCGTCGGCTGGACCATGCTCGCGACGACCTCGCACCCGCTGACGTCCAGGAACATGCCCGGGAAGATCAGGGCGCCGTAGTACGAACCCGCCTCGTCGTCGGACATCCCGGGAATCCTCAGCAGATCGTGTTCCGCAGACGCCGACATGCTGGTCCTGCCGCCCGCCAAGGACACCCCTCCGTCCGTCCGTCCCTGTTCCGCCACCACGCCCGAGCGGAAGACGGGGACGATGTCGACGAGCTCCGGATGGACCGTGGGGCAGTGGAGGCACTCGTTGTAGTTCGCGACGATGATCTTCCAGTTGGCCTGCACCTCGTGCGTCACCCTGAACCCCCGACGCAGGCCAGTGAGGTCGAACCGTTCGAAGTCGAGCACGCCGTCTCGGTCGAGCGCTTCCCGGAGTGGTGGCGGGTCTTCTTTGCCGAGGTTGACGAAGAGGAACCCCTGCCAGGTGTCGATGTGCACCGGCCAGAGCCCGTAGTCGGACCTGGGGACCTCCTCGCGGGGAACGTTGGGCGTACCCCGGAGCCGTCCTTCCAGCGAGTACCGCCAGGCGTGATACGGACAGCTGAATCCAGAGGTGACCCGTCCCGCTTCGCCGTCGCACAGCCGGGACCCGCGGTGCCGGCAGACGTTGTAGAAGGCCCGTATGACCCCGTCCTTCCCGCGCACGACCAGGACGCTCTCGCCGACGACGTCGACAGTGACCCACTGCCCCGGCTCCGCGACGTCCTCGACCCGACCCACGCAGAGCCAGGAGGCGAAGAACACCTTCTCCCGGTCCAACGCGAAGACCTCAGGGGCGTAGTAGTCGGTCCCTGGCAGTGTCTCCCGGAGCATGTCCCCGCCTCTCCCTGAGTGCCGTCGGCCTCGGCCGGCCACACCCTCATCACTCGGGCAAAGTTTCTGACTAACTAATTAATCAGTGAACACCCGCGACTCCTCGCGTGTCAACGACCCGGAACGGGGTC
This sequence comes from Streptomyces sp. NPDC059169, assembly GCF_042755225.1. NCBI lineage: Bacteria > Bacillati > Actinomycetota > Actinomycetes > Kitasatosporales > Streptomycetaceae > Streptomyces > Streptomyces sp. NPDC059169. Next base: position 133,305 of record NZ_JBHZCF010000021.1, on the reverse strand, counting down.
CCCTTCCCCACCGGACGGAAGAGCGGAGGGCGCCGGCCGCATCCCGACGGCCGACCGTAGGCCCGGACGACACCGGGGAAGGAGCCGCACCGGATCGGCGCGGTCTACCGCACCCAGGTGGCCCCCTGCGCGACGCCGCCACTGCTCCACTTCCGCGGAAGCCACCTGCCGAAGCAATGCACGCGCGGACTCCTCGACGTCGTCCCCCGTGATCCCGTACGTACGACCGCCCCCGGACAGCCGCCGGCATCGCTGCAGCGGTGACGGTCCGTCAGGACGGACGCCCGGCAGTCCGTGAGGAGCACGTGCGCCTCCGGGAACGGCGTTGCGTTCGGCAAGGGTTGCTGGATGCGCGTACGGCTCCCGGCTCGTGCTCAGCGGTTCGGGGCGGGACCCCGGCGCGGCGGTTTGCTGAAGAAGGTGACGGGCCGCTGCTGCCGTTCGCCGTCCACGGTGATGTCGACGGACTCGTTGTAGAACGCCACCCTGTCCTTGATGACGCCCACCGCGGGCAGCGGATCGGGATAGCTCCACGCGATGTCCCGCCGTGTCCCGCCGCCGGGCCACGACCAGTACTCACCGGCCACACCCTTGTAGGGGCACCGCGTGTGCATGCGGACCGGGGTGAGGAGGTCGAGCCTGACGTCGACGCGCGGGACGTAGTAGCGGACCGGGAGGTCCGTCTCGAACAGCAGGACGGGGCTGTGCGTATCGGCAACGACCGTGCCGTCGATCTCGACCCGTACGTGACGGGTGCTGGGCAGCGCGTCCACGCGTTTGTGCGGGTCCCGTGGATGCACGAAGACCTCCTCCTCCTCTTCGTACCAGTGGTCGAGCGCGTTGCGCCCGAACCACTCGAAGGACACGTGACCGCCCAGCTCCTCTCCGGGGTAGGTCCACGCCGCTGCAGGAACCACCGATTCGCCCGCCTCGAGGTCGTAGAACACCGTCGACCCCGCATGCCGGCCGCTGGCGGGCCGCACCGTCCTGCGGAGCAGGTCCATCCGGACGTCCCCGGTGGGGAAGGCATACAGGGGCACAGGACGGCCCGGCTCCCACACCAGAAGCGGGCGCCGGCTGTCGACGACCGTGACGCCCTCCTTCACTCCGCGCACCCAACGCTCGCTGGGCTCCCAGATCACGGCGTCGTCCGGGTCGGGCGGACGACGGACGATCGGAACCGGCGGCGGGCCTCCGTGGCCTGCGGTCATCTCTCCTCCTCGGAGCGTGGCGCGCCGTTCCTCCGGTCGCACGGATCCCATGCCTTGCCCATCACGGTTTCCCCGTCCGCCCCGTGCGGCACACCCGATTCCCGCAAACGCGTCGCGACCGGCGCCCGCGCAGGCGAACGCGTGGCCCGGGCCGGGCACCCCACTCGGCTCGCGTCGGCATCGGCATCGGCATCGGCATCGGCATCGGCATCACGGCACCCTGCGGCGGAAGCCCGCGTCGCACCACTGGTAATTTTCAACGTGCCTGATCACCCGTGAGGGCGTACGGCCTGCGGATCGCCGCGCGCTGCTCCGGTGTCCGCACCCTTCGGCCCCCAAGTACCAGCACCTTCTGACAAGGAAGTGACATTGGCTCGTACCCGGCTCCGCCGTTTACCACGTTTCGTAGGAACCGCAGCGGTCTCCGTGCTCATCGGTCCGGCCCTGCCCGCCACTCCGGCGCTGGCCGACTCGCCGGCACCCCACCTCGACGTCGTCGAGCGGACGCTCCGCGAGGTCTCTCCGGGCCTCGAGGGACAGGTGTGGGAGCGCACCGGCGGCAACGCCCTCGACACCGGCGTCGGCGGTCCGTCCGACTGGTTGTTGCAGACCCCGGGCTGCTGGGGCGATCCCCACTGCACCGAGCGTCCGGGCACGGACAAGCTGCTGGCCAGGATGACGGAGAACATCTCGAAGGCCACGCACACCGTTGACATATCCACCCTGGCGCCCTTCCCCGACGGGCCCTTCCAGGACGCGATCGTCGCGGGTCTCAAGAAGTCCGCCGGTGCGGGCAACAAGCTCACGGTGCGCGTCCTCGTGGGCGCCGCTCCGATCTACCACCTCAACGTGGTGCCGTCGACGTACCGTGACGAGCTGCGCTCCCGGCTCGGCGCGGACGCCGACAGCGTCACGCTGAACGTGGCGTCGATGACGACGTCCAAGACCGGATTCTCGTGGAACCACTCCAAACTGCTGGTCGTCGACGGCCGGTCGGTGGTCACCGGTGGCATCAACAACTGGAAGAACGACTACGTCACCACCACGCACCCGGTGGCCGACGTCGACCTGGCGCTGACCGGCCCCGCGGCGGGGTCGGCCAGTAGGTACCTCGACCAGCTCTGGTCCTGGACGTGCCAGAACTCCGGCAACCTCGCCAAGGTCTGGTTCGCCTCCTCCGGAGGAGCCGGTTGCATACCGACGCTCGGCCACGGAACCGAGCCGACCGCCCCGAGCGGAAACGTTCCCGTGATCGCCGTGGGTGGCCTCGGCGTCGGTATCAGGAGCGTCGATCCGTCATCGTCGTTCAAGCCGTTCCTGCCCACCGCGTCCGACACCAAGTGCCTGGTGGGCGTGCACGACTACACCAACGCGGACCGCGACTACGACACGGTGAACCCCGAGGAGAGCGCCTTGCGGGCACTCGTCGGGAGCGCCAAGGAGCACATCGAGATCTCCCAGCAGGACCTGCACGCCACCTGTCCGCCGCTGCCCCGCTACGACGTGCGCCTCTACGACGTGCTCGCGGCGAAGCTGGCGGCCGGGGTGAAGGTGCGCATCGTGGTCAGCGACCCCGCCAACCGGGGGGCGATCGGCAGCGGCGGCTACTCGCAGATCACATCGCTGAACGAGATCAGCGACGCCCTGCGGGGCCGCCTAGCCCTGCGCACCGGCGGAGTCCCGCAGGCCAAGGCAGCGATGTGCGCCAATCTCCAGCTCGCCACGGGCCGTAGTGCCGACAGCGCCACGTGGGCCGACGGAAAGCCCTACGCCCAGCACCACAAGCTGGTGTCCGTGGACGGTTCGGCGTTCTACCTCGGGTCGAAGAACCTGTACCCGTCCTGGCTGCAGGACTTCGGCTACATCGTCGAAAGCCCGTCGGCCGCGGCCCAGCTGGATGTCGACCTGCTGGCGCCCCAGTGGGCGTACTCGCAGGCGACGGCCACCTTCGACTACGCCCGCGGGATCTGCCAGGGCTGAGTCACTTCCCGCCCGGATGTCAGGCGGGTGGGCGGGTCTCCGGTTCGGAGACCCGCCCTTCGCGTTCCACTCCGGCGTGACTGGACAGTCTGTCCAGTCTGGACGTACAGTCCAGTCCATGACGAACGCGGAAGAGGAGCCGGATCCCCGGGTGGCGACGTGGGCACCGGTGTGCCAGGCCGTCGTGCTCCTCCTCGGCCCGTACGCCGAGGTGGTCCTGCACGATCCCGACACCGACCGGGTACTGGCCGTCTGGAACCCGATGACCTCACGCAAGCCCGGTGACCCGTCGCTCCTGGGCGAACTGGACGCACTCGACCCCTCGGCTCACGACGTCTACGGGCCGTACGGGAAGATGCTCGCGGACGGGCGGCGCCTCTCCTCGGTCAGCGCGGTCCTGCGGGACGACCGGGGCCGACCGAACGCAGTACTGTGCATCAACCTCGACCGAACGCCTCTCGAGCAGGCCTCGACCGTGCTGGCCGCGTTCGGAGCACCGACCGTCCAGCGACCTGAGCCCCTCTTCGAACAGGACTGGACCGAACGCGTCCACCAGGTCGTCGGCGCGTACGTACGCGAGACGGGACGTCCCGTCGAACGCCTCGGACGACGGGACCGCCTCACGGTGATCGGTCGGCTCGACGAAGCCGGCGTGTTCTCGGTACGCCGCGCAGCACCCGCCGTGGCCGCCGCCCTGAAAGCCTCACGCTCCACGATCTACGCCCTGCTCTCCGAGCACAGAGCGCAAGGGGCGGCGCCGCCCTGACAGCCGTACCCGGAACCCCTGGCCCCTCCGATCTGCGCATGACCAGAGCAACCACTCCCCAAAGGTAGGACCGCGCCATGACCCGGCTGCCCGACTTCCGGCTGGAAACCTACTTCTCCCGTTGGGAGTTCCGCGCCCGACACCACATGACCGCCTCGGACGTCCAGACCATGACGCTCGGCGAACTGCTCGGGCTCGCCGACGACACGGACCGGGACGCCTTCCGCAACCTGTCCCTCGGATACACCGAGACGTTCGGCGACCCCGCGCTGCGCGAGGTCATCGCCGAGACGTACGAGAAGGCGGACGCCGATGACGTCATCTGCTTCGCCGGCGCTGAGGAAGCGCTCTACCTCGCCATGAACGTCCTGCTCGGCCCGGACGACCACGCGGTGGTCGTGACCCCCAACTACCAGGCCGCCGAGACCGTGCCGCTCGCGCTGTGCGAGGTGACCGGGGTGGCTCTGGACCCGGACCGGGACTGGGCCCTCGATCTCGATGCGGTGGCAGCGGCGATCGAGCCCCGCACCAGGGTCGTCTCGGTCAACTTCCCCAACAATCCCACCGGCAAGGTCATCGGTGCCGCCGACTTCGCGGCTCTGGCCCGGATGTGCGACGAGCGCGGCATCCACCTCTTCAGCGACGAGGTCTACCGGGGATTGGAACGCGATCCCGCGAGGACCCTCCCGCAGGCCGCCGACCTGTCCGAACGCGCCCTCTCCCTGAACGTGACCTCGAAGTCCCTGGGCCTGCCGGGGCTTCGGATCGGCTGGATCGCCTGTCGGGACCGAGCCCTGCGGTCCCGCCTGGAGCGCGCCAAGCACTACACGACCATCTGCAACGCGGGGCCGAGCGAGGTCCTGGCCCGTATCGCACTCAAGGCACGGGAGACCATCCTGGAGCGCAACCGGGCCCTGATCGCCGCGAACCTGCCGCTGTTCGACGCCTTCTTCGCGACGTACGCCGACGACTTCGCCTGGCGGGCGCCGGACGGCGGCTGCGTCGCCTACCCCCGCTACCTCGGAGCGAACGGCGTCGAGGAGTTCTGCACCCGTCTGGTCCAGGAGGCGGGCGTCCTGCTCCTACCGGCGAGCATCTACCGCTCGGACCTCACCGCCACTCCCGCCGACCGGTTCCGTATCGGCGTGGGTCGTAGGAACCCGGAGGAAGGCCTCGCCGCATTCGACCGGTGGATGCGGACACGCCGGTGAAGCTCCGCGTCCTGGACCCCGAGGCCATCGAGCGGGCCGCCTCCCCCGGACTCGTGCTGGACGCCGTCCGCGATGCTCTGATCGCGCACGCCGCGGGCCGCACGGTCGTACCGCCGCCCCTGCACATGGACTTCCCCGATGCCGAAGGGGACTGCCACGTCAAGGCCGGCCGGCTCACCGATTCGGCCGACTTCACCGTCAAGGTAGCGACCGGCTTCTACGGCAACCCGGGACTCGGGCTGCCCGCCAACCACGGTCTGGTCTGCGTGATCAGCGCCCGAACCGGCCGGATCCGTGCCGTGTTGGACGACCGCGGCATGCTCACCGCCTGGCGGACGGCCGCGGCGGGCGCACTGGTCACGCACGCCATGGCGCGCCGGGACGCCACGACCGCCGCCGTTTTCGGCACCGGCGAACAGGCACGCCTCCAGATCACCTGGCTTGCCGAACTCCGCCCGATCAGCGGGGTGCTGGTGCACGGCCGCAGCATGGAGCGGTCCCGGGCGGTGTGCGACTGGCTCGCCGCACGCGGACTGGACGCCAGGCCCGCATCGGCCGATGAGGCGGCGGGGGCCGACATGGTCCTCACGACGACACCGGCCACGACCCCGGTCCTGAAGTCCGCTGCGGTAAGGGAGGGCACGCACGTCACGGGCATCGGTACCGACATGCCGCACAAGAACGAGCTGCCCGCCGCGCTGTTCGGCCGTGCCCGCATCATCGCGACCGACGACCACGACCAGTGCCTGGACCACGGTGACTTCGGCCACGCGGTCAGGGCGGGGACCACGGCCGAGGACAGCGACGTTGCGGCGGGCGTCGTGCTCGCGGCACGCCCCGCGCGGGCGGACGACGCCGTCACCGTCGCCGACCTCACCGGAGTCGGCGCGCTCGACGCCGCGGTCGCCTCGGCAGTCCTCGATCGGCTCGATCCGTAGGCCGGTTGCCCGTGGCTCCGGCGCGGGCCCGCGTCGGACGCACCCGTGCCCCGCGCACCCGAGGGCGCGCGGGGCACGGACCAAAACGACGAGCTGGTGACGATCAGCCGCGCGAGGCGCGGCGCTTGCGGGTCGCGACCAGGATGCCGCCACCGGCCAGGACGGCCACGGCCGCGCCCCCGGCGATGACCGGAGTGGCGCTGGATCCACCCGTCTCCGCCAGGCCACCGGGAGGCGGCGTACTCCCCGCCGGCGGCGCCTCGGTGGTGGGCGGCTCGGTGGTGGGCGGCTCGGTGGACGGCGTGTCCGAAGGCTCAGCGGGCTCCGAGGGCTTCGGCGGTTCGGAGGTCTCGGGCGGCTCCGAGGGCGGCGTGGATTCGCACACCGGCGAGGACTTCGTCTCGTCGTGCGAGAAGCGGTCGCCGTCGCCCGCCTTCACGACCAACCGCACCTGAGCGACGCTCTGGTGCTCGGGCAGCTTGATCGTGTCATGGAACGTGCGGCCGAACTCCTTGGTGGGCAGCAGGTCCTTGCCGTCGACGGTGACGGTCACGGTGTTGGTGACCTTGTTGTTGTACGCCTTGAGATCAATCGTGACCTCGGAGCACGTCACCGTCCAGAGCGGGGTGTGGGCTGACGCCGGAGCGGCACACAGTCCCACTCCAACGAGTCCTGCGGCCGCGCTCGCTATCAGAGCGCCCGAGCGCTTCCACGCGCGGGTTGGTACCTTCATCAATCCTCCATGCACATCAGTACAGCGGGTCTCGTGCCAGCGCACAGTACTCCTGTCACCCCCTCGAACACCCTTCCACCCCAACCGAATCGGCACTGAACCTGGGAACCGGGATGCGGACCGATGTGGCGCACGGTCCGCTCAACCGGAATCAGACCTGGTCGGCGCACCGGGAGTGACCGGGATGAGGACGACGGTGATGTTGTCGTGACCTCCGGCGTCCAGTGCACGTCCGACCAGTGAGCGTGCGTCGTCCAGAAGTTCGGCGACCACAACGCTCCCCCGATCGTGGATGGCCCGTGCACCCCCTCCCTCCGCGAAGCCCGGCAAACAGCGCCACAAACCGTCCGTGCACAACATCAGTCGTCCGGGGACGGCCGGCCGGTAGCTGCGGACCCGCGGTGCCGGCTCGCCGGCTCCGGCCCCGAGCCATGCGGTGAGGACGTCGTGCTCGTCCGCGTCGTCCTCCGTCAACACCATCCCCGGCCCCTCGTCCGGGATCCAATGGGCGCGGCTGTCGCCGATCCCGGCGGCCCACACCCCTTCCGCGCTGGCGATGCCTGCGACGTACGTGCAGGCCGGCGCCACGGACTCGGTGCCCGCCAGCGCGGCGACCGCACGTCCCGCCAGTGCCGCGGCCTCGCCGAGGGCGTACTCGGGCAGGGTGCCCTCCCGCAGCCGCGTCGCGAGGACCCTCGCCCCCGTTTCTGCCGCGACCCGAGCGGCACGGTCCGCCCTGGGTGCCATCGACACCCCGTCGCACACGACGCCGATCGTCCAAGATCCGGCCGTGGTCAGCGCCATGGCATCGGCATTGACGCCCCGTCGGCTGCCACGGTCGCTGACTCCTGCGGCGCCGCTGTGCGTCGTGGTTTCCACGTGCGAGCGGAACGCCGGCTGCCTTCCCCCGCAGTCCCAGCAGAATCCGTCGGGGGCGACTGTCCCACCACACAGGACACATGTTTCAGATTCACTCATCGAACACGAATTCTGGCGGACCTACGCGCGACATCCGTACGAGCGAGCTGATCCCGGGACGGCGGCGCGCCCCTCACACCATCGTGAAGTCGGCGAAATCGAAGCCCGGGGCGACGACACAGGTCACGAGGACCGGTTCGTCGCCCGCGGGCTCCGCACGCAGCCACGTGCCCCCGGGTGAGAGGAACTGGGGGCGCTCGCCCCGCTCCACCGCGGGCCCGAGAACCGCCCCCTCCGCCCGCGGTTCGTCCGGGCGGTCACCGCTTCCGCCCAACACCATGTGCAACGGACCGCCCCGGTGCCACAGCCACAGTTCGTCCGAGCGCACGCGGTGCCACCTCGACACCTCGCCCGGATGAAGCAGGAAGTAGATGCCCGTCGCGTAGGGACGCGTCCCTCCGTAGCCCTCGGGTTCGGCACCGGCGGAGGTCCTCCAGGTCCGCCGGAACCACCCGCCCTCGACATGGGGTTGGAGCCCCAGAAGCTCGACCAAAGGCGATGTGTCTGCCATGGGGGCACATCCTCGTGGAACGCATCGGACGGTGCACGGGCACCCCGGGGCCCGGGTGACGCCGCACGGGTGCGACCGCGGTCACGGCTTGAGATGGCTGAAACCCACCTCGAATCGCTCGACCGAGAGCACGCGCTGACCCTCACGCCGTGCGGTGTCCTGACGGATCTGGTCGGTCCGCTCCTCGCTGTCCCTCATGGTCTCCTCGTCCTCCCACAAGGTGAGCGAGACGGCCCTTCCCGTGGCGCGGTCGACGAGGTAGTAGACGCCGAGGAATCCCGGCATCCACTTCACCTGTTTGACGACTGCTTCGGAACTCGCCGACAAGTCGCCCTCGGTAGGGACGGGGGACCCCTGATAGGTGCTCAGCCTGGCAAACATCGCAGCACCCCTTCCGCCACGACCGCCGGCCGGGAGACCGGCAGCTCCACGAACAGCGTGCCCCAGGCGGACGGAGCCCGCACGCCGCAGCCGGTGGCGCGGCACCGGGGGCAGATGCAAAAGCGCTGGTGGCAGTCGGTCCCGACCGGCTTCCTCGGCAGCTCGGGCGGGGCCGGGGCGCCGGTGGCGCGGTACCGCCTCGGCGTGCGCCCGGAGCGCGGGCATGGTAGCCGTGCCGCACGCTCCGGTGCGGCCGGGACTTACCCGAACGACTTACCCGCGGAAACCCCTTTTCCCGGAGACGTCCCTGCTCCACGATGGGCTCCTGTTTCCAGCCAGTAACACCGGCGCGGCTCCGGCCTGTCGGCGATCGGCCGTCCCGACGGTGTGCAGCGAGGAGTCGACGAGGGTGCAAGAGTTCGAGCGTGTCGGTTCGCACCCGTGGGACGCGAGACCGGACGTCACCATCCTGTCGGACGCGGAGCTCACCGAGCGTATCCGTTCCGGTGCGCCAACGGCTCGGCCCGCGACCCAGGAGCTCCGGCGTCGCCACCTGTCCTCGGTCCTCGAGTACGCCAGGCTCTGCGGACGCAACCAGGTTGCCGGGAACCAGCTGGCGGTCCAGGCCTTCGGCATCGCCGCTCAGGAGGCCCGCCGGGGCATCGGCCCCCGCGGCAACTGGCGCCACCACCTGCTGCTGCTGGTGCAGCGAGTGGGCCTCACCTGGGCGTCCGACAGCCGCCGCGAGCGACTCGCACCGGACTTCGTCGCCTGGATCGACGACACCGCCGAGGCCCGGGCCCTGGCGGACGTGACGGCAGCAGACCTACCGGAGCAGCGCCGCCTGCCCTTCGAGGCGTCGGCGGCGATGCTCACCGGCTTCTACCGCCTTCCGGAGCTGGCGCGCAACGTCCTGTGGTACTCGGTGGTGGACGAGGAACCGGACGCCTCCGTCACGACGTTCCTCAGGGTGCACCGGGACGTCGTCCCCGACGTTCGGCGGCAGGCCGAAGGCACCATGCGCCTGGCGTTCCTGCAGGCCTACCTGGAGCGCAGTCGGGACGAGAGGTGCCTGGGATTCCGCCGCATCATCGAGGCGGCGGCGCGTCCGGGAGACCGGCGGCGCAGCGAGGACCTCGTGCTCCACCTCGCGGAGTGCCCGAGGTGCAGCTGGCTCGTCGACGAACTGACCCTCATGGCAGAGCATCCGCGGATGGTGCTCGCCGAGGGACTGCTGCGGTGGGGCGGAACCGCGTACGTGTCCGCTCTGCTCCCGCACGGCTCGCTCCGTGCAGACTCCGCAGCGCGGGGCACGGCGACCGGCGGCCGGGCGCCCGTCGAAGGGCCCGGGCCGTCCCGGCGGGTCAGGGGCCTGCGCGCCGTTGGGCCACCGCTGTCCAGGGCCGTGTTCCTCGTCGGAGCCGCGGCTGCCGTCGCGAGTGCCCTCGTCGCCGGCACTCTGGCGGCAACGGCCTCCGAAGGTCCTCGCCCGGGCCCCGGGCGCAGTGCCGCGCCTTCCCCCCGCACCGCGCACCCCACCCCGTCCGTGGCCACCGCCCCACCGTCGCAGAGTCCGTCGCCGTCGGAGAGCCCGTCGTCGCCCGCACCGACACCCACCCCGACACCCACCCCGTCCCCCACCGCGGTCAGCCGTCCATCGGCGGGGCATTCGGCCGGCGCCCGGCCCCTGCCTGTGCCCCTGCTCCCTGGGGGTGGTTACGCTCCGGTCGTCAACTCGGGTTCCGGGCGGTGCCTGGACATCGAGAACGGTCTCTTGCAGAACCGCACCGATGTGATCGTGGCCCGGTGCACCGGTGCACGTACCCAGTCGTGGAAGGTGGACCCCAACGGCCTGGTCCGCAGCGGGGCGGATCCGGACTACTGCCTGGATTCACGCGGGAACGTCGACCGCGGCGCCGGCATCTGGAACTGTTCCTCCGTCAACGGGCGGAACGGGCTGAACCTCCTCTTCACCGTGGACGGTTCGGGTGCGGTACGCCCCAGGATCGCGCCCGACTTCGCCCTGGCGCCCTCCGGAGGCTCCGACGGCAGCAGCGTGGGCTTCGACCGGGCCGACGGCAGCGGGGCACAGCGATGGACGGCGGGCCCCTCCTCGGACTGACGACGGCGGATCGGCGCCGGAAGCTCCACTTCGACCGGATCTCCTCCCCCGTGACGAGTGGGAGAGCGGCCGGCACGGGACCGCACCACCGCCCCGCCGTGTCGGGAGCGACCGGTGGGTTCGGCGGGGTTCAGCAGCAGCCGCTCCGTTGCCTCAGAGGCGGGGCGGGCGTCTCAACGGACGCCGGTGCCGCCCCGTCCGGCTGTGAGGGGGCGGTCGTCCGACCACGCGCGAAGTGTGCCGCGGGTCCCGACAGCTGCGGCCCGATTCCCTGCGGGGCGCAACGAGACCGTAGGCGATGGCGGTGCGGCCGCTTCCCCACCGTGGGTGGCCATACCGCGACCTTATTTCGGCATAACTGCCCATGTGAACGCTCGCCTGCTGCACCATGTCAGCCATCCGTGCTGTACCCATGCGGACTTGGGTGGACTTGGGGGTGGCGATGGCATCGCTGAAGCCGCTGGGGGCGGGCGACCCGCGCGACGTGGGGCCGTACCGGCTGATCGCGCGGTTGGGTGCGGGCGGCATGGGGAGGGTGTATCTCGGCCGTTCGCGGGGCGGCCGGGCTGTCGCCGTGAAAGTGGTGCGCCCGGAGCTCGCGGAGGACGGCGAGTTCCGGCTGCGCTTCGCCCGCGAGGTGGTCGCTGCCCGGCGGGTGAACGGGGTCTTCACCGCAGGCGTGGTGGATGCCGACACGGACGCCGATCCCCCATGGCTCGCCACCGCCTACGTGCCGGGGCTGTCCCTCGACATGGCGGTGGCCGGATCCGGGGCGTGGCCGGAGGGGCCGGTGGCCTCGCTGGCTGCCGGACTGGCGGAGGCCCTGGAGGCCATCCACGCCGTGGGGCTCGTCCACCGCGACCTCAAACCGTCCAACGTGCTGCTGGCCGCGGACGGGCCGCGGGTGATCGACTTCGGCATCTCCGCGGCGAGCGAGGTCAGCGCCATCACGCGCACCGGAGCCGTGATCGGCACCCCGGGCTTCATGTCACCGGAGCAGTTGACGGGGCGTCACATCGGCCCGGAGAGCGACGTGTTCGCGCTGGGCGCGGTACTGGCCTTCGCCGCTTCCGGCACGGGGCCCTTCGGTACGGGCTCGGCACAGGGTCTGATGTTCAGGATCGTGTACTCCGAGCCCGACCTCGATGCGGTGCCTCCCGGGCTGCGTCCGCTCGTGGCCCGCTGCCTGGCGAAGGAACCCGGTGACCGACCCTCGCTCGGCGAGGTGCTCGCCGAAGTGACCGAGTCCGCGGGGGCGGCGGAGCCCACGCTGTTGTTCACGAGCGCTTCCTGGCTACCGGAGAGCATCGCACGGACGGTGCGGGAGCACGCGCGGACCGTTGCCGAGGCGGCGGGTCCGGCGTCCGTGGGGCCGGACGGCCGGTCCCCGCTCGCCGACGCGGCCACGCGGACGGCACCGGGCGGCGTGGCGTCGGCGCCCCCCTGGGTGCCACCGACCCCACCGCCCGCGGTACCGCCCACATCGGCCCCGACCGGCCCGCCGGTGCCTCCCCCCTCCGTGCCGCCCTCGCCTCCACCGGCCGGCCCCGGTACGACACCGCCACCGGCCGGTGGGACACCTGATCCGTCGGTTGCACCTCCTCTCGTACCCGGCTCCGCGCCGACCGCCCTGCCCGACGGGGGCCCGCGGCCGGACCCGGGTGGCGGCACCGTCCACGGCTGTCACCCGCACCGCTCACAGCGCCTTGCCCTCGCCGCGTCCGCCGCCGCCGTGGCACTCGTGGCGATCTTCGTCTGGCAGGCCGGGGCGATCTTCGGATCCGGCGGCTCCGGTGCGGGTTCCGCCGGATCCGCTGCCTCCGCACCGGGAGCCGCGGAGACCGACGGCCTGGAGCCGCCACCGCAGGAAGCCTCCACCGCGGACGCAGCGGCGGGCCTACCGAGCGGCGGCTCGTCCGAGCCGTCCCCGGTGGAGCGCGACAGCCCCGCATCGGACCCCGAGCCGTCGGACAGCAGCGGGGTCCGGCAGGTCACCGGCAGGTGGCTGGGCAGCTACGTCTGCAACCAGGGCATCACGGGCCTGTCCCTGAACGTCGAGGACGAGGGCGGCGGGGACGTCTCAGCGGTCTTCAGCTTCTTCCCGGCCCCGTCCAACCCTCTCGTCCCGCGCGGCTCGTTCGCCATGAGCGGGACGTACCGGAACGGTCGGCTCGTGCTGGACGCCACCCACTGGATCGTCCGACCCCCGGACTACCTGATGGTGAACCTGCTGGCGCGGTACGACCCCGACACCCCGGACCACCTCGACGGCACCGTGTACGGGGCGGGCTGCAGCAGTTTCTCCGTCGCCCGCTCCTGACGCACGGAGGCGGCGACCGATGAAAGCCGAACAAAGCGGGCGTACGCTGGTCGGAACGCCGTGTACACCCGAGCAGTCAAGGGAGGCGGCGTATGACGGATCCCTTCGGCTTCCTCAACGTGCCCCGCCGGCCGGTTCCCGCCCGCCCCGTCGAGGAGCGGTTGAACGACTGGCGCGAGGTCTACGCCGGCCAGGCACTGCTCCCCCTGGTGTCCGAGCAGGCCGGGCGTTGCATGGACTGCGGCATCCCGTTCTGTCACAGCGGCTGTCCGCTGGGCAATCTCATCCCCGAGTGGAACGCGTACGCGCGGCGGGGCGACTGGCGGACGGCGGCCGAACGGCTGCACGCGACGAACAACTTTCCCGAATTCACCGGGCGACTGTGTCCCGCGCCGTGCGAGGACGCCTGCGTCCTCGCCATCAACGCGGACCCGATAACGATCAAGAACGTCGAGCAAGCCATCGCCGACCAGGCATGGGAGCTCGGGTACGCATCGCCGCAGCCGCCCCAACGGCTCAGTGGGAAGAGCGTCGCCGTCATCGGGTCCGGGCCCGCGGGACTGGCCGCGGCACAGCAGCTCACCAGGATCGGCCACACCGTGGCCGTGTACGAACGTGCCGATCGCATCGGTGGGCTGCTGCGCTACGGGATCCCCGAGTTCAAGATGGAGAAGCAGTACCTGGACCGCCGCATCGAGCAGATGAGCGCGGAGGGGACGAAGTTCCGCCCGGGTCTCGACGTGGGGAACGACATCGACGCCCAGGAGCTCAGGAGGCGCCACGACGCGGTCGTCGTGGCCGTCGGCGCCACGGAGCGGCGGGAGCTCCCCGTGCCGGGCCGTGACCTCACGGGCATCCACCAGGCGATGGACTACCTGACGCTGGCGAACCGGGTGAGGGAAGGCGACCACGCCGACTCGCCCCTCACGGCAGCGGGCCTGCACGTGGTGATCATCGGTGGCGGCGACACGGGTTCCGACTGCCTGGGCACCGCTCTGCGCCAGGGCGCGGCATCCGTCGTGCAGCTGGACATCAACCCGGAGCCGAGTGCGGCACGGCCTGAGGGGGAACCCTGGCCCGTCACCCACCCGAAGGTCTACCGGATCTCCCACGCGCACGCGGAGGCCCGGGGCAAGGCGGGGAGCGACCCGCGGCTCTTCTCCTCTGCCACCCTCAGTTTCGAGGGGGACGCCCGCGGTCGGGTCCGGGCGTTGCGGCTGACCGAGGTGGAGCCCGTGCACAGGAGCCCCCGGCCGGACACCCAGCGGGTGATCCCGGCGAATTTGGTACTGGTCGCGCTCGGCTTCTCCGGTCCGGAGCGGGACAACGGCCTGGTGGAACAGCTCGGCCTCACTCTGACGGCACGCGGGAACTTCGCGCGGGACGACCGCTTCGCAGCAGCCGTCGAGGGTCAGCCGGGGCACAGCGCCGCGGACGGGGTGTTCATCGCGGGCGACGCCGGGCGCGGCCAGTCCCTCGTGGTCTGGGCCATCGCCGAGGGTCGGGCTGTCGCCGCGGCCGCCGACCGCTATCTGACCGGTTCCACGGTGCTGCCGGCTCCGGTGGCCCCGACCGACCGGCCCCTCGTGGCGTGAGTGCGGAGCCGAAGGGTACGCCGCGGAGTCGATGGCGTGTCGGCACTCGGATGACGTCGCCGAGACGCCGCGGCAGGGAGCAGCGCCGCCGCGGGCGGTTCAGCCGTCCACGGGCAGACCTCGAGGTTCCTTGATCCGCTTCATGATGATCTGCGAGTTGACTTCGGTGACGCCGGACAGCGTGGTCAGCTTCTCGATCCAGAGCCGCTCGTAGGCCCGCAGGTCCTCCACGGCGATGCGCAGCAGGCATCCAGGGCTGCCGAACAGCCGATGGGCCTCGATGACGTCGGGAATGCCCTGCAGAGCGGCTTCGAATGCCTCGACGACATCCCGGTCGCGCTTCACCTCGATCGACACGAGCACTTCGAAGCCGCGGCCGACCGCCTCCGGATCGATCACCGCACGGTAGCCCCGGATCACCCCGTCCTGCTCCAGTTGTCGCACCCGGCGCATGCATGGCGAGGGCGTCAACCCGACCCGTTGTGCCAGCTCCTGGTTGCTCAGCCGACCATCGTTCTGGAGCTCACGCAAGATTGCTCTATCAATCTGATCCACACAGCAATTATCCACCATGGAACCTGGTCGAGTGGGCAAATATTGGCGATCCTATTGCGCTAGATCCCCTCTACCATTGCGCTCGACTGTTCGGGGCTTCCCGGGCATGTCTGGGGGCGCAACCCGGCCGGAGCCGGGCAGCGTGCCGGTCGGACGCGCCGCACCGCCTCTGCGGCACGAGGGAGGAGTGGTTCTGTGGGACGGATCGTCGTCATCAGCACCGGTGGGACGATAGCCAGCCGCTGGCAGGGATCGGGCTTCGCCGCCGATGCGAGCGGCCGTGACGTGATGGCCACGGCCGCCGTGCCCGACGGCGTCGACATCGAGGTGGTCGACCTGTTCAGCGTGAACAGCCCCCGCCTCACCACGACGCACCAACTCGCGCTGCTCCGGGCCGTGCACGAGGTGCTCGCGGACCCGGCGGTGGACGGCGTCGTCGTCACCCACGGCACGGACACCCTGGAGGAGTCCGCGTTCCTCGTCGACCTCCACCACGACGACCCCCGCCCCGTGGTCTTCACCGGCGCCCAGCTTCCCCTCGACACGGCCGACGGCGACGGTCCTGGCAACCTGCATGACGCCCTGCTGACCGCTGCCACGACGCGCGGCCTCGGGGTGCTGATCGCCTTCGACGGCAAGGTCCACGCCGCCCGGGGCACCGTCAAGACCCGGACCCTCGCGGCGGATGCGTTCGGCGACCCGTCCGGCGCGCGCATCGGCAACGTCGGGTTCGGCCGGGTCTCGGTACTGCGTCACCCCGAGCGCCCGTCCCCGCTGGCCCTTCCCCCCGCTCCGGACACCCTCCCCCGCGTCGACGTCGTGATGCACCACTGCGATGCGGACCCCCTGCTGCTGGAGGCGGCACTCGGCGCCGGAGCCCGCGGAATCGTGCTGGTCGGCACCGGTGCGGGCAACGCGACCCCCGATTTCGTCGAAGCCGTCGCCTCGGCCACCGCCAGGGGCGTGCTCGTGGCACTGACCACCCGTGTCGCGTCCGGCGCGGTCAAGGAGATCTACACGCACGGCGGTGGGGTCGACCTGGTGGCCGCGGGCGCCGTGCCCACCGGCACCCTCCGGGCCGGACAGGCGCGCATCGCGGTGCTCACCGCTCTGCTCGCCACCAGCGACCGGCACGAGCAGGCCCACGTACTGCGCCACGTCCTCGGCACGCCCGTGTCCGTCGGCACCGATCCGCCGGCCGCCCTTCTTCCCGCATAGCCGGCGGCCGGCCGGTCTCCGTACCCCCCACGGAGACCGGGCGGGCCCCCGCCCTCCCGGGGGCCCGCCTCACATCCCCCTTCGTCCACCCCGCGCAGCCCATGCATCCCGACAGGAGAGTCCGCGCCTCCATGGCCAAGCACGACCAGCCCGAGGTCCGCTCCGAGCACGATCTGCTCGGCGACCGGTACGTTCCGTCCGACGTCTACTACGGCGTCCACACCCTGCGGGCGGTGGAGAACTTCCCCATCACCGGCACCCCCATCTCCGCCTATCCGGAGCTGGTCACCGCCCTCGCCTGCGTCAAGCAGGCGGCGGCCCTCGCCAACCGCGACCTCGGCCTGCTGGATGGCCGCAAGGCCGAGGCCATCGTGCGTGCCTGCGAGGACATCCGGGCCGGGCGGTTGCACGACCAGTTCGTGGTCGACGTGATCCAGGGGGGTGCGGGCACCTCCACGAACATGAACGCCAACGAGGTCATCGCCAACCGCGCGCTGGAGTTCCTCGGCCACCCCAAAGGCGAGTACCGGCGTCTGCACCCCCTGGAGGACGTGAACGCCGGGCAGAGCACCAACGACGTCTATCCGACGGCCGTCAAGATCGCGCTCGACTTCACCACCCGACGGCTGCTCGACGCGATGGAGGTGCTCCGCTCGGCGTTCGCCGCGAAGGCCGAGGAATTCGCGGACGTGCTGAAGATGGGCCGCACCCAGTTGCAGGACGCCGTACCCATGACCCTCGGTCAGGAATTTGCCACGTACGCCGTCATGGTGGGAGAGGACCACAAACGCCTCACCGAGGCGTGCGCGTTGATCCGCGAGATCAACCTGGGTGGTACGGCGATCGGCACGGGCCTCAACGCCCATCCCGAGTACGCCTCCCTGGCCGCCGGGCACCTGCGCAGCATCACCGGGCTGCCGCTGGTCGTCGCCGACGACCTCGTCGAGGCCACGCAGGACGCCGGCGCGTTCGTGCAGTTGTCAGGTGTGCTGAAGCGCATCGCCGTCAAGCTTTCCAAGACATGCAACGACCTGCGGCTGCTCTCCTGCGGGCCTCGGGCCGGCTTCGCGGAGATCAACCTTCCACCGGTCCAGGCCGGTTCCAGCATCATGCCGGGCAAGGTGAACCCGGTCGTCCCGGAGGTGGTCAACCAGATCGCCTTCGAGGTCATCGGGAACGACGTGGCGGTGACCATGGCCGCCGAGGCGGGTCAGCTCCAGCTCAACGCCTTCGAACCGATCATCGCCCACAGCCTGCTCAAGAGCCTCACGCACCTGCGGGCCGGATGCCTGACGCTCGCCGAGCGGTGCGTCTCCGGCATCACCGCGAACCGGGACCACCTGGCGGGCCTCGTCGCCCACTCGATCGGCCTGGCCACCGCGCTCAACCCCCACATCGGCTATGAGCAGGCGACCGCGGTGGCCCAGGAGGCCCTGGAGACCGGCCGGAGCGTCCACGAACTCGTCCTCGCGAAGGGTCTGCTGACGCAGGAGGAGCTCCAGCTCATCCTGCAGCCGGACAACCTCGCGCGCCCGCATCTGAGCGTCACCCCGGCGGTCGCTGCGGCCGGCTGACCGATCGCCGACGTCCGGTGCGGGCGGCGGGCCGGCTCCACGCGGCCGGGTACAGGCCGCCGCCCGCGTGTTCGTCGCCCCACCGGAGTCGGCGCCCAACCTCATGCGTCCCGTCCGGTGGGGCTCGTGGGGGACGAGCTGCCCCGTCCCCGCGGCGTCCGCCACGGAGCGCTGCCCTACCGACCGGACGGCGACACCTTCCCGGTGTACTCGGACCAGATCTGCGCCGGGAAGACACTGCCCCTCCGTGATCCCTCACCGCCCGTGCCGCCTATCGGGAGCAGCGGTTTACCAGGCTGCGACCGGAACATCGTGACGGCCGTCGACAGCTTCTCCGTGTAGCCAGCGAACCACGCGGCCCGCTGCACGTCTCCCTCTCCGGTGGAGGCGGCGGCGAACCGCCCCACGGTGCCCGCGGCCGCAGCTGCACGGGTCCTTCCCGCCGCGTCCTGCAGCACCGCCGTCACGTCGCGCGCCACGCCCCTGTCCATGACCCGCCGTGCCGCCGGCTTCCCCAGTCCACTGACCGTCTCGTCCCCCCTCACCACCCGGGTCACCGAATACGGGTCGTGGCGAACCCCTTCGCTCGCGAACGTTGCGTACGCACCGGCCACCCTGATGGCGCTGGGCGACGAAGTGCCCAGCGGGAACTCCTTGTTGTGGGGGGCCATGCTGCTTCTGAGCATCCCGGCCCCGACGGCCATGTCCTCCACGCGCCCCAGGCCCACATCGGTGCCCAGTTTGCGGAACGGGGCGTTGATCGACTGAACCATCGCCTCGCGCAGGGTCGTGAACCGGGCGAATGCGGCCAGCGGGGACACGAAGGAATCCCGTCGGCTCACGGGGGACAACCCCACGGAAAGCCGTCCGGCGCCGTCGTAGAAGCTGTCCGCCGACACGGGCTGGACGGCGCCGCCCTCGGCGAGGACACCGTGCTGGAGCGCGGTGGCGAGGACGAACGGCTTGAACACCGAACCCGCGGGGACGCCGGAGGTGTCGGCGTTGTTGGTGAAGTGTTCGGTCGCGTTGCGGCCGCCGTAGATCGCCGTGATCGCTCCGTCCCCCGGCCGCACCGAGGCCGCACCGACTTCGACGTAGCGGTCCTCCTCCCTGGCCCTCGGGTCGATGTGACGGGCGACCACGTCCTTGACGGCCCGGTCGAGTTCCTGCACGGCGCGCCTGTCGAAAGTGGTGTAGATCCGGTAGCCACCGCGGTCCAGGTCGGCGTCCGTGAGGCTCGTCTGCTTCTTCACGTACCGCTTGGCCACGTCGACGAGGTATCCGGTCTGGCCGCTCAGGTTCGTCGCCATGGACTGCGCTCGGGGCATGGGGAACACGGTGTGCTTCGCACGCTCTCGGACCGTCATCATGCCCAGCTCCACCTGCCGGTCGAGGATCCAGGACCAGCGTTCGACCGCGCGCTTCCGGTTGGCTTCGCTCAGCGCTGGGTCGTAGTCGTTCCCGCCCTTCAGCAGGGCGGCCAGAAAGGCGCCTTGGCTGGCATTCAACTGATCGACGCCGACGCCGTAGTAGGCATCGGACGCGGCTTGGATGCCGTAGGCGCCGCGACCGAACCAGCTGGTGTTGAAATAGCCCTGCAGGATCTCGTCCTTGGACTTCCGGCTGTCCATCTTCAGCGCGATGCAGAACTCCTGCACCTTCCTCGAGAGCGTCTGCTCCTGCGAGAGGTAGGTGTTCTTCACGTACTGCTGGGTGATGGTGGAACCACCCTGTGTCTCACGCCCCCTCGCCATGTTGGCGGCGGCCCGCACGAGCCCGGTGAACGAGACTCCGGAATCCGAGTAGAAACCGGCGTTCTCGGCCGCTATGGCCGCGTTCCGTACGGCTACCGGAACCTTCGCCAGCGGGACGTTCTGCCGGTTCACTGCTCCGACGCTCACCATCTTGCTGCCGTCCGCCCAGTAGTAGACGTTGGCTTCTTGGCGCGCGGCGAGGTTCTCGCTCGGGACGTCGACGTAGGCGTAGACGGCGGCGAAGAGGCCGAGGACCCCACCGACGAGGGTGAGGAACGTACCGCCGACCAGCCGCCAGGACGGGAGCCAGCGCCGGACGCCGCGTCTGCCGTGGCGAGGATAGTCGACCAGTCGGCGTCGCTCTGTGCCTCGCCTGCGGCGTGAGCGGGTCGGACGCGTCTTAGCGCTCATGATGCGGCTGCTCCTCGGTCGCTCCCCGCGCTCACCAGCGGTGCCGCGCGGATCTCTAGGACCAATACGACGGCCGGCGGCACCGCGTTGCACCGACGCGGTGTGACGCATGGCACCTCAGACCGACGGAACCTCATGACGTCCTTTCGACTCCCCTCCCCGCAGGGGAGATCGTGCGCGCGGGGAGATCGTGCGCGCGGGGAGATCGTGCGCGCGGGGAGATCGTGCGCGCGGGGAGATCGTGCGCGCGGGGAGATCGCCCTAGGCGGGGAGATCGCCCCAGGCGGGACGGGGCGCCTCCCGCCGTGCAGCCGCGCCGTCACCGCTACGCACCCCGCGTGGCGGTCACCCGGCGGCCGCGTCCCGCAACGCGTCGAGGAGCCCACGCGGCACGGGGTGCACCGGTGCCGTTTCCCGCAGGGCCGCGTGAACGGCGCGGGCCCGGGCCGCTGACGCGCGCGGGGGCCCGCCGCGGCGCCTCCGGCCGTCCCGCAAGCCAGCCGCCCCGGTCGGCCGCCGCACAAGCCTCACGATGTGCCGCCTCACGTCAGTGCATGCCGGTGAACCGCGACCAAGGGGGCCAGATCGGGGTCGCCGAACGCGGACCGCAAGGTGTGGAAGGCCGCGACCTTGTCCGCCCCGAAGCGTCCGATACTGCTGGCGTACGTCCGTACGGACAGGAAACGCGGCGGTTGCGACTTGCTGTGGAACTTGTCCGCGTACATCACCAGCTTCTCCTCGTCCGACACGGCCACGTAGTCGGCGGGCGGGATCGGGAGCCCTTGGCGAACGACGTCCTCCTTCGTGAGCCCCACGCCCGTGTGGCAGGAGCAGAACCGGCACACCTCCTCCGCGAGCCCCTCCTCGGCGAGCAGTTCGTGACCGAGTAGCCCGTGGCGCACGTAGTTCTGCCGGTCGAAGCGCCCGTCGGGGTGGAAGAGGCGGTACACCCCGATGTCATGGAGCAGGCACCCGGCGCGGACGAGTTCGGCGTCGACGTCCAGACCCGACGCGACGATGAGCTGCTCGGCGATGTGCCACACGATCTCGCAGTGCGTGTGGACCAGTTCGAACGCCTCAGAGGTCGGCGCGTACTTCTCGTGCAGGGCACGGATCTCTGCGGGAGTGGGGATGTCCATCCGGGGAGCCTAACGGCGCCACCACGTCCTGGGTGGCCGTCCTGGGTGGCCGGCGGTCGCACACCACCACACCTCGTCCGGGCACCGATCTGCCGGCCGGACCGCGCACCCGGCACCGTGGAGCCGCAGGGCCGA
Organism: Streptomyces sp. NPDC059169; assembly: GCF_042755225.1. NCBI lineage: Bacteria > Bacillati > Actinomycetota > Actinomycetes > Kitasatosporales > Streptomycetaceae > Streptomyces > Streptomyces sp. NPDC059169. The sequence continues at coordinate 111,773 of NZ_JBHZCF010000021.1, read as the reverse complement.
CCACACGCGGCGACGCCTCGGCGCGCGCCGGGCAGCCCCCGGGCCGTGTCACCCGCTCTTGTGCAGCGGCGTGCCCTCGGCAGCGCCGGCTTCCCCGGCCGTCGCCGTCCCTTGTAGTGCCGATGCACGGGTCGGCAGGGGGCGTGTCCCGGCCGTCGCTCCGGACTGGCCGGACGCCCGCATTGCCGCCCCGCGCCCGGTCGACGTGGACGGGGTGGTCGGCCGGGCGCGGGCTCGGTCCGGTGCGCTGGCGCTGCGGTCAACAGGCGGAGGAAGACCGGGGTCGTGCCGTGGTGATCCACCGCAGGACGGTTTCGACGGTGCCGTCGTCGAGCCCGCAGAGGATCGTGATGGCCTCCAGGTCGCCGGGCAGCGGGGCGACCCCCGCAGTGGTCAGGGCGACGTGCAGCTCCAGTCGGCGCTTGTCGTGCGCCGCCAGCGGAAGGGGCAGTCGCCGCTTCGGGTCCGGGGGCGGCAGGAGGTCGTCGTCGTCCAGCGGCGTCACGGCCGGGTAGCTGTCGACGTCGAACGAGCCGGGGAAACGGTAGGGATCGATCCCGCCCTCCGACAGAGCCGACGACAGCGTGAGAAGGGGCTCAGCACTCATGGATGCCTCCCGGGTTGTGTCACTGACACCACTGAAGGCGCTCGGCGGACCTCGGGCAGTTGCATTCTGGACCACACATCACTCGAACGTCGCCTAAAGCATGTCGTCACACCGGTCGGTGATGGGGCGTCAGTCAGCGGACCCCATCGGTCTCCCGTGCCGGATGCCCTACCGTGCTCCGTCCGCGTCAGCGCCCCCGTGGGCATGTGCCGTGGGCCTCGGCGGGCCCGCGCCGTCGGCGGGGATCCTCGCCGCGGACCTCGGTGCCCCGCGCGCTCCGTCGCGCCACCGGCCACCTCTCCCGCCGCCGGAAGCGCGGACGTGCGGGGCGCCGTCGCCGGTCGTACGATGCCGTCCCGGCCGAACGGGAGCCACCGGTGACACCGGTCCACGGCCACTCCCCCAAGATCGAATACCTCTCTCGCTGGTCGCGGCTCCCGGGGAGTGGGAGGCTGAGAGGCGGGGGGTGCGGGCCCGAGTAGATGCGGGAGGGCCGATGGGCCGAGACGTCCCCGCGCTGGTGTTCACGCGTGACGACCGCCGACGCTACCGGAACAAGATGCAGCAGTGCCTCGACACCTTCGCGCTGATGTTGCGCGAGGCGCGCTTCGAGTACGAACGCCCACAGGTGGGCATCGAAATCGAACTGAATCTCGTCGACCCGCGCGGTGAGCCCACGATGCGGAGCACCGACGTACTGGAGGCGATCGCGGATCCGGCCTGGTCGAGCGAGCTGGGCCGGTTCAACCTCGAGATCAACATTCCACCGCGCCGGCTGACGGCGGGCGGCCCCGACGCCTGGGAGCAGGAGATCCGGGACGCCCTGAACCACGCGGAGGAACGGGCCGCGGCGGTGGGGGCGCACCTGGCCATGATCGGGATCCTGCCCACGTTGCGACAGTCCGACGTGGGCGAGGGAGCCCTCTCGGAGAACCCCCGGTACCGGCTGCTCAACGAGCAGGTGTTCGCCGCCCGCGGTGAGGATCTGCGGATCGCGGTGGACGGGGTGGACCGGCTGCGCACCTACGCGGACACCATCACGCCCGAGGCGGCGTGCACCAGCACCCAGTTCCATCTGCAGGTCTCTCCGGACGAGTTCGCGAACTACTGGAACGCGGCACAGGCGATCGCGGGCGTGCAGGTCGCCCTCGCGGCGAACTCACCCTTCCTGTTCGGCAAGGAGCTCTGGCGCGAAACCCGCATCCCGTTGTTCGAGCAGGCCACGGACACGCGCCCGGAGGAGATCAAGGTGCAGGGCGTGCGCCCGCGCGTGTGGTTCGGGGAACGGTGGATCACCAGCGTCTTCGACCTCTTCGAGGAGAACCTCCGCTACTTCCCCGCGCTGCTGCCGCTGTGCGACAACCAGGACCCGATGGAGACCCTGGACGGCGGCGACACGCCGGAACTCGCCGAGCTGACTCTGCACAACGGAACGATCTACCGCTGGAACCGCCCCGTCTACGCCGTCACCCACGACAAGCCCCACCTGCGGGTGGAGAACCGCGTGCTCCCCGCCGGTCCCACGGTCGCCGACGTTTTGGCGAACGGCGCCTTCTACTACGGACTGACGCGCGCGCTCGTCGAGGAGGAGCGGCCCGTCTGGTCCCGGATGTCGTTCTCGGCGGCCGAGGACAACCTGCACACGGCCGCCCGGCACGGTATCGACGCCCGGCTGTACTGGCCGGGCATGGGCGAGGTACCGGTCGCGGAGCTCGTCCTGCGACGGCTGCTGCCCATGGCCCACGAAGGACTCGAACGTTCCGGCATGGACGGCGCGTGGCGCGAGCCCCTGCTGGGCATCATCGAGCAGCGGTGCGTCACCGCACGGAACGGGGCCGTCTGGCAGGCGGAGATGTACCACCAGATCGACGACACCGCCCACGTCAGCCACCACGAGGCGTTGCGGCGCATGACCCAGCAGTACATCGAGTACATGCACCTCAACGCCCCCGCCCACACCTGGCCCGTCGACTGAGCGGCGAGGATGGCGCGGACCGCGGCGGGGTACGCGGACCGGGGCGGGCTACGCGTGCGGCGGACCGGGTGGGCTGCCCGCCCGCCGTCGCGCCTCCGCAGCGCGACCACGGGTGACCCACCGCGGTCGCCCGGACGACACCACCCGGGCAGGAGGCCGCGCCCCAGGGGTGACAGGCGAGCAGGGCGCCCGGCACACGCCTCCCGCTCGGGCACAGCCCCGTCCTCCCTGCGGCACCGTCCGCTGCGGGGGCCACCCGGGCGAACTTCCGGGGAGGTGCCCCCGCGACCGGGGGAAGCAGGTGAACGTGCACGAGGAACGAGTGGCGGAAGGAGCCGAGGATGCGTGACATCCTGCCGGCGCTGAGCCGGTGGTACGCGGCGGGCGAGCCGTTCGGTCTGGCGACGGTCGTGGCCGTGAGCCGCAGCGCACCGCGCGGACCCGGAGCGGCCATGGGAGTCGGCCCGGGCGACGAGGTGGTGGGCAGCGTGTCGGGCGGATGCGTCGAAGGCGCGGTCTTCGAGCTCGCGAAGGACGTCGTCGTCGACGGCGAGGCGCGGCTCTGCACCTTCGGGTACAGCGACGAGGACGCGTTCGCCGTGGGGCTGACGTGCGGCGGCGAGATCACCCTGCTCGTACGGGCCGTCGCCCCCGACACGGATCCGTCGTTCGGTGCCGTCGCCGAGTCCGTGGCGGCACACCGTCCCGTGACGGTCGCCACGGTGACCGAAGGGCCCGCCCTCCGCGGCGCCGCCCTCGCCGTCTGGCCCGATGACACGGCCGGTTCGCTCGGGGCGTCCGGCCTGGACGCCGCGGTCACCGCCGACGCACGGGGCGAGCTGGCCCAGGGCGCGACGGTTCTGCGGCACTACGGACCGCAGGGGCAGCGCAGGGAGGACGACATCGCCGTGTTCTTGCACTCGTTCGCACCGCCGCCGCGGATGCTGGTGTTCGGCGCGATCGACTACGCGGCTGCTGTCGCCCGGATGGGCGTCTTCCTCGGCTACCGGGTGACGGTGTGCGACGCGCGTGCGGTGTTCGCCACGCCCAAGCGCTTCCCGGAAGGCGTGGAGGTCGTGGTCGACTGGCCCCATCGCTATCTGGACCGCACCGAGACCGATTCCCGCACGGTCGTCTGCGTCCTGACGCACGATCCGAAGTTCGACGTGCCGCTGCTGGAGCAGGCTCTGCGCCGTCCCGCGGCGTACATCGGTGCCATGGGCAGCCGCCGCACGCACGACGACCGCACGGCGCGCCTTCAGAAAGCAGGTCTGGACGACGGTCAGTTGGCCAGGTTGCGCTCACCGGTCGGACTCGATCTGGGGGCCCGCACGCCGGAGGAGGTCGCCGTGTCCGTGGCCGCCGAGATCATCGCCCTGCGGTGGGGCGGCAGCGGGGCCCCGCTGGCGACGACGGCAGGCGCGATCCATCCCGGTGGGCCCGGCCCCGTGTGACCTCCTGGTGCCGGGTGGCATGGGACCTCCTGGTGCCGGGGCGACGAGGGTCCGGTGTCGCTGACGGCCGCCGCCGGTGTCCGCCGGACCCGGCGCCAGCGGGTCCCGGGCAGGGACGTGCTGGGGCCGGCGGCACCGGTCGACCGGCGTGCCGGCGCCGAGCCCTCGTCGTCGCGCGTTCACCACCCCTGGTGTTCACCCCTGACGCGGGCGCGGCTTCAGCACGGCGAACACCGCCCCGCCCGGGTCCGCCAGCCAGGCGATCCGTCCGACGTCCGGTACGTCTGACGCGGGCATGAGCACTGCGCCGCCGTTCTCCTGCACCGAGCGGACGGTCGCGTCCGCGTCCGCCACCGCGAAGTACGGCACCCAGCGGGCCTCCTCCCCAGGTCGGCCCGAGAGCGGTGCCACGCCCCCGAAGGATCCCTCCTGCCGGTCGCCCTCCTCGATGCTGAGCACCCGGTACGTCATGCCCGGCACCTGCATCTCCTCCGAGCGCCAGCCGAACAGCCCGGCGTAGAAGCGGATTGCCGCCTCGGGATCGTCGACGTGCAACTCCACCCACACCAGGCTGTCGTCCTCCGACGTCCTTTCCAGCCCCGCTCCCGACTGCAGCACGGCGAACTGCGCTCCCTGGGGGTCGGTGAACTGGGCCAGCCGTCCCTCTCCCACCTGGAGGGGCTCGACGCGTACGGCCCCACCACCGGCACGCACACCGCGGGCGGTGTCCTGTGCGTCGTCGCTGCGGAAGTACGTCGTCCAGGCCGACGCGGCCCCTTCCTCGGTCAGGGGCCCGAGAGCGCCGACGATCTTCCTGTCCTTCGTGAAGAACCCGTACCCGCCCGTCTCGGGGCCGGCGGAGACGATCTGCCACCCGAACACGGCTTCGTAGAAGGCGGCGGCCGTGTCGATATCCGGGCTGCCGAGGTCGATCCAGTTGGGAGAGCCGGTGCGGAAGTCGGTGCCGAGCATGGGGTTCCTCCTCGAGGACGGTGCGCAGACCCGTCACTATGCCGACCGTACGGACGCGGTGCGGCCCTCCCGTCCGGTCGGCGCCGGGGTTTCACCCGCGCTGGGGAACAGGATTCCCGGCGGCCGGACTCGGTGTCCCGGTCCGCACGCGGGGTACCACACGGCGGCTTGTATCCGTCGGTGACGCTGGCTGAAGTTGCCGCTGGCAGTGTCACGAGCCGACCACAAGGATGTCCATGGCCAAGGATGTCGATGAAGGACGGGAGTACATGGGTTTACGACGAAGAACACGGGGCGGCTCGCGCACGGGAGCGCTGAGACGTGGCGCGGTCGTGCTGATGCTCGCCTGCGCCGGTGCCCTGGTGGTCCCGGCAGCGTCACAGGCGGATCCTGCGGCTGCCGCATCGACTGTTGGCGCGTGCTCCACCGACTCCACTGCCGAGGGCCGTGCGGGCACGCCGGTATCCGACAGTCTGGTGTCCGTGGACCGCGCTGATGGCCGCATCGCCCAGTTCCAGCTCTTCCACGACGTCTCCGCGAGCGGGGGCCTGCCTTTCGTCTGGCAGCGCGAACAGGGCGCTCCGGGGGATCCGTTCGGGCCGTGGCAGCGGGTCGGTGCGGCAACCGTGGGGCCGAAGGACTACACGATTTCCGCCGTCGAGAACGCGGCGGGCAGACTGGAGGTCCTGTTCCCCAGCTACGGCTCGTACTGCCATGTGCGGGAGGACGACAGCACGGGCGGCTGGAGCCTGCCCTCCCCCTTCGGGCTGTCGCCGACTCCGTATCACGGCGGAGTCGTGCTGTTCAAGGAGCGGGACGGCAGCATCGACGCCTTCGCCTCGGGGTCGCGTGACGGACTCGCGATGGAGGTACGGCACCAGCAGGACGTCAGCAGCGGCTGGGGACCCGTCCGGTCCATGGGTCGGGTGCCGGAAGCGAACGTGGGCCTCGGCCAGCCGAGCACGGTGGAACAGCTCAAGGACGGACGGCTCCACGTGACGGCGCGGGAGTGGAACAGGAACCGTACCTGGGAGATCCTCCAGACGGCACCGGGCGGCGAGTGGGGTCCCTGGCAGCTGCAGTCCACGCCGAGCACGCAGCCACTGCTGGCCGCCGCTACGGGGAGGGGTGCAGCGACGCCACTGATCACCAGCGGCCCCCGGCTCGAAGCGAACCGCACCACGTCGCTGCTGGACGGGGACATCGTCACGTTCACCATCACGGGCGGGCCGCCGAAGGCCTACGTCTGGGTCAAGCAGTGCGGCCCCTCGGCATCCGCAACGACCTGCGACAACGCCACGGGGCGCCAGTTCCGCGTGTACCCGGACGGCACCTACGCGCCCGCGCCGAAGAAGCTCTACGCCCAGCTCAGTACCGGCGCCGGCAGTGTCGACTGCCGCACCGCGGGGCCGGACCAACCGTGTTCCCTGGCCCTCACGGACAACACGGGGGCCCTGCTGGCTACCCTCCCGTTGACTTTCCAGCCCGACGGCAGCCTTGAGGCACCACCCACCCTGCGGGTGGACCCCCACGAAGGCCTGGTGGACGGCCAGTCCGTGCGCGCGACGGGCGACGGCTACGAACCGCGCTACCACGTGGTGGTCATGGAGTGTGCCAGCGGCGCGACCGACACCTTCGGCTGCCGCCCACGCAGCAGACCGCCGGCGACCAGCGACAGCGGACAGGTCGACGAGACGGTCACCTTGTCGGTGACGTTCACCAGCATCGACGGCCGCACCATCGACTGCCGCACCGAGGGAGCCTGCGAGCTGGTCGTCTTCGGCACCCGGGTCCGCGGGCCGGATTCGGTGCGACAGCCGCTCGAATTCCTGGCCACGGCCCGATGACGCCCGGCCGGTGACGCGCCACTGACCGGCGCTACCCGACCCACACGGGTCAGCGAAACCAGCCGCACCGATGGTTTGCGACTCGGGACGGCCGGGAGTCCTAGGATGGCGGTCGAGGCGGAACCGTAGCGCAGAGGTCGTCGCGCGCGGTCTCCACCATCGCGAGGACGCCGGTTCGATTCCGGCCGGCTTCACCTCCCCTGCCACGCACGCCCGGGTCCAGGCGGCGCGCGACAGCCGTTTTCCGGATATCTCCTCCGCACGACGCACCGGAGTGCCGGGTGGCGGTACGACGACGACCGCGCGCCCGGCTACGCACCGCCCACGGTGATCACGGGGTGCGGTGCCGACGGCAACGAGGAGCGTGCGCGGAGCCGTTGGAGAGGCGCCGCGAGGATCACACCCCGCCACCCGTGCCCGGCTCCAGGACCTTGGACGCCGGACACCGGGGGCCGGTGCGACCGCATCCGGGGCGGTCGTCCGCGCGCCACCAGCGGATTCGTTCCTCCGGGCGGCCGGGGCGGCTCGGGCATGTCGTGCATCGGCCCGGGAGTTGCCCGGCACGCCGGAGAACCGTAGAGTGATCATGTGACTACCGGGTCGGCCAGAGGCCATGCACGAGTGGGTAACCCGGCCTCGGCGTGAGCGCGAGGCGGGCCCGAGCCCCGCCCCTCCTCCTCGTCTTCCCCGGCGCCAAGCAACGGCGCCCTCAACGGACCATGACCAGGAGAGACATCCGCACATGCCACATGACCGTCACCATCTACCCGGCGCGGGGCAGTCCACTGCCATCCAGCTGAATCACACCGCCGTCTACGCCACGGACCGGAGCCTGTCGGCCGAATTCATCGCCGCGGTCCTGGGCTTGGAGGTGGGCGCTCCCTTCGGCCCGTTCCTGCCCGTGGACTTGGGCAACGGCGTGACCCTGGACTACTACGAGAAGCGCGACGAGCCCGTTCAATCCCAGCACTACGCCTTCCTGGTGCCCGAGGAGCGGTTCGACGCGATGCTCGGCCGGCTGGAGGCGGCCGGGGTCACGTACTACGCCGATCCGCGCCACACCGAACCCGGCCGGATCAACCGCTTGTTCGGGGGGCGCGGTGCGTATTTCGACGACCCCGACGGCCACAACATGGAGATCATGACCAGGCCGTACGCGCGGCCGTAGCCGCTCAGGGAGGACGTCCGCCGTCGTGCCTCCAGGGGTCCCCCGGCGGCACGACGGCACGGCCTCCGGGCACCTCCACGGCAACGACCGGGCAGCCCTCGCGGCCCCGGTCGACGGCGCCGCCCGCGCGCCCGGCACGCACGACGGGACCGCGGTCGGCTTCCGCCGCGGTCCGGATGACGAGGTCGCCGGTCCCACCGTTACCACGGAGGGGCCGGCGACCAGGCTCTCCGCCGGTCGTCAGCGCGGGTCGTCAGCGCAGGTCGACCACCGTGCGCAGCTTTCCACTGGTGGTGGTGCGCTCGAACGCGGCCATCGGAACGGTCTCCACGGCGAACGCCAGCAGTCCCTCCGACTCGGCCGAGGCCAGGTCCGCCTCCTCGGCGACGAACGCCGCCCGTGCGGTCGCGCGATCCGGAGCGTACCGCTCGTCCAGGCGGATCGTCATGCGCTCCCGCCCGGGATCCGCGGCGACCAGCAGTTGCACCTCTCCGTGGTAGCCGAGGCGCTCCTGCGCCGCCTTCAGGAAGCGCCGGTAGTTGAAGAAGTACGTGCCGACGCGCACGACGTCACCGTAGCGCCCGAGGAGTTCCACGCGCGGCACGTGACTACCGCACGGGCACACCCCCTCGACGGCGCGGCCCAGATCACCGATCTCGTAGCGCTCCAGCCGTTGCCCGGCGCGCGCCCGTGAGGTGAACACCAGTCGCCCCGGTTCGCCCGGTGTCACCGGCCGGTCCTCGTGCGTCTGGAGGATCTCCAGCGTGTGCAGATCGGTCAAGAGGTGGTGGACCGAACCCTCGGATTCGGAGCACTGGTAGCCGAGCGGTCCGAGATCGGTGCTGCCGTACGCCGCGGAACGGATCACCTCGACGCCGAATTCCATGGTCAGCACGCGGCGTTGCTCTTCGGTGAAGTGCTCGCCACCGTAGAACACCGTGCGGACGCCGCCGTAGTCCCGCAGCTTCTCCGCTTGGTCGTGGAAGAGCTGCCACAGGTAGGAGGGCATCCCGAAGACGGTGTCCACCTCGTGGGTGACCAGAGCTTCGGCGACCGCGGCGTGGTCGGGGCCCGCGGCCATCGGGATCTGAGTGGCGTTCAGCCGTTCCAGGATGGAGAAGAAGCTGATGAAGCTCCCGTACATCCCCCCGCAGTAGAACAGGTTGGCCGCCCGGTCGCGGGCCGGGTCGAACCCTGCCGCGAGCAGCCCGTGGGCGGCGGCGCGCATCTGGTTGTCGTAGTCGTCGCAGGTGAACACCGACAGCGCAGGTGAACCGGTGGAACCGCCGCTGCGGAAGTGCAGATGGGCGTGGGCGGGGGCCAGGTGTCGCAGTGCCCGCTGTACTTCCTGCTTGCCCAGTAGCGGTCCCTGCGGCGAGGCCGGCAGCACCGGGGGTGCAGCCAGGTCGTCGAGGCAGGCCACCGTGCGGAACTCGGAGTCGATGGCCCGTACGGTCACGCGCCGGCTGTATCGCTGCAACGCGTAGACGCCGTCGTGCGGTTCGCCCTCGTAGCCGTCCAGCATGGAGCCGACCGGGGTGACCCGGGTGACACCGGCGGCGAACACCGCACGGGACAGCGCGGCCACGTCCGCCCGGCAACCGCCGATGGCGGCGGTCTGCAGGTAGCGGCGCATCGGCCGCAGCGTCGCCGTGACCGCGTGCCGGGGCAACGGCTTCACCCACACGCTTCGGTACAGCGGGGAGGCGTCGAGACCGGGACGGCTGTCGGCGAGGACCCGCCAGGAGCCGTCGTCCGCGGCGATCACCTTGGTCAGACCGAGGTGCTGCTCGAGCCGCGCGAGGGTCTGCACGGTGGTGATCTCGGCCCGTTCCGCCGGGTCCGGTTGTGGTGCGCTCCGTGCGTCGGAGACCGTGGCGAGCCGCCGGGCGAACCGCTCGGCGAACGCGAAGACCTCCTCGGTGTCGTCGGTGTCGAGGTAGACCACCTGAGGGCTGGAACACGCCTGCTGCTCGAAACGGCAGACGTCCTCGGCGAGCGCGTCGAGCGTCAGGTCGTCCGCCGCGGCGCCCCGGGACAGGTAGGCGAAGGAGATCCGGTGCCCCCACTCGATGACCCGGCAACCGGGCGGCGCGAGCTCGTGCACGGCCCGCACCGCTTCTTCGCCGCCCCAAGCGGCGATCGCGTCCGCCTGCCCGCACAGCGCTTCCAGCCACTCCCGGCGGGACGACGGGAAGCGCAGGGCCACCACGCGTTCGGCGATCAGCCCGGTGGTGTCGGCGGCGCCGAGCGCTGCCAGCAGGTCGAGGCCGAGGAGCGTGTCGGAGCTGCTCGCCTTGAGCACGTTCAGATTCCCGGCCAGCAGGCCCTCCACCACGCTCAGCGGCGCCACGGCGGAGGCGTTGCCGGGCGCGATGTGCACCAACAGCCCGACGGGGGCCCAGGACTCGTACACCGTCTCACGGGCGTCGGGGCGGGTCAGGCGCTCGGGGCGCAAGTCGCCCAGCTCGCGGCGGAGCTTGCGTTCCAGGGCTTGCCGGGTGAGTGCCGCGGCCAGCTCCGCGAGGGTCGCGGCGGCCTCGTCCTCGGGCAAGTGCGCCGCCAGCCGGCCGTACAGCGCGGAAGCGGGGTCGGCCAGCTGGGAGCCCACTGCGGCGCAGGCGCCGAGGACCACATCGGTGGGCAACACCCGCTCGAGCACGCGCCCGGTGAGCTCGGGCAGGCGGGCGAGCCTGCGGGCCGCCTCTGCGTCATCGACGAACTCGCCCTGCCAGAGGTGGGGTGCGGAGGTGGTCACGACATTCCCTTCAGGAGTTCGGCGGCGGCGACCGCGCAGCTGCGGTTGCGGCTCACCCCGGCACGGCCGTGGACGGTGAACCATTCGGTGGACAGCGGGCAGCCGCACTCATCGCCAGGGTGCAGCGAGGCGAGGTCGCCCATCACGACGCTGTGCGCCGGCACGGAAGTGATGTACGGGCTGACCAGATGCAGGAAGCCGGGTTCGCCGTACGGCAGGGGACACAGCGTCGCCGTGTCGCGGACGGCGGCGCGCGACCACACCGGCAGGTGCAGCCGGTGCCGTTCGCACTCGACGTAGGGCACGCAGTGCTCGACGGAACCGAAGGTGTCGCGCACCCGGTCACCCGGGATGCCGAGGCGTTCGGTCACCTCGGTGTAGAACTCCTCCTTGCCGATCTGCCGGTCGGCGTGGCCCTTCCAGCCGCCTCCCAGCACCACGAGCGATCCCTCGGGGAGCCGCAGCGGTGGGAGCCCCATCGTGCGCATCCGTTCCAGGGTGAAGTACAGGAAGGCCGGGAAGCCCAGGATGCGTACCGGGACGTCCTCTTCGGCGTAGCGCCGGAGGGCCGCGATGCAGCCGTACACGTCGAACTCGTGGCCCGAGCCGGTGTGCCGCAGCGCGTGCGCGGTGTGCCGGGCCGGGGCGAAGTCACACAGGTAGTTGTCGGTGAACGAGGTGCCGAGCTTGACTGATGGCGCGGGCTCGTAGCTGTAGAGGAGGTAGTTGACCGGCTGGTCGGGGGTGATCCAGCCGTAGTGGTCGAAAATCCGGGCAACCATGCGCTGTGCCGAGCGGATCGTCCACTCGTCGAAGAACATCTGCGACTTCTGACCGGTGGTGCCCGAGGAGGTCAGATGGAGGAAGACCTCGTCGCGGGGGATGGAGAGCACCTCGTGCCGCTTGAAGAACGCCGCGGGCACGAGCGGCGTTCGCACGTCTTCTCCGACGGTGGGTGCGGGCGCCTCCGGCGTGTCCTGGAGCAGGGACGCGAAGAACGGGGAGCGCTGCGCGTGCCAGGCATTGACCTCGGCCATGGCCGCGGCGAACAGTTCGTCGGCTTCGGGGCCGGTCGCGTACGGCGTGGCCAGGTCGCACAACCGCTGGACGTGGCCGAGGTCCGCCGGGTCGGGGACCTCGACGGGAGCGAGATGGGGGTTCATCGGGACACCTCGTGAAGGGGCAGGTAGGTGGAGGCCCAGGCGCTCAGGTAGGCGCTCAGGTACGGCTGGAGCAGTGGGCTGACGGCCGTCTGCCTGAAGTCGATCTGACGGTTGGTCCGCGACAGCACCACGTAGTCGTGGAAGCGGTCGCCGATGCGGCGCATCGCGGGGTAGACCGCGCTCGGTACGAAACCCGACGCCAGGAAGACCTCCAGGGCTTCGGTGTCGGAGAGCGGCAGCAGCGTCTCGGCGTAGTCCGCGCCGGCCCGGGTGACCGCCGACACCAGTGCCTCCAGCGCGCCCGTCACGGCAACCGGGCGGGGGTGCACGGCCACCAGGGCACAACTACCGGCCACGGGGTCGAGATCGGCGTACGCCTCGAAGCGGCCGTCGGCTGCGACGAGCACGGCGTTCGGCGTGTGCAGCGGGAAGAACCGGTCCCCCGCGTCGGGGAAGCGCTCCAGGAAACGGCGGCGCACGAAGGCCGGAGCGGCGATCAGTTCGATGGGTTCGAACCCACCGGCGGAGCGCGCCGGGGGACGTGGGGCGAGGCGCCCGGCGTCCGCGTAGTCGATGCCGATGCCCGTTACCGCCGCGGTCAGCAGCGCCGCGAGCCGCTCGGGTACGCGCGCTATCGGGGCACGGTGTTCGAGCACGCCGTCCGCATAGCGGGCGAACAGGGCCAGGCTCTCGCAGCCTTCGACTTCCACCGCGTTGGGCATCAGTCCGAGCGGACGGAACCCGTTGCGCACGACGACCTGCTGCGGGCCCTCCGTGACGACGCGGACGGTCGCGTACACCGAGTCGAGACGGCCCGTTCCGAACGCCTCGCCACACACCGCGCCGGTCAGCCGCGAGGCCAGTCCCCCGCCGCGCCGTTCGGGGTGTACGGCGAGCCCGACGAGCTTGCCGATGCGGCTGCCGGGGTCGGTCTGTACGACCGCGGAGCCCACGAGGTCGCCGGAGGCCGTGCGGGCGGTGAGCCAGTGCGCCGCACCATCGGTGATCAGCCGGCGCATGACGCCGGGGTCGCTGCCGAGGGGCACCGGATAGCCGTGCCCGTACACGTCGAAGTACAACTGCCGCAGTTCCGCGATGTCCTGGACCGCTGCCGGCGCGAGGGCGACGGTCATGAGGCGTCTCCCGCCAACGCCACGGGGCGCCCCTGGGTGGAGGGCCGGGGCTCGGCGTCCGCCGCGTCCCTGCCGAACCACCACAGCGCAAGGGTGACCGGAACCAGGCCGGCGCCCTGCACCAGACAGAGGGCGCGGGCGGTCAGGTGGTCCCCCAGTGCGCCGAAGACCAGGGAGGAGAGCGGGAATGCGGCGCCGAGCAGGGCCTGCATCATCGCGAAGAAGCCCGGCTTGTCGTCGGCGGGCACCAGCCGCTGGAACAGTGCCACGAACCGGACGCCGATCACACCGACGCACCATCCGGCAACGACCAGCGACCCGATCGCCACCGCGTGTCCGGTCAGCAGCCCCGGCAGGGTGAGGGCTGCGGCCATCACGGCCAGGCAGACGCTGCCCACGGTGATCGGCCGGCCCGGAAGACGCCCGCCGGTGAACGAACCGAGCAGCGTGCCCGCGCCCAGGGCCGCCTCCAGTGCGGCCACGGTGGAGCCCGTGGAGCGCAGCACGCCCTGGGTGTACAGGGGCATCACGACGAACACGGCGGTGGTGAAGACGTTGGCCGCGGCGAAGCAGAGCAGGACGCGGCGGATGAACGGGAGACCGGTCAGCACCTGGCGCAGTGTGCGCCGCGCGGGCACGTCCTCGTCCGTCGCCTCCGGCGCCGCGGCGTACGGGAAGCGGACCGGGGCGATCAACACGGCTGCCAGCAGGTAGGCGCCCGCGCACACGGCGACGACGCCCGCGAGGCCGCCCGCATCGACCATCAGGGGGCCCAACAGTCCTCCGGCGAGCCCAGCCAGTGACTGGGTGGAGAGCTCAAAACCGGTGGCCTCTTCGATGTCGGCGTCCTCGACGAGTTCGGGCACCGAAGTCGTCAGACACGGGTCGAAGACGGCCTGGCAGGTGGCCAGCGCCATGCCGGCCGCGTACGCGGCGATCACCGGCAGGCTTTGGGCGTAGGCACAGGCGGCGGTGCTCGCGGCGACGACACCTGCTGCTCCCGCCGCGGTGGCGAGGACCGTACGGTGGGCGTGGTGGGCGACGATGCGGGCGACCACCGGGGCGAGCGTGACCGCGGGCAGGGTGCTCACCATGAGGAACAGGCCCGCGTCGAGCCCGCGGTGGTCGCTGCCCGCGGCACTGACGATCCACCACACCGCTCCGACCTGGAACATCCTGATCGCTCCCTGGGTGAGGAGCTGCCCCGCCCACACGGCGCCGAAGGACGGGTTGCGCAGGACGACGGGCAGACGCCGCGCGGGAGTACCCGATGTGCTCATGAGTGCGGCCGTTCGTCGACGACGCGGATCAGCTTGCCGGAGCGTGCGTTGAACGCCAGGTCCCGGTGCCGTACCCATTCCACGGCGAGCGGGTTGACGTACCCGGCTGCGGTCGCCGTCGCATAGAGCGGGCGCTGCGCCAGGACGGCCGTGGCGATGGATTCGCCCAAGGGGCGGTGGTCGGTGCCCGGTTCGCCCACGGCGAGACGCAGTGTCAGGCCGTCCCTGCCGTCCTGGCGGTGCACCACGAGTTGCACTCCGGTCACTTCACCGGCGGCGTCGGTCGCCGTGACGATGTCGTGCACGTCCTGGGTGTAGAGCGAGACGGGACCGACCCGCACGCCCTCCTCCGCGCGGCCGAGGATGCGGAAGACGCCCGCATCCCGGTCCACCCATGCCGCCCGGTCACCGGCGGGGTAGCGCAGGATGGGCATCAACCGCCTGCGGAGGTCCGTCACGACGAGTCGGCCCGGAACCCCTTCGCCGTCGACCGGCCGGTCGGTCTCGTCGTCGAGAATCTCGACGAGGGAGTGCGGGCGGAACGTCCGGTGCACCCGCGGGTCGCCACCGGGGACAGCTTCGCCGAGCAACCCGGCGTCCACGCTCGCGTAACCGAGGGAACGCGCCTCGGCGTTCGGGAAAGCGTCCTTCAGCAGGGGAAGCTGGTCGCCAAAGAGACACTCACCGCCGAAGAACAGCAATTCCACCTCCGGCAGGGTGCGTCCGGTGGACCTGATGTGTTCGGCGAGTGAGCAGAGCGTCGTGGGCGTCGCGGCGACGACCTGTGCCCCAAACTCCTCCAGGGTGGCCGTGACGGATTCCGGGGGCGTCGCGCCACCGAGGGGAAGACGTACATTGGTCACCGGGGAGCGGTGCAGTGAATCGAGAATGAAGGTGAAACTGGCGTAGAGGTCACCGGCGTAGAACAGGTCCGCCACCCGGTGGCCCGGACGTAGCCCGGCCGTGACGAGTCCGGAGCCGAAGGCCGTCGTGAACTCGTGCCATTCCGTGCGGGTGTAGCAGGAGAACTTCGGGGAGCCTGTGGTGCCGCCGCTACGGAAGACGACCGCTTCGTTCAACGGTGCGGTCAGCAGCCTGTTGTCACGCGGCGAGTTGGCTCGCCAGAAGTCGTCCTGTGGGACGACCGGCAGGTCGGTGAGATGAGCCGCGCTCTCCGGGAGGTGGGCGTAAAGCTGCTGGTAGAAAGGCGAGTTGTGGCGCACGAAGCGTATCAGCTCCGCGAGAGATTGAACGGGCATCAAATCCTGCTCGAAGGCATACTCGTCGAACCGCAGGCAGCCGTGAACGGCCGACGCCGGTCGACGAAAGGGATTCGCTCCGACAGGGCGGAGGAATCCATCACTGACGATGTGAATTCATGGGCGCCCGAAGTGAACTGGGCGCTCGCACACGAAGGATATCCCACTATTCAGAACAGCGTTGACACCAGCCCTCCGCACCGTCTCGGATTTGGCCAAGGCGGGCAACGACGCGTGCGGGTGCCATCAGGTTCCGCCAACCCCGGTGATAGACACCACAGCTGACGCATGACCAGTACATCAGGAATTCTTGAGCACCCTGCAGAAGCCCTTTATGGGGACGCGGCGCACACTTCAAGCCATGACCGCATTCGCACGGCGAAGCCACCCGCTTCTGCCCGCCGCCGCTGCCGGGCGGGGCGGCAAGGTGACGGATCATCGGACCGGGCAGGTCGGTATCCTTCCGCACCCCTGACCGCACCATCGGCCATCCGGCCTCCCCGACGCCGAACGGGGGGTGGCGGGCCACATGGCGCACGACGTGCCGCCCCAAGGGCCCGGCAGCGGGACCGCGCGCCCCGTCGCCGCTTCCGTGGGTCGGGCGGCGGGAACTGCGTGGCAGCCCACATCCGCGTGGCGGTACGACGCAAGCGGCCCCACCCGTTGCACCGACGGCCTACCACCGACGGGCCGGGCGCGAACCACTGCGCCTCAGCGGCCGAAGCTCAGACCGCTACCCGTCAGGTCTGCCCGAACGCCGTCGCGTTCCACCTGGACGTCCCGCAGGCGTACGTCGCCGGTGGCCGTTTCGGGGAGCGTGAAGGACAGCGCCAGCCGGTCCGAGAGCTCGGGCGGCCGGAGCTTCAGCAGGGATCCGACCACCTGGGGGTCGACTCCCGCCTTCTCCAGGAGTCAGGGGTGGTCGACGACCAGGTCGACGAGATTCACCCCCATCAACTGCTGAAGGAAGCGGGGCGACCCGGTGAGCCTGTTCAACTCCTCCTCGCTCCGCAGGGCCCTGTCGATGTGCTCCCGGGGGATGCCGAGACGCTTCACCACGGACGGCACCGCGAAGAGCGCCTTGACGCGCGCCGCCTCCCGGCCGATCCGCGCGGCGGCCTGGGCGTGCAGGTGGAGGCCGGAACGCGAAGGGCCCTTGCCCGGGCGGTAGGTGAACAGACCCGGGACGTCCAGGACCATGTCCTCGACCGTGGTGGACACAGTCCGGTCGCCCTGCCGCCGGACGTGCGCCTCGGTCCGGACGGCCACCTTGTGTCCCGCGACGGGCAGGGTTCCCGCGATACGGATCGCCTCGGCTCCCGCGTCGGTGAACTTGATGCGCGAGGTACCCAGTTCACGGTCGAGGTCGTCGAAGGACAGCCGGACGTCCCCGTCGATCCGGTCGACGACGGCTCCCTTGAGTGCGGTCGGCAGATCCCCGACGATGCGGACGTCCTTGGCCGAGGCGTGCACCTCGGCCAAGGAAACCTTGTCCGCGGCGACGTCGGGGACGGTGACGTCGACCCGGTCGATCCGGCGGCCCAGCACCTGGATGAGGAAGGGGAAGCCGGCGATGTCGACTTCGGGCCGGGCGGCGAGATGCGGGGAGCCCTGGATCGCCTCCTCGACCTTCTTCTCCGCGTACGCCACGGCGAGTCGGTCGGAGGCGACGAGGAGAGCGGCGCACACGACCGTGGCGACGGCCAGCTTCATCAGCACGGAAGCGGCGGCGAGCCGCAAGTCGGGTCGCCAACTACTCCAGTGAGATGCGTCGTTCTCCTTCCTCGATGGCAAGGTCGTTGATGCTGGCGTACCGCTTGCGCATCAACCCGTCCTCGTCGAACTCCCAGTTCTCGTTCCCGTAGGCACGGAACCACTGCCCCGCGGCATTGTGGTACTCGTACTCGAACCGCACGGCCATGCGGTTGCCCTGACAGGCCCAGAGCTCCTTCCGCAGCCGGTAGCCGAGCTCCTTCCGCCACTTCTCGGTCAGGAATCCGACGATCTCCCGGCGACCGTTGAGGAAGACGTCCCGGTTCCGCCACTCGGAGTCCTCGGTGTAGGCGAGTGCCACCTTTTCCGGGTCGCGCGAGTTCCAGGCGTCCTCGGCGAGCTGCACCTTCAGGCGTGCGGTCTCTTCGGTGAACGGGGGTACGGGCAGGCGGTGCCGCATGGACATGGAGCTCTCCCCTCGCGATCGAGAACGCTAGTTCTCATGCAATCAGAGTGGCGGACATGGACATCACGGCAATCAGGGCGCAGATCCTCGACGCAGCGGAAGGGCTCTTCTACGGCCAGGGCATCCAAGCGGTCGGCATGGACGCCGTCCGCGCGGCGTCCGGTGTCACCCTGCGACGGCTCTACCAGGCGTTCCCCTCGAAAGGAGCCCTCGTGGAGGCCTATCTGCTGCGGCGCGACGCCCGGTGGCGGGAGAGCCTCGCAGCCTTCGTGGACGCCTCCGACACCACTGCCGACGAGCGGGTCCTGCGGGTGTTCGACTGGCTGGAGCAATGGTTCGAGGAGCCGGACTTCCGGGGTTGTGCATTCATCAACTCCTTCGGGGAACTGGGCGCCACGTCCCCCGAGGTGGCCGAAGCCGCCCGTCGGCACAAGGAGGCGTTCCGGACGTACCTCGACGGCTTGGTGCGGGAGACGGGCGCCCCGACACACACGACGGCTGCCGTGCTGCTGCTCGCCGAGGGCGCGGTGACCACTGCGGCCGTCACCGGATCTCCGATTCCCGCGCGAGACGCACAGGACGCCGCGCGGCTGCTCATCCATACGACGGCGACCACCTGACCGTGCGACGGCGGCCCCGTGAAACGGGGGTGCCGGCCGCCGCTTCACGATGGCTGTCCGGACGGAGGGGGAGACGGTCGCGCCACAGCCGGCGCCCAGCCCCTCCACGGTCGCGGGCAGCCAATGCCCCGGCAGGACCGCGCACCACCGCACCACCGCACCACCGCACGATGACGGCGGGCGGCGGGCAGCGGGCGGCGTCGGGCTTGCCGCGACCGCCCCGTCGACGCGTGCCGCCGGGGGGCGGAAGCGGCCGGGTAAGCCCCGCCGCGAACCCTCCGCAGGCTCCGAACGAGTTGACCGGGCCGTTCAAGGACACGGCGGCACGCGCGCGTGCCGGCCCGGAAGCCGCATGGGGCGCAGCCGACCGCCCCTCCCCCGGCTCGACGAGAACGCACCGTTCCCCATGAACAGGGGACGGTGTGGCGGCGGCCGAGTCGCCCCCGCAGCGAGCACAACCGCACCGGGGAACGTCCGAGGCGAGGCGACGGGCCATGTGGCGACGAACACGGACAGGCGGGGGACGGAGGAGGAACGCGACCCTGTGGTTTATCTTTCATCTAAATATGGGCACGCCTGACGGCAGGCTCATCCCACAGCCGCCCCGGCCGGACTCCCCCGACCGGCCGGGGCTTCCTCCCCTTCACCGCCGAGGTGACGCCGGACCGCGCCCCGACGCCAGGACGTGTTCGATGGAATCCGCCTCCGCGGCGTTCTTGTCCGGCCGGTGCCGCAACACCCTGGCGAAGCGCAGGGTCACACCCGCCGGATAGCGGGTGGAGCGTTGGAGCCCGTCGTAGTTGATCTCCACGACCAGCTCCGGACGCACGCGTACGACGAAGCCGTCGTCGTCGACCGCCAGCTCTCGGAGCCGGTCCGTCTGCCAGCGCAACATCTCATCGGTGAGCCCCTTGAAGGTCTTGCCGAGCATGACGAACGAGCCGTCGGCCGCACGTGCGCCGAGGTGGAGGTTGGAGAGCAGTCCCGTACGACGGCCGTGTCCCCACTCTGCGGCCAGAACGACGAGGTCGAGCGAGTGGACGGGCTTCACCTTGAGCCACGAGCGGCCACGACGTCCGGCGACGTAGGGCGCGTCCAGGGCCTTGACCATGACGCCCTCGTGCCCGCGCTCGAGAGCGGCGACGAGGAAGCCCTCCGCCTCACCGAGCTGGGTCGCCGGGGCCTCGACGACGAGGCGGCGCACCCGCATGTGTTCGGGCACCAGCCGAGCCAGGACGGCGTGGCGCTCCCGTCCCGTGAGGTCGAGCACGTCAGTGCCGCAGTCGGCGAGGACGTCGAAGAAGACGGGCGACAGGGGTACCGCGGCCGTCGCCGCCGCGACGTCCGTCCGCGACCCCACGCGCGAGGCCGTGTCCTGGAAGGGCAGGGGCCTTCCGGACGGGGCGAGCGCGATCACTTCTCCGTCGAGGACGAAACGGTCTCCCGGGAGTTCGCGTACGGTCGCGACGACATCGGGCAGCCGTCGGGTGATGTCGTCGAGCGATCGGGTGTGGATACGCACGTCGTCACCGGAGCGATGGACCTGGATGCGGATGCCGTCGAGCTTCTCCTCGACACTGCACGCGCCGAGAGTGCGGATTGCGTCGGCGACCGATGTCGCGGTGTGGGCCAGCATCGGTTGCACCGGCCGACCCACTTCGAGGCGGAACGACCCGAGCACGTCCGGGCCCGCGGCGAGGAGCGCTTCCGCCACTCGGGGGAGGGCCCCTTCCCGCATCACCGCGCGCCTTACGTCGGCGGCGGAGGCTCCAGCGGCTCGGGAAACGGCTTCCAGAGCCACCGCGTCCAAGGCGCCCTGACGCACTTCACCCGTCAGCAGGCGGAGCAGGAACTCCTGCTCGGAGCCGGTCGCAGCCCCCATGAGGTCGTGGAGCAGACGCTTGCGCTCGCCCTGGGCGCCTGCTCCGGCAACCCGTGACAGAGCGCTGAACGCGGCATCGACGTCGCCCACGGTCAGCGTCGGGCCCTCGGCGGGCGGCGGCCCGTCCCTGAGGGCGCTCCAGCCTATGCCCAGCCTTCCCTGCGGGAGCCGCCCCGCCAAGTAGGAGATGACCAACCCGGCCTCCTGGGGCTCGGCATCCCGGAAGAGGGAGGCCAAGAAGTCGATCTTGCGCGTGCGGGACGGCTCCGCGGCAACCTGCCGCGATACGTCCGCGAGACGGGTCAGCAGCATGCCGTCATGGTGCCCGCACCCGTCACAGCCCGCACCCTGCGGCCGGAGATCCTGTCGTCGGTGCGAGGGAAGCGGCCGCCCCGCGTTGCTCTCGCCTACTGCACCGTCGCAGCGATGGAGCCGCGTGCAGCAGCGGCTCGGGGCGGGCGATGCGCGAGCGGCCGGCACGGTGCTGCCCGTCAAGGCGTGAGCGCGGAGCAACGTGGAAGACGGCCGGGCCGGCAACCCGTACCGCTGCCGGGCCGGCTTCGCTTTCGGCTCGTGTGTCCCGCGGTCCGACACCACCCGGTCCGGCACGGTCCGCTCCCCGTGCACGGCGCCACCAATCCCCCTTGGCGTTGCCGACCGTTCCACTGTGGTGGTCGGCCGTCCCGGACCGTGCCGGGCTCCTTCGTCCCGTGCCCCTCCAACGCATCCCGGACGTCCGCGACGGGGCCGTCATCGCCAGGTCGCTGGTGGCCCGTGCGAGAGGCGTTCCGATCGGGAGGCCCTCGACTGCGGCAGGCACGGACGGGGGCACAGGACCCCGCCCTCGACATCAGCCCCGCGCTCGCTTCGGTGCCCATGCCCGCGTTCTCGGCAAGAGCCCCTCCGTGACACCCGGAGGTCTCCCGCCTTTCCGTCAACTCCCTTACCCTGCAGTAGTTTTGATCGATTCCGACGACAGGCAGGGGACCATGAGGAAGCTCTCGCGTACGGCCATACCCGCAGTCGCCGCGGCAGTGCTGGGTGTCGCCCTCACACCGGCCCAGGCACCCGCAGCCGAATCCCGCGCCCAGGTGCAGGGAGCGACGTACTCGTCCACGACGTGGGTCGGCGTCCACAACGCGTACGAGAAGTCGAAGTACCCGTACTTCGCGGACGCCCTCGACTCAGGCGCCGGCATGCTCGAACTGGACATATGGACCAATGTGTTCGGCAGATCATGGCGGGTCTCCCACAGTAACCCGTTGGGCAACGACAACAACTGCGTGAACGCGAAGACGGCGGCGGAGCTGCGCACCAAATCGCGCAACCAGGACCTGGGGGGCTGTCTTTCCGACATCCGTTCCTGGCACGACGCCCATCCCGGACACCCTCCCGTCCTGCTGAAGATGGAGATGAAGGACGGGTTCCAGAACAAGTACGGACGGGGCCCCGCCGCACTCGACGCCCTGCTGACGGCCCGACTCGGCGATGCACTGTACCGGCCGGCCGATCTGGTGGGTGGCCACGCCGACCTGGACACCGCCGTCCGGACGCAGGGGTGGCCCGCCCGCGCGAGCATGGCGGGGAAGTTCGTCGTGGAGCTCATCCCCGGAACCCTCGAGCAGGAAAACCCCTTCGACACGTACTGGACCGACCGTGAGTACGCCGAGCACCTGCGCGGTCTCGCCTCGGCCGGCCGGCTGAAGGAGGCTGCCGCCTTCCCCGCCGTGATCCATGCACAAGCGGGCGACCCCCGCAGCCGCTATTCCGACACCAGCATCCGCCCGTGGTTCGTCGTCTTCGACGGCGCCGCCTCCACCTACGCGGGCGGCACCATCGACACCGACTGGTACGACCGGAACCACTACCTCGTCATCATGACGAGCGCGGGCAGCGTACCCCCCGCCATCGACGGCACCCGTCCCACCGAAGCACAAGCCCGCGACAGGGTCGCTCTCCTGGCGGGCGAGCACGCGAGCGTCGTCTCAGCGGACTGGTATCCGCTGCCGTCCGTACTGTCCACCGTGGTGCCGCGGGGCACAGCGGGCGATTAGCACGGACTACGGCGTGTCAACCGGTGGGCGACGGGGACGGCCTGCGGCGGAGCGTACGCTCCGGCAGCCCCTTCGTCGCCCGCCCGGGCGACCCCCGGTGTCCGACAGCATCGCAGCGATTCATCGGAGGTCTCCACGCGCACGCACGGGCCGGCGCGACGTCGACCTCGCTCACGCCGTTGCCGGTGAGCAGCGCGGGCGCGCGGCTTCCCTGGCCCGGCAGGCGCTCCAAGCCGCCGTCCGGGCGCAGGGCCTGGCACGATGCGCGAGCCTCGTCCAAGGACCGGGCCAGGCCCGTCCGGCACCACAGGACCTCGTCCGGGTCGTCCGCCTGCAGCAGGAGGGCCGTCACCTCGCGGACCGCGGATGACTCTGCGTGTGCGTAGGGCGGTTCGGGACGCAGCCGCTCGAGGCACACCCGTTCGTACGGGTCGTCAACAACCTCCGCGACCTGCGCGGGATCGAGGAGGGAAGCGAACGCCGCCGCGCGCTCCAAGGATCCGTCAGCCTGACGCAAGAGGGCACCGAGACGCCGTCCGCGCCAGTTGCGGGCGCGCCAGTCCTCACCGGAGGCGACCCTCGTACGCAGCGGCGCCGGCAACTTCCCCACCAGCAGATCCGGGTTCCTGCGGGCGAACTCATGGACTTCTGACGCCAGATACATCCAGACCACCGCGCGGTAGCGGTTCACAGAGAACCTCACGGGGGTGAGGTGCCCCATGCGAGCCAGCCTGGTGAAGCGGGCAGCGGTGATGGCGAGGATCCCGGCCGCCTCTGCCGTGCCCACCGTACGCACGCGTTCCTGGAGCGCACCCGGGAACCCGTCGGTCGCCCGCAGGCGGTCGATCTCCCCACGGGGCACAGCGCCCCGCCGCACCCTGGTCCCCGTGCCCGTCACCGACGCGGATCCGGCCCCACCGGCGGCGTCCCGCACCGTGCGGACGTATCCGAGGTGCACCGCGAGGTCGAACTCGGCCTTCCGCAACTCCAGTGCCGGGGCCGCACGGCTGAACGTCAACATCTCCGTGCCCGCCGCACCGTCCCCCTCGGCCCTCCCGCTCCCCGACGGTGCGGACGCCCGGGGCCGGTCTCCACCCGGTCCCCCACGGGCCCGCGCACCCGGCGTCGCGATGGTGGCGGCGCTACTCACTGCAGCGGTCTCGACGCCGCTCGCGGCGTTCGTCGTAGCACCGTTCGTCGTAGCACCGTTCGTCGTAGCACCGTTCGTCGTAGCGGCCTTCGTGTCGTCGCGCATGCCCAACTCCCCCGTAGGTGAAGAACAACTCTGCGTGATGACGATAGCCAGATGTCACGGCGCGCCGCCGAGCCTGTGGACAACCCCTCCGCTGCGATCGGAAGCCGCAGGTCAGGCGGGTCAGAAGTCGGAGACCACGGTACGCCCCGGTTGCCGTACGCCCACCGCGAGGTGCTCGCCCACCCGGTTCACCATCAAGGTCATCTCGTAGGCCACCTGGCCCACGTCCGCCTCTGCCGCGCTCAGTACGCACAGGCAGCTGCCGTCCCCCGCAGCGGTCACGAAGAGCATCGCGTCGTCGAACTCCACCATGGTCTGGCGGGCCTTGCCCGCCCTGAAGTGACGCCCCGACCCCCGGGCGAGACTGTGCAGGCCCGAGGAAACGGCTGCGAGGTGTTCCGCGTCCTCCCGGGCGAGGCTCGTGCTGGCCCCCGTGACCAGGCCGTCGTTCGAGAGCACGAGCGCGTGGCGTATGTACTCCACCCGCTTGGTCAGGTCGTCCAGGAGCCAGTCGAGACCTTTGTCCAATGCCATGTCCGTTCCTCCCCGTTCATCTGTTCCCCATTGCCCCGTGTTGCGCGTAAGCCTTCCTCACCGTTCCCGTCCGGGCAAGGAGTCGTTCCGGGGCGCACGGCGGCGGAGCGTCGCCTTCGCGGCGCGACCGGTGGCGCCGAGGATGTCAGGCATGGCGAAGCAGATGTCCCAGGAAGAATGGCGGGCGTTCGTCTCCGAGGGGACGCGTACCGGAAAGCTGTCCACCGTACGCGCGGACGGAAGTCCCCACGTCACACCCGTCTGGTTCGTGCTCGACGGCGACGACGTCGTGTTCACGACCGCCAAGCACGGCGTCAAGGATCGGAACCTGGCGCGTGACGAACGTGCAGCGATGTGCGTGGACCACGACCACCCGCCGTACTCGTTCGTTCTGGTCCGCGGTCGGGTGGAACTGAGTGAGGACCCGGCCGGGCTGCGGGACTGGGCAACCCGGATCGCCGCCCGGTACATGGGGGAGGACCGCGCGGAGGAGTACGGCAGGCGCAACGGAGTACCCGGCGAACTCCTCGTGCGGATCCGCATCGACCAGGTCGTGGCCGAGGCCGGCGTGTCTAACTGACCGAGTCGAGCAGCCGGGCAGTGTACATCCGTCCGGCGTACTCGACGAGTCGCACCAGCACCTCCTTCCCCGAGTCACGGTCCCGCGCGTCGCACAGCACGACGGGCGTACCGCGGTCGAGGTCGAGCGCGCGTGAGACCTCATGCGCTCCGTAGGTACGTGCTCCCGGGAAGCAGTTCACGGCCACGACGAAGGGAATCTTCCGGTGCTCGAAGTAGTCGACGGCCGGAAAGCTGTCCTCCAAGCGTCGTGTGTCCGCGAGGACGACCGCTCCGAGCGCTCCGTGCGAGAGCTCGTCCCACAGGAACCAGAACCGGTCCTGACCGGGCGTTCCGAAGAGGTAGAGGGAGAGTCCCGAACGGATGGTGATGCGACCGAAGTCCATCGCGACGGTGGTCGTGGCCTTCCGGTCGACTCCCCCCGTGTCGTCGATCGCTTCTCCAGCCCGGCTCAACTGTTCTTCCGTGCGCAGCGGGCGGATTTCGCTGACCGCCCCGACGAGGGTCGTCTTGCCGACCCCGAATCCACCGGCGACCAATATCTTGAGAGCGAGAGCGGTGGATTCTCCACCGGTACCGCCATGGAACTCGGGGCCCATCGATCACTTCTCTCATTGAGTGTGCGCGACCAGGGTGAAGGCCAGGTCATTGTCGTCGTGACCGCCACTGCGGACGGTCGGGTCGACAGGAGGCCGACACCAGTACAACTGTTCTGGTGGGGTCAGCAGTATGGCAATGGCAGCCCTCCGGCCGGGAGGCGTGATCACTTTTTACGCGATGTGATGGTTCCAGACATGAAATCTGTTCGTAAGAAATCGGCCTGCGCATGGTCGCGACAGATCGACGAGAAACGGCCCACCTAAGCCGGGATGGACGAGGAGGCGTTTGCAGGCGCTCGGGACGGGCACCCGGACGGTCCCGTCCACAGCACGTCCTATCGCGTGGGAGGCGTTTCGTGGTGCACACCGAGAAGTCGTCCGGGGCGTCGGTGCCCCGTATCGTGATCGTGGGAGCCGGATTCGCCGGGTTCCGGACCGCACGGACGCTCTCCCGGGTCCTCGCCGGACAACGGGCCGACATCGTCCTGCTCAATCCGACCGACTACTTCCTGTACCTTCCGCTCCTCCCCCAGGTCGCCGCCGGCATCCTCGAGCCGCGCCGCGTGACCGTGTCCCTGACCCACGCCCTTCCACGGGTCCGGCTGGTGCTGGGCGAGGCGGGCGCGATCGATCTGATCGGCCGCCGCGTGGACTACACCGACCCGGAGGGCAGGCACCGGAACCTGACCTACGACCGGCTGGTGATCGCCGTCGGGAGCGTGAACAAGCTGCTGCCCGTACCCGGCGTCGCCGAGTACGCACACGGTTTCCGGGGGATGCCGGAGGCGCTGTACCTGCGCGACCACATCACCCGCCAGACGGAGCTCGCGGCCGTGGCCGAGGACGATCGGGAACGCGAGGCACGGAGCACGTTCGTGGTCGTCGGCGCGGGCTACACGGGTACCGAGGTCGCCGCCCAGGGCCAGCTCCTCACGGATGCGCTGCACGCCCGGACGACCCGGGCGAACCAGCCGGGCGGGCACGGGCAGGCCCGGCGATCACCGGAGGTGCGGCCGCGCTGGCTACTGCTCGACGTCGCGCCCCGGGTCCTCCCCGAGCTGGACAGACGGCTGTCGGACACGGCGGACCGCGTGCTGCGCGGCCGCGGCGTGGAGGTTCGCACCGGAACGTCCGTGAAGGAGGCCACCGCTGCCGGCGTGTGGCTGGACGACGGCGCGTTCGTCCCCACCAGGACGCTGGTCTGGTGCGTCGGAGTACGGCCCGATCCGCTCGTGGAGGCCCTCGGGCTACCCGTCGAGCGCGGCCGGGTCCGGGTGACGCCGCGGCTGAACCTGCCCGGTCATCCCGAGGTGTTCGCGTGCGGGGACGCGGCCGCGGTACCCGATCTGACCCGGCCCCTGCCCGGGCACGGAGGAACGGACGGGCACAGGGGAACGGACTTCGCCCTGACCCCGATGACCGCGCAGCACGCCTCCCGCCAGGGCGACGTCGCCGCGCGGAACGTCGCCGCGTCCCTCGGCCACGGCCAAGCCGGTCCGTACCGGCACCACGACCTCGGATTCGCCGTCGACCTCGGAGGGGTGCAGGCGGCGGCCAACCCCCTGGGCGTGCCGCTGTCGGGGCCACTCGCGGGCGCGGTCACCCGCGGCTACCACCTCGCTGCGATGCCGGGCAACCGGGTGCGGGTGGCGGCCGACTGGCTGCTCGACGCGGTGCTGCCGCGGCAGGCGGTGCAACTCGGCCTGGTCCGCTCGTGGTCGGTGCCGCTGGACTCGACCTCGCCCGAGCTCGCCCGCGTACCGGGCTCCCCGCAGAGGAGTGAACCGACCAAGGAGTGACATGCGGTACGAAGAACTGAGCGAACTGGCCCAGCAGTTGCGCGTCGACTCGGTGCGGGCAGCAGACGCCGCGGGATCGGGCCACCCCACCTCGTCGATGTCCGCGGCCGACCTCGCGGCCGTGCTGCTCGCCCACCACCTCCGCTACGACTTCGACGCCCCGGACCATCCGGCGAACGACCGGCTGATCCTCTCCAAGGGACACGCGTCCCCGCTGTTGTACTCGCTCTACAAGGCGGCGGGGGTGATCGACGACGAGGAACTGCTCACCTTCCGGAGGCCGGGGAGCAGGCTGGAGGGGCACCCCACGCCGATGCTGCCGTGGGTGGACGTCGCCACCGGGTCACTGGGTCAGGGGCTTCCGATCGGGGTGGGGACGGCGCTGGCGGGCAAGCGCCTCGACCGGATCCCCTACCGGGTGTGGGTGCTGTCCGGTGACAGCGAGATGGCGGAGGGCTCGGTGTGGGAGGCGGTGGAGCACGCCGCGTACGAGCAGTTGGACAACCTGACGCTCGTCATCGACGTGAACCGGCTCGGCCAGCGGGGGCCGACCCGCCTCGGGCACGACCTCGGCGCCTACGCGCGGCGTCTCCAGGCCTTCGGCTGGCACACGGTGGAGGTCGACGGCCACGACGTGGAGGCCGTCGACAAGGCCTTCACCGAGGCCGCCGAGGTGCAGGGGCGCCCCTCGGCCGTCATCGCGGCCACCCGCAAGGGGCGGGGCGTCGCGTCGGTGGAAGACCTCGAGGGCAAGCACGGCAAGCCCCTCCCCGACGCCGACGCGGCGATCGCGGAACTGGGCGGCCCCCGCTTCGTCCGGGTCGAGGTACACGCACCGCCGTCGGCGCCGGCGCGACCGCAGGGGGACGGCGCCCGGCCGGAGCTCCCGCGCTACGAACTCGGCACGGAGGAAGCCACCCGCACGGCGTTCGGCAAGGCGCTGGCGGCCCTCGGCTCGGCCCGCGGCGACGTGGTGGCGCTCGACGGGGAGGTCAGCGACTCGACGAGGTCGGCGTACTTCGAGGAAATGCACCCCGACCGGTTCTTCGAGTGCTATATCGCGGAACAACAGCTCGTCGCCGCGGCGGTCGGCCTGCAGACGCGCGGCTGGGTGCCGTACGCCTCGACGTTCGCAGCGTTCCTCACCCGCGCCCACGACTTCGTGCGGATGGCGGCGGTCAGTCGGGCGGGGATCAATCTGGTGGGCTCCCACGCAGGGGTGGCCATCGGACCGGACGGTCCCTCCCAGATGGGTCTGGAAGACCTGGCTATGTTCCGCGCCGTCCCCGGCTCCACCGTGCTCCACCCGTGCGACGCCAATCAGACGTCGAAGTTGGTGGCGGCCATGGCAGACCTCGAAGGGGTCCGCTACCTGCGGACCATCCGCGGTGAGACGCCCGTCGTCTACGGGCCGGACGAGGATTTCCCCATCGGCGGGAGCAAGGTGCTGCGCCGTGGCGAGGACGACCGGGCCACGATCGTGGCCGCCGGTACGACGGTCCACGAGGCGCTACGCGCCGCGGACGTACTGGCCTCGGACGGGATCCGGGTCCGGGTCATCGACCTCTACTCGGTGAAACCGGTGGACGCGGAGACGCTCCACGACGCCGCGGACGCGACCGGTTGCATCGTCACCGTCGAGGACCACCGCAGGGAAGGCGGAATCGGGGACGCCGTCGCCGAGGCGTTCGCCGACGGGCGGCCCGTTCCCCGGCTCACCCGCCTCGCCGTGTCCCACATGCCGGCCTCGGCGGCACCGGAGGAGCAATTGCACACTGCGGGCATCGACGCCGAATCGATCGCGGCGGCAGTGAAGCTCTTGGTGGAACGGGTCGTCGGCTGATCCGGGGCCGCCCGGCGGGCCGACGGACGTGTACCGGTCGCCCGCCGCGGAGCACCCCTGGTCGTGCCCCGGGAGTACCGCGGGACCAGCGGGACGACCGCGGGACCAGCGGGAAGCGGACGGACGCCGGCGTGCTGCGGGACCGTGGGCAACGCCGGCCGGGCCGGTCAAGAGCCAAGGCAAGGCCACCGGACGCGGGGGGGGGGGGGGGGAGGGGGAGGAAGGGGGGGAGCAGGCGCGCTAGGCCGGTTTTTTCCCTCAGGGCCACCACAACCAAAAGAACGCCTATACTGTCACGACTACAAGGCCCCACCA